>NC_015067.1:600000-1200000 GCF_000196555.1 Bifidobacterium longum subsp. longum JCM 1217 | reverse complement strand
GGACCGCCGTCGCCTACCAGCTGGGGCATGGCACGCCGCCCGGATGGCTGCTCGCCCCCGGCACGGGCCCGCTGCCCATACCCGAACCCATGGCCGTCAGACCGGATTCGCCGCGCACCATGGAACTGCTCGCCCTCCCGTTCGCATGGCTGCCCGACGAGATCTGGGCCCGCTACCCGCATGAGACGGACCCGGGGTACGCGACCCGCGTCACCGTCGCCCTGGACGCGATGGGCCTGCTCGCCGACACGGGGGACGGCGTCTGGTACGCGTCCGTGGAGGACGCGCCGTCGGACGCGGACGCGGCGGCCCGCACGCTCGCCGCCCTCGACGGGGACGCGGATGACGCGGGGACGATGCTGGTCGTGGAACGGATGCGCGCGCGCATGCTGAAAGCCTGGCCCGGCGGGTATCCGGCCGGCGAGCAGATCGGGTTCGCCCGGCGGACGGCCGGCCTGGCGTTGACGGCCAATCTGGCGTTGGCGGGCATGCGCGCCCTCGACATGGACGCGCACGGCGACCGGGAGGGGGCGACGGGCGTGATCCGCGCGGCCATGCGCGTCTGGCCCGGCCTGTTCCCCGACCGGCCCGACCGGGACGCGCTCGCCGCATGGGTGTCGGACCTGCACGGGGACGCGGTCGCGGCGATGCGCCTCCTCAATCGCATGGGGCTCGCGTCCGACGGGGACATGGAGGCGTTGCGATGAGCCGCGAATCGGAGGACAGGGAACGCGACCGGTTCGCGTCGGACACGGACCGGTGGTCGCCGTGGGCGGCCCTGATCGGCGTGGGCTCGTTCCTCCTCATCCCCGTGTGGCGGCTCCTGTCCTGGCTGATCGGGCTGCTGTGAGCGTGCGGCGCACGATCCGCCGCGCCTGGGAGGCGTACCGTCTGCTCCGCGTCGCCTCGTACGCGGCGGGCGCGCTGGCCGGCGCGGGCGGCCTGGCGGGCGCGTACTGGACGCTCCTGGCCCGCCGGCTCAGGGCCGGCCTGGCGGAGGATTCGCCCGAATACGCGGCGGACACGGCCGTGGACCCGTGGCATGCGGGGGAGCGTGCGGCGGGGCTGGCGCGCATGCTCCGTCAGATCCGGGACGCGTCGGGCGCGCGCCTCGTCCCGATTCTGGCCGCGGCCGTCGTCCTGATCGCGCTCCTGGCCCTCGCGAACCTGCGCATGCCGAAGCCCGACAACCCGTTCGACCGGGATCCGGTCCGCCTGTTTCCGGACGCGGACCGGACGTGGATCCGCATGGCGGCGGGCGGCCGGTGCGAGCATCGGGGCCTGTTCGGCCTGCTGCGATGCCGGGGGCCGATCGAGCATATGGACCATCATTACCCGTGGTCGAGGGGCGGGGCCACGGACCGGCACAATCTGGTCGGCCTGTGCGCCCGCCACAACCTGCGCAAGTCGGACGGGATACCGACCCTCCTGCGCACGTGGCTGCTGTACCGGTCGCGCCTGAAATATTTCCCCGCCCGTCTGCGCGGCTACGCGTGGCCGGACGGGCGGGCGCATAGCATGCGGGACGACGACCGGAAGGAGCTGGAATGAGCGTGGACAGGAACAACAGGGCGCACAGGCCGGGCGGCCTGCCGCAGGGGTATGCGGGCACGTTCGCGCCCATGCGGGCCGCCGGCGGGGACGTGGTCCCGCCCCCGCCGGCCCGCCGGCGGGGGCGGGCGCGCGGCGTGGAGGACGACGCGCGCGCCTGGGGTTTGAAGGACCGGATCGAATCGCTGGCGGACCTGGGCGACGGGGAGCAGGCGCGCCGGCTCGCCCACGAGGCGGGCGCCCTGTGCGCGGGCGACTCCATCCCGTTCGCGGACGGCGCGTACGCGGCCCTGTTCGACGGGCGGGAGCTGACGACGGTGCGCATCGACGGGCCGGACATCCAGGACGTGGGCTTCCGGCCGGAAAGCATCCGCGCGTGAGCCGGGGACGCATACCGGACGCTGACGGGAACCGTCGGACCGCAACCATCGTGGGGCGGCCCACCATGATCGGAAAGGAGCCCATTGATGGCTGACCAGAACCAGCAGGCGGAACGCCTGAACCTCGTGACAGTGCCCGGGATCGCGAACTTCCCGCACCTGTTCGACACGGATCCGAAGAACGGCAAGTACACGCTGTCCATCCTGTTCGACAAGAAGGATCCGGACGCCCAGAAGATGATGCGCGACCTGCAGGCCAAATGCACGGAGGCGATCCGCCGCGGCATCGACGGCGAACCCGGCAGGGACGGCAAGTCGTACGCGCCGTTCGCCGGGCACAGCATGGACGACGCGGATTGGGTGAAGCGCCTGGGCCTGCCCGTCGAGGACGGGGACACGGCCGTGTTCACCAGGGGCGACAACGTGGGCAAGCTGAAGAAGGACGTGTACAAGGAGTATGAGGGCCATTGGATCCTGAAGGCCGGCACGAAGAACGACCTCGTCGCCGCGGGCTGGGTCGTGGACCAGAACCGTCGACGTCTGACCGCCAACGAACTGTATTCGGGCGCGATCGTGCGCGCCAACATCTGGCTGTACCCGTACAGGCAGGACAATTCGGGCGTGGGCGCCATGCTGAACGCGGTCGTCAAGACGGGCGACGGGGAGCGCATCGGCGGCGAAACCGACCCGCTGGCGGCGTTCGGCCTGCCGGACGCGTCGGCGGCCGGCGTCCCGGACCCGTTCGCGGGCATGGGCGTCTGACCGGAAGAGGGGGCGTATCATAGCCGATTCGAAGCTGACCCCGTTCGAGACGTTCGACGGGGTCCTGAACGTGCACGTGGCGTGGGATTCGAGCCGTGACATGCCGTCCGGCATGACGGTCCGCGAGTTCGACAGGCGTGCGGACAGGCTCGTCGCGATCCTGCCGCATGCGGCCGCCCTCGCGGCCGCCGGGCGTCTGCGCGACGGGTCGGATCATGCGGGGCCGGAAGCGCACCCGTATGATGCGAGCGTGCTGCACGTGTGGGAGCTGTACCGTATGGAGCGCGACGGCCTGCCGGCGCGCATCCCGGGCCTGCCTGACGCGTTCGTGTCCGCGGACGGGATCGCGAACCTGATCGTCGACGCCGTCTCGGACCTGTCGGATGCGGCGTCGGCGGCGCGGGCCGCGGGGTGGCCGCTGCTGCGCGTGTGGATGCGCGGCGAGACGGATCCGCTCCCGTACCGTTTCCTGCTCGTCCGCCCCTAGCCGGGGCGCATCCCGGGCCCGCATGGCGACGTGCCGTGCGGGCCTTTTTTCATGCCCGGCGGGCCGGATCGGATGTTCCCGCCTGTCGGGCCGTCGGCCCGTTTTCCGGGATGCGCATCGCCATGGTGTCGTACAGGGCGTCGATGGTGACGCCGAGCGCGCGGGCCAGTGCGCGGGCGGTGCGCAGCGTCATGTTGGCGGGATCCGCGCGCCCGGGGCGCGGCCGGGCGTATTCGCTGATCCTGGTGGCCGCGACGCCCGTCCTGCGGGCGAGTTCGGCCCGGGTGAGCCCGGCGGCGTCCCCGAGCGCGCCGAGCCCGGCCAGCCATGTCCGGCACATGCCGGCGACCGTCGGCCACGGGTCGTCGCGGGGGACGGCCGCGGAATCCCCGTGCGGCCGGTTGCGGCCGGTGCGCGGGTCGGTTTCGAACATGGCGGCCCGGGCGGGCCCGTCCCCGTCCGGGACGGCGACGGCGACCCTGCGCGAGGGGATGGCGGGGTTCTCCACGACGGCGAGGAACGGCGTCTCGCGCATCACGCGCACGTCCAGTCCCAGTCCGGCGAGCATGTCGAGCGTCGCCTTCACGTTCCCGTCTTCCATGCGATCCTCCGATCCGTTTCGCCGGGCTCCCCGGCCCCGGACTTTACAATATTGTAAAGTCCGGGGCCGGGGCTTTACAATATTGTAAAGTTTTCCGGCCCGTTTTGTATGCGTGTATGCATCTGTATGCATCCGGGGATGCATACAGAAAAGGCTTGGGAAAAGGCCCGAAAACCCTTATATATAAAGGAAAAAATATAATTCCTTTCTCTTGTATGCATTGTATGCATCAATATATGGGGTTTCCTTCCTTTTTCCCGAATCCCCTATAAGGGAATGATGCATACAATGCATACACGCCTCCGGACCATCCCCGGAACGTCGGAAACAAGCCGAAACGGAAAGAAAAGATGTATGCATCCCCCGATGCATACGGATGCATACAGCCCGCCCGGAATGCATACGGGCCCGACGCCCGCCCCGGCGGACGCATACACGGGGCCCATGAGACCATTCATCGACCATGACGGCCTGACCCTGTACAACGCGGACGCGAGACGCCTGCCCGGCCTCCTCGACGCGCCCGCGGACGCGATCGTCACCGACCCGCCCTACGAGCTCGGCCTGGGCACCGCGGGCGAGGTGAAACGCTGGGACTCCACCGGCATCGCCTTCGACCCGGAATTCTGGACGGCCATGCTCGGCATGGTCCGCCCCGGCGCGTTCGCCCTCGTGTTCGGCTCGCCCCGCACCTGGCACCGGCTCGCCTGCGCCATGGAGGACGCGGGCTGGCTGATCCGCGACCAGTTCTGCTGGCTGTACGCGTCCGGCATGCCGAAGGGCGAATGGGGCGACCATGCGGTCGACCGGGCGCTCGGCGTGAAGGACGACCGGACCGGCGTCATACGCGACTCCGCGTCCCTGGAACGCAACGTCGCCTACACGGAACGCTACGAGGCGAAGACCCGCGAGGCGCGGCCCTGGCGCGGGTTCAACCCGGCGCTCAAACCCGCATGGGAGCCGATCCTCGTCGCCCAGCGCCCCCGCGAGTCCATGCTCGGCCGCAACCTCATGGACCACGGGACGGGCGCCCTGAACGTGGCCGCCTGCGCCCTGGACGCGGACATGGGGGAGCTGGGGCGCCGCTACCGGCTCAACGCGACCGCCGGGGGGCGTCCGGACGCGCCGCGCGGCGGCGACACGTTCCGCGATTCGGACACGCCCAGGCCCATGGGGCCGCGCATACCGGGCCGCCACCCGTCGAACGTCCTCATGGACAAGGCCATGGCCCGGCTCCTGCCCGCGGACGCGCCGCGCTTCTACTACTGCCCGAAAGCGCAGGACAGGCCCGTGCGCGTCCTGGAACGCATCGTCCGCCCCCGGACACGGGACAAGGCGTGGAAGGCGTGCTGCGCGCGCCTGGGACTCGAATCCGGGGCGGACGCGTACCCCGCGTGCCTGCTCGACACGGCGGCGCTCGCCCTGACCGTGCCGGCGGGCGAAAGACGGCTCGCCCACCCGACCGTCAAACCCCTGGACCTGACCCGATGGCTCGCCCGCCTCGCATGCCCGCCCCACGGCCTCGTCCTCGACCCGTTCGCCGGCTCCGGCACCACACTGGACGCATGCCGGCGGGAAGGCCTGCGGTGCGCGGCCACGGAGCTCGACCCCACGTACCTGCCGCTCACGGCCGACCGGCTCGAACGCCCCGCAAGCCTCCCGCTCTTCTGACGGACGGGGAACGCATACCCGGGGCGCACAACACCGTCGAAACGGAGGAACGGCAATGGAAGACTACATGAACCTGGCCAACGAGTGGATCGCGCGCCTCGAAGGCGGCGCGGGCACGTGGATGAACGACCAGACCGCCGACCGGCTCGCCGCCGGCCTGAACGATCCCAGGGGACGCGACATGATGGCGCTCGCCCTCCTCGACCCGACGTGCGACGCGCGCACGCTCGCCGCACGCGCCGCGGATCACCCGCGCCTGCCCGCCGGCATGGGGGAGGCGATGGACGTGCTGCGCCGCCGTCCCATCCCCGTCACGCCCAGGCCCGGCCGGCTGACGGCCGCGCGCGACACGCTTTCGACGCTCGTCGGGACGAGGCCCGGATGCGCGGCCGGCGCCATGGACCTCGCGCTCCTCGTGTTCTGGCTGGCCGGCGACAAAAAGGGCCTGGACGCGATGCTCGCCCGCCCCATGCCCGGGACCGTCGTCAACGTGACGGTCAGGTTCGCCCGCGACCATGACATGTGGCCCGCGGGCGCGGCCGTGCCCCGCACCTACCGGGTGCCCGAGCTCGCCTGATACTCCGCCTCCCATGCGGCCGCGTCCGACGCGTCCACGTCGAGCGCGGCCTCGACCAGGCGCACGTCCAGGCCGCGCCGGCGCGCCTCCGCCCATGCGGCGTGCGCGTCCGCGCCCCCCGGGGCGAACGCCGCATGCGCGTCCATCCTGTTGACCACGTCGTCGAATTCGGCGGGCGTCCGACCGAGCTCCGCACGTCCGGCGGCCAGCATGCGTTCGAAGTCCTCGCGCGCGTTGAACGGGTTCCCGTCCGCGTCCAGACGGGGCGGGCGCCCATGGTATTCGGGGCGCGCGTTCGACCCGTCGGAATAGTACATGCCGCGCCCGTACTGGACGCCCTTCGCGATCTTCTCGTGGATGAAGTCGCCCATGTTCTCGTCCCAGATCCGGTCGCGCTGCCTTTTGTCGGGCAGTCGTCCGCCGTGTTCGCGCGCGTACGCGCCGATCCGGTCCATGTACCGTTTGCCGACGCGCATCCGGTGCGCGCTCAGATTGTAGGGCGGACGGGCGAGGATCGCCTCCATGCGCACGGGGCGGGTGAGCGCGTAGCCGACGAGCCTGGCGGAGTAGCATCGGGCCGGGTCGCCGATCACGTTGCGTCGCAGCGCGTCGCACCGGTCCTCCGCGATCCTGCGCGCCATGTCGAAGCGTTCCGCCTCGTTCGGATACCAGGAGGCGAGGGCGCGCATGATCCGCCCGTAGTGCGGGCGTCCGTCCGCATCCTCCCGGTAGACCGCGTCGTCGATCATGCGCGCCTCGGCCGCCGGGTCGAGCACCGGCTCGTCCCGGTAGTCGAACGGGTTGCCGTCCGCGTCCACGCCGGGCATGGTGGCCTTGAGCCGGTCTTGCAGCCACAGGCTGGTCGGATCGTGTTCGACCCGCCAGTTCACAAGCCTGACGGCCCTCTTGTGCCCGTAGCGTTTCGGGTCGAGATCCTCGGCGGCGGGCGGCATGACGTCTCCGCCCGCCGTGCCGGACGCCGGCTCGAAGGTGCCCGCACACCCTTGGGGAAGGCCCTTCGCCCGGTGGCTTCGATTGTTCCTGTCCATGACCATGCGATCCGGCTATGCGCCCCCGCGACGGCGCATAGCCGGATCGTCGTCTTGTGGACCGTCCGTCGGATGGGAATGGTCGTCGGGCCGATGCCGAGGTCGACGGCCGTGAGCACCATGTCCTCGAACCCGTCCGCGGAACCGGAGGCCATGCGTCGGGGACGCATGCGCGCGGGCATGAACGAGGACATCATCGGTTGGGAGAACCTGCCCGCAAGCCTCCTCGACCGCATCAAAGGCGGGATCTTGATCCAACGGGACGGCGACGAATGGTCGCGCTTCCGCCCCGCATTGGCCGGCAGGACCGATGCGGGCGAATCCTACATCGTGGACTCGGACTGCACCGACCATTGGGTCGGGGACGGCTCCGCGTTCCCCGACCCGGACGCCGTGCTGCCCGAGGCCGTACGGCGCGAACCGGAGCCGGGCGACCTCATCCGCCTCCACAAGACCGACGATCCGGCCATCGCCGACATCAGCCGCTACGAGGGGCGTCCGGCGGACGGGAAGGACGGGTGGATGACCGACAACGGACCCTATTATGCATGCGAATGGACGCCCGACGGGATCGTCGAGGATTGATCCGTTGCAGATGACTTTGTTTTAGCTTGTCGCCAGAGCGAAGTCATCTGCAACGGCTGACGGGTTTTTTCGAATGCCTCGGAACGCATACAGCCGCGTATGCAGAACAAGACATACAAGACGATTTCCCTGTTCTCCGGCTATCTCGGCCTCGACATCGGCGTATCCAAGGCGATCGGCGAGGGGGAACTGGTCGGATGGTCCGACATCGAACCCGGGCCTCTCGCCCTTGGCTCCCATCACGCGCCGAAAGCCCGCCGATTGGGCGACATCACGAAAATCGACTGGGAGAAATACAAGGACATCGAGGTGATGGCCGGCGGATTCTGCTGCCAGTCCCTTTCTCTTGCGGGGTTCCGTGCCGGGTTGAAGGCGGGAACGCGAAGCGGCCTGTGGCTCGACTACGCCAAGGGAATCGGCATCATCCGCCCCAGTCTCGTGGTCGCGGAGAACGTGGCCGGACTCCTGAGCGGCATCAGCGTCTCCAAGGAGGACGAGCGCATGGACGCGCTCCGCTCCGAAGCGTTGGACAAGGCCGGATTATGCTCCTGCGAAATTCCGGACCTCGAACTGCCCGACGGATTCGAAGCCCCGGATCCCAAGGAGGAAACCTCGCAGCCCCTGGCCGTCGTCCTGCGCGGTTTCCTGCATGCGGATCCGGAGCGGTGCTCGCCCGTCACGTGCAGGCAGTGCGGCCGCCGCGTGTTCGAGGTGAGGGGCGACATGGTGCTGGCGGATGACGAACGGTTGTCCGGCGTGCATACGGCGCCCACGATCCGGGCGCTCGGCCGTGTGCTGGGCGATCTGGCGAATCTGGGCTACGACGCGGTGTGGCGAGGCCTTGAGGCGGCCGACATCGGCGCCCCCCACCACAGGCTGCGCATCTTCGTGACCGCATGGCCGCGCGATCCGAAGTCGGCGCGCGAACCGTCGAACGCCCGGCTGAGGCGTCTCGCCCAACTGCCGCCCATGAGGCCGAGGGGGCGCGCATGGGGCGTGTGGGATGCGGACAGGGATGTGTGGACGACGGGCGAGCCGGATCTGTTCGGGGACGTGGACGTGTTCATGGACGCGTGGCCGAAGTCCGGCGTGATGGCCGCCGGCCGCGTGTATACGGTGCCCGAATCGTGGCTGAAGGTCCCGGAGCCGGCGGCCGGTTCCGTTTTGGCGACGCCGAAGGCGTCCGACGGGGCGAAGGGCGGCCCGGGCCAGGCGTATGGGACGGGGGATGCGCCCCTGCCCGCGCAGGCTGCGGGGATCCCGGCCGACGGGTTCCTGTACACGCCGAAGCAGTCGGACGGGGTGTTCGCCGCCCCGGCCACGTCGGGCCGCCCGTTGGACAGGAGCACGTTCCTGTCCACGCAGGTGCGTCTCATGGACCTGCCGGGCCGTATGGACCCGGAGAAGGTCAGGGAGCATGATTCGAAGCTGCCGACCCCGAGGGCGAACGATGCGAACGGGGCGGGCGTGCACGGGGACGGGGCGCCGGATTTGCGGACGGCGGCCGTCATGCTGCCCACGCCGAACGCGTTGTACGACAGCGTGAAGGCGGGCACAGCGGAGGATGCGGTCCGCCGCCGGAGGCGGGGCGCGCAGCTCGGATTGGCGGATGCGATCAATCTCCTGTAGGACCCGGGGCATGGTCGGCTTCGTTGCGCATGGAGAAATCGCGGGCATGCCGGGTTTCTTTGTCCATAGGCCCTTCGGGTCCCGTCTCGCGCCATTCCAGCCGGATCGCGCGATCCTCGTATGGAAAGCGGATACCCGAACCGGGATCGCAGCGGCATGGGCTCGCCCCGCCTCGTTCGCGTATTTGACCACATGGGCGACCACCCGTCCATGTTCGTGACCATCGGGGGAAGACCTTGTTCGGCCATTCCCGCGATTTCGTGAGATTGGATTGGCATGGGGGAGGATCGGGCATGAAGGAAATACTGGGAGTCTTGATCTTTGTTTGGGTGGCGCAGACTCCCGCCTCTTTAGGCGGGGGAGGAAGTCAAGCGGATGATGTCCATGCGGCCAAGACTAAGGGTCTGGAACGGCGGGGACCGTCCCGTTTCCATGATCCGATACGCCTGCCCCGCCTGACGCATACCCGTGGCCATGACTGATGACGATCTGTGGCTGCCCACGCCGACGGTGATGGACGCGACCCGGCATACGGTGCGCGGCTGCTGGCGGCCGGGGGAGAACTGGCGGGGCGTCGCCCTGGTGAACGCGATCCTCGACGCGGGGGAGATCCGGATCATGGGAACGCATACGACGGGCATGAGCGAAAACGAACTGCCGGGCACGCCGAACTGTATGGACATGCTGCCCCCGCATGCGGATGCGGAACGGCCGCGCGCCGGAAAAGGCGCCGGCTACCGGAACCTGCGCGACGACATCGACCACCTGCCCACGCCCACGTCGAACGAGTGGAACGGGGGCACGATGATCCCGGAACGCCGCGCGGCCATGGGGCATGCGGTCACCGTCGCCGACTGGGCGGAGAAGAGCGACGACATCGACATCCTGCCGGAAGCCCGCCTGTTCGCCACGCCGAACTGCATGGATGCGATCGCGCCCCGCGACGGGGCCGCGTTGGAACGCGTCCTGCGTCGCGGCGACCGGGACGGGAGCCGACGCGATTCGACCGGGAACCTGAGGGAGGACGTGATGACGGATGATGTGGATATGATGCCCACGCCGCGCGCCAGCGACGTGAAAGGCCGCAATCAGAGGAACGACCAGACATGCATGACCGGCGCCGTCGAACAGGGGACGCGCGCGATCCCCGCGCCCGGCCCCTATCATGGGGGACTCTGGGGTCTGGACGACGGGCGGGGCGTGCGCTTCGGCCGGTTCGCCGCCGCGATCCGCCGCTGGGAGCGGGTGTCCGGCCGTCCCGCCCCCTGTCCCACGCAGGCGACCGGCGGCCTGCGCCGCTGGGTCGGGGCGAACGCCGACGACCCCACGCTGTTCGAACCGTACTGGCTCGCCCGCCACGCCCCGTTCGACGCGCATCCGAAAGCCCGGCTGGACCAGCCGATGCGCGACCGCATGCTCGCGCTCTGGCGTGAAACCGACCGGGGGATGAGCCTCATCGACCCCATGTTCTGGCCCGGCTGCAAGGACATGGACCCGGACATCCCGATCCCCGCGACCCGTCTGCCCGACAAAAGCGTGCTCGGTTATTGGAAGACCCGATTCGAAGGCCCCCGGTTCCCGTCGGCCGCCCACCTATCCCCGAGGTTCGTGGAATGGATGATGGGCCTGGAGGACGGCTGGGTCACCGATCCGGCGATCTGGCGGCATGTGGACGGCAATCACAGGAACCTCCAACTGCGCGCCCTGGGCAACGGGGTCGTGCCCCCGCAGGCCGCCATGGCGGTCGACTGGGCGCTCCGCGTGCGCGAAAGGCTCGCCGTCTGACGCCCGTCAACGTCTGGGCGTGGATGCTCCTGGGCGTCGCCGTCCGCCCGACCATACCCGCGTCCATGCGGCGAACCGGGCTGGACCGATCCGGCGTATGGACGCGGGTATGGTCTTGTCCGTTGCAAACTGGTTTGTTCTGGCTTGCAGGCCATCCTTGCGGGTGGTCGCTCCACGTCTCACGCCATCATGGGGCTGCTTGGTTCGCGTTTCGTTGGGAGAATGCGCACCCGGTATGCGCTTGAGAGGGGATCGTGATGCGGGCGAAACGGTCCGGACGGCCGCATGCCCGCATCCCCTTGATCCCGTTCGTTTTCAGTCGTCGAGCGTGCGGATCGCGTTCTTCAGGGTCTCCCGGATCTCGTCCACCGTCCCTCTGGCCCGTTGTTCGAGTTCCCCCGCCCGTCGTTCGCGTTCCGCGATCGCGGTCTGCGCGTCCTTGCGGCGCGTTTCGATGTCGGCCATGGCCTTCGCGTGCTCCGTCTTCAACGCGTCGCGTTGCTCGGCGAGGTCGGCCATCGCCTTGTCATGCTCCCTCTTGTGTTCCTCGGCGAGCCCGTCGGCGGTCTGCTTCGCGGACGCGACGACGTCCCCCGCCTTCGCGTTCGCCTCGTCGAGGATGCCTTTTGCCTGCGCCCGCGCCTCCGCGATCGTGTCGCGCGCCGTGTTCCTCGCGTTGTCGACGAGGTCCTGCGCGGCCTTGCCGGCCGCCTCGAACGGGCTTTCCGCCCGGTGGCGCAGTTCGTCGCGTTCCCGGCAGGCGGCCTCCAATTGGGCGGTCAGCCGCGTGTTCAGGTTCCTCAGGTTGTCGGCGATCGCGATCTGCCGGGCGAGGCTGCGCCGGTATCCGGCCATCCTCTCCTCGTACTGGTCGACCAGACGGTCCACATCCTCCGTCCGGTATCCGCCGAACGCGACGGTCGTGATTTCGGGGCGCTTGCTCTCCTGCGGCGCGTATGACTGGGATTCGTATGATTGGGTGAGCTGGGCTCCCGGCTCCTGATCGGTCATGACGGTTTCCTTTCCTTGTGGGTGCGGGGACGGGCGTCCCCTGCTGCATGCCTCCCGTATGCGTTCCGGACGGACGCATACGGGAGGCATGACCCCGATCGTCATCCTGTTCTGGCCGGCCGCGGGAATCCTGCTGCGCTGGCTCGTCCCCCTCATGCTCCTGGACGCGGGCCGGGAACGGTGGGCGCGGGCGGCGGGCCCCGGCCCATGGCCCGCGCGTCTCGCCCTGTTCGCCGCCGTGCTCGCCCCGTTCGCCGCCGGCGGCGTGTGGGCTCCGCGCCTCATGCTCCTGGCCGTCGGCTACGCGGCCGGCTGGGATGCCATCCCCCGTCCGCATCACGGGACACGACGGGACCGGCCGGTTCGGACGCGCGTACCATGGGCCGCCATGACGGGACAGGGGCATATCACGATACGGCCGTTCCTCATCGGGCACGGCGTGTTCGACGCGAACCCGGCGCGCTACTTCCATCGGGACGCCTCGTGGAGACGGGATCGGTCCCCGTTCCGCTATTCCGAGCGGAGCCTGGTCATGGGGCGGACGGCGGGGGATTCCGCGATGCTCATGGTCATGGGCCGGGCCACCGGCCTAAGCGCCAGCGTATGCGTGGCCGGGCGGGAACGGCGCGGCCTGATGGACGGCATGCGCTCCCGTCGCGTCCCATACCCCGGGTGGACGTACCGGACCGGCGACGCGGAGGACCTTGACATGACGGTTCGCGCCTGCATGCTGCGTTACGGTGCGACGCTCATCCTCGACCGGGCGCGAACGTTGGAGGATTCCGCGCGGCCGCGTCTCGCATGGCTCCGATACCGGTTGATGTTCGGGCCGGTGCGCCGCAGCCTGAACACGGCCGGCCGGTATCCGCTAATCGCCCGTGAGGGCTGGGACGTGACCGTCCGGGACGCGTGCGTCGAATACGATCGGCTGCGAAGGACGTACGGGCCGACGGGTCTCCTGTCCCCGTTGCTCGACATCGTCGTCAAGGTCAGGGACGCGCTCGGCTAGAAACCGTCAAATCCAATCCCATGCCGTTCTTCCATGTCCCGGGACGATCATGCCTTTCCGGCCCGCATAGACGCGCGTGCGGGGGCGGACGTACGCCGTCCCCTATCCGACAGAAAGGAAACATCCTTATGGGTTCGACTCATAACGACAGACACTGGGCGCGCACGCTCGCCGCGGGCGTCGCGGCAGCCGCCACCCTGGCGGCGGGCATGCTCGTCGCGGGCACGGCGGACGCGGCCGACATGCGTGATCCGTTTGAGCGCTCCATCCAGAACGGCAACCCGGGCCTGTGGGCGAACCTGGGCACGATCACGTTCAGCAACGGACACAAGTACGAGGGCATGGAGCAGTCGCTCGGCGTGGTCGACAAGGTCAACGGGAAGAACGTGTACTGCATCCAGGCCGACACGCTCTACACGGGCACGGCGGGCACGTGGGGCGAGTGGACCGACGCGAAGACGAAACCGGACGCGCAGCGGCTCGCATGGCTGACCGACAAGTACAACGGGAACACGGACGACCTCACGCAGGCCGCGATCGCAGGCCTCATCCACCAGAAGCTCGACCCGATGGGCAACGAATACCTGTCGGGCATCGAACGCCTCGGCTGGAAGGACGGCACCAGCTGGGACACGTACACGGCCAAAATGAACAGCCTGTGGACGGAGGCGGTCGCCAACACGCCCTCGAACCTCGACATGAGATACCAGTACACCATCGGCAAACGCAAGGGAACGGTCACCCCGAGCATCACGACCGAGAACGGCGTCGAAATCGCGGGCATCCAGTACACGGCGACCCTGAACGGCCCGGCCGTGTTCGACCAGACCAAGACGAACACGATCAGCGGCACCACCACAGGTCAGGCGATCCACCTTCCGTGGACGGCAACGGGCAACGGCAAAGTGACGTGGAGCGTATGGAGAAAGATCCCGAAGGCCGTCAAGCTGAGCTCCCCGAACCAGAACCTGATGGGTCCCTCTGATCCCGAGACCGTGTCGGAGAACATCCAGTTCGAGGTGCTGAACAACTTCAAGCCGACCATCCAGTCCGACCAGTCGGATCATCGCATCGAATACGGGCATGCGCCCGAAGACGATCTGACCTGGCATGTGGACCCGACGGGCGGCGACTGGATTGAAGGCGCGACCATCAAGAGCACCGGCACCCTCTACTACTTCGCGAACAAGCCGGTCGAAGGCCGGACGACCGTCAAGGATGGGGTGAAGGCCGCGACCGCGACCGCCGCCGGCGACAGGGACGGCGCCACCAATCACGTGGACGCCGCCTCCATCACCATGGACCCCGACTTCGTGAAGACGCACCCGGGAGCCACCCCGTCGAGCCTGCCGGACACCGGCTGGTACACGTGGGTGTGGCAGATCACGCCCGACATGCAGGACGCCAACATGAAGCAGTACCTGTCCACGGACTACGACTGGTCCGACAACGTGCTCGAAGCGGAATCCACTCAGCACGTGCGCAACATGCAGCCGACCATCAAGTCGAGTGTGAGCGACGCCTACAAGACCGATCAGAGCACGGTGACCGGCGCCGACGGCACCGAACGTCCGAGCGTGCAAATCGGTTCCGCTCAGGCATCCGACAAGACCGATGTCGTCTACCTTGAAAAGGGCAGCGTCATCCGCGATAAGGTCACACTCAACGTGACCGACGTGAACGGTGACGGCAAGGTCGACACCCAGGACTGGCTGCACACCAAGGACGGTCAGGGCGAAGGCAAGGAAACGGAAGACAACCAGATCACGCTTACCGTGAATGGCACCATCTACGGTGGTATGACCCGCGAACAGGCCGAACAGGCTCAGAAGGATACCGCCGCAGGCAAGACCGTCGAACTGCCCAAGCAGGCCGTGAAGCTCGCCACCGCCACGTTCACCACGAACAAGGCCGGCGACTACCTGATTTCCAGCAGTGACGAGGACAAGCCTGTCGCCCAATGGAAGGCCGAGGATGGTGTGAATCTGACGAACCTGCCATCCGGATACGCCACGTTCGTGTTCGACATCGCGAACAAGGATCAGGACACGGAAAACCAGACCGGCATCGAACCGTCCAGGGACTATCCGTTCGCCAAGGATGTTCATGAGGCTCCGTTCACCGCGGATGAGACCGTCATGTTCCGCCTCACCCCGAAGCTCGACTCCACGGTGTCCAGCAAGGAAGTCAAGGCGGGGGAGACCACCATCGACAAGCTCGTCGTCGCCAAGACCAACGAAAAGGACGTGTGGCCCACCTACCCGGAGACTAACGTCACCGAAGGCGAGACCGCGAAGAGCACCCCGTTGAGCCTCGACTTCCACGGCGTCCTCTACAAGGTGAGTGACGACCCGTCCGCCGCGATCGAACAGACCGACACCGTGCCCGAAAACGCGGTGAAGGTTCACGAGGCCGACATCAAGGACGTCACCAGGTTCGGCACCTACACGACCGACTCGTTCACCCTGACCGAATCGGGCACCTACGCTTGGCATTGGGTCATGACACCGAGCCTGACCGGCGACCAGAACCATAATCCGCTCGCCGCCTTGGCCTGGCGTCAGCTCACCCACGGCAGGGTGCAGCACGCTTTCGGCCTCGCATCCGAAATCGTGCGCGTCCAAGGCAGGAAGCCCGAAACGCCCAGGTGCGAGGTGTCCACCAGGAGCCAGGGTGAGGTCACGTTGGAGAACGGCAGGGCCGACCTGCACGACGAGCTCCTGCTCAAGAACTGCGAGCAGGCAGCCAAGGCCGAATTCGAACTGTGGAAGCAGGCCAACGGAGACCAGTCGGGAGACGTGCTCATCACCGTCACCGGCAAGGTCGGCGCGAAGGACGGCGTCCACTCGCCGACCGTGACCGTCAAGGAGACCGGCACCTACTACTGGCGTGAGAAGGTGTACGACCAGACGGGCAGGCTCGTCTCCTATGGCGACGCGCGCAAGCCGAACGAGACCGTGACCGTCAGGGAGAAGCAGCTCGCCTCCACCGGCACGGGCGTCCTGCCCGCCGTCGCGGCCGGCATGCTGCTCGCCGGCCTGGGCGCCGCGTTCGCGCTGCGCAACCGCAGGCGCGCCTGACACGCGGGACGGCAAAGGGTGCCGCATCCCCCCCGGCCCATGACGGGCCGCAGGGGATGCGGCACCCGGTTCACTTTCATGGTTTAAATCCGTTGGCTTCCCGAGGGACGCATACCGTGGGATGATTGAAGCCGAGGCAAGCGCCAGGAATGGATGAATCCCCGGGATGTGAGGAAACCGACCGGAACAAGCCACGCATGATGCTACCATCGTGCGCGTAGCGGAAACATGAAAGAGGAACATAACATGAGCGGATCGAATCCCGTGCCCCAGCCCCCGACGGAACCGTCGGGGGCCGCCCGCGCCGCCTCGAAACCGAAGCGCCCGAAATGGCTGGTGCCGGTGATCGCGGGCGGATGCGCCGTCGTCCTCGCGGCGGGCGGTATCGGCGGATGCCTGTATTGGAACCATGATCGGTTGACGGCGGCTTCGGAGGAATGCGCCACCTCATACGACAGGGCGGTGAAGGCGCGGAAGAAGCTGACGGAATACCTGAAGTCGGACGCCCTGCAGACCGCGATCAGGGTCAAGGATTCGGAGGTCAGGGACGCGAAAACGGTCGGGACGTTGGCTTCGACCGTGAAGACGGCCTCGAAGACGAAGACCGATATCCCCGGATGCCCGGCGGATGGGTTGAAGGACATCAAGGCCGTGACCGCGTGGCTCGACAAGACCGCGACCGCGTATGCGAAGACCGTAGGCGAGGTCAAGGGCAAGGCCGAGGCCGTGAACGCCTCGAAGCTCGACAAGACCGTCGCCGACGCGACCAGGATCCTGAATGATTCGAAGGGCAGGGTGAAGGACGACAAGGTTCGCGCCGCATTGGAGAACGCCATCAAATCGAAGGACGGGAAGGCGATCTCGGATGCGGTGAAGGCGGTCAACGACTCCATCAAGGCGAAGTCGGATGCGGACGCGAATGCCAGGGCCGAAAAGGAGAAGCAGGCGGCCGACAATGCCGCCCAGGCGCCGGACAACGGCTCCTCCTACACGGGCGATACGACCGATGGCTACACCGGATACACGGGCGGAGGCTACACGCAATCCCAGGGCGGCGGCTACACGTACATGCCACAGCAGCCCACCGGTAACGGAGACGGCTATACGCCGACGCCACAGCCGCAGCCACAGCAGCCTTCCCAGGGCGGCGGCAACGGAGGCTCCTCTGGTGGTGATGACGGTTATTATGAAGATTGCTGGGTGGGTGATACCAGTGGCAAGCCGGGCGTCCAAGTTCCCTGCAGTTGATCTTTCCTCTTTCCGCGTGAGAGGTGTGGTATATCCCATAATGGGATATGCCACACCTCTTTATTGTTTTGATGATTTATCATCGTGCGCGTAGCGGAAACATGAAAGAGGAACATAACATGAGCGGATCGAATCCCGTGCCCCAGCCCCCGACGGAACCGTCGGGGGCCGCCCGCGCCGCCTCGAAACCGAAGCGCCCGAAATGGCTGGTGCCGGTGATCGCGGGCGGATGCGCCGTCGTCCTCGCGGCGGGCGGTATCGGCGGATGCCTGTATTGGAACCATGATCGGTTGACGGCGGCTTCAGAGGAATGCGCCACCTCATACGACAGGGCGGTGAAGGCGCGGAAGAAGCTGACGGAATACCTGAAGTCGGACGCCCTGCAGACCGCGATCAGGGTCAAGGATTCGGAGGTCAGGGACGCGAAAACGGTCGGGACGTTGGCTTCGACGGTGAAGACGGCCTCGAAGACGAAAACCGATATCCCCGGATGCCCGGCGGATGGGTTGAAGGACATCAAGGCCGTGACCGCGTGGCTCGACAAGACCGCGGACGTGTACGCGAAGACCGTAGGCGAGGTCAAGGCCGAGGCCGAGGCCGTGAACGCCTCGAAGCTCGACAAGATTGTTGCCGACGCGACCAGGATCCTGAATGATTCGAAGGGCAGGGTGAAGGACGACAAGGTTCGCGCCGCATTGGAGAACGCCATCAAATCGAAGGACGGGAAGGCGATCTCGGATGCGGTGAAGGCGGTCAACGACTCCATCAAGGCGAAGTCGGATGCGGACGCGAATGCCAGGGCCGAAAAGGAGAAGCAGGCGGCCGACAATGCCGCCCAGGCGCAGACGGATAACAGCGGCTCCTACACGGGCGATACAACCGGAGGCTACACCGGATACACGGGCGGAGGCTACACGCAATCCCAGGGCGGGTACGCGTACATGCCACAGCAGTCCACAGGTGGTTCGACCGGAGGCGGTTATACGCCGACGCCACAGCCGCAGCCCGCGCCACCGCCGTCCCAGGGCGGCGGCGGTGATGACGGGTACGAGGATATTTGCTGGGCGGTTGATACCAGTGGCAAACCAGGCGTCCAGGTACCCTGCAACTAATCGCTTTCAGTTTCCGCTTGAAGGAGGGTGACGCATCCTGATATGGGATGTGCCACCCTCGTCTTTTATGGGACTGTCGTTTCGGTTTGTCTCTTTAGTAGGAGCCGGATGCGGCGAATAGGATGCCTGCGAACACGATCCATAGGATGAAGAGCACGACGTTGATGATCGCTGAAACCAGTGCGCCTTTGCCTGCCATGCCCGCATCACCAGGACGATCGTTCTTCCAGATCATCCACAGAAAACAAGCCCGACCAGAGGAATGAAGAAGCCGAGAACAGCCCAAACCGAAGGAGCCTGTGTCGGAGGGGGTTCTCCCATAGGATGCCGTGGGCTGCGGGTATACGGGGTTGAACTGGCGGCGCATAGTTCGGCTGCCCGTAGGCTGGTTGCGCGTATTGAGATTGGTTGGGTTCGGATTGGTCATGGCATATCGCTTTTCATGAACGGATCATGCCGTCGGCGCGACGCCTATGCGCCGCCCGCGCGTTCCGTCCCGTCGATCAGCGAGGACAGTCCGGAGCAGGCGAGTCCGGCGGCGAGCGCGGCGATGCCCGCCAACCCCGCCGGATCGGATCCGAGGAGGAACGAGCCGACCGGGGTGAGCAGGCCGCCCGCCAGGGCGAGGACCGGGCCGGCGAACCCCCGCCGGTATTCCACCATGGCGTACGATCCGATACGCGTCGTCCTCTCCTCCAATCCGTCCATGAGACGCCGGAACAGGTCCGGATCGTCGGGCGGATACAGGTCGGCGGCGCGCCGGCACCGGACGAGGAGCCGGCGCGCGTCCGCCGCGGACACGGCGGTCAGGGGACGGGAGAGCATCAGATCCTGGACCTTGACGGCGTTCCGGGCGAGCATGACGGCCACGCGGGGCCTCCAGTCGCCGTCGACGCGTCGGGCATATGGCATGCCGTACCTGCCGCCATGCCATTGCGTCCCGTAGCCCGTGCCGGGATGCTCCCAGTCCGCGTCCTCCCGTTCGAGGATGGCGAACCCGAGGAAGGATACGGTCAGCCGTTCGCCGTCCGGCCCGTCCCATGCGCCGGACGCGCGGTCGAAACGCCATCCGGCGCGGCGCAACGGCCATGTGCGGCGTTTCGACGGGTCGGAGCGGGACGACGCCCACGCCCCGTAGTCGATGAGTCTGGTCATGCGTCCCATTGTGGTCACAGCCGGTCCATGACGATGCAGCATGTCTGCCATGCGAGCACGCCCAGGACGGCGAGCGTGCGCGTCCAGAACAGGGTTCCGTCCGGCGTTCCCATGGTCAGGAGGATGAGGCGGAAGCAGACGGCGGGCATCTGGCATGCGACCGCGAGGCCGGTATGGAAGCCGCCTTCGCGTGCCTCCTCGAAACCGTATCCCTGCGTGCATTCGACGCCTGCGGCGAGCGTGATCCCGATGCCCGCGACCAGGACGCCCGCCGCGGGCGGGACCGTTCCGGCGAGTCCGGGGATGACCGCCGGCCAGTACAGGAGGTTCATGGACGCGAACACGGCCGCATGCCAGAGGGCGTAGGCGGCGTAGGAGGTGAACCCGCGCGGCGGGCGTCTCACCGCTCGTCCTCCTTGTCGCGGGGATGGCGTTTCAGGCCGCGTCGCATGCCCCGGATCAGGAGGATGAGGATCGTGATGTAGATGACGACGGTCTGGTCGGCGATGGTGCCGCCCTCGAACATGATCTTCCATACGACGGTCAGGGACGGGGTGAGGGGGAGCAGGAGGAGGGCGGCGAGCAGGCGCGTCCATACGATGCGGCCGCGCTCGGACATGGTCCATGCGCCGATCCGGCGGGGGAGGCGTTTCAGCCACGCCCACAGGCGGGCGGGCGCGTGTTTCAGCCGATCGAGCATATGAGCCCCCGGTATGCGCGCGCGTAGCGGAGCGTGTCGGCCAGGCAGTGCATGACCCGGTGGTCGGTGGACGGTTCCATGTCGGGCAGGATCGCGGGGTTCCACATGCGGACGGCCTCGCAGACGGCGCTGATGTCCAGGGACCGGTGGGAGCAGCCGTCGAGCACGCCGGGCATCCAGCTGTCGATCATGTCCCGGTCGAAGCGGACGGTGCTGCCGGCGGGCAGGAGGCGGACCCCCTGGCCGAGGTGTCGGGCCACGTAGTCGCGTGCGGACAGGGCGGCGGCGAACATGTGGGGGGCGCTCGGGTGCGCGCATTCGGCGAGCAGTCCGTTGGGCCCGTGCATGCCCTGGATGAATTCGGATGGTTTGCCTTCCCAGTGGACGGTCGTGTGGAACCCGTCGTCCACCGGCTTCAGGTCGGGGCCGGTGGCGATCATGCCGATCTCGAGGATGGGATCCTTGCGTGGGTCGAGGCCCGTGGTCTCCGTGTCCACCCACAGGAGGCGGACCGGCTTGTCATCATTGTCGTGTGTGCTCATGCCCCCGGGTATGCGTCACGCATTCCACGGGGGCGGATCCCACGGGGATGCTTGGGAAGGTTCCGCGGGGTGCGGTCCCGGCACTTCTGGGAGGTCAGGGCGATGTTCCGTCTGCGCATCCCATAAAGCAAGATGTATGATTGTGCAATTGTGCAAATGATTAAAGGAGGTCGGGCCATGGCGAACATGTTCGAGCAATACGCCGCCGACCGCGAGGCCGGGCAGAAGAAGACAGAGGAGGCCGTCGTCGCCGACACGACGGCGGACGAGAAGCGCACCACGCTCTCGCTGTCGCTCACCGTGAGCGACAAGAAGGCGCTCAAGATGACGGCTGCGGAGCGTGGGACGACGATTGCCGCAATCATCCACGAGTGGGTGCAGGAGTATCTTGAGGAGGTGGATGAGTAGTGGCGAAGAATATGACAGAGGATGCCGTGCGCGATTTGGCACGTGACATTCTTGGACTTGCGGATAGTGATTTGGCTTGTGCCGGCGTTGGCCAGCTCACGACGTTCAACCAGCTCGGATTTTCAGGCATTGCCGACAAGCCGGACGGCTGGTATCTACCGAAGAACAAGGCGGATGTAGCGCTGGTGTTGGAGACGAAGGCGACGCGCATTGCCCTGGGCAAGGCGCAGGTGGACGAGGTGCTGAAGAACGTCCGCATCATGCAGACACAATATGAGAAGGTTGTCGGCGTTTTGTACAACGGCGAGGATGTGCGCGTGTTCAAGGGCGAGGAGGAAGTCAAGACGCCCGACAAGTTGCAGCATGTCGGCTATTACCTGTCGCTCTATACCGTCGATAGCATCGACAAGGAGCGCATCTACCAGCTGACGGCACGTATCAACAACTGCCTGCATTTCGAGTTCGGCATCAAGAACCTGTACCACCGCATGATTTTCACGGCATGCGCGTTGGTTGCCGAGCGTTACGGTGCGGGATTGAAGCGTCTGAAAGACCTTGGGTATGAGACGTTCCATACGGCGATTCACTCGACGCTTGCAAAATCATTGATAGCCAGTCGCAAACAGAATGCGAAAATTGACATCCTGCTGGAGGAATATTCCGACATCAAGATGAACACGACCGACAACCAGAAGGCAATCAATGACTTCATCGACTGGGTCGTCGAGATTTCCGAGTGCGTCAACTCGAACGAATGGCGCGGCGAGGACGTGATGGGCATTTTCTTCAACGAGTTCAACCGTTACAAGAAAAAGTCCGAATCGGGGCAGATATTCACGCCCGAGCACATCACGGACTTCATATACAAGATTCTCGAAGTGAACATGGACGACTGCGTTCTGGACGCCACGTGCGGTTCCGGCGGCTTCCTCGTGAAGGCCATGGCGAACATGATTCGCGAGGCCGGCGGCATGGAAACGAAGAAGGCCGGCGAGATTAAATCCAAGCAGCTCTACGGCATCGAGTTCGACCGCGAGATTTACGCGCTGGCGTGCGCGAACATGCTGATTCACAAGGACGGCAAGACGAACCTTGAACAGATGGATACTCGCACGGATGCAGCCAACGAATGGATGCAGTCCAAGCCGATCACGAAGGTGCTGATGAACCCGCCGTACGAGAACAAGTACGGCTGCATGACCATCGTCGAGAACGTGATGGACAGCGTTCCCGCACATACCCAGTGCGCGTTCATCCTGCCGGACAAGAAGCTGGAGAAAGCATCGAAGGCGCAGATGAAGCGCATTCTGAAGAACCATCGCCTGCGCAAGGTCATCAAGCTGCCGGAAGACCTGTTCTTCGGCGTGGGCGTGACCACGAGCATCTTCGTGTTCGAGGCGGGCGTCGGACAGGACGGCAAGGAGTTTTTCGCCTGTTACATGGAGTCCGATG
Organism: Bifidobacterium longum subsp. longum JCM 1217; assembly: GCF_000196555.1. Classification (NCBI taxonomy): domain Bacteria; kingdom Bacillati; phylum Actinomycetota; class Actinomycetes; order Bifidobacteriales; family Bifidobacteriaceae; genus Bifidobacterium; species Bifidobacterium longum. Next base: position 1,177,206 of record NC_015067.1, on the reverse strand, counting down.
GTCTGGCGACGGTCAAGAACAAGGGACGCCATGACGTCTACGGCAAGTGGGCGGCCATTGAGGCTCATTGGGTCGATGTGGTCGAGAAGCAGTCCGGCGACGATACATGCCAGTGGGTGAACCCCGCCGAGCACCTGTCCTATCAGATGCCGCAGAAGCCGTTCGAGATATTCGAGGAGGACTTCCGCAAGACGGCGATGGACTACCTGATGTTCCGGCAGGGCATCGACGCAAAGGAGTTCGGCGAGAAGCTGCTGGACACAGCGATGTATTCGAGCCGAGTGAGCGCCGATGACAAGTCCGTGACCGTAACCATGAGGAAAGGCGGAGACGGCGATGGCGAAGATTGATACGAACGGATGGAAAGAGTTCAAGATAGGTAAGTTGTTTGAAATAAAGCGACCAGTTGCTCGTAGTCAAGCAAAGTATGAAGACGGAAATATTCCTTTTGTTGCATCTGGAAATTTCAACAATGGTGTCACTAAGTGGTGTAAGCCAAAAGATGATGAAGTGCTGGATGCAGGAAATTGCATCACAGTAAGTCCGATTGATGGTTCAGCTTTTTATCAAGCCAAGCCTTTTCTGGGTCGTGGTGGTGCTGGTTCTGCAATCTTGATGTTGCACAATGCAGGTTTAACAGAACTGTCGGGACTATTTGTTTCGTCTGTGATTCGCCAGTCACTGACCAAATATACGTATTCTGACCAGTTAAATTCCAAGACTATAGAAGACGAAATGATTCGTTTGCCCGTTGATACGTCCGGCGAGCCTGATTGGGCTTACATGGACGAGTACATGTCGGCAGTCATGAAAGAGTCTGAAGCAAGCCTTGAGAGTCTGAAGCAAGCCTTGAGAGGCTGAGGCAAGCCGATGAGAGCAAGCATGCGCTGGGCATAGCCGAATGGCAGGAGTTTGTTATTTGGAAGCTGTTTGACGTTGTTAAAGGAACAAGGCTGACAAAAGCAAATATGATTCCGGGTGATATACGCTTTATCGGTTCTTCTGCGATGAACAACGGTTGCACCGCAATGGTCGGTAATACCGAGAATATGCACCCAGCCAATACAATTACCGTATGCTACAACGGTAGTGTTGGCGAGACGTTCTACCAAGACCGGCCTTTTCTCGCTTCGGATGATTTGACTTCTCCCCACGGCTAAAGCCGGGGGATTCTAAGCTTTGATGTGACATGCGCCCCCGGAACGGCGTCCGGGTTGCGTCTTACGGTCTCGTGGGCTTCAGGCTCGCCCCGTTCTCCATGCGCTCGTCCACGATATCGGGCCTATTGCCATCGAAGTAGAAGGGGATGCCCTCGAGGGCAAGCTTCCTCGTGTCGTCGAAGGTGTCCCCGACGGCGGAGAATCCCGGCATGTCCGGGGAGTCGGCCCACCATGCGCCCTCGTCACGGTGGTATACGATCTTCACTGATTTCACGTGTGCGCTCATTTGAGTATCTCCCGAATCTCGACCTCCGACAGTCCGACGTCCTTAGCGAGGATTTTCCTCACCAACGCCCCGGTGTGGCTGTACAGCGTCCATCTGTACAGCCAATCGTGACGTCCCCCCGGCCTGTTCTGTATGCATGTATGCATTTGTATGCATCCGGGGATGCATACAGAAAAAGCTTGGAAAAAGCCCGAAAACCCTTATATATAAAGGAAAGAACAGAATTCCTTTCTCTTGTATGCATTGTATGCATCAATATAAGGGGTTTCCTTCCTTTTCCCGAATCCCCTATAAGGGAATGATGCATACAATGCATACACGCGTGGAGGCCGCCCCGGAACGCTGGAAACAAGCCGAAACGAAGAACGGGCATGTATGCATCCCCTGATGCATACGGATGCATACACGCGCCCCGGAATGCATACACGGCCCGGAGGCCGATCGGACGCATGCCCCGGCGCATGACCGAAGACCTCACTTTCGACGCGAAGGCGCTCGCCATGCTGTCCGAACCCTTCCAGCCTGTCCTTGTCTTCCATCGCGAGACTCCTTTCCCTCTGGAACATACGGGTCGGCGATCCGGGCGTTCAATCGCGAACAGTCCGTCTGTGTACTGTCGGCCGCCCCTCGTCATGCCCGCCGGGGCCATGGATCCACCGTATCGGGGTCGGAAGGGCCTGGAAAACAGTCCGTCAGTGTACTGTTTTCACCCCGATGTATGCATGTATGCATCTGTATGCATCCGGGGATGCATACAGAAAAAGCCCGGAAAAAGCCCGAAAACCCTTATAAATAAAGGAAAAAATATAATTCCTTTATCTTGTATGCATTGTATGCATCAATATATGGGGTTTCCTTCCTTTTCCCGAATCCTCTATAAGGGAATGATGCATACAATGCATACACGCGTGGAGGCCGCCCCGGAACGCTGGAAACAAGCCGAAACGGAGAACGGGCGTGTATGCATCCCCTGATGCATACGGATGCATACAGCCCGGCCGGAATGCATACACGGCCCGGAGGCCGACTGACGCATACCCCGGCGCATGACCGAAGACCTCACTTTCGACGCGAAGGCGCTCGCCATGCTGTCCGAACCCCAGGGCGTCTCGATCCTGACCGGCAAGGCGGGCACGGGCAAAAGCACCCTCGTCAACCATTGGCGAAGCACGATCGCGCCGCGCAACACGCTCACCCTCGCGCCCACCGGCATCGCCGCCCTCAACGTGAACGGGACCACCATCCACCGGTTCATCCACGCCAAGCCCGGCGTCACCCCGGCCGAGGCGGCCCGCAAGGGACGCGAGAACGCCCGCGACCCCCTCTACCGGATGCTGGGCGCTGTATGTGTTCAATAGGGAGTTGAGGTTTTAGTCACGTAGTTTTTTCGGGTTTAGGCAGAAAGGCATGCCGACCACCCGTGGGCCTTAGCCTGATGGTGCTTCGAATCCATTCGGGAAAGGGCCGGAAAGGCAAATGATCAGCATGCCCAAAATACAGTCTATCCGTCAGAGGCGCAGGAATGGGGAGTCCGTCGCCTCGATCGCGCGCGGCGAGAAGGTCAGCGAGCCGACCGTGCGCAAGTATCTCAAGGCCGACGACCTGTCGGCCAGGCCTCCGGTAAGGAGACGCCGTGGCTCGGTGCTCGACGAGTGGATTCCCGTGATCGAGGGCATGCTCGCCGAGGACCGGGAGACCTGGCACAAGCAACGTCACACGGCGACGCGCATCCACGAGCGGTTGCGTGACGAGTACGGGGTGGAGGCGTCGTTGTCGACGGTGACCCGGACGGTGGCCCGGTTGAAGCGTGAGTTCATGGCGGAGCGCGAGATGGGTTTCCTGGACCTGTCGTGGCATCCGGGCGAATGCCAGGCGGACTTCGGCCAGGTCGACGTGCGCTACCGGGGCGTCGTGACGCGGATGCGGCATTTCGTGTTGGATTTCCCGTACTCGAACATCTCGCCGTGCCAGCTGATGCCCGGGGAGAACGCGGAATGCACGTGTCAGGCTTTGCTTAACCTGTTCGAATGGCTGGGCGGGGTGCCCCGGCGCATCGTGTACGACAATGCCGCCGGCGTGGGCCGCCGACGGTTCGACGAGATCCGCCTGACCCGCCTGTTCCAGGCGTTCCAGGCCCATTACGGGTTCGAGTACTCGTTCTGCAACCCGTACTCGGGCCACGAGAAGGGCGCGGTCGAGGCCAGGGTCGGGGCCGTGCGCCGAAGGCTGTTCGTGCCGGTGCCCAGCGTGTGGAGCCTCGACAACTTCAACCTGCGCCTTCCCGACCGCTGTCTCGAGCTGGGGGACAAGGACCATTACAGGAAGGGCGAGAGCCAGGCCGGCCTGTTCGAGGATGATCGCAAGGCGCTGCTGCCCCTGCCCGCCAAGCCGTTCGACGTGGTCACGTGGACGAGGATGAAGGCCGACAAATACGGAAACGTCACCGTCCAGGGCCGCCACCGGTACGCGGCCGGACCCGAACACGCCGGCCATGAGATGATCGTCGGCCTGAGGGCCCTGGAGGTGGAGATCCTCGATGCCGAAGGCAAACGCGTGATCACGCATCCGAGGTCCTACGGGGACAAGCCGACCGACAGCGGCGACCCGTCGAGCCAGCTCGGGCTGTTGTGCGACCGGCCGGCGGCCTGGCGCAACAGCCGGGTGCGCGACGCGATGCCCGACCCGCTTCGCGAATGGATCGACGCGCAGGACGAGGCCACGCGGCGCGACAGCCTGCGTGCCCTGCTGCACGCCGACGGCGAGAGCGGCTGGCGGGCGGCCGTGGCCGGCATGCTCGAGATCCTCGAATCCACCGGAGGCACGGACCGGGCCGGGGTATGTCTGGCCGCGGCACGCCACGCCTCGGGCCTGGGACCCGTGGCCTACGACGACCCCGTGGACCTGAGCGAATACGACATCGCCTACACCAAGGAGGACGAGTGAACCAGAAGAACGGACGGACCGACCCCGGCCCGCTGCGCGAGCGGGCGAGGAGCCTGTTCATCTCGCAGGCCACCATCGACGAAACGCTCGAATGGGCCACGCCCCGCCAACTGGACGCCATCGACCGCATGCTCGCCACGGAACTGGCCAACAGGGAGGCCTCCAAACGGGCAAGGCTCATGCGCCAGGCCCGGTTCCCGGTGCCCAAAAGCCTCGACGGCTACGACTTCGCGAACGTGCGCCTGCCCGACGGATACACCAAGGAGCAGCTGACCGGCCTCGATTTCGTGGCCAAGGCGCAGGACCTCGTGTTCTACGGCAAGACGGGACGCGGCAAGACCCACCTGGCCACCGCCCTGGGCATGCTCGCCATCGAGCAAGGCAGGAGCGTGAGGTTCCGGCAGACCGCGGAGCTCGTGCTCCAGCTCGGCAAGGCCAAACGCGACGGCGCCCTCGACAACCTGCTCAAAGACCTCGCCCGTGCCGACCTGATCATCCTCGACGAGTTCGGCTACGTGCCCTTCGACATCGACGGGGCCCGCCTCCTCTACCAGATCATCGCCGGCAGCTACGAGCGGCGCAGCATCATCTTCACCACGAACATCGAGTTCAGCAAATGGGGGACGATCTTCGCCGACGACAAACTCGCCGCCGCGATCATCGACCGCATCGTCCACCACGGACGCCTCATCGAATTCACCGGCCCCAGCCGACGCGTCAGCCAGGCCCTCATGTTCGGCAAGACGGACAACCAGTAAAACAAACCACCGGCCGGCACTCCTCATGCCGAAAACCGAAAAAAATTAGTGACGAAACACGAAACACCGACTTGACTAAATACACTGGGCGCGATCGTGATCGACGAGGTCAGCATGGTGCGCGCCGACCTCATGGACTGCCTCGACCGGTTCCTCCAAGGCGCGCGCGGCGACGACCGCCCGTTCGGCGGCCTCAGGACCATACTGGTCGGCGACCTCGCCCAACTGCCGCCCGTCGTCGACGAACGCCGGGAAGGCGCCGCGTTCCGGCCCGGCGGCCAATGGGACGGCCCCTGGTTCTTCCAATCCCACGCGATCGCCCGCCTGCTCGACCGGGGGCTGCTCGCCGGCGTCGCGCTCGCCCGGGTGCACCGGCAGTCCGACCCCGTGTTCGTCAACGCGTTGAACGCGTTGCGCGACGGGACGCCCGGACCGGCCGCGCTCGCCGTGATCAACCGGCGGACGGGAGCCCCCTGGACGCCCGGGGGGAGCGTCGTCCTGTGCGCCGCCAACCGGCGGGCCGACGCCATCAACAAGGCGATGCTCGACCGTCTGCCCGCCCCGCCCATGCGCTTCGCCGCCCGGGCGGGCGGCGAATGGAACCAGACCCTGGAGCCCGCGCCGCGCCTGCTCGACGTGAAGCCCGGCATGCGCGTCATGATGCTGTCCAACGATCCGACGGGTTTGTGGGCGAACGGCACCATGGGCGTCCTGGAGCATATGGACCCGGCGGGCCCGGTCGCGACCGTCCGCATGGACGACGGGACGGTCGCCGACGTGGGCGTCCACGCGTGGGAGATCGTCGCGCCGCGCATCGTCCGCGACCCCGACGAGCCCGACAAGCCCGGGCGTCTGGAGAACGTGGTGGTCGGCTCCTACCGGCAGCTGCCGTTCAGGCCCGGCTGGGCGGTCACCATCCACAAAAGCCAGGGCAGGACGTTCGACCGGGTGCGGCTCGAGCTCGGCCCGCGCCCCCTGTTCGCCGCCGGGCAGGCGTACGTCGCGTTGAGCCGGTGCACGTCCCTGGCCGGCCTGAGCCTCGACCGGCCGCTCACGGCACGCGACGTGAAGGCCGATCCGGCGGTCGCCGGGTTCATGGGCCGGCTCGCCCGCCCCAGGCCGCCCATGCCCGTGCAGGACAGCCTGTTCTGAATCGGGCTGAAAAAAACGTCCGCCGGGGGGGGGACGCATGCGTCGCGGCGACGATGCCGGGGCGCGATGACGGGAGAACACGATGAGCCTTAGGAAACTGTCGGAAAGCCAATGGAACCTGCTGATGGCCCACTACGGCGAGCCGGAGACCCGCGAACGATGGGGCGGGACCGTGCCGAACTCGTTCGAGGCGGCGAGCGCGAACGCGGCGCGCGCGGCCGCCCGCACCGGCTGCTTCGCCGTGGACGATGCGGCCGGAGGCTGGCGCGCGCGCCGCCTGACCGTCACCGGCATGGGACGCGACACGGCCCGTGACGCGATACGCATGGCGGAGGCGGGCGAACCGCTGCCGAAGGCCATACGCCGCGCGCTCGCCGCGCATGAACCCGGCCTCGTGCTCGCGGACCCGGATCCGAAAATCCGTCTGGACGCGTTGAAGCATATGGGCATGCTGACGGACGGCCGGCTGGATTCGTTCCTGGACGATCCGGATCCGACGGTGCGCCTCGAACTGGTGGACCATACGCCCGACGACCGTCTGCACGTGTTCGGCAAGGAGACGGACCCGGGGGTCCTGACGAAACTCGAATACCGTGCCCCCGGCTGGATCGCCGACCGCGCCGTCCGCCTGTTCGAAACCGGAAGCCCGGACGCCGCATGGCTCGTGCTCCGGTACGGCCGGCCGGACGCGGCCCTGTTGCGCCGGATCGCCGAATCCGGCCTGGCCGACCGGGCGTGCTGGAGCCTGTACGCGCCGGACGCCGCGGCACGCGACGGTTCGGACCGTCCCACGCTCACGGAGAAGGACATCCGCCTCCTGCTCGAACACGGCGACCCGGACATGGTCGGCTCCTACCTGTCCGGCTGGATGCCCGACGACGATCCGCGCCGCGAACGCCTGACCGAAACCCTGTACGACCATTGGGCGGAGCACGGGTCGGCCGGCCTGCTGGAACGCCTCTCCCTCAGCGTCGAAAGGCAGATGTTCACGCCCCGCCGCGTCGACATGATCCTCGAACGTGGTTCGGGCGCGGCCACGCTCGCCCGCCTCGGCGACGGCCTGTCGTCCGCGCAGGTGGACATGCTGCTCGCCTACGCGGACGCGCATGCGATGGACGTGCTCTACCGGCGCCGACGGCACGGCGGCTACACGCCACGCCAATTGCGGCTGCTGGCTGCGGGGTCGCCGGATGCGCGGCGCGCGATGCGCGAGGCGGCCGGCCTGCTGGCGCGCCTGTGCTCGGATCCGACGGATCCGGACGGTCTGGGCGCGATCCTCGCCACGCTCGGCTGACCGTCATGCGACGCGCGCATAGGCGCGCCGCATGACGAGGAAACGCATTGTCAGGGAGACGGGCACGTTCGCCCGGCATATGGGCGGCGGGTTCGTGCGCACGGTCAACGGCGCCGCATGGCTGTACATGAGGATGCCCGACCAGCCGTCCGTCACGGACGCGTCCGGCATGGAGGAGCGTTTGAAGGCCGCCCGCCCCATGCTGTCGATACTCGGCGGGCTCGCCGACCGGACGCCGCGCGTCCCATTCGCCGGACGCAAGGCCATGAAGGGCCTGTACCGGCGGGTCCACATCCTCGCGGTCAGCGGCTCCCGCCCCTTCGAACCCAGTCCCACGCTCGACCCGGACAACCGGCTGCGCCTCGCCGCCGAACAGGAGGGGCTCGCCGTGCGCGACCGGTTCACCCTGTTCGGCGTCCGGCTGAACACGGGCGGCGGGCAGGGCGGCGTGAAAGGGTTCCTGAAAGGCGTCGCCGACGAGGACGGGTGGACGCCCGACGACGCGTTCGAACACGATCTGGAGGATGTGCGCGCCCTCATGGAGGACGCGGGCTGCCGCATCCCGTCCGACGCGACGATGCGCCGCGCCATGGCGTTCTGGCCCACCGACCGCAAGCCCGAGGGACTGCCCGTCATGGTCGAGCACGACCACATGCACACGTTCCCCGACTACCGGTCCGCGTTCGTCGCGGCCCGCATGCGCGAGAAGGTCGACGACTGCCGCAAATGGTCGGCGAGGATTCCCGGCTCCTACCCTTTGACCGTGGTCACGCTCGGCGTGCTCCCCTTCAAGGGCGAGAACAACACCGCCCCCGGCTCCGACTGGGCGGCCGGCCTCCTGGACGCGAGCCGGTGCGGGGCGGTCGCGATCAGCGTGAAGGGCCTGGTCGAACCGGGGGAGATGACCCGCGAGCAATTGGACAAGGACGCGGACAAGGTGCTCGACAAGGCGTACGAGCAGGCGGCGGGCGGCCGCAAGGCGAACCTGGGCGTGGCGCGCGAGCTGGAGGCGGCGAACGGCGAATACCAGGCGGACGGCAAGCCGTGGCCCACGCTCGTCCAGGCGCATGCGCACGCCGCACTGCCCATGATCGTGGAGCAGTCGAACCGCGTCCCCTATCCGGGGCACGTCGGGTTGAACCCGGACCGTCAGGAGGCCGCGTTCGAGGACATGCAGATCGGTTCCGACGACATGATCGAATACGATCCGTCCCCCCTGTACTGGCCGGCCCCGATCCTCGCGTTCAGCGGGCTCGCGGGCTGTTCCATGACGGGCGACGATTCGGGGCGCGGCCTGGACTCCGACCTGCCGGGCGCGTTCGTGGGCGTCACGGAGGCGGACGGGCAGCCGGTCTACGATTCGCCGTTCGCCGCGTCCAGACGCAGCGGGAAAGCGATTTCCATAATCGTGGGCAGCACAGGATCCGGAAAATCGGTTTCCCTCGACACGCCTCTCCCCGTCCCCCCGCAGAAAAGGTTCCCCGAGGGCGGCCTCGTGCCGTTGCGCGACCTCGAGGACGGCGACATGCTCTATGCGCGCGACGGGAAAACCTACCCGATTCTCGGCATGAGCCCCATCGGTGACGACGACATGTACGAGATCGTCCTGTCCGACGGGCAGAGGATCAAAGCCAGCGGCGACCATCAATGGTGCGCGTGGACATGGCGCGACCGCAACTTCGCCCGCACCGGCAAACACCGGAAGAGCCTCGAACGCCGCGAACGGGTCCGGAAGGCGCAGGAACGGCTGCGCGCCATGGCCGCCGGACACGGCATGGACGAATGGTGGGACTGCGAACGCATCTGGCGCGAGGTCCGGCCCCTCGTCGCGCCGTTCGCGGGCAAGGGCGGGGAGACGTGGGTGAGGAACGCGCTCCGCTTCGCCGACGTGCCCTCCCGCATGCAGCCCGGCAGGGCGCGCAACAGGCCCGGGGGACGCTTCTACGAGCCCGCCCCGCTGCTCGGGCACATCCGCGACAGGTGGGAGCACACCGTCGGCAACGGTTTCGGGGTCGAAGCCAGGGCGCTGCGGCTCGCCAGGCTCGACGGGCTCATCGCCGACCCTCCCGCCGAACCGATCGACACGGCTTGGCTCCTGGAACGGTTCGGGGACCTCGGCGTATCGAAAGGCGCGTTCGAGTCCGCCCTGAGATCCTACGACGGGCCGCGGGCGGAGCCTGCGGGAACGGCCCGTCGCATGCGCGTCGCATGGCCCGCGCCGCTCGCCCTCGCCCGCCTCGCCGACCGCATCGGCTGGCGGTACCGGGACGAACCCGGGTCCGGACACGGCGAACAGACCGTCACCACCCGCGAGATGCTCGACGAGGGGCTGCTCGCCGACGGCGGGCAGGCGAACTGGGCGATCCGCGCCACGGCCCCCGTCCAGGGCGTCCGCACGGACCTGCCCATCGACCCGTGGACGCTCGGCGCATGGCTGGCTGACGGGTCGAAGACCGGCGGCGGCTTCGCTTCCGACCCGTCGAACGGCGACCTCGACCATCTGGAGAACCGTCTGCGAACCGCCGGATACGAGGTCACCCGGAGTGCGTGCGACCCGCAGAAGACCTACGCGAAACGCCTTGTCCGACAGCTCCGGGCGAACGGGCTTTACGGCGACAAGCACATCCCCGAACCCTATTTCCATGCCGATGTCGAACAGAGGCTCGAACTCGTGCGAGGCCTGCTCGACCAGGACGGCGCCATCGACCGGAACGGGAGCGTCGAGTTCACCCAGTCCATCGACCACAAGCCGATCGTCGACGGGCTGACCCGTCTTCTGCGCTCCCTGGGCGTCGTCGTGCACGAGGCCACCCGCACGAAGGCCGGATACACGGCGGACGGGGAACGCCACGAGACCCGCGACCGTCTGCGCCTCACGTTCACCACAAGCCTGCCCGTGTTCTCCCTGCCGCGCAAACGCGCGCTTCTCCCCACTGAATTGCGTGAGACCTCGAAATGGCTGTACGTGAAAGGCATCCGGCCGATCGCCGACTGCCCGCACCGTTGTCTGAGCATTGCCAGCCCCGATCGCACGTACCTGATCGGCGGCTACGTGCCCACGCATAACACCCGGCTCGGCCTGCATGTCGCCGCCCAATGGGGGCGTCTGCCCGACCCCGAGCATCCCGGCGTGCAGATCCCCGTCGTCTTCTGGGATCCGAAACCGAAATCATCCGACTTCGAACCGTTCGTGAGGAAACGCGGCGGCGTGGTCGTCAAGCTCGACCGGCCGGAGGCGCGCGGCATCCTCGACCCGCTGCGCTGCATCCCCAGGCATATGACGGACACGATCGTGCAGACGTCGGTCGCGATGCTCAGCCAGATCACGGGCGGCGCGAACCCGGACCGCGCCTGGGAGATGGGCGTGTCCAGCATCGTCGGCTACGGTTTGCGCCACGGCGCCGACTGTCTGGGCGAATGCGTGCGCCTCGCCTGGGAGGAGTATTCCCATAGGGGGCGGGAGGCGAAGGACATCGACCCGCTCGTCGAAAGGATCCGGCCCGTGTTGGACCGTGCCGTCAAGAACGACCCGTTGATGCCGCTCATCTACGGGACGGAGCCGGGCGGGCGCCGCCTGTCCCTGAGCCAGGGCATGACCCTGATCAGCGCGGGCTCGTTGAACGTGATCACCGACAAGGAGATCCAGGGCGCGCCCACCGACGTGCAGCGCTGGGTGTGCCGCATGGCCGCGCTGGGCGCCTCCTGCCTGGTGATCGGCCGCAACGGGGCCGTCGTCATCGACGAGGCGTGGAGCCTGCTGCAGGACCGGTTCGGCCGGAGCGTCGTCGACCGTATGGGCCGTCTGGCCCGCGACCAGCATTACATGGTGATGATGCTCTCCCAGAAGGCCGACGAGTTCGTGGACGCGGGGATCGAGGATTTCGTCGGCAAGGTGTACGTGCTGGCCGTGGGGGCCCGCAACGAGGGTTCGGGCCGCGACAGCCAGGCGCAGGCCGCCTGCCGGCTCGCGAACCAGCCGTTGGACGGGCGCATGCATGCGCGCATGATGCATGACAGGTATGTGGATCCGGATTCCCGGGCCCCGGACTGGGAGAGCCTGTACCCGTTGAGGGATCCGGAGACGGGCGGGCTGCTGCGCGGGTCGGTCGCCTACCTGCAGGTGGGGGATGCGGCGAGCGCGATCCCGGTGGTGGTGCGCGTCGACGGTTCCCTGGATTAGGAGCGTCGCAGGGTGGGCGCGTAGGCGCGGCGCGTCCACCATACGCCGTGCCCCTGCGCGTCCATGCTGCCGTTGGCGAACGCCGTGTCGCCGTCGAGCCACCAGTTGACGCGTGTCCCGTCCCCGGGTTCGACGTGCAGGTTGGGCGTGTGGATGCCCTGCCCGTCGGGGTCGAACCCGTGGTCGCGCAGGCCGTCGATGATGCGGGCCAGGGTCTGCGCCTGGCCGATGGTGAGTCGTTCGTATGCGTCGTTCATGGGGTCGGGTATGCGTCACATGCTGGCGTCCGCGTTGCCGGGCGCCGGTGTGGGTGTGGGTGTCGGCGTGGGCTGCGGGGCCGGCGTGGGGGTGGTCTGCGGCATGGGCGCCGGCGTGGGGGCGGCGGTCTGGGGCGTGTCCTGCGCCTCGGCCTCCCGTCGCGCCTCGGCCTCCCGTTCGGCCTCCTGTCGCGCCTCGGCCTCCGCCTTCTCCTCCTGTTCGGCCTGCTGCTGCTCCCGTCCGGCCTGCTTGTCGAGCCGTTCGAATTCGCGTTCCTTCGCGGCCAGGCCGTCCGCGTCCTCGGGCGCGGTCTCGGCGAGCGTTTCGAGCGCGGCGAGCGTCTGCCCGCCGGCCTTCGGATGGTTCTTGCGGCTTGCCGCGATCCGGCCGGACAGGTTTTCCCATGCGGCGTCCAGCGCGTTCCGGTTCGCCCTGGCGAGGGTGCGGGCTCGGGCCTTGAGCGTGCGGGCCCGGGCCCTGAGCGTGTCCGTGTCCGCCTTGCAGGACGTGTCGGGCCCGTCGCCGGGTTTCACGCCGAGCGTCTTCGCCTGCCGTGCGAGCCCGTCCCATGTTCCGGCCTGCGCGGTGAGCGTCGCGCACGCCTCGTCGTGGGCCTTCCGCTGCCGGTCGGAGGCGATGAGCGTGCGCGCCGCGACGACGCCGCCCGCCAGGAGGGCGAGGGCGAGGATGGCGGCCGTGGCGGCGATGAGGATGCGGCGCGACGGGCCGGGCCGGCGTGCGGGGGCCGGGGCGGGCTCCCGCACGCCGTCGGCCGGCCCGGCCGCGGGGGTGTCGGTGCCCCAGTCGAAGTCCGCGGGGATGCGCACGCTGGTGCCGGGCACGCTGACGAGCCGCGGCGTCGGATCGGCGTCGTCGGATCGCGGCCCGTCCCCGCCGGCCATGCCCCACCAGTCGTCGTCCGCGTCCATGCCGGGGGTCTCGTCCGTCCCCGTGCGCGCCGGGATCCCGGCCGGCGGGCCCGGCATGGCCTCCCCGCCGGCCATGCCCCACCAGTCGTCGTCCGCATCCGTGTCGTCGCCCGCATGGGCGGCGGGTCCGGCGGGGTCCCGCGCCGTCCGGGCCGGGGGCGCGTCGTCCCCTCCCGCATCGGAGGCCATGCCCCACCAGTCGTCGTCCGCCCCGTCGTCCGGCATGGGATCGGGCGCGTCTTCGGATCGCCCGCCCCTCCCGTCCGCATCCCGCCGGCCGTCGTCCGCCGCGGCGTCCGCCGGATCGGGGTCCGGCGTCGCGTCCGCCGCATCCGGTCCGCTCCCGAAATCCCACCAGCCGTCGTCGACGTCGGATTCCCGCGTCGCGCCCCCATCGGCCGGCTCCGCCGGCGACGGCTCCGCGACGGGTTCGGCGGGACCGGCGGCGAAAGGATTGAACGGCATGTGCGACGCCTATGCGCGCATAGCCTGCGCGCATGAGACCACGATCGCGCACCCTCATAGCCGTCGCCACGCTCGCCGGCGTCATACTGGCCGCCGGATGCGCGCGGCAGGAGACCGACACGGGGAAGACCGGGACGAAACCGCAGGCCGTGACGGCCGCGCCCGACGCGAAGACCGTCGAACACGCCGCGACGTTCGAGAGACGCCTGCGCGAATGGGGCGCCGACAGCACCATCCGCGCCGACACGCTCGCGCGAAAGGACGCGGGAAGCGTGCTCGCCTCACTGCACGGCACGCCGCCCGCGGACGATCCGGCCACGGGCGAGAACCTGCCCGCCCGCCAGGCGGACGCGGGCCCGCACGCCGCCAACCCCGCATGCCGCGCCTACCGGCGGCTCGACCAGGTCGGCGACACGGGCGAACGCGCCTGGTGCGCGGACGGGCTCGACGCGGCCGCATGGCTCGCCCGCATCGCCTGGGGGTACGGGAGCCGGTGGACGGACGGCCCCCACGCGGCCGCGGACGGGACGGGCGTACGCGTGACCGGCACCGTCCGCTTCATGTACCTGGCCGGCAACCAGAACCCGAACACGTTGCACGTGGACGACTGGTGGGGGATCACGCCCACCTGGATCGACTATCCGGTGGACGACAGGCTCACGGTCCGGGACGGGCGGATCACGGGGATCCGCCACCGGCAGGCCGACCCCTGGTGGATCGACCCGTGGCTCGGCGTATGGGACACGGGCATCGGCGACCGGATGAACGGCCGGGGAAGGGTCGGCATCCCCGTGAGGGGCGAACCCGACTGGGGGGCGCTGACCGGCGACGGGCTGACCGTCATCCCGCCCGAAACCCGGTTCATGGCCGACGAAAACGTGGACATGAGCCTGTGGGGGAGCATCCCCGTGCGGGTCGGCGACGGCCAGTCCTGCCAGAACCCGGGCTACTGCTAGAGCTTCCAGCTGTCCTTCCAGAAGAACCCGTTGCCGGAGGCGGCCGCGTATTCGCCTTTCGTCAGCCAGCGCGCGTTGTAGCTGGTCCACAGGCCCGCGCCCCCGTCGTTGAAGTTGCCCTCGCTGATCATGATCTTCCAGCCGGACGGATCCTTGTCCACCTTCTCCACGAACGCGACGTGGTTGTTGCCGCCGCCCCAGAAGCAGACGCCCGCGCCCGGCCTGGGCTCGTCGGAACGCGTCCACCCCTTCGTGCCCGCCGCCCAGTCGGACAGTTGCCCGCCGTTCGCCGTGTGCGGGTTGATGACGTCCCCGTCATGCACCAGCCAGGAGCGGGCCAGCCAATACCAGTAGCACTGGTAGTCGCCCACGGCCTGCCAGTCGAGGGGAGGGGCGCCCATGTCCCCGGCATGGCAGATCTTCAGCTTCGTGGCGCACATCCAGCCGAAGTCATGCGTGTTCGTGGGAGCGCCGCCCACATCCCCGTATTTCGCGTCCCCGTCGGACGAATCGTCCGCATCCGCGTCGCATGACGCGTCCGTGTCCGACGTGTCCGACGGGAAGGCGGCGTCCTTCTTCCCGTCCGGCTTCGATTCGGCCGGGAAGTCGATGTCGGCGAGCTCCTTCGAATCGTAGTAGGAGCGCGCGTACTGCTCGCGTTCCTTCTCATGCCGGTCCGCCCAGTAGGGGCGCCCGTAGCCGGCCATCCAGGCGACGGCCGCATCCTCGGGATTGTCGGCCTTCAGCCACCACGTGTGCAGGTCGTTGTCGGTGGGCTCGTGCCCCTCGGCCCTGACGGCGGCGAGGAAATGGTTGTTGAAATCGGTCTGCGCGGTGGCGACGAGCATGCGGATCTGCACGTCCGCGTCGGAATCCTCGCCCGACACGTGGTTCGCGTCCATCCAGTCGCGGATCTTGCTTCGCGGCGTCCACTGGTTCAGCCCGTAGCCGCGCAGCATGGGATCGGGTTCGCCGATCTGCTCCTGCGCGGGGTTCATGCCCGATTCGAACTGGATGACGCCGAGCACGCCCGCCGTGCTCGCCCTCGAATACCCGGCCTTGGCGAACGCCCTGGCGAGGGACACGGCCACGTCGTTGGGCGTGACCGTCGTCCCCGTCGCCGCCGCGGCCGTCGTGTCCGTGTCGTCCGTACAGTCGGCCATGTCCGCCATGGTGGCCATGGTGGTGGCGGTCATGCCCGCGGGCGCGCCCACGACCACCATGGCGAGCGCGAGCAGCAGGACGAGCGCCGGCGGGCCGGCGGCGAGCAGGAAGGGCAGGAGACGTTTCATGCATGCCGGGCTATGCGCGGGGCCGGGGGACGCATACAAGGCCGGACGGTTGACCATCGAGAAAGGGGACCACCCATGGACGAGACGATCGAGGACATGCGCCGCCTGGCCGGCGTCATTGAGGCCTGGCTTGAGGACAACGAGTACGATCGACGCCGGGCGAGGGCGCGTCATGCCCTGAACCTGTTCAAAGAGGCGGGCGTGGAGCCGGCCCGCGTCGCCCGGGCGGCGGACCCGTCGCATGCGGCCACCCTGGCGCTCGGCCTGTACGACACGTGCGTGAAGGCCCATGACCTCAAACATGCGAGACTGCTGAACCGGGTGGCGGCGGAACTCACGGAGGCCATGTGAACGGGGGGCGCGAGGCGCGCATGTGGCCGGGCGTGACGGTCGCGGTCGTGCTCGCCCTGCTCGCGTTCATCATCAGCTTCGACGCGTTGCGCGCCGTCGGGCTCGCGTGCGGGATCAACGCGTCGCTGGCGTGGATGTTCCCGATCATCATCGACGGGTCGACGCTCGCGTTCACGTGGGCGGCGTGGGCGTTCAAGACGCGGCGCATGGGCACCCTGTACCCGTGGCTCATGCTCGTCCTGTTCAGCGTGATCAGCCTGGCCGGCAACGCGCTGCACGCGCATCCGGTGCGGGTCAACGGGATGCTGCTGCCCGACTGGGTGCCGCCGGTCATCATGACCGTGCCGCCGGTCGCCCTGCTCGCGACCACGCACATGATCGTGCTCGCCGCGGGCCGCACGTTCGACCGGCAGGCCATGGCCGAGGCCGCGTCGCCGGACCCGGCCGGGCCTTCGGCGGCTCCGACGCCGGAGCCCACGCCCGGAATCACGCCCGGACCGGACGACCCCGGACCCGTCATCGAGACGGATCACGATACGGAACCGGGACCGGACACGCCCGGGCCGGCCGACGGGGAGCCGTTGGGGCGACGCTGGGCGCAGGCCCTCGGCGACGCCGGGGACAGCCTCGCCGACAGGATGCTCGCCGCGCACGACACGCGCCCCTGACGGCCAGGACCGGACAAAAAAAGGGCTGATCGTGGAGCATCGCGACAGGCTCGCCCGTATGAACGCGGGCTTGGTGGAGAGCGCGTTGAAGGCGCAGGGACGCCGAATCATCGTGGTGGATGACACGGGACTGGATGACGATTTGGTGCGCGATATGACCGAGGTGCTGACC
Source organism: Bifidobacterium longum subsp. longum JCM 1217 (assembly GCF_000196555.1). Lineage (NCBI taxonomy): Bacteria > Bacillati > Actinomycetota > Actinomycetes > Bifidobacteriales > Bifidobacteriaceae > Bifidobacterium > Bifidobacterium longum. Next base: position 1,160,342 of record NC_015067.1, on the reverse strand, counting down.
TCGTTCTGCGCGAGACTGTACGGAAGGCGTGCCGCCAAGCACAAGACGGACGCGGCGTTGAGGGCGGCACGCGATGCTTGAGGCGGTCAAGGTGGCGCTCGACCCGACGCCACGGCAGGAACGACTCTTGGAGTCCCATGCTGGTGCGGCGCGATTCGCGTACAACGCGGGACTGGCGCACGTCAAGGACATGCTTGAACGGCAGGAGAAGCCGGAATGGTCATACTACGCGCTGCGCGGGTGGTGGAATCAGGCCAAGGGCACGCTCGCCGTCAACGCCGTGACGGGCGAAACGTGGTGGCGGAAGAACAGTAAGGAGGCGTACAACGCTGGTCTTAAGTCTTTGGCGGACGCGCTGTCGAACTGGTCGAAGTCTCGCAAGGGATTGAGGAAGGGGCGCAGGGTCGGCTTCCCCCGATTCAAGTCCAAGGACAGGGCGACACCCCGCTTCGCGTACACGACGGGTTCGTTTGGTCTCATTGACTATGACCCTTATGCGCTGCGGCTCCCGAAGATAGGCCGCGTGCATTGCATGGAGAACGTATCCAAGCGGGTGGATGGCGCGAAGATACTGCGCATGAGCGTATCCCGGCATGCGGGACGCTGGATGGCGAGTTTGACCGTCGAGCGCAAGGATGGTCCGATGCCCACGCCGCTGAAAGGTGGTAGTGTCGGCATCGATTTGGGTGTGAAACAGCTCGCCACACTGTCAGACGGCACCATCATCCGCAATCCACGCGCGTTGGACTCGAACCTCAGACGATTGAGGCGGGAACAGAAGAATCTGAGCCGCAAACGGAAAGGCTCCAACCGCCGCCGCAAGGCGAGAACGAGAGTCGCGCGTCTGCACGCCCGCGTGGCGGACCTACGCCGCGACCTACTGGACAAGACCACCACCATGCTCGCCCATGCCTACGCGGACATCGGCATCGAGGACTTGAACGTGGCGGGCATGGTCAAGAACCACGGGCTCGCCCAATCGATTCAGGACGCCGCGTTCGCGGAGTTCCGACGTCTACTGACCTACAAGACCGCACGCGCCGGCGCGAGGCTCCACGTCATCGACCGCTGGTATCCAAGCAGCAAGACATGCTCGAGCTGCGGGACGGTGAAAGCCAAACTGTCCCTGTCCGAGCGCGTCTACCATTGCGAGGAGTGCGGGCTTGTCATCGACCGCGATCTGAACGCGGCCATCAACATCCAAGTCGCCGGGAGTGCCCCGGAGACGTTAAACGCGCGTGGAGGGGACGTAAGACAGACCGGCAGCAGTCGGACAATGCCGACCCCTGTGAAACGCGAACCAAGCGGCGGCGAGAGCCGCGTGAGGCTTGGAGCTGGTCTCGGCAACGAGGCCATGCAGATGACTTCGCTCTAGCGACAAGCTAAAACAAAGTCATCTACAACGGTGTCGCGTCCGTCCGGACGCGACACCGTTTCCCCCGCATGTCGGGGACAATCCTAACGGACGGGCATCACCAAATGCTCCACCGCGGAATCGTCCTGTTCGAACAGGACGGGCTTCATTTCACGGGTCTTCACCACCGACACCCTGTCCGCATCCATGCCCGCAAGCACGGTCAGCAGGTAATCCGCGTTCAGTTTCACGTCCACATCCCCGGTGATGTCCGCCTCCAGGAGACGCACGCCCTGCGAATCCGCATCCTGCCCGTCGCCCGCATACCGGACGCGAAGCATCCCGTCCCGCTCGTCCAGGATCAGCGGGATGATGCCCATGCGCGAGTCGAAGCAGACGCTTTTCAGCATGCGCGCCGCATCCATCAGGGCGCGCCTGTCCACGACCGCCACGCCCGCCGGATCCCCCGGCCTGTCGAACAGGCGGTCCACCATCGGATACTGTCCGGCGGTCAGCATGATCGCGTCCGTGAACCCACCCGTATCCACAACCATCATCCGGTCCGTGAACCCGATCGCGTTCACCCCCTTCGCATTGCGTTTCACCCAATCCGCGTCCGCCAGCCATTCGCCGTCCGGCACGCCGCCGACCGGGATGGACCTGCGGCCGGCCATGTACCGGTTCGTGGCCGTCGCCGTCAGCAGGCCGCCGGCCGCGACGAACCTGACGGACGCGAGGACCGGCTGGTCCCTCGTGCCGCCCGCCTCCGGGGCGACGCTGCCGCACAACGCGGCGTACGCGTCGGCATCCACGGGCACCATCCGCTCCGGGGCGGCCGGTTCGGCCGGACGATCCCCCTCATCGCCCACACGCATGCGCAGCGACGCCTCGCCGCCACGCAACGTCAGATACACGCCATCCGCCTCCACGCCGATCTCGCCCGACGGCATCGCGTTCGCCAACGCGTTCAGCCACAGGCCCGACACGACCGCGGAACCCGCCTCCAGGACGGTCGCGTCCACACGGCCATGCGACCACTGGCTGTCGCCCGCCGCGCCGATCGCCAGGCCGTCATCCGCGGCATCCAACGCGACATACGGGTTGTCGCGCTCCAGCACGCGCGCCGCATGCGCGACCATGTTCGCGAACTCCCTCGCATCGACCAATACCCTCACCATCATGTCCTTTCCACACAAAACAACGGTTTGCGACCCGGGTATGCGTCACACGGGCGCGCCCGCGTCGAAATGGGGGACGGACAGGATCATGGGAGGCAGGCCCGCCATGTCCGGGGGAGGGCCGACCGTGCGCACCAGCACCGTGTGCAACGGCAGGCCGCGCACCGTCGCCGGATCCGACCCGACCGCCACGGCGGACGGGCCCGCCGTCAGATCCGCGCGCAACACGAACGTGCCGACCGTCATCAGGCCGGTCACCGAGGCGAGCAGCCCGCCCTCCAACTGGACCGCGTTCTGCGTGCCCGCCACCAGCTGCACGCCGTACGCGCGCCCCTTCTCACGCAGCCAGGCGAGGATGTCCGCGTTGCCGCCACCCGTGTCGCCGTCCGCGCCCAGCACGTCCGTCAGCTCGTCGACCAGGATGCGCGCCGCACGCCCCCGCGCCTGCCAGCCCGCGCAGGAGGCGACGATCTCGTCCTTCAGGCCGCGGAACAGGAGCGCGCCGATCAGACGGCGCGCCCCGTCGGGCAGATCCGCATGCCGGCCGTCCGCGCCCGTCCGGATCGCGGCGCCCAGGTTGACCATGATGCGCACGTCGCCCGCATGCGCGGACCGGCGGATCACGGACGCCCAGGACAGGACGCGCCGGGACGGCGCGAACACGCGGCCCGCGGACGCGAGCACGTCCATCTTGTTCATGGGCGCGCGCAGCAGGCCGGCAAGCTCCCCGTCGCGGATCTTCGGCGTCCCCTTGTCCGACACGCCGCCATGCAATCGCTCCACCGCGTCCCGCACCCCACGCGTGTCGCACGCGAACACGCTCGCACGGCCCAGCATGCGCGCATCCATCACCCCGTTACGTCCCAAAAGGCGCGCCGCATATTCGACCCAGCCATCCGGCACGGGAACGGAGCACGCGTTGCACCGCGCCCCCAGATCCGCCGCCGCCAGACCCTCCAGGGCGACGAACGTCGCGTCACGCAACTGGATGCGCGACTGGGGGCCGATCTGCTGGACGCCCAACGCGGCCTGCATGAGATCCGCGAACCGGCCCGCACGCTCCACGTTCGACCCGGCGCCCAGCAGGTCGATCATCGGCGTGCCCGGATCGTTCACGTCCACGACGAGCAGGCCCGGGATGAGACGCTTCAGCACGGGCTGCGCGTCCACGCCCTTCGATTCGAAGTCGACGAGCACGTCGCCCGTCCGATGCCGGCCGCCCATCCACCCGGCCACCCCATGCATCATGTTGCTTTTCCCGCCGCCAGGCTCGCCCATGAGGAACACGCCGCCGTACAACGCGTCCACGCTCATGCGCACCGTGCGCCGTTCCGCGTCCACGCCCAGTATGGGCCCGTCGCACCCGTCCAACTGGTCGGGCATGACCGTCAGCGCGCTCACCGACGCGTTGCGCCGTCCCGACGGGACCGCCAGGGCGGCCAGCGCGCCGCACGGCAACGGCAGCGTGGACCGTTGGAACGCGTACGCGTGGACGCGCCGCTTCCGGCCCGGCCCGTCCGCGTTCTGATCGTCGCCCGCCATCCGGGTCTTCAAATCCGCGGCGCGCGCCCACCGTCTGCGCGCACGCCACCAGTAATGGCGGGGCCTCTGAGCCAGATCGTTCACGGGATCATGGCGCAGACGCCAACGCACGACCGCCCCCGCCGTCCCGGCGAGCATGAACGCGGGGACGGTCATGAGCCAGGCGGGCGCGGCGGGCAGGAGCAGGACGGCAGGCACGGACACGGCCGTCAGGAGGAGCATGCACAGGAGGAACCCCAGGCCGGGACGGCTCACATGCGCGGACAGGCCCGGCACCAGGCCCAGGTTCAACGCGTTCGCCGCCCGCTTCGCCTGATCCATCGCCGTGCGCGGATCCGCGCCGCCCGCCATCACACGGCACGCGCCCAACCCCTCGCCCCTGAGCTTCGACGTGTCCGCCTGCATGTTGTACTCGTCGCCCAGCCAATCCGACAGGCGGCCCGACTCGACCCAGCCGAGCCGGCGCACGTTCACCACGATCACCGTGTCCTCGCCCGCATCCAGGCGGGGACGCTCCATGCTCGGCTCCCCGTCGCGCGCCGTACGCGCCAGGGACGCGCTGATCGGGACGAACGCGTGCGCCCACACGCGGGGACGGTCCAGCACGTCCGGCCGCCCGCACGCGCGAATCGACGCGTGCGCCGCACGGGCGACCAGTTCGCCCGCCTTCTGCCCGTACCGGTCGGACACCTCCACCCACCGGCGTTCGCCGGCCGCCACGAGCCGGCACCCGTCGTCATGCCTCCACCAGTCCAGCCATCCGGGACGCGACGACAAGCCGATCGCGTCGGCCATGGCCTTCGCGTCACGCTGGAACCTCACATCGTCATCCGTCTCATCCGCGCGCGGCGCGGGAACCAGTTCGAACCACATGCCCGCCCCTATGCCCCGGAACGCATACGCGCGCGTGAAAGGAGGCCGATGGGGGCGGATGCGCGGCACGGGATCGCGACCTCGATCGGACGCATGATGGGCGAATGGAAGCCGAAACACAGGCTGGCCGACGATCCGGCCGCCAGGGAGGAGCTCGACCGGCATGTGCGCGGCATCGACTGGACCGACAGGGCCGTCGAATTCGGATCCCGGGAACGGATGCTGGCCGCCGCGTGGATGCAGCAGACCGACCTCGTGGAAGGCGAGATGCGACGCCTCTACCCGGTCGAGGAGCAGCGGGACACCATGACCCGCTGGGTCACGGTCCGCGTGTTCGAGAAGATCACGGGCGTGCCCGTCGAATCGAAAAGCACGCAATGGAACTGGAACGGCCTGTGGGATCCGACCGAACCCACCAGCTTCTGCGGATGGGTTCGGCGCATCAGCCTGCCGCTCGCCCAGTGGAACGCGAAACGCGTGCTCAAAACCAGGACGCCCAGCGCGAGCGCGTTCGAGACCGAGGACGGGCATAATCCCGTGTACGACGACGCGTCGAGCACGAGCGTGGCCGGCGGCAGCATGGCGTCCGCCCCGTTCGAACGCGATCCGACGCTCAGGGTGCCGCGCCCCGTCGGCCGGATCAGGGAGCAGATGATGCGCGCCGTGACCGACGGCACATGCGAGGACGCGATCCGGATCGCACGCGACGCGGGCCTGTGGGACCATACGCTCGACAGGCTCGACGCGAACACCGCGTGCATGCTCATGCTCGCCCCCATCCCGCAGGACATGGCGCCACTCCTCGAACACGACCCGCATCCGTGGACCGGCATGCATGACGCCGTCCGCCTCTACTGGCCGACCCAGACCAGCCGGCGGCGCGTCTGGCAGCCCGACCTGAAACGCGCCGTCCAACGGGTCGCCGCCGCCAACGACGTCACCGAATTCGACGTGATCAGGGAGCTCGGCACCATGGCCGCCCGCCTGATCAGCGACTAGGAGCGTACATGCGCGAACGGGTCCGGGCCGGACAGGCGGAACGCGTGCCCGCCATGCGCGTCACGCATGTCCAGGCTGATGGCGAGCAGCCATGCGGCGAGCCTCGCGCCGCCCGTCCGCTCGTCCAACAGCCAGGCGAGCGTCAGGGATCCGGCGCGCGCCCCGTCCACCCCGCACCATCCGGCCGCGATGCGCGCATGCCGTTTGCATGTCGCCGTCCGATTGTCGAACGCGGCCTGTTCGACACGCCAGATGTGCAGGCGCAGCAGCGGCCTCGATCCCAACGCGTCACGCAGCAGGTCGGACAGGGCATGCGTGAAATCCCCGCGCTCCGCCTTCGCGCGCACCGCGACCAAGGCCTCCGCGCGTATCAGGTTCGCGTCCCGCGCCGCCTGGACGCCGCTCATCGCGTCCGGGACCATGGCAGCCATGATCGCCCCCCCTCCGCCGGGTTCCATGCATGAGGGTCGACGCCCATCCATATGCATGCGCCGCGCAGCCAATCCGGTTCCATGCCATGCGCCCATCCGCACGCATGCGAGTCGATGAGCCGGCGGCTCGCCTCATCCCACTCGTCCACGCCCCCGTATTCGGCGAGCCCGTCGAGCAATGCCCGCCAGCGGCGGGCCGGCCACGGCTTCACGCCGGGAGGCGCGACCGCCACCGCGCGGATCCGGTCCGGCCGGCGGATCGCGTCCAATGCGGCGAGCCCGTCGTCCGTCTGCGAGCCGGACTGGCCGATCCTGAACAGGATGCGCGCCCCGCCCGTCTCGACCATGGGCCGCATGACGCCGCCCGCGAACGAAGCGGGATCGTCCCACAGGCGCCCGTCGACACGGTCCGCGTCCACGACGATCATGTCGCACATGGCCCGCAGTCCGATGACCGCTTCCAGGTAGTCGTGGGTCATGTCCCTGGAATGCGGGTCGGCGGGTCCGGCGAGCAGCGCGAACATGCCGCCCGTGTCCCGGGGCCGGACGAGCGCGGACTGCAATCCGTCGACGAACGCGTATTCCAACGCCTTCGAATCGGGGACGTTCAGCCAGGCGCGTTGGGACTGCTGTCCGGGGTTGCCGTCGACGAGCGCGGTGCGCAGCCGGGCGGAGCCGAGCGCGTGGGCGAGCATGCGGGCGGCGGTGCTTTTGCCGATGCCGCCGGATCCGCCGGTCACGAACGTGATAGCCGCCTGAGTCATGGCGGGCGGCTATGCGCCCCCGAAACCCGGTTTTTTGCAAGGAAAAACGATCCCTCCCCTTGATGTGATGCTGTTTTGTGGTGTGATGTCCGTCGCGTGTGTTCCTGGGTGTCGGTGTCCTGTCTTTTTTCTTTTCCGATGGCTGATGGGATGGTGTCGTATCGTGTTTTCCTCTTTTGCTCTTTTTCTCTTTTTCCTTTTCTTTGTCTCCTTTTTTTCGTTTTCGTCCGCGGCTTGCGCCGGACGCCCGCCGGCCGCGCCGCCGTCTGTTCGACGGGGCGTGGCATGATGCGTCGCACGCGCATAGGGGCGGCGTGACGATATCCGTCCCTGGATTGAAGGAGCAATAGCATGTCGATGTTCGATGGTGATCGGGGTTGGAACGGTTTCGACCCGCAGCCGGAACCCGTGCCGGAACCCGTGCCGGATGTTCCGGCCGCGCCGGAACCGCAGGCCGACGCGGGGCCGGCGGAGCCGAAGGCCGTGGAGGCGAGGCCGCGTCCGAAACGCGCGCGCCCCGCGTTCGCGTGGACCGCGGATCGGGTGCGTCAGGCGCGCGAGGCGCTGGCCCTGCTGGACGACGGGCGGACGCGCCGCGTGGTCGCGTCCGCCGCGGACGTGGACGCGGACGATGCGGACCGTCTCGCCCTGGCCGTGTTGAAGGGCGGCCTGTCGGCGCCGGTCGGCCTGCTTGTCGCATGGCATGACGAGACGGATCCGCTGCGACGCGCGATCCTGGTCGGCCAGGCGTTGGAGAAGGACATGGCGGGCGTCAGGCGCGCCGCCAGGGTCGCGCTCGCGCTCGACCCGGATCTGGCGGGTTCGGTCAAGCCGACGGGCTCGTCGCCCACCGACCTGCAGTACGCGCTGGCGTCCGCCGCGCCCGGCCTGGATGTGGATGCGGTCAGGGGGTTGGCCTGATGGTGATGCCGGGCATGCTGGCCGCGGGCCAGACGGCGCGTCTTTTGGACGTGCCGGAATCGTTCCTCCCGCTCCTGTCCGAACATCATGCGCTGCCCCGGCCGTCGGCGGACGGCTCGTATGACGCGCGCATGGTGAGGGCGGCGATGGCGCGTCTGCCGTGGCTGCGCCGTCTGGGCGTCCCGTTGTGCGACAGGGAGCTCGCGCGGATCGACCCGCGGCTGACCGTCCCCCCGTTCAGGGGGTTCGAGTGGGCGTCGCGCCGGTACTGCCCCTTGTGGGAGTGCCTGGACCATGCGTGGAGGCTCGCCGCCTGAACCGGCGGCGACATGGGCCGGGACCCGTCGTCCCTTTCCTTTTCCGGGAGGGGGCCGGCGGGCCCCGGCCTGTTTTTTTTCGGGGGACGCATAAGCGCGCGTATGAGTGATGAACTGTTGATGACGTTCGATATGGGGGCGGGTGTCGCCCGTGCGCGTCTGGCGCGTCCCTCGCACGCGTCGTTCAGCGCGTTGGACAAGTGGATGTCGTGCCCGGCGCGTTGGGCGGCGGAGAAGCTGATGCCGAAGCCCCGTCTGTGGGGCAGTCCGCTCGTCCTGGGCGGCATCGCGCACGCCGCGTTGGAGCTTGCCTGCCGTACGCCGGATCGTGTCGCCCCGGATTGGCGGGCCCTGTGCGCCAGGGGCGTCGGCGTGGAGTACGAGCGGTGGAGGGCGCGGGGTTGGGGCGATGAGCCGATCCCGCCCGGCGTGGCGATGCCGGACGGTTCGCCCGCCACGCAGGATGATTGGGTGGGGGCCGCGGCGGCGAAGCTGTCGGGGTTCGTTTTGACGGACGCGTTGGGCCGCGTGTTGGAGCCGGCCGCGTTGGAGCAGGATCTGGAGGCGGATGTCGACGGCATCCCGTTGCGTGGCGCCGTGGACTATCGTGACGTGGACGGCACGGTGGTGGATTGGAAGACGGGCGGCACGCCGAAGTACCGTGACGCCCGCCGGCGGCATGCGGACCAGCTGCGCCTGTACCGGCTGATGCTGGAGGCGAACGGCGTGTGCGAGGTGCGTGCGGCGCGTGACGTGTATGTGGAGCATCATGCGTGGGCGGCCGCGGACCTGTCGGATGCGGCGTGCACGGACACCGTGTCCCGTTTCCATCATGCGTGGGACGGGATTGTGCGCGCGACGGGCGCGGACGGGGACGGCGTCCTGCCGTTGAGGCCGTCGGGCCTGTGCGCCTGGTGTCCGGTGGCGCGCGCCTGCCCGCTGGCCCGGATCATACCGTCGGGCCGGCGGGACGCCTTGTCGAGCGTCGGTCCGGACGATCCGCGCGTCGGGTTCGCGGGGACGCATACCGGCGGTTGGAATCATGTGGGAAAGGAGCCCGTCATGCTTGATCTGTTCGGATTGGACGCCCCCGTCGCGGAGGCGAAGCCCTCGGGGCCGGAGGGGGAGGCCGTGGCGCGTCCTCGCGCGGGCCTGCCCGCCCCGGCGCCGGATCCGTGGGAGACGCCGCAGGGGCGTGAGACGATGGACCGGTGGATGGGTTCGGGTCCGGGCGAGGATCCGTGGAATCCGACGCCGAAGCCGGAACCCGTCGCATCCGGGACGGAACCCGCGACGGATCCGGAGGCGAAGCCGGAACCCGTGCCGGAACAGGCGCCGGAATCCGCCGCATCCGAGCCGGAGCCCGTGCCGGAGGTGACGCTCGCGGAGCGCAGGCCGTACGACCCGTCCTGGTCGGAACACGGGTTCAACGTCGCCGGATACGGGTTCACGCAGCTGACGCTCACGTTCGCCCGCGCCGGCCTGCTCGCCGACGGGCATACGGAACGCATCCGCCCGATCGCGCTGGAACTGCTGCGCGTCCAATGGGCGGCGGCGCGCAAGGCGTACGGGCCGATCGTGCCCGACGTGCCCGGACTGGCCGAAGGCCGGCCGGAACGGGCCGCCCTGTTCGCGTGGCTGGACTCCACGCTCGCCCGCGACGTGGAACGCGTGATCCGCCTCATCCTCGACCATGACGGGGACGGGGAGGGGACGCTGGACGCCCGGCTGGAACGCATCCGCGCCGCGGGACGCCTCGCGGCCCTCATGCTCGCCGAATCCACGCGCATGCTGCGCGGGGACGCATAGCGGGCTTCGGAAAACGGCATCAATCATGGACGAAAGGAAGACGACATGGTCCGATTGAACGGTAAGGGCGGCGTCGAATACGCGGTGCGCCGCGATATGGACGGCGCATGGCTGTACGACGCCGACCTTGACGGCACGGACGGCGCATGGGAGCCGGACGCGCAGAACGCCACATGGTGCGCGTCCAAGGAGGACGCGTTGCACGTGGCCGACCTGAACGGCCTGACCGGCGTGGAATACGCGCTGGCCGGCGGCTACTCCCTGTGGGAGCGCGACTGGGTCAACGAGGAGGAGATCGGCGAGGACTGGGAGCCCGCCGAACCCCGACCCGTCGCATGACGGGCCGTTCCGGCACAGGAAGAGGGGCCGTCCGGTCCCGCAACCCCATCGGGGCAGGCGGGAACCGGACGGCCCCCTCTTTTCTTCCCTGATCGTCACGCGTCCGCGTCCCGTACGGCCCGGTACTCGTCGACCTCACGGTTGGGGATCTGGTAGACCGCGTGGATGAACGCGCGCATCTCGGTGAGCCGTTTCGGCTTCACGTCCTCCATGAGCCCCGTCGTCCTGCTGCGACGGCGGCGCGTGTACTGGGTGTGCGCGCGCCGCGCGTCCATGTCGTCCATGGCGAGGAAACGGACGGCCGCGTCACGGCTCATGCATTTCCTGTAGGCGAGCATGCGCGCCGCGTTGCCCTGACCGCCTTTGCGCCGACTGTACGCGTCGAGCAGCGCGGCGCCGCCCCTGTCCGTCCTTTTCTGGCCGATCAGCCCGATTTCGAAGTTCACGTCGTCCCACCGGTCGTCCGGGTTCGCGTTGCCGTGGCACAGGTTCCAGAACGCCCTGGCCTGGATGTCCGGATCGTCCATGCGGGCGAACACGTGGGCCATGCGGTCGCACTCCTGCTTCGAGGGGACGCCGTCGGTCGGCTGGTACAGCATCCTGAGGTAGGCGCGGGACGCGGCCCCCCGCGGTTCGGGCATGATCCCGCTCTTGCGCTTCCCGTCCCGGTCGGTCCATTCGCCGTGCACCGGCCTGCCGTCCTTGTCGCGTCGGATCTTCGTGTAGTTGATGAATTTGAACGCGCTCGCCTTGTCGTCCGGGTAGCCGGCGCGGATCACGTTCGCGCTCGCGTTCGCGTCCTCGTAGTGCAGTTCGCGCAGGATCCGGTCCGCCGTGTCCCGGTCGGCACGCCGGGCGAGGCTCGACGCGATCGTGGATGCGGGCAGATACCTGCGGTTCGGGCTCGAATCGATGGCGCGGCGCCGTGAATACGCGCTCGCATGCCGGTTCGCGGCACGGATCAGGGCGCGCCGGCCGGCGGCCGGGTATTCGCCCAGGTCCGCCTGGAACGCGGCTCGAACCGCGGCCTGCGTTTTCGGATCGTGCCGCATCACCGTCGAGTCGAGTCCGGGCACGGACGGATCCTCACGGAACAGGATGTTCCCGTCCCCGTCGTACAGGATCGCGCCGTCCGGCCCGTATTCGACATGGTCGGCCATGTCGAGCAGGCCCCGCGTCTCCGACGCGCTTTTCACCTGTGTATGGTCGGTCAGCGCGCGCATGCGCATGCTTTCGCTCGCCATGGCGATCAGCGGGTCGGGCGGGGCCACGTCGCCGCCCGCATCCCCGCCCGTCCTGTCGAACGTGCCCGCATACCCCTGCGGCAGTCCGCTCGGCCTGTGGCTCCTCCCGTTCCTGTCCACGCCCATGATGGCTCCTTTCCGTGGTCGTCTGCGGGGGCGCCTATGCGCGGGCCGGCATAGGCGGCGCGCATGGCATACCGTCGGAACGGCCGGTCGCGGCCGAAAACGAAACGGGACGAACCGTCCAGCCCGCACGCGTTCGTCCGTGTCCTCACGCTCGTCGTCGCGCTCATGCTGACCGCGTTCCGTCTGCCGGGCATGACCGTCTGGTGTCTGGGCTGGCTGGCGGCCCGTCTGACGGCCCGGCGTCCCGTCCTGTCCGGCAAGGGTCTGGACGGCCGGCCGGCGCCCGGGGACGAGAGGGAGCGGCGCATGGAGGCGTCATGGCGTCGCGCCTCCCGTTGGCTCGACGGCGGGCTGTCTCCCCTGTATGCGGACGCGATGCCCGCCATGGCGATCGCATGCCTCGACTACGGGTGGATATCGTCCGCGTCCGGCACGTGGCGTCCGATCATGGCGGGCGCGGACATGCTGGCCTGCTGGCTGGCCGTCATGGGCGTCGGCCAGCAGCGCCGCGACATGACCTGCACCGTGCGCGGCCTGGATTCGAACATGCGGCGCATGCGCGTCAGATGGGCGAGGAAACGGCTGCCGTGGATACTCACGGGACTGGGCGCGGGACTCGTTCTCGGCGTCCTCCAATCCGCGTGGACGGGCGTCTGGTGGCCCATGCCCATGCTCATGTGCCTGGGCGCCGCCGCCCCCATGTGGCCCGCATGGCGGGCGAACCGGAAACGCTTCCATACGGATTATGAGAGCCGCCTCATGGTCGGCCGGTGGATCGCGGGCCTGAACAAGCCGCCGTTCGACGCGCTGCCCGGCGGCGCGCACGACACGCGTGTCGGCGCGGACGGGTCGCGCGTCTTCCAACTGGACGTGTCGAACGCCGTCCAATGGGCGAACGATTCGACCATGAAGACGTTCACGCCCGTCACCCAGGCGGACGGCATGCTTGCGGGCTTCGCGTTCATGGGGCGCGACAGGACGCGGGTCACGGTCGCCGTCTGCCCCGCGGACGCGCCCGACCCGGCGGACCTGCTCGCCGACCGGACGATGCTCGAAGCGCGCCTCATGGTCGACGAGACGCGCATGGGCGCCATGTACGGCGCGTTCCCCGGACGCGTCACGGACGTGAGGATCGTCGCGTCCCGGGACGGCAGGCCCGCGGTCCGCTCGTTCCGCATCGACGGGTCGAACGCCGACTGGGACATGATCTCCCGCGACTGGCTGAAGGGGGCCGCGCCCGGCGCGTTCGGCGACTGGATGAACACGGAGAACATACTGGTGACCGCGGATCCGGGCGGCGGGCACGGCTGGGTGAGCGTGGACGCGGACTGGGACTCCTATGAATGGGACGTGGAGACGATGCGGCCGCTCATGTCCGACACGCTGACCCGCCGCCATGACGATCCGGTCCGCTACATGCGGCTGATCGGCGAGGACAAACGGTTGAAATCGATCATGTCGGGCGGCCTGGAACCCGTGAAACTGCCCGCCCCCGAAACGATCTTCCACGACAACACGGAAATCATCGCCGATCCGGCCGGCTGGCGGATCACATCGTACGCGATGGCGATAGGCCGCGCGTACACGGCCGCCGACTACATGCGTTCGAACCTGCGCGGCGCGTTCTCGGAAAGCCCGATCGCGGACTTCCTGCCCTGGCTGGAAGGAGACCGGCCCCGCTCCCGGCTCCTCCAGTTCGTGCACGCGCCCAACACGGACGACAACCGGGGGATGCCGGACACGCTGCGCGCCCTGACCGGCGATTCGAGGGCGCGCAGCCTCCTGGCGCGCGTCATCGTGTCGCACGCGTGCGCGCTCGCCCTGAAGACGCCGCCCACGGTCGGGGCCGCAAGCCAGTTGGGCGTGGGCGCGAACAGCGCATGGCGTATCCCGATCCGCCTGGAGGGCGGGCTGACCGCGTCGGATCTGCGTCGCGTGCAGGAACGTCTGAAAAGCGCGATGGGTGCGGACGAGACGCTGTGGGAGTGGCGCGACCAGGGGCATGCGATCCTGTGGGCGGGCGGCGTGCCGAGCATGGACGCGCGCGACTGGCGTTCCCGCCGGGACATGGACCGGATGATCAGGCTGCGCCTGGACGAGGCGTGGGCCGCGTCCAAGGCGACGGGCGCGGACGGGCGTCCCGTGACCACGCTGCGCGTCGAGGACGGGGGCGGCCGGCTCGTCAAGGCGTCGTTCGCCCTGCCGGCCGGCCTGGGCGTGGAGGGCGCGATGGGCCGTCTGGACGCGTTCCGCGCGACCGGCGGGTTCATGTACGCGCGCCGCGTCAGGGGAGATGCGCCGCTCACGCTCCTCCTGTCACGCATGGATCCGCTGCCGGAACGGGTCATGGCGGACTGGCGGCTCATGGGCGCGGACCCGGATTCGACGGGCCTGCCGTTCGCGGTCGGCGACGACGGGCGCACGGTCCTGTTCGACCCTCATGACACGGCGCATCTGCTGATCACCGGGCAGACGATGAGCGGCAAGACGAGCGCGGCCGTCACCCTGGTGAACGCCGCCCTGTTGCACGGCTGGCAGGCGTTCGTCGGCGATCCGGTGAAGTCGGGCAACGATTTCGCGCCCGTGAAAGGCAAACTGTCCGGGTTCGCGACCGGGTTGGACGAGTGCGCGGCCATGCTCGACTGGATCGACCGTGAGGGGCGGCGCCGGCTCGCATTGCAGAAGGAGCATGGGGCGGAGAACATCGACATGCTGCCGGCCGGCATCCGCCCGCCGCGCATCATCGTGTTCCTGGACGAGTTCGTGAGCCTCCTGGAACTGTCGAAGGGCGTGAAACGGAATCCGACGGGCGACCCGGATGTGGACAACATGATCATGATGGACGCGTGGCGCGACCGGCTGAAACGCCGGATCGGCGCGTCGGTGAGCCATATCCTCACCCAGCATCGCTCCCAGGGGATCACGATGATCCTGGGCTCGCAGATGATGAAGGCGGAGAGCATGGACGCTTTGCCGGACGCGGGGCTGGCGAAGAGCCAGATGGGCCGCCTGTTCGTCGGCGCGGGCGACGTGAGGGGGAACGTGAGCGCGCGGAACGAGAGGGAGGGGGGGCCGGCTGATCCGTCAGGCCATGGATTCGGGCGGCATGCCGAAAGGCAGGGGCGTGTACGAGCGCATGGGGCGCGGCCTGCAGATGGTGCAATGCTGGTGGTGCGGTCCGAACGCGGACGTGCGGGCCCGCATGGCGGGCGTGCCGGACGCGACGCCGGTCGACTGGTCGGATCTGCTGCCGGCCAAACCGAAGCAGGTGGGCGTCGTCGACCAATCGTCGGACGCGGACGGGGATACGACGGTGAACGTCGCCGCGGACCCGGACGACGATGATTGGGTGCTCGACTAGGGAAGGCGTACGGGCGGCGGGAGCGGCCTGTACGCCGCATTCATGTCGATGATGGTCCGCATACGCCCATGGGAACGGGTCGGGGATCGCCCGGTCCGCGATGTCATGGCGGATGCGCCCGGGACGCATACGGGGCATGCCGGCGGGTCCGTGCGTCGCATGATGAGACGGGACCGTCGGATATGGTCCACTCTTTCCTATGATGGAGGGTTGGATGAGGAAGTCCCGGAAGAAAGGATTCGAACATGTCACGCAAACTCACATCAGTCGCGGTGGCCGCGACGGCCACGCTCGCCACGCTCGCCGCCCCCGCGGTCGCCATGGCCGACGAGACCACGACCACGGATCAGGCCGGTCAGGCGATCGCGCAGGCGCAGGACAGTGTCGCGCAGGCCCGACAAAGCACGGCGGACGCCAATCAGGCGATCGCGCAGGCCGCGCCTACCGGCGTGACCGAGGCGCAGGCGAAGGCCGACGCCGCCGCAGCCGCGTTGGACACCGCCAAGCGGAACCTCGACGCCGCCGCCGCCCAGCAGCAGACAGCCGCGAACGGCCAGCAGCAGGCCCAGAAGAATTATGACGATGCCAGCAAGGCCCAGCAGCAGGCCGCACAGGATGCGACCGACACGGCCGACAAGATCGCCGCCGCCCAGCAGGCCGCGAACGCCGCGTCCAACGCCATCAACGACGCCAACAAGGCCATGCAACAGGCATCCGACAACCAGTCGAAGGCAGAAGCCGACAAGCAGACCGCACAGACCGCGAAGGATGAGGCCACGGCCGAATCCGCCTCCCATCAGCAGGACGCCGACAAGGCCCAGACCGATATCGACGCGGCCGACAAGCAGACCACGGACGCGCAGAAGAAGGCCGATCAGGCGGATACCGCCATCAGTGATGCGCAGAAGAAGGCCGACCGGGCCGACGCGGACGCGAAGCAGGCCGCGAGCGACAAGGCGGCCGCCGAGAAGGAGCTGGCCGCGGCCAAGCAGCAGCAGGCCACGGCGACCGGCGACAAGACGAAGGCCGACGAGGCGGTGAACGCCGCGCAGGCCAAGCTGGCCGCGGCCGAGCAGGCCGAGGCCAAGGCGCTTGAAGCCAAGCGGAAGGCCGATGCCAAGGTCGAGCAATTGTCCAAGGATGATGGAGGTCTTTCCGACCTGGCCGCGAAGCTCGAAGCGGCGAAGAAGGCCGCAGCCGATGCCGCGGCCGCCCAGCGGAAGGCGGAACAGGCGCGGAAGGACGCGGACAAGACGGTGTCCGACTCCTCTTCCAACGCCACGGCGAAACGGCAGGCCGCCGAACAGGCGAAGGCCGAGGCCGACCGGCTGAAGCAGGTCGCGGCGGACGCGCAGTCGAAGCTCTCGCAGGGTGCGGTCGCCTACTTCGGCGACCGGAACGCGTCGGACGCGGTCAAGGTCCTCACCGACAAGGACACGACCCTCTACCTGTCCAGCATCCAGAACGGGGCGAAGGGCGATGCGACCAGCCTCGACAACATGATCGCCGCGCTCTCGTATATCAAGGAGGCGAACCAGCTTCGCGCCAAGGAGGGATTGGCGCCGTTGAAGGTGTCGGACACGCTCATGGCGATGAGCATGGCGAACGTCGACTGGTCCGACGACAACATCGGCCATTCCGGCCAGTTCGACGTCGGCGAGAACATGGCCTGGGGTTACAAGGACCCGTTCGACGGCTGGTACACGACCGAGAAGGCCAATTACGAGAAGGACATGACCGACGGCGTGCTCGACGGCCAGGACAAGGACGGGAACGCGGTGGGCGAGACCGGCCATTATCTGAATGTCGTCAACAAGAGCTACGCGGTCACCGGTTTCGCGATCAGCCAGAACGGGACGCTCGGCTACGGGACCACGCACGGGCAGACGTTCCAGTACGCGGCCCCCGACCAGTCGGGGCGTGTCATGGACGTGGACGCGTATCTGGCGGATCTGACCGCATGGCGTGATTCGCTGACCAACGCGGACGCGAACTGGCAGGCCGCATTGTCCAAGAGCAAGCAGGCCGCACAGGACGCCTCCGCCGCGGCCAAGGCGCTGGCCGCCGCCCAGCAGTCCGCGCAAAAGGCCGCCGACAAGGCCCAGCAGGCCGCTCAGAAGGCCAAGGATTTGCAGGCTGCCGCCGACGAGGCGCAGAAAGCGTATGACGAGGCCGTGAAGGCGAACGAGGACAAGGCCAAGGCGTTGGAGGAAGCCAGGAAGGATCAGACGGCGAAGAACGAAGCGTACTCCGCCGCCCAGCAGGCCACCAAGGAAGCCCAGACCGCAGCCGCCACCGCCACCGACGCCCAGACCGCAGCCCAGACGGCAGTGGACAAGGCGAACACGGCGGTCGCCGCCGCACAGGCGAAGATCGATACCGCCGACAAGCTGGCCCAAACCGCCGCCAGGAACAAGACGGATGCGGAAGCCGCGATCAAGCAGGCCAACACGGACAAGACGAAGGCCGCAGCCGACCTGGCCGCCGCCAAGACCGCGAAGGCCGAGGCCGAGAAGGCCAAGCAGGCCGCGCTCGACGCCAAGACCGTTTCCGACGCGAAGGTTGAAGCCGCCGACAAGCAGGTCAAGGCCGCCGACGAGGCCATCGCCGACGCCAAGGCCGCATACGCGAAGGCGAAGGACGACCTCAACACGGCCACCGGCAAGCTCCACGACGCCCAGAACACCATCAAGCGTCTGCAGAACGCCGAGGAGAACCTCAAGAAGGCGAACGCGAAGCTGACGGAAGCTCAGTCCAAGCTGGACGCGGCGAACAAGGCCAAGGATGAGGCCGACAAGGCATACGCCAACGCCAAGGCCGACTATGACGCCAAGCTCGCCGACAAGCAGGCGTCCGACAAGGAGCTCGCCGCCGCCAAGCAGGCCGAAGCCGAAGCCCAGAAGAAGGCCGAGGAGGAAGCCAAGAAGCAGCAGGAAGCCCAGAAGAAGGCCGACCAGGCCAAGAAGGATGCCGAAGCCAAGAAGCAGAAGGCCGAACAGGCCAGGAAGCAGGCCGCAGGCGTGACCGGCGACGGTCTGGCCTCCACCGGATCGGACACCACCGCAATCGCCACGCTGGCGGCGATCATGACCATCGCGGGCGCCGGCTGCGTGCTCGTGAGGGTGCGTGCCGCCAAGCATGCGGACGGATGGCATGTGAACGACTGACGGATTCCAATCCGCCGGGAACATCAAGGACCCGTCTCATCCGCGAAGCAACATCACGGATGAGACGGGTCCTTGATCCGTATGGGACGGCTATCGACGTCCGTTCCCATGACCTCCAACATGCCGGCCGAACACATCCCGGCTGCGGCAGGCCGCGAACCCGCTGATCAGCACGCCGGCCATGACGATCAGCGAGATGACGATCGCCTGTTTCGTGTCGCTCGGCGCATCGCCGGGCAATGGGGCCTGGTCGGGCATGCTGTTGCGTTCCCCGGTGACGAGGAGACGGAGCGTGTTGCCCTGCCCGGTGCAGGTCAGCAGCGTGACTTCGTCCCGTCCTTTCCGGATCTTCAACGCCTTCGTGTCCGTGGGGCTGACAATGCGGATGTCGTTGACCCGGTAGGCGAGCGTGTTGCCCATGACCTTGATATAGAACGGGTCCCCCTCATCGAGTTCCCCGAGCCGGGTGAACAGGGTCGCCCCCCTCAGGTTCGAATGCCCGGTAATCACGGCACGAGTGCTCCTGCCTCCGACAGGCAGACTCGTGCCGGCCAGATGACCCGCAGCATGTTCGAGCACATCCTGGCTCGCGCCGTGCATGATAGGCAGATCCACGCTGATTTTCGGAATCAGCAGTTCACCCATCGCGTCCAACCCGTTGACGGACAGTTGGCGCCGGTATTCGTCGTCGCCCTCGAAGTTTCCCTTGGTCTTGCCGTCGAACACGGGTTCGCCGATCTGGGGCTGCCCGCTCCGGTAGAGCCGTTCGTTGTATGCGACGGCGCTGCGGATCGCGTCCTGGCGGCTGGATGAGGGGAACATGGCCGCGGATTGGCTGACGCCGCGCGCCTGCCGGTCGACGGTCCGGTCCCCGATCAGCTGCTGGATCCGCGGCATGCAGATGAGGATGCCGCCGACGATCAGGCAGGCGAGGGCCGCGGCCGCGTACATGCGGCTGCGGGCGAGGAGCCGGCGGGCCCGCCTGTCACGGTCCCGCCGGTCGCGGACGGCTTCCGCGATGGTCTCCCACACGTCGGGTGCGGCCGTGCCCATACTCACCTGGCATGCCTTCCGGCCGTGCCCGTGCCGCCGGCGTGGCGTCCCCTGCGGGCCGCGGCCATGCGCAGCCGGATCACGGGCATGAGCCCGCCCATGGCGAGGATCATGAACGCGAGGCCCGCGTACAGGCCGATGGTCGGCACCTGGGCGTGGCCGCCGGTGAACGGGAGCGTGGTCATGGCCGGCGCCCATTGCGCGTACACGGTGATGCTGCCCCGGTCGGGTATGCTGACCGTGCCCTTGCCGGGGCTGAGGATCGTGTCACCGGCGCCGGGCGTGGGTTTCATGGCCCAGCCGGTGAACCGGAAGCCGGGCCTTTGCACCTTGGGCTCCTTCGCGTCGGCCGGGATGGTGACCGTCGTGAACGCGTCGATGGTGATGTCCGGGTATCCGCCGGTTCCCCCGTTCGGATTGAACTTCAGGGTGACCCGGTTGATCCTCCACTGCGCGTACAGGACGCTCGTGTTGACCGGGTTGCTCTTCGGATCGGCGACCAGTCTGAACCCGTTGCCCGCCGTGTACGCCCTGCCCCTGCCGTCGGCCTGCGTGTTCCAGCCGGTGAACGTGTAGCCGGGGCGGGTGAACGGGTTGGCGATGACGGTGAGCGTCTGGTCGACCACGCCGTCCGTCCTGCGGGTCTGGCTGGTGGAGCCGGTGTTTGCGTTGTAGATCAGGTGCGCCGGGTCGGCCTTCCATTGGGCCCACAGTGTCGTGGTGCCGGGAGTGAGCGTGTACCGGCCTCCGGACTGGAGGCTCGGATTCGTGCGCCTGTCCCTGGCCCAGCCGGTGAACGTGTAGCCGGGGCGGGTGAACCCGTTTCGGGCGATGGTCACGTTCTGGCCGGTGACGCCCGTGGTGTCGGGCGTCGAACCGGTGGCCCCCCAGTCGTCCCTGTATTGGATGCTGGCGGGGTTGGCCTGCCAGATCGCGTACAGGTCGTTGCCTGCTGGCTTCATCGTGTACCGGCTGACGCCGTTCTTGCCTTCGCCGTATGCGGTGCCGGAACCGTCCTTGGCGGTGTCCCAACGAACGAACGTGTATCCGTCGCGGGTCAAACCATTGGCGTTTGTGGTCAGTTCGTCACCGGTCTTGCCGGATTGTGCCGCCGTGTTGCCTCCGGTTGCGCCGTTGCCGTGATAGGTGAGGGTTTGTGCGTTACCGGCCCAGCAGGCATATAGGGTGCTGGAACCACGCAACGTCCACTCGCTGTTAGGTTTCACTGCATTGCCCTTGCAGTCGGCCTGAGTGTTCCACGTGACGAACGTGTAGCCGTCGCGGGTGAATCCGTTGTCGCGCACGTTGATCTTCTCGTCGGTCTTGCCAGTCTGCGGGTCGGTCTTGCCGCCGGTCGCCCCGTTGCCGTCGTAGGAGAGGCTGGCCTCGCCTGCAGTCCACTGCGCGTACAGGGTGAGCGTGCCGTTCGCGGCCCACTTGGTGCCGGGCGCGTAAGCCTGCCCCTTGCCGCCAGCCTGCGTGTTCCAACCGGTGAACGTGTAACCGTCCACCGTCCAGCCGTTCTGGCTGATGGTCGGCGTATCACCCGTATGGCCCGTCCAGTTGGCGGTGCCCTGACCACCCGGCGTCCTGCCTGTCGGCGGGTTCGCGTTGTAGTTGATCGCCGCCTGGTTGGGCGTCCATTGGGCGACCAATGTGACGACCCCGTTGGGCGTGCTGGTCAGGTTGGGGACCTGCTGCCCATCCGTGTAGGAGTCTCCGGTGTCGGCACGCTTCCAATCCGTAAACGTGTACCCGTCGCGAGTGAAGGTGTTCGGGCTCAGGTTCTGCGGCACGTCGAACGTGAACTTCTGGTCGCTCATGGTGCCGTTGCCGCCGCCCGCATCGTATTTCACGGTGTAGCCGTTGGCCGTCCATTTCGCGTATACGGTCACGTTGCCGGTGAGCGGCGTGTTGAAATCGTATTTGTTTCCGCCGTTCGGGGCCGTGTACCAGCCGTCGAACCGGTAGCCGGGAATCTTGCCCGTGTCGCCGGCCGCCCAACCGGATTTGTCGGCGGCGGCCGTGTTGTAGGGCACGGTCTGCGATGCGGGCGTGCCGGGCGCGTTGCTGCCGGCGGGCGCGTTCACGTTGTACGACAGGGTGGGGTTGATGGCCCACAATGCGTATACGGTCTTCGCCCTGGCGGGCATGACGATCTCCGTCCTGACGTTCGCATCCAGGGTGGCGCGGTCCATGGTGTCGGCGACGGGCACGTCCCTGTCGTTGGCGTCCGTGTTCGCGCTCCACCCGTAGAACGTGCGGTTGGTCTTGCCGATCTGGCTGGAATCCCAGCAGTCGGAGTCGGCTTTCGCGGTCGCCAGGGTGATCCTGGCGCCGGCCGGATAGTAGACCTGGCAGCCGGATACGGCGCCCGTCGTGGCGATGGTCTGCACCTGCACGCTGCCGTCGGATCGGGTGATCGTCCGCTGACTGGTCCCATCATCCTGTCTGGCGATCGTGTCGGTCAGCACCTTGCGATCGTCGGTGGTGGTTCCGGACTCCGGTTCGGTGTCCCTGTCGGCCGCAAGCCTGACCGTGCCGTTCATCCTGGAGGCGGCGGTTTCGGTCCTGCCCGTCTCGGTGCGCGAGGGCACTTGGCCGGTTCCGCCGTTCGCGTCGTAGCTGAGCCTGTATGCGATCTTGAACGTCAGATTGTCGATCAGGTTGCCCTTGGTCGGGTCCACGGCGTTCAGGGCTTTGAAAGTGAACGTGCTGACAGGCGTGTTCGCCGGGATCGTGACCTTGCCCTCGTAGGTCGCCCACTGGCCGTCATGCTGGAAACGGTTGGTGTTGGTCGCGTGCGTGGTGATGCTCGTACCGGTCCAACCCTGTTCGTCACCCGCCTTGTTGCTGGTGACGCGGGTCATGGTCACGGGCTTGCCGTTGACCAAAACCTGCATCGAGTCCGCGTGCTCCTTGGACAGGCTCGCATGGTCGAAACGCACCGTGTATACGGTGTCCGAATCATGCTGCGTGTCGATCTTCTGTAGGATCGCCTTGCCCCTCTCCGAGCCGACGATCTCCGCATACGTGTTGCCTGTCACGGAATCCTGCTGCAATTCGACCGCATTGGGCCGGTCGGTCAACCCGACTCCGCCTTGCGGCTGTCCGCCCTTTTGGTCCGAAGCCCAGCCGAACTTCGCGGCATCGAAACCGGGCCACTTCACCCACTTGCCGGTGGAATCGAATGTTGCCGGATTCTGTCCGGCGTTCTGGATGTATTCGCCGCTAGCGGGGTCCACACTTGTGAACCTGCCCCAACCACGGTCATCAGCGTATCCGCCACGACCTACCGGGCTGATAGTATCCCAACCGCCATCCAGCAGATAATCGAACGAACCGTTCACCAGTTCGGTGGGAAGGGTCTTGGATGCGACGGTCTCCACCGCGCCTTGGGTCGCGTCGGTCCTGTAGCCGATCTGGCTGGCCTGCGCTTTGGTTCCCCCGTTCGCGTCATAGTCGAGCCTGCGGGCTTTCGTGAACGCGATGTCGTCGATGAGGTTGCCGTTCCATGCGCTCTTCGACGACACGTTGCGGAACGTGAACCGGGTGACCGGCCGCCCAGCGGGCACGGTCACGGTTCCCGTGTACGTCTCCCATTGGCCTGTATGGTCGGAGTCCTCCCTGTCCGCGGGTTTCGGGTTGGACACCCTGGTGGCGATCGTGTCGGAGGATTCGCCAACCTTGTCGCCGTACCCGTTGGCGGTCACGCGGGTCATGGTTACCGGGGTCTCGTGGCCGGGAGCGCCGATGAGCACCTGCATGCTGTCCAGGTGGCTGGCGTTCAGGCTCGCGTGCCTGAGGCTGACGATGTACTGCACGTCGCTGTCGGATTCGGTGTCGATGTCCTGGTAGATGGCCGATCCGGCCTGGGCGGCCGTGAGTTCGGCGTAATGGTTGGAGCCGTCGTACCTGTTCCACACCTGCACGTCGCCGGCCTGTTCGTAGGGCGGGTTGCCTAGATCCTTGCCGGTCTGGTCGCTTTTCCATGCGAACCGTTTCGCGTCGAATCCGGCGGGCAGGGCGACACGGTGGTTGACGTTCCTGGAATCCTTGTAATAGTAGGATTTCCGGCTCAGGCTCACGTAGTTAAACGGGGAGTCGGACAGGCCCGCCCCGGTCCCCGAGTATTCGAAGTCGCCGTTGACGATCTTCTCTTGGCCTGCGGGCGGTGCGGGCGAATCCCGCACGGTCTTCACCTTGCCCCGGGTTTCACCGCCTGTCGTGTAGTCGATCTGGCTGGTCCGGGTTTTCACGCCTCCGTTCGCGTCGTACGTGAGCTGGTAGGCCTTGGTGAACACGACATCGTCGATCAGGTTGCCTTCCGCGCTGTCGGGACGGCCGGCACTGTTCGAATCGGCCACGCTTTTGAACGTGAACCGTGTGACATCCTGTCCCCTGGGGACGAGGACCGTGCCCTCGTACGTGTCCCACTGGTCGTCCTGGCCGGTTCCCGTGGACGTGATCGTGGTGGATTCCTCGCCGGCCTTGTCGCCCGCATTGGCGATGGTGCGGCGCATCGTGACCGGCTTCTCCCGGCCGGGCGCGCCGACGAGCACCTGCATGCTGTCCCTGGCGTCCTTGTTGCGGCTGGCGTGCTTCAGACGGACCGTGTACATGGCGTCGGATGTGTTCGCCGTGTCGATGTCCTGGTAGAGGTATTTGCCCTGCGTGGCGGCCGCGATCTCGCCCCACACGTTGCCCGTGCTGCCTTTGACGGCCGTCCTAAAGCGTTGGACTTCCACGATCCCTCTGTGCCCGCTGACGGAATCATTGGATTTCCAGCCGAATTTCACGGCATCCCAGCCGTCCACCTTCGCCCATGGTCGCTCGCTCGAGCCTTCCATGGCCATGCCGTTGCCGTCGACGAACGAGAGGTACTGCCGGCCGCCGGAACGTTTGTCGACGATCCGGTTGCCGAACGTCTGGAAATCGCCGTTGACCAGCTCCTTCGGATACGATGTGCTCGCGGCCGGATGGATGGTCATGACCGGCAGGCCGATCCCGTCCGCCTGCGCGGTGCCCGCCATGAGCATGCCTCCGCCGAGAAGCGTGGCCGCGGATGCGATCAGTGCGGCGGAACGTTTCAATATGCTGTGCATTGTGTTTTCTCTTCCCCTGAATCTCATGTTCGGCATGGTTTTGGAAAAAAGGTATTGAGCGGGACGTTCGACGGGTTTTCGTTTTCCGACGCACGTCCCGCGTCATGGTCTCTCTTGGATCAGGCGAGACCGTTGCCGGCCAGATTGACTGCCTTGCGACGGTTCTTCAGGCTGCGTTCGGCGAGGACGATTCCACTGCCCCACAATGGGCAGGAGACCGCCAGCCAGAAGGCGAAGGCCAAGGCTCCACCGGTCTGCGGCAATTGGGTCAGGTTGGTGATGTTCTTGACTTGGACCGTGTTGTTGTCGATGCCGGTGGTCAGGCCCGGCTGATCCTTGCCGGCGAACCTGATGGCGGTGCCTGCATCGTCGATGGTGACGGTGAAGCTCGGCTTCGCATAGGAGGCATAGCCGGCGGGCTCCTTGGTTTCGGTCACCGTATAGGTGCCGTAGCCGAGACCCTTGAATGCGATAAGACCCTTTTGCGCGGCATTGTCCTTATGGTCGACCTTGCCGTCGTTGTTGGAGTCACCGGTGGTGAATGTGGTCGCGGAAGCCTGGTCGGCGGCTTCGGACCATTCGCCGGTCGTCGTATCCAGCTTCAGGTATTTGTCTCCGCGTTGGATCTGGAATTCAGCTCCATCCACGAGCGTGTTCACGTCGGCTGCGCTCACCTTCTTGAGGGTGAAATCGTAGGATTTCAGGTCAACCTTGTCGCCATTGGTGACGACGGTGTAGTGGGCTCCGTCCTTGAAGATGGCGGTGCCGGAAACCGAGTTTTCGGATGGTTTCTCGGCCGTGGCCTTGGTGACGACGCTCTGGTAGGTGATGGTGATCTTCTTGCCGCCCTGCGTGGTGATGAGCTTGGTGGCGTTCAGAGCCCAGCCTCCGGCCGGAACGGTGATATCCGGGTCGGCCGGGGTTCTGTCTTCCTTCTTGAGAGTGGCGTCACCTGGCAGGGTTTTCGCGCCGTGCTGGGTTTCGCCGTCGTAGATGACGGTATCGGCGGTCACGTCAGTGGCAGTCCCGCTCAAAGCCACCTTCAGGCTGCCTTTCACGTATTCCTGTCCGGCAGGGGCATCGGCGAGCTTGAATTTGACGGCCGTGTTCGGAACGGTCACGTCGATGGTGTGGGTGACGGTATCGCCCACGGTCACGGCCACCGGGTCGGCGGCATCACCCTGCTTGGAGACCTGTCGGCCGTCACGGTCCACGACGACCTTCTTGTCGGTTGTCACGCTCTTCGACTTGATGACCGCGACGCCGAGGGTTCGGCCGGGGGCGCCGCTCATGGCGGTGCCTGCACCGGATTTGGTGCCGATGATGATCGGGCTGCCTGCGGAGTCGGTGATGTAGTAGAGGCCTTCTTCCGGCACGGTGATGTTCAGGGTGGCATCCTGCGTGGTCAGGTCGGCTCCGCCCGTGACGGTGGCCGGCTTCCTGCTGGAGGCGTTGAGGGCGGCTTGGATGTTGCTCAGCTGCTTGGCCTGCTTGGCCATGTCGATGGCGGCGATGCTGCCTGCGGCATCGTATCCGCCGACCTTGGTGATGTCGTCGGACGTGTCCTTGTCGTAACCGTTGGCGATGGTGATGGCGTCATCCGCCCATGCGTTGGATTCGGTGGTGCCTTGGATTCCGAGGCTGGAGATCTGGTTGCCTTTCAGCACCACTCCGGTGTATGTGCCTATCTGGTAGACGTTGAACGTGTGTCCGGCCAGGCTTGCTCCGTCTGCGCCTTGCAGTGTGATGGTCGTGTCGGCTGCCATTGCGGATGGGGCCAGTGCCAGGCCGGCCAGCATGCTCGCGGTCGCGCAGGCCATTGCCGTCACGATCTTGTTGTTCCTCAGGTTCCCTTTCCGGCGTCCCGCGCGCGCGGGATCCGCCGGAGAGGGCCTATGCGGGCGTGCACATGCCGCGCAGACGCCCGCAGGCGAACGCGTCGTCCATGCCGCGTCGCATCCCGTCGAGGATCCGGCATGCTGCCGGATCGCCGTGGCGGGCGATACTCGTCCATTGGGCGACGGTGAGCATGTCGCCCATGCCCGTCGCGATGAGCGCGTCGTACGCGTGGGCGTCGATCAGCTCGTCCAGGCGGCGTCCCGCCAGGACGGGCATGTCCGGGTGCAGCCGGTCGTGGACGATCATGCGCGCCACGTCGCCCATGCCGCCGTGCATGTACCGGTCGAGACGCAGGGGTCCGGCCTCGTGGAACCATCGTTCCGCGGGACGGCGGACGGCCCGCGTGTCCGCCATGATCAGCCGGTCGGGATAGCAGGAGGCGAGCGCGGCCGCGACGGCGGGCGCGGGATGCGGGCCCATGCCGTCGATGATCCGGTCGGCCAGCCGGTCCGCGGCCGGGGTGAGCATCCACCCGTATCCGTCCGCCCACTCGTGCAACTGCCTGTATTCGTCGCTCGGATGTTCGGGCATGTGGTCGATGAACGCGGTGTGCCGTTCGCCGCGCCCGTCGATGAGCGCCCCGCAGCTGTTGTCGTCCCTGCCTGCCGTCCGGTCGCCGCGCCCCGTGGCGCGCGTCGAGACCAGGAGCCGCCATTCGTCCGTGCTCATGCCCGTCATCGGTCTCCTTCCACCGAACTTCTCACGCTTTTCACGATCTGAAGCGTCTCGCGATCGGGCAGCCCGCTGATCCGTCCGCGTTCCATGATGTCCCGCGCGATCCGCTCCCCGTCCTCGGGATGGTTCTTCCAACGCCCGTACCCCCACCGGTAGAGCGTGTCGTTGCGCCGCCCCTCGGGGATGGGGCTCATGTCCGGCTCCCCCTCCGGGCCCCCGGCCACGCCGGGGGAGGGCAGGTCGAACGCGGCCAGCGGATCGTACGCGCCGCCCGCCGGCGCGGCCGCCGTCCGCGCGGGGGCGGGGCGACGGGGTTTGTCGGTCGCGTCGACGCGTTCCGCCCAGCGCAGGAACGCGTCGGACAGGTCGGGGATCCGATCCTCGGGCCGGTCTATCGGCGTGTAGCGCCGCCCGTCGGGCAGGACGGACCCGCCCATGACCACGTAGCCGTCGCGGCCGATTTTGAAGTCGATCTGGCCTCCGTTGTGCGTCCTGGATTTCAGGCGCGCCCCGTCAGGGATGTGGTAGAGGAGGTGGACGCCGCCGGACGGGGTGCGCACCGCGAACGTGCGCGGCAGGAGCGGCGTCCCGTACGGGCCGACGTCCGTCTGGATCTGCTCCCAGCCGGACGTCTGATCCTGCTTGTGGCAGTCGAGGTCCACCCACATGTAGTCGTCGGCGACGGTCGTCCCGTAGATCGGCTTCGACGGGTCGATCCGGTGCGACATGTCCACCCGCGGATCCTGGCACGCGTCCTTCCACGAATGGTGGGGCACGTCGCTGGACGGGCTCTTGTCCGCATGGCAGGGGAAGATCCGCGGATCCGCCTCCCGGATCATGTCCGCCCACCCGTCCGGGTCCGTGACCTTGAGATCCCGGTCGGGGACGGGCCGGATCTCGGGCTCGTCGGCGGGCATGCCGGACACGGCGGCCGCGCACGCCTTCCATACGGCGTGCAGGCCGTCGCCCTCGGGGGCGGGCCGGTACGCGGTGTGCGGACGCCCGTCCTCGCTGCCGATACGCGTGCTGGTGCGCACCAGGCCGATGTTCTTCCAGTTGACGCGCATGCCGGGGTCGGGGATCACGACGCCCGTGTCGAGCACGCTGCGGATGGCGGCGACCTCCATGTCGGACAGGCTTTCCAGGTCGACGAACGCGACGGACCGGCATTGCCGGTCGCCGATCTTCAGCCATGTGATCGCGCCGACCAGCATGAACGGCCAGAAACCGTGTTTGCGGCGGAACGGGAGATAGTGGCGGGCGCGCGTCGTCTGCGAGGCGATGGTGCTGAACGCGAAGCGGCGTTGTTCGGCCTCGGAGCTGGACACGGGCAGATGGTAGTTCGTGGTGATCAGATGCGTGCTTTGCGGCATGCCGTCCACGCTGTTCTCGCCCTGGCGGCGCGCGGAGAAGGGGAGGAGCCCGGTCAGGAGGGTCTTCAGGTTCGGCAGGCTCTTCTCGAACCGTCCGTGGGTCGGATCGTAGTCGTCGGACAGGGCGAGCAGGTGGCTCATCAGGTCGCCCATCTTGTTTTCGGCGCTCATGGCGGTCGGCTGGGCGAGCAGGTCGAGGCTCATGGTCGTGGCCTGGTCGCCGAGATGCTCCATGAGGTCCTTGGCGAGCGTGCTTTTGCCGGTGCCGCCCGGCCCCTGGTACACGTACGCGCATTCCGGATGGCTGCGGAGGAACGGGGCGGCGAGCGAGCGTTGCAGGTTGAGGGTGCTGTCCGTGTCCTGGCCGGTCCACTGGTCGAGGATCCATCCGGCCTCGTTCGCGAGCGTCGCGGCCTGTTCGCACGTGCATCCGGTCTCCACCGTGTAGGTCATGGGCTCGTCGACCCGGTTCGGCGTCGTCTCCCGGAGCGTGGCCGTCCTGAAATCCGGTTCCCGGCATTCGAGGTCTTTCGCGCCGGTCCAGGAGCGGGTGACGCCGGATCGGGTCTCGGTGCGCGTCCACGCGCCGGACACGGGGTCGTGTTCGAAGCGGATCTCCCCGTCCGTGCACATGAAGCTGCATCCGCGGCGTATGGTCTGTCCGGCGAGGAGGAGCGAGTCCTTGACCCATCCGTCGTCCCCGTCCAATTGGTCGTCCTTGGCCTTGGAGCCGCCGTAGGCGATGCGCACGGGTCCGATGGGCGCCCATCGGCTGGGCGCGCGTTCGACGGTGTGGTCGGGCAGGACGCGCCGGTAGAGGATGCCCTTGCCGGGCGCCTGCGGGTCGGGCAGGACGCGCAGGTCGGGGTCGGGGCACACGATCTCGCTGATCATGCGGATCGCCCACATGGGCATGAGGCCGCTCGGATCGGTCCATGTCCATGTGCTCGCCCCGTCCCTCTGCACGAGGCTCCGCAGCATGGGGATGCCGGGCATGTCGGTCGCGGGGTCGCCGGCCATGGGGTGGATGGTGTTGCATACGCCGGTCACGCCCGTCGGGTTTCTGAGCAGCACGTGCTGGTCGGCGACGCGGGCGAGGAACGCCCCGTCCGCGTGCCCGGGGGTGGCCGGGCCCGTGATGCCGGGACGGCCGTACTGGTTTTCGATCATGCGCGCATGTATGCGTCACGCGGGGGCGGGGCCGGACGGGCATGGTCCCGGCCTTTACAATATTGTAAAGTTTTCCGGCCCGTTTTGTATGCGTGTATGCATCTGTATGCATCCGGGGATGCATACAGAAAAAGCCCGGAAAAAGCCCGAAAACCCTTATAAATAAAGGAAAAAACAGAATTCCTTTATCTTGTATGCATTGTATGCATCAATATAAGGGGTTTCCTTCCTTTTTCCCGAATCCCCTATAAGGGAATGATGCATACAATGCATACACGCCCCCGGACCATCCCCGGAACGTTGGAAACAAGCCGAAACGGAAAGAAAAGACGTATGCATCCCCGGATGCATACGGATGCATACACGCGAACCGGAATGCATACAGCCCCGATGCCCGCCCCGACCGTTTTGCCGTGAGGGTGCCCCCGCCTTCAGGCGTGGGGAGGGATTCCTCCCATCGTCAGGATGGGAGGAATCCCCCGGCTTCAGCCGAGGGGAGGACGTCAAGCGATCCTCCGATCCGTTTCGCCGGGCTCCCCGGGGGGTTCGCGATGCCGTGGAGCCGCATGCGCGGACTTTACAACATTGTGAAGTTCTTCCGGCCGTCTTGTATGCATGTATGCATCTGTATGCATCCGGGGATGCATACAAAAAAGGCTTGGAAAAAGCCCGAAAACCCTTATATATAAAGGGAAAAACAGAATTCCTTTCTCTTGTATGCATTGTATGCATCAATATAAGGGGTTTCCTTCCTTTTTCCCGAATCCCCTATAAGGGAATGATGCATACAATGCATACACGCCCCCGGACCATCCCCGGAACGTTGGAACCAAGCCGAAACGGGAAGAGAAGATGTATGCATCCCCGGATGCATACGGATGCATACAGGCCGGCCGGAATGCATACACGCCCCCGCATAGGGGATCGCCGCGACCGGGGACGCATACCGTCGCATGCCACCGCACGGACGGTCGGCGACGAGACTTGAAAACCGAAGAGCGACATCAGAAACATTCCTGTCCAAGGCGACTCATACCCGCATGGGCGTGAGGACAAGACCTTGGACCAGACGCCACCCCTGCAAGATGGCGGCATTGAAGACATGGGTCGGATGGCTGATGTTCACGCCATCCGACCCATGTCACGGGGCTGACAGGCTTTCGATGGCCTGCCGGAGACCATTCGCTACGTGCCGGAGGCCGGCAGGGACAACCGTCATCAACCTTGCCACAAGAACGAACGCCAACACCGTTTCTTCTTCCCGTTTCACCCTCGCGGCGTGAAACCCGGCTTTGATCCCATTGCCGATTAACGGGTCAAAGCCGGAGAACTTCGAATCGGACTGGTCGGACAGTCGGACGATGGATTCGCCCGGCCAGCATACGAACATCGTCTACAAGCCGTGCGGGTTCGCCGAACGCACCCGTCCACGGATGAGCGTCAAGCGTCGGATACGCACGTGACGGCAAGCAATGGTTGACGGCAGGCCAGACCCGGGTTCGATTCCCGGCAGCTCCACGACCCGATCCATCTCCCATGAGCTTGCGGGCACAGATGAACCGGGCACGGTACGCATCGCACCGTGACGGGCAAAAGCGATGCACCGGTGGCGTGGCCCAGCGGCGACGGCAGCAGACTGTAACTCTGCGACAGAGAAACACCGGAGGTTCGAGTCCTCCCGCCACCACCATCCGCCTGGCCGCAAACAGGCGGATCGACGACAGGCGGTTTGATCCGCCTGTCAGGCCAGTCCCATTGGATCGACGGCGAACGGTGGAAGCCGGGATGACACCTGGTCATGAGACGACGGGATTCCGGTCGGTTTCGTAGCCCGATCCGGCGGAACGGCCCGAATCAATCGGACAGGCCGGCGGAGCGAAGCCGCCCGGAACCACTCGGCCGGCGGAACGCGTTCCGTCGGCCTGCCGTCCGGAGACGCATACCATGCCATGCCGCCGCGGACACGGCCGGCATGGCATGGTTGAAAACCGAAGAGCGGAAACAATGAACGCGCCATCGGGACGGCGGCAGCCCGACGGTCTCTGTTTTGCTTCAATGTTTGTTCGACAGGTTCGGCAGTGTTTTTCCGTAGTGTGGGCTGATGGTTTTCCCCGGTGTCGTCATCGTTTCCCGGTGATGTGATAGGCATCGGTGCCGCCGCCTGTATATTCCCGAGTTGCCAATCGGTTTTGATTCGGCCGGTTGCCGCCGGCCGGCGCTCGGGAAGGAAAGGAACATGGCGATACCGATGCCCATTGTGCAAGATATCAGGAGACTCGACCGGCAGGGAATGTCGCGCGCGCAGATAGCGCGGCGTCTTCACGTGGATCGCGGGACGGTCGCGAAGTACGCGGATATGGAGGATTGCTCGCCCAAGCCGAAGGCGGATCGCAGGTACGGGTCGAAGATCGACCCGTACGCGCATCTGGTGGACGAGTGGCTGGAGGCCGATCGTCTGCTGCCCAGGAAGCAGCGGCACACGATCAGGCGCGTGCACGACCGTCTGCTGGCGGAGACGGATTACGACGGCGAGTATTCGACCACGATGCGTTACGTGCACCGGTGGCGCGAGGCGAACCGCGGCGTGCCGGATCGCGAGGGGTACGTGCGGCTCGAGTGGGCGGCGGGCAGCATGCAGGTCGATTTCGGCGTGGCCCGGGCCCGGATCGCTGGCGAGATGGCGGACGTGCATTGCCTGGTGGTCTCGTTGCCGTATTCGAACATGCGGTTGTGCGTGGCGTTGCCGGGCGAGAACGCGGAGTGTCTGTGCCATGGCCTGATGCTCGTGTTCGAGCATATCGGGGGTGTTCCTCCCGTGATCGTGATGGACAACGCGACCGGTGCCGGCCGGCGCAACGCGAAGGGCGAGGTCGCGTTGACCGGGGTGTTCTCCGCGTTCGTGGCGCATTACCGGCTCGAGGTCCGGTTCTGCAACCCGTATTCGGGCAACGAGAAGGGCAGCGTGGAGAACGCGGTCGGGTTTTTGCGGCGCAATCTCATGGTGCCGCCCATGCGCGCGGAATCGTATGGGCAGTTGAGCCGTCTCCTGCTGGAGCGGTGCGACGGGCTCGCCAGGGACTCGTATTGCCCGAGGTTGCTGGACGTGCCCGTGGCCGAGGTGTTCGACGAGGAGAGGGCCGCGTTGATGCCGTTGCCGTCCACGGCGTTCGACCCGGTTCGCTGGGAAAGCCGGACGGCCGACAAGTACGGGCTGGTCGACATCGACTCGAACCGGTACCTCGCCGGCCCCGATTCGGCGCGTTCCAGGGTATTGGCCGCGATCCGGTGGGACACGGTCACGCTCACCTCGCCCGCCACCGGCGAGCTCTTCGCGGAGTATCCCAGACAGTACGGACGGTCGCGCAATGTGGAGGATCCCGCGCTCGTGCTTCCCCGGCTCGCGGTCAAACCCCGCGCGTGGCGGGAAAGCTCGATCCGCCCGGACGTGCCCGACGATATACGCGCGTGGCTTGATTCCATGGACGAAAAGACGTTGAGGGAGAGCCTCAAAGCGATCGGGGACGCGTGCCGGGCGGCCGGGTTCGATCCCGCGATGCAGGCGTGCGGCGAGATCCTGCGCTCGAACAGGGACATGGGCCTGCACGCGGACTCGCTCACCCCTATCGCGTTGCGCATGCGCGACGGCGAGTGGGAATACCCCGGCGGGATCGAGGAGCCCGACCTGAGCGGCTACGACCGGTTCATCACCGGCACGGACGACGGAGGGGAAGAACGGTGAGCGTCAGACCCGATCCGGTGATCCCGGAGACCCGCCGCCGTCGCGCGTCCACGACCGAGAAGAGCGAGAGGATCCTGAAGATGAGCCGCAGCCTGACCCTGACACGCAGCGTGCTCGCGGGCACGCTCGCCGAGGCCACGCCCAACCAGCTCGACTTCATCGAACGATGGTTCACGGCCGAACTCGACTCGCGCGAGCGATCCAAACGCCTGCGCCTGCTCAAACAGGCCGGCTTCCCCGCCGACAAGACCCTCGACGGCTATGACTGGACCAACCTGAAGATGCCCGCCGACTGGGGGCGCGCGCAGCTCGAGAACCTCGACTTCGTCGCCGGATGCGAGGACCTCGTGCTCTACGGGCCCGTCGGCACCGGCAAGAGCCACCTGGCCATCGCGATCGGACGGCTCGCCTGCGAGCGGGGCGTCCCGGTGCGCTTCTTCACCGCGACCGGACTGCTCATGCGTCTGCGCCGCGCCCAGCAGGAGAACCGGCTCGACCGGGAACTCGCGAGCATCGGCAAGGCCCGACTTCTCATCATCGACGAGTTCGGCTACCTGCCCATAGACGAGGAGGGCAGCAGGCTCCTCTTCCAGATCATTTCCGATTCCTACGAGACAAGGAGCATCATCTACACCACCAACATCGAATTCAGCGGATGGGGACGCGTGCTCGGCGACAAGAACATGGCCGCCGCCCTCATCGACCGCACCGTCCACCACGGACGGCTCATCAGATTCGAGGGCCGCTCCTACCGAAGCGAACACGCCCTCATGACCAAATAACCAACACAACGCAGACAGGCAGCGGCCGATACCGCACACCCTGCGGAAAACCCGCTGCCTACACTGCGGAAAAACACCGCTCACAAAGCGGACGCCAACTTGCTAAAACACACGGTCTCCAAAACCGTAGACGGAGGTTCGACTCCTCCATGGCGCGCAGGCCCGTGCCGCGGAAACGGCGCGCCCCTCGGACCGGACGACGGCATGCCCGCCTCCCGGTCCGGCCCCATGGCCCGTGACGGGCGCGTGGGGGCCGTCGCCGGACGGCCGGGGGTTTCCGGCATCCGCCCCGGTAGCTCAACCGGTAGAGCGTCCGCCTCGTAAGCGGAAGGTCGCCGGATCGTGTCCGGCCCGGGGCTCGAAGCGGCTCATGGCGTGAACGCCGCCCGCACGCGACGCCGGACTCTTCTCTCCGCGCGTGCGGGAACGATGGCATGCGAGACGGGTTCTTTCTTCTTTTATTCTCCCGTCCGCGACCATGCCAGCGCCATGATCCCGCCCTAATCCCCCCCGCCCAGTGCGGGGACGCATGCCGTCGCATGGCGGATGCACGCCCTTGTAGCTCAGGGGACAGAGCACCGGATTCCGGATCCGGGTGTCGCCCGTTCGAATCGGGTCAGGGGCGCTTCGGGGCCGTCGCCCAGTGGCAGGGCGTCCCGTCCGCAACGGGAAGGTCGCGGGTTCGAACCCCGCCGGCTCCACGACACGCGGCATGCCGCCGCGTGTAAGCGCGGACATTCCGAGGGACGACGTCATGTCAAGACGGCGCGCCCCCGGAATGGAATACGCGAGACAGCGGGCCGGCCGGCCCGTCCCCCGCGACGCGGATGTGGTGCAGTGGCAGCACGCCTGCTTCCCAAGCAGGAGACCGCGGGTTCGAACCCCGTCATCCGCTCTATCCGGATGCAATATCTATTATTCCTTGATTTTCGTGCCGAGGAATCCGGAGACGCATGAACGAACACGACCTCGAAGTGGGTGGACACCGTAAACGGAACGAAACACTCCATGCTTTCTTTTTCTTATACCCAAGGAGAAAGGAATATATGGCACAATGCACCTTTCCGGGATGCGCCAAAAAGGTTCTCGCAAGAGGATTTTGCACCGGACATTATCAGCAGTGGTATCGAGGGAAGCCGATACATAGACTCAGACATCACAAGTCTTTCTCTGTGGAGGACTTCGATGAGCTCACCACTCAATTGGATAACGGGTGTGTAATCGTGAAAGACAACAGTCGAGCCGATTTGTGCATCTATGTAAACAATGAGTCCATTCCTCTGAAAAGGATAGCTTATCGTTTATTCAAAGGTGATGAGGGAGATTGCAACTGGATGGATGACATCTGTGGAAATCCGCTTTGTTTCAATCCTGATCATCTATTACCTCATCTTCCCATTCAAGAAGGTGGAGGACGTAAAAGCATCAATGAGCCAGTCGATCGACAGAACGCTGTCAGATTTTGGTCTAACGTCCAGCGGATGACATACGGCTGTTGGGAATGGACGGGCTCTCTTAGATGCGGCTACGGAGTATTCGGATATGGAGGCCAACGTTACGGTTCTCATCGATTCGCATATCGAATCGCCAATGGTTTCATACCAGACGACTTGATCATTGATCACATTTGCCGCAATCGTAAATGTGTGAATCCAAATCACTTGAGACTCGGCACCCAAGAATTAAATCGTCAAAATATCTCGACAACAACAAATTCACGGAGTGGCCATCTCAATGTGAGCTGGTCCAACAAAGATAAAAGATGGCAAGTCAATGTAACCCGAAAAGGGGAAACATTCTACGGTGGTGAATATCGAGATCTGAATGATGCGGTCATCGCCGCAGGAAATCTTCGAAACAAGGTTTCGATTTTCAACGTCGACGATAGGTTCCCTGAGCGCATTGGAAGCAATTCAAAATTCCTTCCTGTTGCTTGATATCAGAAAAGCCCCTCTAGTTCAGCGGTCAGAATACCGGACTTTTAATCCGTTTGTGGTCGTGGGTTCGAATCCCACGGGGGGCACGATGCTTGGTACATCGCCATGCATAAGCGCATCAATCTATTATCAGATAGGCTGCGGCAGCTTCTTCCTCCGGCCGCGCGCGAAACAGGGGAAGGAAACACACTGGTGCGACGGACCGGGGAAGGGCCTGTAACCCAGATCCCATGACGGTCCGTCGCACGGCGCCTCTGTGGCTTAAACGGTAGAGCAACGGTCTGAAGCACCGTGGATGCTGGTTCGATTTCAGACGGAGGCACGAAACGGTTCATCCGATCAATGAGTCGTTTTCATGGGAGTGGCTGAACAGGCGTATCGAAAACGGGACGCCCAAGGCGAGCATGGCCCGGCAGGGTGGTTTGCGACCGAACATGCGGCACGTCCAGAGGGGATCTGAACCTTCCCGTTTGTCCTCGACGTTGCTGGTGAAAACCCAATCCAGTCTCCCGATTCCCTCCATCCGTCATTCAGGACGGGTGGGGAGGACGCTCTTTTTGCAGCGATGGTCTCCGGAGCGACATCAATGAGGACCATGCCGAACACGGCCCGGCACAGGCGTACGTCGTTAAAGGAACGAAATGTGCCATCGCCCTTGTAGCTCAGTGGATAGAGCGTCCGCCTCCGGAGCGGAAGGCCACGAGTCCGATTCTCGTTGAGGGCACTCGGAGCAGGAAGCTATTCCGCTGCCTATCTTCGGCTTCCTGCTCCACATGCGTCGGTAGCTTAACGGCAGAGTACCGGTCTCCAAAACCGGTGGGTGTGAGGTCGAGACTCACCCGACGCGCCAGGACGGTATCGTTTGGCTCCTTACTACTCACGGATTCGTCAAGCCGAATGATACCGTCCCACCCGGTTCCGATCGTCGTTTGAAGGATGTTCTATTCTCTTCGGCTGTTCGACCGGAGCCATCGCCCCGCATTCTTCCCCATGACCGGCATCCCATTTCCTTCTCTCTTGCGGGATGCTCAGGTTGATATCGGCCACGAAGGTCGACCTTGGTGAGGAACAGTCGGCCAGGTTCCCGTAGCCCAACCGGCAGAGGCACGCCCCTAAACGGCGTTCGGCGCAGGTTCGAAGCCTGCCGGGAACACGACGCATGGCACAAGGCCATGCGTAAGCGCAACATCGCAAATACGGTGGTATCCGCAGACCACGCGCGAAAAGAAGGCGGAAAACGTGGATGCCTAAGTAACAACAATATTCCAAAAAAAACGAATTACTCCTTTGGAAAAGGGTTGTCGCTTTTCCTGAACCGAAGTAGGCATCCACCTTGCTCCCGTAGCTCAGCGGACCAGAGCAGAAGAGTTCTAACCTTATGGTCGTGGGTTCGAATCCCACCGGGAGCACGAGATCCGCACGAATACGTCGACCAGTTTGTTCCTTCGTGTGGATCGGTGGAGTGGTGGCAGAGCGGTCGAATGCGACTGTCCCGAAAGCAGCAGGGGTGCAAGCCCCCGGAGGTTCGAATCCTCCCTACTCCGCGAACCCCCGCATGAAAATCGTTCCCATGAGGGGTTTATCGAGGTTTGGCCGGTGTGCCCCTGAATCGCAAACACTGGCATGGATGGTGGGCCGTGCGGCAAAGGCGCAGTCCTGCTAAGACTGTTGGGGCGGAAGTCCCTGGCGAGTTCGACTCTCGCACCATCCGCTAGCCGATCTGCAGTGATAGGCCACGGGATAGGGCCTGGAATCCGGCCGGCAAAAAACGGGTTGGATCGGCATGGCGGAACGCAGTCGGGCATACGTGTCCGATGCGTTCGCGCGCATTCCTCCTTGGTGTAACGGCAGCACACGGGTCTTTGGAACCTTTGGTCCTGGTTCGAATCCAGGAGGAGGAGCTTGGCGGCAGCACGTCGAATCGGTTTTCCCTCTACACTCGATTCGATGTTTGTTGTACCGGACATACAGGGTCAGGCGTCACCCAAGCCGCGAAACGACGCCACGCCCTTGTAGCTCAGTGGATAGAGCGTCCGCCTCCGGAGCGGAAGGCCACGAGTCCGATTCTCGTTGAGGGCACGCACGAAAACTCCGTCAACCATAATGAGCGGATTCTCTCTTCTCTTCTCTCTCACGCCGTCGCGCCTCGTACGGTTCGTGCATTACGAGGCAACGCCCTTGTAGCTCAACGGATAGAGCGCCGGTTTCCTAAACCGGGCGCAGCCGGTCCGACTCCGGCCTTGGGCACTTTGCATTGCTAGCTCAGTCGGTTAGAGCACCCTGCTCATAACG
This sequence comes from Bifidobacterium longum subsp. longum JCM 1217, assembly GCF_000196555.1. NCBI lineage: Bacteria > Bacillati > Actinomycetota > Actinomycetes > Bifidobacteriales > Bifidobacteriaceae > Bifidobacterium > Bifidobacterium longum. Next base: position 1,121,892 of record NC_015067.1, on the reverse strand, counting down.
GGAAGGTCGTTGGTTCGATTCCAGCGCAATGCACGAGTGCCATATCTTTGATGGTTCCGGCACCCTAAAAAAATAGAACCATTGGACGGTTAAGAGGGGCCGGACGCTGACCCGGCGAATGGCTCCTACCCACGGTGGCACGGTACCGTGCTGCCGTTCGATGCGCGTCGTCTCAGTTGACCGTCACGACGAAAGGGGTATCTGCAGAATGAAAAAGCATTCCACGGATACGGGCAACGGAGTTCCAGCCGATCTCAACCCTGACGAATCACGGCTAGGCGAACGCACGGAGTTCATGACCCGTGCGGGGCGCTGGTGTAATGGCAGCACGCCACCCCCTGTGGGTGGAGATCCGGGTTCGAATCCCGTGGCGTCCGCTAAGGAATCCGCTTCTGATACGGTGTGCGGATTCCTGTTTGCGGTGTTAGCACAATGGTCAGTGCTTCAGTCTTCCAAACTGATGATGCGGGTTCGATTCCCGTACACCGCTCGATACGATTCCATGCCCGTTGGGAGTTCCCGGCGGGGCAGTCATGACCATGCGGGTCGTGTCCGATGGTTCACGCCTCCGTTTGTTCGACGGACACGTGAATATCGTCAGCGCCCATCATCCTATGGGTGGATGATGCGAACAGCTCTCTGTCGGAAGGGTTGGTGCGAATCCGATAAAGCCTATCCGCCCAGTGCGGGAAAGGTTTCCTGGAACGCGGGCGACCGCGTTTCTTGTCAGCCGACCCACAGGATGTGGGAACGGTCTCGGTGGAGCATGGGGGTTCAGCCCCTGTGATCCCTGTCATGCCTCGTGTTGCAGTATGCGCGTCCACCGCAAGCATGAGTGCAGGATTCGGCACGAGTGGCCGGATCCACAGTGGACTGCGCGGGCATATCCCTGCGGATTGCCTGCGCATGCTTTCGTGGCCCAACCGGTAGAGGCGACAATCCAAGGAACTGTCCGGTCCGGGTTCGAATCCCGGCGAAAGCACTGGCGGAAACACGGGCGTCAACGCCGCCCGATCCGGTTCGAACGTCTGCCGGAAAGGGAACGATGCCACGGTAGGTTCTCTTCATAACTGGGACCCGTAACCGTTGCAGCGCCCGCTTCCGCACCCAACTTGCGAATACGATGTCAACGCCGCCACCCGCCCGCTGCCATATTGGGGCGGAGTGGAACGATGGTCAAGGCGCAGGCCTGCACCTCAGTGGCCTGAACGGAACCGCCTCTCCAGCATCGTATCCGCAACATGGCTTCGTCGTTCAATCGGTCAGGATGCCCCGTTTTTGGGGTGATGCGGGTTCGAATCCCGTCGAAGCACGATGGGCCCGGCGGCCACATGCGAAACGCCGGGTTCCCGAACGGGAGATAGTCTGCGATCGGTGGCATGAGCCGGTCGCGGGACAAGAATTCCTTTGCTCGCATGGCCCATCCGCCGTTCCTCATGCCGGAACGGTTCCGCCCCTCCCGCGCGGGAGGGGCTTTTCCGTTTTCCGGACGCATAGGAGGAAGCATGGAAAGGAAATCGTTGGCATCAGACCCGTTTCAGCCGATAGGCCGATATTGCCGGCAGATCGTGGACGAACTGCGCAAGACCGCGACTCCGGCCGCCCGCGAATGGCCGGCCTGGAGCATCACCTCATTCGTGTTCGTCATCCTGCCCATGATATTGGCCGCGGGCATGGATCTCGGGTTCGGCGAACTCACGCTCATGGTGTTCGGGTGACGGTAACACATCCCGTGATCCTTGCCATGCTGCTATGGATGCTCATCGCCTCGTCCGCGTTCCTCCTCATGAGCGTATGGACGGACGACCCGGAGCATCGCAGCACCTATCGCCGTTGGGCCGTCGCGTATCTGACGGCCCTGATCGTCATCATCGTCGTCTTCTATTACGAAGGAACCCCATGACCGTTCTCGTCATCGTCTTGAAAACCATCGTCGCCGTCCTGAGCGTCCTGCTGTCCCTGCTGATCCTCCTGCACAAGGGCAAGGGCGGGGGTCTGTCCGACATGTTCGGCGGCGGCCTGACCGCCAACGCGGGCACCTCCGGGGTCGCGGAGAGGAACCTGAACCGTTGGACGGTCGGCATCGCGATCCTCTGGGCCGTGCTGATCGTCTCAATCAGCCTCATCGCAAAAACCATCTGACGAAACAGGAAAGACCATGCCAATTGCCATCATCTGCCTGTTTACGGGCTTCATCCTTGGCTTCTTCACCGCAGCCCTATGCCAGGCGGCATCACACTCAGATTCTGACAGAAAGGACAACCATTGAAAAACGACTGGTTCTGCCCCAACTGCGGGCGGCCGATGGAGGCACGACGCCACGTGGACAATCCCACCGGACGCATCACATGGACAATCGGCTGCCTCAACCCGAAACACTTCCACACGCGCGGATACATGAACGCCGCCATCGCCGAAATCCAACTCGAAAAACTCCTCCACCAGTGAACCTCAGCGGAACGGAAGCCGCCGAAACAGCCGAGCAGACAACGGAAACAGGTGGATCGTCGCAGAAGAGGGGGCGACGGTCCTCAAAAAAACGATACAGCGATAGGCCACGATCTTGTTCACGGATTTCCTTTTGTCCGGCGGAATCACCGGAAGCAAGAAGCATCATGGCCGTCGCTCGGCTCCGCAAGGAAAATCAAGCGGAACAACACCCTCCCATGTCCGAGGGCATGGGCCTGCCTTGTCGCATAGCGGCACGCGCATCCGGAGAAAACGAAAGGACATCATCATGATCGCCGTCATATGCCTGTTCGCGGGCTTCATCCTTGGCTTCTTCACCGCAGCCCTGTGCATGGCCGCCCGTCGGGGCGATCGCATACGGCCGGACGGGCGCTGACCGGGGACGCATACGCGGGGCATGGAAACGTGCGATACGGGACGGGGGACGGCCTTGGAAAGCGAATTCGAACACATGGCGAATCTGGTGCTCGTCATACTGTGCGTGGCGGGCGGCATGCTCATGTGGCAGACCCATGGATGGCTCATGGCCGTCTCGTCCGTACTGTTCGCCGGCTGCGGCCTGCTGCTGGTCTTCCATTGGGGCGCGGTCCACATGCGCCGCATGGGGGAGGACGGCCGATGATGCGCCCGTCACGACTGTCCGCCTCCTACGCGAGCCTCCTGCCCGCGTTGAACCGTCTCGGCTACCGGGCGGACGTGAGGGAGGCGTTCGTCTGCGGGTCGCGTTGCGTGGTCGTCGTGTCGGGCGCGCCCGCCACGCGCGTCCTCAACGACGGCTCATGGGAGCGTGACGACGGGATGGAGGGTCCCGATCCCACGAGCCTGCTCGGCCTGTACCGCGAGGAGCGGGTCGAGCAGGCCGTACGGCATCTCGCGCGCCGTGATCTGAAAGGCATCGCATGCGACATCCTGATTGCGGCCGGAATTCCCGTCGGCGTGATCCTGGACGCCGTGGAGCATGACGGCGGGCTCGCCGTCTCCTACCGGCGTGTCGAAGGCGTGCCCGAGGACACGGTGATACACGATTGGACGGCGCGCGCCAAGGCCGCGCCCGCATTGTTGGAGGAGATCGCGTGAACGATGAGCAATCGGAACGCCTGGCCGAGGCGCACAGGGCGGGCATGAGCGCCACCGAACTGGCGGCGAGGACAGGCCTGCCATGGCGGACGGTCGCCACGGCGATCCGCATGGTCCGTGACAGGACGCGCGGCCCCGTGCCCCGTCTCGAATTCATCGAACCGGCCGTACGCCGGCGACCGGGAGGGGCATGACTTGAAAGGGCCCGACTGGAGGGGACGCGCCGCATGCTCGCGGCTGGATCCCGACATCTTCTACCCGGTCGGAGACGGGGCGTACGCGTGCGAGATGACCGAAAAAAATCATGCCCCGCGCTTCAGCGCTGGGGTTCGCGGCCGGGACGCATAAAGCCTTAACGGAAGGAGGTGGTCCACGATGAGCCAGAAGGTCCGCATCAATGGCGTCAAGCACACCGGCGCGAGCGTCTTCCTCGGCGTGGACCGCTGCGGCAACCCATGCTGGACGCGTAATCCCGAGCGCGTCATGGTGTGGCTGTGCGACGGATGGCGCGCCAGATTCAACCAAAGGCGCGAGCAACGCACGCGCAACGTGCCCGTCAAAGACGATGCGACAGGTGAAGTCGTCGACTGGGTCAAGGAGCCTTTGGGCGGCCCTGACGTACCTGAGTTGATCTCGGACAGGGAGGCGCGTCTTCAATGCTCGTGGATGGCGGGCATTCCGGCGCCCATACTGTCCAGCACGGACAGGATCGAGAATACCGAATGGTTCGCCGGACTCAAACGCAGGAAGACCATTGGAGGCCGCATCCCCGGCTTCAAGTCGCGCCATCGCGGCCTGGGCTTCGTCTGCTGGCGCAACGCCTCCCGATCAGGCAACGCCATATTCCATAAGACCGGCCGGAAGAGCGACGTGGTCGTCATCACAGGCATGAACCCGAAGCGATGGGTCAAACCCGGCGAAAAGGCGCATTGGCGCATCATCGTCCATGTGCGTGTCGGTCAGGAGATACGGCCGTATACGAGCGTCCATGTCGATTGGACCCATCGTAGCCTCGTGTTCGTCAACATGCCATTGCCGTTGCCGAGGACCGGTGATGGCGCGATCGGCCTCGACCGCGGCTGTGTACATACGCTCGCTTCGTCTGATGGAACGTTCGAAGACATGCCGAAGCCGTCGAAGGCCGAATTGAAACGGTTGAAGTATCTTCAGCGCCGGATGGCCCGGCAGGACCATGTCAACGAGGCACGGAGCGGCAGGACCGCTAAATTCGTTTCCAAGCGCAGGCGAAAGACGCTAAGCCGATTCAACGCTCTGCAAGGCCGTATCGTCCGACGTCGGAACGACTGGATCGAGAAGACCACGACAAGGCTCGCCCAAAAGAACATCCTTATCGCCATGGAGGACCTGGACGTCAAGGCCATGACGAGGCGCCCGAAGCCGAAGCCTGATCCGGCTAAGCCGGGGCAATATCTCCATAACGGAGCCAAAGCCAAGGCCGAATCCCCGAAAGACGGGCTCGCCTCCACCGGCGTCGCAGTGGCGGTCGTTGCGGTGGCCGTGGTGGTGCTCGCCGCGGGGGCCATCGCGCTCGCCATCCTCGGCAAGCGCAAGTAGGCGCCATTCCACACGGAAGGCCCCGTCGCATCCGACAACGGATGCGACGGGGCCTTCCGTTTTTCGGCTGGGACGCATGCCTGTCGGCGGAAGGAAAGGGGCCGGATATGGATTTCGGACTGAATAGATGGAATACGTACGAGCTGACGGCGCCGGACGGCTGGGAGGCCGATCTGGATGAGGGCGGCATGGAGGACGAATGGATGCGTCGGTGCGGCGCGCTCGGGGCGTACGGCGTGGGGGACCGCGACGGACTGGCCATCGCGTGTCTCGACTGGCGCTGGGTGGCGCGCGGCCGGTTGGGCGGCCCCGTCCATGCGGAGCTGCGCGTCTATCTTCTCGGCGACGAGGATGGGCGTTTCGACCTGCGGCTGACCGAAGGGGAGCGGGCCGCCCTCGACGCGGACATCCGCGACTGGCTCGTGGAAAACGGCGTGCTTGACACGTCCGGCAACGTCATCGGGGGCGATTGGCTGTGAGCCGGGCCCGTCACAGGCGCCGGCCGGACCTGTGGGGTTCCGCCGACGCGGCGCTGACCGACCTGATGTTGTTATCGGCCGCCGCCTGCCCGTTCTCGCCCGTGTTCCTCGCGGGCGCGGCCGTCTGCGGCGTGCTGGCGGCCGTCTGCGGGTCCGTCTCCCTCAGGCGCCTGCGCCGCCAGGCGGAGTAGCTGACGCCGTGCTCGGCCTTGAACCTGGCCTGCCAGCGGCGGGCGGCCTCGCGGCGCTCCTCGCGGTGCGAGGCCGCGTACGCCTTGTCATACCGGCGCATCTCCTCTTCGTTCGCCTCGCGCCAGGCCCTGTTGCGCCGATCGATGCGCTCCTTGTTCGCCTGGTAATAGGCCGCGTCGGCCGCCTTGCGTCTGGCGCGGCGCTCGTCCTCGACCAGGTGCAGGCGTTCGGGATGCGGTTCGCGGGCTTGGGCGACCATGGCCCAATCGATGCCGTCGGATAGGGATTCCATGTCCGGTCGCATGCGTCGCGGCCGGGACGCATGCGACCGGAACGAATGAACGGAAAGGAGCCGATGATGACCGAGTGCATCGCGTGCGGCGAAGACAAGAGCGACAAGGTCGACATGCTGGCCGGAATCGAAAAGGCTCTCGAATACGAGGGCGACTGGACGCGACTGGACGACGGCATGCTGGAATGCGGCCTGCGCGACCAGTTCGACGGCGAACAGACCGGCCTCGCCCGCATCACGGTGGCTGGGGACGGCAGGGTGTCTGTCAGGGCGTGGAGCGATAACCCGTATGAATATACTTCCATGCCCGAGCCGGATTGGACGCACGAATACGATCCGGCCGACCCGGAGGCCATCGCGGAGGACATCTGGTACAGGTGCCCGTTCTGCGGACAGGCGTCGAACAAGTGTTGGTGCGAAGAAGAACGTTGCAGTGAGTGCGGCGCATTCCTGGACGATGCATACGAGGGCGATCTTAGGTATTGCCCCAACTGCCATTAGAGGGGAGCCGGAGAACATCATGCGATACGACATCAGGCATTTCCACCGCCCCGTCTGCGCCTTTCCGGGCTGCGGGAACGAATACGACGGGGACGAGGCCGAGTGGTGGACGGACCCGTACTGGGCCCTCGACCAGGCGTGGGAGGACGATTGGCTGGTGCTGGACGGCCGGCACGATGAGCCGGTCTGCATCTGTCCGGAGCATCTGCTCTACGACGGTGACGGCCGGCTTGTCCGTTACGACCCGGAAGGTGTGGTGCCGGAAACGGCCGCGTTGGCGGGGTTTTATGAGGGCCATGTGGGAGAGCCGTTGCCCGATCCCGACTGCGAGCGGGGCGCGCTCGACGCCCTGCTCCATTCGGAGCTCGTCACGGCCGACCATCCCTTCCTGCTTCCCATCTGCGAGTATCCGCATTGCGGCGCCGTGTTCGCCGACGAGCCGTTCGGCGCCATGTGGTATCCGGACGAGGACGCGGCCGAGACGGCGGTGCACGACTCGCGACGCTGGGCGATGATCAAGGGCGACGACGGCGAATGCCACGCCTTCTGCCCGCTCCACGTCCTGCACGACGGGGACGGCAGGCCGGTGCCGGTCGGGCGCACGGTATTGCCGCCCGCGCTGGCGGAGCGCTGCACCGACCCGCGGCCGCCGGCCGTGAGGCCCTCCTGCGCCGACGACGTACTGGACGTGCTGAGAGGGGAGTGACGCTCCGTCGGTTCCGGGACGCATGGCACGGGGCGAAAGGGAAAGGAGTCCCCCGATGCTGAGAATCGAACGACTCGAACAGGGGCTATCGCGGGCGGAATGCGGTATCGAATTCAACGAGGACAAAAGCTCGCTGGAAGGCTCCATGCCGAATCACGGCTGGATTAGGGCCACGCTCGAAGACGGCATCATCCATATCAGCGTATGGAACGAGTGTGTACTCATCTACGGGGACAACCCACCCAAGCCCAACTGGACGCGCCGCTACATGGCAGACGTGGACGCGAGGGACATAGTGGACGATGTGCTGAACCGTTGCGTCATGTGCGGCAGGCCCCGCCACGTCTTCCACTACGCAGGCGACTGCGAATGCGCCCCGTTGGACTACGACCCCGACGATGAATACTACCGAATCGAGGACTGAATGCCATGCTGAGAATCGAACAGTCATTGAGGGACATACGCACACTACAGGCCGAACTTGCCGCCATCGGCGTGGACATGGCACTGTCCGACCCAGTGGGTGAGGACGCCGTGGCGTGCATCTCCATCCCCGACCTTGAATACGTGGAGGAGCGGTGTATCCTACCGGACGGCGGCTTCTACGACGGGTTCACGCGGCAGGAGGTCGCGTTCAACGAATACCGTCTGCGTGTCATCGAACGGCTCTCCCGCCACTACGAGGGCGAGGTCAAGGCAATCGCGGACAAGTGGAGGGAGCTGTGCGGCGGCGAGGAGACGCCGTTGCCCGATAATCTGCAGGCCCGCAGGAAGTCGCTGGCCGACATCGCCGACAAACTGCATGGTCCCATCGGGGACGAGCCTTCCGCATTGAACGGGAACGATTACAGGCTTCTCGAAGGAATCGCACGCGACCCGCAGGCGCATGTCACATTGCCCGACGGGGACTACAAGCGCCTGAAAGGCATGGGACTGGTGATACGCGGCTACCGGTTCCCCGACACCATCCGATGCGACGGGCTGACCGGACTGGGCGAAAAGGCCATGGAACGATACGAGAGGGCGAACGGACGATGATTGTGAATGACGCATTGATTTGCCCGGAATGCGGCAACGAAATCGATGGGCGCATGGCCGACTGGGGGATGCTGGACGGGGAGACCCACAGGTTCCACTGCGACGAGTGCGGGGTCGTCGTCGATGTCACGGCTTGCATGGAGTACACGGTGAGATGGGAGACGGGAAAATGAGCATGGCGGACCGTATGACCGCGCATTGCGCGTCAATGCGCATGGTGGCCGACCTGACCCGCGACTATGACCTCCTGCGCCGACGACGTGCTGGACGTACTGAGAAAAGGATAAGCCCATGATATACACGGACAACAAAGGCCGGACGCTGGATGTCACGGTCTGGGATGGCAGTGACGTGACGGAGGACGTGCTGGGCGCGCCCCGCACGGGCGCGGACCTCGACCTGCTGGTCGAGACGGCGAAAAACTACGCCTACGGCCGTGGCGGCTTTGACCTCCCGCAGGCCGAGGTGAGGACCGATTGGACCCTGACGTCCCCGGCTGCGGGTGCGATATGCGGGCAGGCCTGGAGCTCCGACATGTACGACTACTGTACGGGATGCGGCGTCCTGCTCAATGAGGACTGCGAAAGCGCGGTCCCGGGCTGGTGCGTCTGGTGCGCGGGGAAGGAATAGCCGTGGACGCGGACGAATACACGGCGCTCGGCGGCCGGCTCGACATGGCGCAGATCGACGGCTGGTACGGACGTTTCGAGGACATCGAGATCGACCCGACGTTCCTGTGCCTCACCGACCTGTACGCGGCGGCCGCGCCGCTCGTCCCCGCCGATTGGACGGTCGTCGACCTGGGCGGCTACGTGGGCGTGCAAGCGGGGCTGTTCGCCGGCCGTTACGTGGATGTCGACTGTTATGACCTGTGCGGGGGAGCCGACTACACACCGCCCCGGCGTTACCGGGCGGGCAACGCGGTCCACGTCGTCTCGGACATCGCGTCATGGCTGGGCGCGAACCCTAGGCTTCCGCGCCGCACGCTCCTGCTCATGTCCGGCGTGCCACGGTACGAGCGGTTCATGGACGGACTGCGGGCGCGCGGGGGCGATTGGGCCGTCTGGTATCCGGGGCGACCCGCCGAAGGGCATGGCCCCTTGGGCTCCGCCATCGCCGCCGTGAGGCGGGACGCATGACCGAAAAAATTCATGCCCCGCGCTTCAGCGCTGGGGTCCAAGGCCAGGACGCATAGAGCCTTAACGGAAGGAGGTGGTCCACGATGAGCCAGAAAGTTCGTATCAATGGCGTCAAGGAGAACCGTGATAGCCAAGCGGTCTTCCATTGCGTCGAATGCGGGTATGAGGCGAACGCGGACGTCAACGCGGCCAAGAACATATTGGGCCGTGCTTTGATTCAAACGGGCGGGGGCACCGCCTAGGACGTGGAGGGCCGCGTTGGCGGCCCGATGAAGCGTCAACCCCTCAACCCAGGCCGGAAGTTCCCTTGGAGTCCGATCTGCGAAGGGAATCCCCCGGCTTTAGCCGCGGGGAGGATGTCAACGAGATCGCGAAACAGGCGTGCCTGTCCTGCCCGGTGCGGGCCGAATGCCTCCGCCAGGCGTTGGAGACGGGCGAACAGTACGGGATCTGGGGCGGCATGACCCCGGAGGAACGGCGTGATCTGGCGCGCCGGGACATGCGGCGCCGTCGCATCGCCGCCGTCCGGATGCGGGGCCTCGCGCGCTGACCGCGTGGGATCGTCCCGATCCGCACGGCCGCGCCACGGAGACGGTCGGATCCGACGTGACGCATACCCTTCGCCGACCGGGAATCGTCGTTTCGAATAAGGAGGGGTCCGTATGGGTCTGCATGTTCCGGAGGGATATCATTTCCTCGGCGAATGGGGGCGCGCGTGGCGCGATCCGAAGTCCGGCCTGTGGACGGTCGCCGGCATGCGCGAGGGGTCGGAGGGCCGGGTCGTGCTGTCGGACGGGGAGGCGAGGGCGTTCGCCCGCCTGGTATGCCGGGACGAGCCCGCGGCGTTCGCCACGCCGGCCGAAAACGAGACGGCCGTGAACGCCAGTGGGGGAGCGGGCGGCGAACAGGCCCGCATCCATTCGGTCGAAGCCCTGCACCGGTTGGGGCGGTTCTGATGGACGGGTACTGGTGGGGCGTGCTCACCCCGTTCGCGATCATACTGGGAATCCTGCTCCTGTATCTGACGGGCAATCTGTTCGGCGCGATCGTCAGCTGGGCGTGGAAGAAGGCGCATTACGGGCTGCTGAAGAAGGGTTGGATCGCCGAGGACTACGACGAGGACTCAAAGGAATGGACCACCCGCCCCGGCGCGGAACGCCTGGCGGCCGCCCTGACCCGGTACGGCGAATACCGGATGCTCCCGTGCTTCGGCTGGATGATCCTCATCGTCCGCGACCACAAGCCAAATGACAAGAAGAAGACCGATGGACGATAGGCGATACGAGGAGCTGGCCCGCCGGCTAGCCGATTATCCCGGCCGATGGGTCGCATGGCCGGAACCGTTCGGAACCCGGGCCGAGGCCGACGCGTTGTTCGAATCGTTGCGCGACGGCGGGCTTGAATCATTCAAGGTCGATTCGGCCGCGCTCCGCTGGCGGATAGACGAGTTCAAATCGATTGTGGACGGGCGCGGGCTTATCTGGATGGAGGTGAGCTGCGCATGGTGAAAAGCCTCACAATCGGATTGGTCGATGATGGCGTTGCGACATGGAACCCGGTTTCCGATGGGAACCTACTGGTGACGGGTGGCGCGGGATGCGGCAAGACCTGGTGGCTGACACACACCCTGATACCTGGTCTCAACGAAATGGGGCAACGGGTCTATATGTTTGACGGGTATGTGGATCGAGGTTATACCAAGCCCGTGCAAGGTGTGATTCCGGTGAACGATCCCACGTCCATCTTGGAAGAGCCGGATTCCTTTCTGATTATCGACCATGTGAATCCGGGTCTTGAAGACGATTCAGCTTTGATGGAGACGGTAAGGGAGAGTGACGCCCGTATCCCGATTATCCTGTCCGTCCAACTGGTTCCAGACCGGGAGCAATGGTCCGCATGGGCAGAACTGGACATATTTTCATCCAAATACACCGGCATGCCGTGGGCTCGGATGGGAATCTGGGAATCCACGAGTCGCGAGAGACCACAGGTGGTGGCTATATGAGATTTTCTGCGGGTTTTGGAACAAGAGGCATATCGAGGGGAAACCTGATGGGCAAACTGGTTAACGGAATCATCGCGGCCATCGCCACACTGTTCATCATGGCCGGCATTTCCATGCCGGCATTGGCCGCAACCGATGATACGTATGTTCCGAAGAACGATTCTGCTGGCAATATCTTCGTGCAGGATCAGGCGAACGTACTCAGCGCTGAAACTGAAAAACATGTTTACGACCTGAATAAGTCGTGGGAGTCACGTGAGGACAAGCCGCAGCTGCTCGTCGTCACCGTCTCCACTTTGGATGGTGTGCCCATCGAACGGAAGGCGAAGGAACTGTTCGACCGGTACAAACCCGGCATGAAAGGCAAGAACACAGGCCTCGTATACCTGCTGTCCATCAAGGACCATAAGGACCGGCTAACCGTCGGCACGGGGATTGGACAGACATTCAACCAATCCACGTGCGAGAGCATCATCAACTCCGGGCATGCGGACTATAAGAAATCATACTGGAACGCCGGCATCAGCAAAGTCCTGGACAATATCGCTTCAACAGTGCAAGACATGCCCGAGATTTCATCCGCATCAACGTCGGCTACAACCCCCGCACCAATGCCGGCATGGACCGGGGTTCTCGGCGTGGTGATTGTTGTGGTCGGCTCGGTGCTCTTGCTGATATGGGGATTGCAGTCAGATGACAAGAGTGAACAAACGGATTATTCCGAACTAGACAACGCGCAGCGGGACCATTCCGAGCCGGACACCGGCCGAGCACCGCTTGACCCATCCTATATTGCAGAAGCCGCACCCTCTCGTGGATTCGATGCTCGGGACGCGATAATCCTCACCCAAGCCGTCGCGCTTGCATCGAGACCGGACAGACAGGAGCACGATCGTTCCTCCGAAAATGATTCCATCAACGATGACCCCTAGCCTTATACGGGCCCATCACCATCCTTCGACAGCTCTTCATCATTCGGCGGAGGCACATCCACTGGCAGCGGAGCAACCGGCAGCTGGTGACAAGAAAATCCGGCATTAGCAATCTCGTAGAGAAGAAAACCCAAGACATGGAAACTAGGATAATCGAAGTCAAGGTACGGCTCATCGGCCAGCGAAACCAGCACGAACTGCATTGGAGGTTCAGCTGATGGAGCTTGTCGAATACGCTCAGGCGGTGGACCATTCGCGGATGCCATTGCTGTTGAGGGTCCTGAATGCTCTCGGTTGGTATGCCTTTCTCGCGGACATTCCGCTCATGGCGTATGCCTATTGCCTGGTGATGGCACGGAACGGCTTTCCTAATCTCACGATGGACGAGGTCAGGCTCGTCGGCGCATCGGTGCTGCTGCCGTTCGCCGCCCTCGCGCTCATGTCCCCGGCCGAGAACTGGAGCCCCCGAGGCCCGAAGCCGAAGACCATGGACGAGTATGTGGGCGACGTGTGGAATCTCGATGGTCTCGCGATCGCCGAACCCGGATATATGGACCCGTTGTCCGGTTTCCCCCGAATCAAAGGATCCTACCGGGTTTCATGGAAGCGGAACGGGCGGCGCGTCGAAGGCACGCTGGACATCGACGGGGCAAACGTCGAACTGCGCGATAACCAAGGGATGATTGTTTCCCCGGTGAATCCAGGGACACCGGTATGGAAGCCGGGCGCGAAACATTCGAAAGGGTAGCCGATGGAATTCACCGACAGCGACGAACTACGCCGCGATATTCTCGCCAACCAATATCTGCCCGAACATCTGCGCGAACGGGCGAAGAACGATACAAGCGAATACTGCCGTGCCGAGGATGCCGACAATCTGCTGGAAGTCGACCGGCTCACGGGCAACGGGCTCATCCGCTTCTATATGGAGGCCGGCAACGGTTCCATGCAGGTGGACGTGCCCGAGGAGACCGCCCGAAGCGTCGCCCGGTGGATCCTCGACCATACGAACGCGTGAAGGAGGAAATCATGAGGAACATCTTTTTCCCGGATTCCGTCATCGGACTCATCGAACGGAACACAGCCCATGCCATACGGTTCGCGCAGGCCGGGGCGGTTCTGATGCTGATTGCAGTGGGGACACTGGCGTTCGGCGCCTGTGTCCCCCTGACGGGAACCCCTTTTGCCGTTCTGGTTGCCGCGTTCGTGATCTGCTCGTTTATCGGAAGCCAACTGTTCGGCGGCGCGATTCTGGTGATGGAGGAAGACCAGTTGGAACGAACGGTGACGAAGACGTCAAGTGCGCATGTCCGACGCGAATCCGTTCCGTCCAGGGAGCTCTCCACGTTCATCCTGCACCGGGATACGGGCGCCACGGATCCGGAGCGTCCGTTCAAAGCCCAATGCTCGTGCGGCCGCTGGTTCACCGCGTTGGACTGGCATCTGCACGGCTGCTGGAGCGGATGCTCGCACGTCCAGTACGACGAGCCGCCGAGCATTCTCCATGAGCGGGAACGGTTCCTCACATACGACATGCTGTGCGAGGCATTGGCGCGCAACGGAGTACTGGCGCCGATCAGATACGAATACCTCTAAACAGACACGAAGAAGAAAAAATGGATAACAAGACTCTGAAGAAGTGGATGCCGGCGGGCATCATCGTCGCCATCGTGCTCATCATCGCGATGATTCTCGGCGGCACATACAACGGGCTGAACACCGCCAAACTCGACGTTGACGCGAAATGGGCGCAGGTGGAGAACGTGATGCAACGCCGGCACGACCTCATCCCCAACCTGACCAACGCGGTCAAAGGCAGCATGAAACAGGAGCAGAAGGTGTTCGGCGCCATCGCCGACGCACGCAAGGCATACGCCGCCGCGACCGACCCGAACGACAAGCTCGCCGCCGACCGGAAGCTGGGCGAACAGACCTCGATCCTGGTGAACGCGATCCACGAGAACTATCCACAGCTGGAATCCAACAAGAACGTGAAGACACTGATGACCCAGCTGGAGGGTTCGGAGAACCGTATCAGCGTGGAACGCAAACGGTACATCGACCAGGTGAACGCGTACAACCGCCAGGTCACGTCGTTCCCCGCGAATCTGGTGGCCGGCATGTTCGGTTTCCAGAAGCTGCAGCAGTATGAGGCTCCGGCCGGCTCCGATGAGGTTCCGGAGGTGAATCTTGAATAGGGGCACGATACGCCATGCGATGACCGGCATCATCGCCGGACTGCTCCTGTTGGCGGGCTGCGGTTCCGTCGCGGCCTCCGACAGGTCGGGCACGTATGTGCCGCCGGATGATCCGGCCGGCAACATCTTCGTCAAGGACATCGGCGACGTGCTCGACAAGGCCACGGAACAACGGATCTACGGCCTGAACAAATCATGGGAGTCACGCAAGGACAAACCCCAGCTGCTGGTCGTCACCCTGAAATCATTGGACGGGGACAGCATCGAGAACAAGGCGACCGAACTGTTCGACAAATACAAGCCGGGAGAGAAGGGCAAGGACACGGGACTCCTCTACCTGCTGTCCGTCGAAGATCGCAAGGATCGTCTCGAGGTCGGATACGGGCTCGAATCCGTGATTCCGGATGCGGATGCGGCCGACATCATCGATACGGCCCACTCCGATTACAAGGACGGCGACTGGAGCAAGGGGGTCAACAAGGTGGTGGACGGCATCGAAACCAGTATCGAGGACGGTTCCCCCACGAAATACCTGACGGCGCAACGGAAGAAGGAACAGGCCGGTGGCATCACGATCGCCGTCATGCTCATCGTGTTCTTTCTCGGAAGCTGCATTCTCGTGTGCCGTGATTTCATCAGATCGGGCGGCCATCCATCGTCGCTTTCATCCTCCGATGACGGGTGGTCTTCGCTCGGCTCCTCTTCTGGCGGCTGGTCCGGAGGAAGCTCTTCAGACGGTGGTTCCTCGTTCGGCGGCGGCTCATCCGGCGGCGGCGGGGCATCCGGCAGCTGGTAAGAGGGGAAGGAAGGAATCATGCATGGTTTCATACGTTTCATCAAATCGAGCCGTCTGCTGACTGTCGGCGCGATCGCGTTCATCATTACCCTGACCGCGGCATTGTCGGCGTTCGTCTGCGCCCGGCTGGAGTTCGGCGTCCCGTGGCTCCCGTCCGGGTTGCACGTGGTCTCCGTATCCGGCGGACCGGTCGCCGCTTTCTCGCTGGCGTCGGTCGACATCCGGGATGACATCCGCCGTCTCGGACGGAGTATCGACGCGGCCGGACGATCGGAGAAAAAGTGAGCGCCCTGGATATGTCCGGCATTCCCGACGACGATTCCCTCGAAGACCAGCTGAAGTGGCGCCGGTTCGCGGACAGGGTCGACCGGCTGTTCAAACCAAGCAGGCGCAAGCGCGCCGAACTGGCGAAGGCCCTGGCCGCCTACGCGAAGGCGGCCAGGGATGCTCGACGGCTCGCCTACGAATTGTGGGCCTCGGAGACGGAATGGTTCGAGGGATGCAAGAGGCGGGCGGCCGACGAACAGGGCATCGATCTCGAATACGATCCGGAACCCGCCCCGGATCCGGAACTGGACATGTTCTGGGAGCGGCTGGAGGAGTTCGCGGATTGCGAGGAGACGCTGCTCGAATCCGCGCAAACGGCCGATACGATAATCAGGTTGGTTGCCGGCGGGAATGCCGGATCCGACGGGAGGGGGACCGTCGATGGGCGTCCGTGACGAGGAGCTGAACGGCTGTTACGCGATGCTGTGCGAAGCCTTACGCGCATGGCATCGGATGCAAAAGGACCATCCTCGGGAGACCGCCGCGAAGGTCCTGAAGGACGTATACGGGTACGAGTTCCATCTGAACGGAGGCGGCTGCCCATGGCGCCTCCCCTCCGTCGACCATGAGTGGGCGACGAACGGGATGCGGGCGCTCGGCCTGCCGGCGGACAGGTTCGAAGACAACGCCATCGTCCTCGCCCGACTGCTTGACGGACAGGCGGGGGACTATGAGCTCGCTTCGGGGCGCATGCCGGAAACACCGGAGATCGTGTATGGTTCCGATGTCGACAGGTTCGTCGTGGTGGAGCAATTCCAAAATGCGTTCCGCCGCATCACCACCGATTGGGACAGTGTCCTGAATCGTAAGACCATGGATTCGAACCTGGAACGGCTGCTGCCATTGGCCGCGCATACGGTGCGGATCGAACGCGAGGGCGGCAGCCCGGACCTGCGCCCCATGCTCGATCTGTGCCGGAAGACGCACAAGCAGTGAACCGCCGCACGAATCGCATCGGGGGAGAACCGGACGGTCCGGAACACGGCTAATCGAAAACCTCGGCCAAGGTGGGCTTCATCATTTTCACCGGCATCACGCCGAAGTCGGTACGCGAGTTCACGAAGATCATCGTCCACCCGCGTCGCGGGGACATCAGCCTCGTCAACCCGGTCGAAAAACGCCACACGACACCCCGGCCAGACCCCACGCACCGGAACGCATACCCTCACGCGAAAGCATCCGACGCGCCCGCCGGGCCGCGCCGGACACGGGACAAGGGAAGGGGAGGCCGCCCATGGGCGACGATCCGGTCAGGGACAAATACACGCACGCCGTGAACTGGGACTACGTCAGCCACGACCCGCAGATCCTACGATTGCGCGAACAGCTGGCACGCGAATACGACGCGGCGAACGGGATCATGATCCCCCTCGACCCCGAGGACACGATGCCCGCGTTCCGCGAGATCGTCAGACTCGTCCTCGACGGGCTCGCCGCCAGGAACCTCGTCGTCCGGCCCGACCTCGTCTACAAGGCCATGTTCCCCTTCCCCGACACGCCCGGATATGCGGACCTCGTCATCCTCGACGCGGTCACACGAACCCTCGGACGCCATGGGGACGGGGAAGGGCGTTGACCGGCCGGCACACGCGCCCACGCGCCCGCACGGGACGGCGCATCCTCCAATTCGTGTCCGGGCTGAGCCTCACGCTCGCCATCCTGTGCGTGTTCCACGTCGGCTGGGTGTGGTGGGGGGACGCGTTCGACGGCATCCACACGCAGCAGACCCTCGCCGTCCGCCACGGCGTCAAGGACGTGGATGCGGGCGACGCGACCCGGATCGCCGAACCCCGGGGCGGCGACCCGCCGGCCGAAACCGAACCCGGCCACGGCGCCGTCATCGGCTGGATGTGGATACCCCGGTTCGGCCACGACTGGAAACGCGCCATCCAGGAAGGCACCGGCACGGACGTGCTCGCCAACCAGGGGATAGGCCACTACGGGCACACGCCCATGCCCGGCGGGAAAGGCAACAGCGCGTACGCGGGACACCGCACGCCCGGCGACCTGGGGGCCGCCGACACGTTGCGGCCCGGCGACCCGATCGTCATCCAGACCGCCCGGCACTGGTACGTGTACAAGGTGCAGTCATCCTGGATGACCACGCCCGACGACGTCGCGGTCGTCGCCGACCAGCCCGGTCAGGGGGACACCCGCTCGATCACGCTCACCACCTGCAAATGGTCGCTCGACGAGGCCGACAGCCTGTCCGCGCGCCTCATCATACGAGGCCGCCTCGAATCATGGTCGGACGTGGGGGACGGGATCCCCGCCGAACTCGCCGACGGGACCTCGAGACCCGCCGTCAGGGCGCGCATGGCGGCCAGTCGCGTCATACGCCGCATAAGCGTGCGCATGCCCGTCAGCCGCGTCCTCGCCGCCGCCGCGGGCGGCGCCTGGCTCCTGCTCGCCGGCCTCGCATGGCTCATATGGCATGGGGGCAGGCCCCGGCGCGAACCGACATGGAATCCGCTGACCCTCGCCTGGCGTCTCCAGACGGGACCCGTCCCATTGCGGATCATCCTCTTCATCCTGTTCTGGACCATGATCCTGTTCGCCGAATGGGCGTGGCTCAGCCCCTGGCTCGACGCGACGATCCCCCTGTTCTCCACCGGCCCGTCCTTGACGGGCGCATAGGCGGCGCGCATGGACGACAGGACGAGGACCTTGAGGCCGGTGCGGGTGAGCGGCGGCACGCGACGCCGGCGGCGCATGCGGCGCGCCGACCCGGACGTGCGCGTCCTGAGACGATGCAGGACCCTCATGCTCGCGATCACGCCCATGTGGTGGATCATGTGGGGCGTGTTCCTCGCGATCACGCCCATACCCCGGCCCATGGGGATCGGGATCGGGCTCATCGTCCTGGCGGCGGGCCTGCTCGCCCCCGCCCCCCATCATCCGATACACGCGGGAAGCGGGAAAGAGGCGCGGACGGCCGGTGGGAGCGCCGTTGCAGGCTGGTTTGCCCTAGTTTGCAGGACGGTCCCGCGGCCGTCCGCTCCAGGTCTTGCGCGGTTTTCGCCGCCGCCTGGTTCGCGCTTCGTCGGCGTTAGCCCTGGCATCGCACGATGGCCGGAATTCCACCGATTTCCGGCCATACGGGCGCGTATGCGTCACGGACGGGGACGCATACGCGGATACGGACAAGACCCCCGTGCCGGACGGGGGAGGAAAGGAAGAATCATGACGGAAACCGAACCATGCGACTGGTCGGAGATGACGCCCGACATGCTGCTCGCCCACATGGCCGGACTGGCCATCCTCCAGAAGAAGATCACGAAGGCGCTGGACGGGGCGAAACGCCAGTATCTTCGCACGCATGACGCGGACAGTCCGAAGGAGAACGCGGTGTTCGCCGGCCTCGACGCGGCCACCGTGCTCGTGAAAAGGGACGGGGAAGGCTACTACAAGGTGGACGATCCGCTCGCCTACGCGGACTTCCTCAGCCACTACGGACTGGACTGCGAGGGGCAGCCGGCCGTCATCACCGTCAACTACCCGACCCCGAACGCCATGGGCGAACGTTTCCTCGAACGTCTCATCCGCGAACACGGGGGAGAAATACCGGACGGAGTGAAATACCAGCCGGGCCGGTCCGGCGGCGTGACCGTCACCCTCGGCAAGGGGATCGCCGAACATGCGTTCGACTCGGCGGAACTGTCGCGCCTCGCCATCGAAGCCGCCGTCTGAACCGGCGCACAGCAACCCGGCAAACGAAAGGAAAACCATTCCATGCCACGCAGGAACCTTGAGAAAAACCAGCCCCGCCCGTTGAAGGCCGACGCCATGTTCAGCCGCAAATGCTCCCGCACCCGCTACGCGACCCCCGTGGACGCCCGGATCGCGCTCGGCCGCCTGCCGGAAGGCAAGACGATCCGCAAATGCCCGGAATGCGGCGGCTACCACATCGTCGAACCGGGCGTCATCCTCCGCCGTCGCGGCAAGAAGGCCAGGTGAGCGCGGTGAGCGCGGTCAACGAGCTCGAACGACGCCTGGCCGCCGACCGTCCGCACGCCGGCCCCGACGAACGAACCGAAACATTCCACGAGGTGAAACCGGACCGTCCGCCCTCGGTCCGGCCCACGGGCGGACCGAGACCCGCGAAAACGAAGACGCGGCCGCGCGACCCGTGGAGCCCCGTGCCCCGGCCGACCCGCACGGAATGGCGTCGCGCCCTGACGCCCATGATCCTGCAAATGCTGGGCGTGCTCCTGCTCGCCGTCGTCTCGTTCATGGCCGGCCAGAACGCGCTGGGCGTCATCCTCCTGCTCGCCCTGGCCGCATTGGCCGGCTGGCGCGCCGCCACCTGGGACTGGACGCCCGCGGACACCGTGATGCGCTGCGTGGACGCGACCCGGCCGGTCCGCGTCCTGCGCGTCCTCGACCCCGACGATCCGGAGACGCCCGTCCGGGTCGTACACGCGAACCGCCGGTACGCGATCTGGTGGCTGGACGCGGACGCCATGGTCAGGACCGGCGTGCTCCTGACCCGTCCCGGCCTCGTGTCCGTCGCCACGTCGGACAGCACGGCGGTCCTGCCGGAAGGGGGCGGGGCGTGAACCGCACCCTGTTCGCCGGCGACCTGCATGCGAAAGGCGACCTGCTGCCTTTCATCTCGAACATGGCAGACCGGGAGCATGCCGACCGGATCGTGCTGCTCGGCGACATATGCGACGACTGGCATGTGTCGAACACGGGCATGATACGGTTCATGGAACGGTTCGCCTCATGGTACCGGGCCGAATCCGGGCGACGGGAGATCGTCCCGCTGCTCGGCAACCATGACGTCCCGTATTACATGCGACGCGGATCCGCCTCGTTCGCGCGCGTACGCGCCCAGGCGCCGGGCTTCAAACCAGGCGCGCAGCGCCGCGTCCACCGTTTTGCCGTGAGGGTGCCCCCGCCTTTAGGCGTGGGGAGGAATCACGGCATTACTATTCCCATATTATACGCGAATGTGGTAGAATCAGCCTTATGAGTCAGAAAGTCGTGTTGGAACGCGTGACGTTGGACGGAGCCAAGCCGTTCACCGGCTACGCCGACCGGCACGACCCCGAATCCGAAAGACTGTACGCGCGTTCGGGCGGTCAGGCGATGGACTGGCTGTGCGACGCTTGGCGATACCGGTTCAACCAATTGCGTTCCAACCGTTGCAAATACGGCAAGGACAAAACCCTCGTCCCCATCGGAGGCGAACCCGACACTCGCAGCGTCAGCCGGTCCCGAAGCGAATGTTCTTGGCTGGCGGCGGTGCCGTCCCTCATATTGGAGTCACCGACACGAATCGAACGGGTCGAATGGTTCACCGCCGTGCAACGACGCAAGACCCTGCTAGGCAAACGGTTGAAGCCGGGACGAATGCCCCGGTTCAAATCATACAAGCGTGACGGGCAGCGTTTCGTCTGCTGGCACAACGGGGGACGCAACGCCGTATACCGGCAGGTCAACCGCAACCACGGCATCATAACCATCACCGGACAGAATCCCAAAGGCATGTCATTGCCGGGTGAACCGTTACGCTACCGCATCCTCCTGCACGTGCGAGTCAGCCAGCCGATACGCGAATACACGGCCATCCAAGTGGATTGGACGAACCGCACCGTCGTGTTCAACAACACCCCAACGCCCGTCAAGCATGAGCCGACCGGCAGGGCGGTCGGCATCGACCGTGGATGCGTGCACGCCGCCGCCGACTCCGACGGACGGTTCATGGACCTGCCGAAAGACAGGTTGAAGGCCATCGACCGTGAAATCAGGAAACGGCAGAAGGCCCAAGCCCGCAGGGCTGGGAACGCGGGATACTCCAGTGAACGGGAGTACGCGAAGAGCGGCAAGACCAGCCGCGCGTATCGGAGAACACGGCTGGAAATCGGGAGACTGCACGCGAAATCCAAGCGCATACTGGACGACGTGTACCAGAAGTACACGACCCGGCTCGTGCGCGAGAACGACCTGATTGTGTTGGAGAACCTACGGTTGGCGAACATGAGCCGCCGCAACAAGCCTGTTCCCGACCCGTTGCATGAGGGCGGATACCTGCCCAACGGGCAGGCCGCGAAACACGGACTCAACCGGAGCCTGAGACAGGCGAGCATGGGACGACTGTCCTCCATGCTCGCCTACAAGACCCGACTGGCCGAAGGCGTGGGCATGATACTCGTCAACCCCGCCTACACGAGCCAGACATGCAGCCGATGCGGGCATGTGGACAAGAAGAACCGCGAGAGCCAAGCGGTCTTCGTCTGCAAGAAATGCTCGTACACGGCGAACGCCGACGTGAACGCCGCCCGGAACATCCTCGAACGGGGATTGGACACGCTCGCCGTCACGTCGGAAAACCTGTGGGGCGCGGACGGCACCCCGGTCGAACAGGGACGTAAGACCAACGGAAACGCTACACGCGAATCCGTGGCGGTCTCTTAGAGACCAGAACCTCTCCCATCGTCAGGACGGGAGGAATCCCCCGGCTTCAGCCGAGGGGAGGACGTCAAGAGCTCATGAAGGACATCCCGACGCGGATCGCATGGACGGACGGCACGATCGTCGCCACGCACGCGGGACTCACCCGCCGGTGGGGGATCCGCCGGTTCGGGCACGCCTGGACGGGCATGACCGCCGACCGGATCGCGGCCCGTCTGAACCGCCTGCCGGACCGTCCCGGAAGCCTGGCCGCCCTGTACATGGACGACGACGGACCGTTGTGGGCGCGTCCCGGCCACGGGGACTACGACGGCCGCCTGACCCAGGTGTCCGGCCATACGCCCGTCCCGTCGGCCGGTAACGTGGAGGGCGTGTGGCTGTGCGACACGTTCAGCACCATGCCGGACGGCACGCCGATCGGCGACCGGGGCATGCTGCTGGCGGACGGGGCCGGCCTGCACGCGATCCCGTACGCCCGGTGAGGCGCTTCGCCGCGGACGCGTCCCATGCCCGTCCGGGGACGCATGCCACGGGGCATGAACGACAACGATCATCAGTTCAGGGCCATCATCACCGGTCATCTCAAAACACGGCTCATGGACGCCTGGCGGGATTCCACGGACACGTTCGAACGTCTGCCGGACGGCACGTGGGCTCCCGCCCCGTACGACGAAAACATGGCGGACGGGAGCACGCCCGTCGCATGGGAGGACGTCGCCGACCCCATGGACCCGAAGCCGGACCGCACCGGGTGCGCGCTCGTCACGCTCGAGGACGCGGAGGACCATCATCACGTGCTGCTCGTCAAAGACGTCACCGTATGCGAGCTGCTGCGCGACTGGACGGGATACGATTATGTCGACTGAGACCATCCGCCCCGAGGGGCTGCCCGGCGGACGGCCGGTCGAATGGGTCGTGCGCCGCACGCCCCGGACGGGGCGGCCATGAACGACGTCCTGACATTGGGCCATACGGGCCGTTACCGGATCGACTGGATCCGCCGGGACGACGGGACCGTCCGCTACCGGGTCACGGGATTCCGGCTTGACGGCGACCCGGAGGAGCCGCCCCGCGTGGACGCCTGCCCCACGCCCGCCGGCGGCATCCGGCTCCGGGCCCGGCGCGGTCCGACGCCGGGCGGGACGGTCACGCCGGACGGTCTCAGACGGGCCGCCGCGTGGATGACGGACGTCGCCGGCGAACTCGACCGGGTGCGCACGCTTCTCGAACTCGACCTGGACAGGAGAAAACCCTGACCGGTTTTTGCGGCGCAAGCCCGGCTCTTCAGAACCGGATCAGCCGTTTTCCAGCCCGATTTGGGCAAGGAACCGTTGTCCGTGAGGTTCGGCGCGCGCCCCGCCGGAACGGCGGGGCCAAGGCGGCGAGCCGATGGATATGGCGTCGGATCTGGTCGCGAACTGAAAAAAAGGCATCCCGATGTGCCGGCGGGGCGACCGCATCCCGGAGGTGAGGCTTTACAATATTGTAAAGTCTCACCTCCGACCTTTACAATATTGTATAGTTTTCCGGCCCGTTTTGTATGCGTGTATGCATCTGTATGCATCCGGGGATGCATACAGAAAAAGCCCGGAAAAAGCCCGAAAACCCTTATAAATAAAGGAAAAAATATAATTCCTTTATCTTGTATGCATTGTATGCATCAATATATGGGGTTTCCTTCCTTTTTCCCGAATCCCCTATAAGGGAATGATGCATACAATGCATACACGCCTCCGGACCATCCCCGGAACGTCGGAACCAAGCCGAAACGGAAAGAAAAGATGTATGCATCCCCGGATGCATACGGATGCATACACGCGGACCGGAATGCATACACCCGGACCGCGTGTATGGGGACGCATACCCGGGGGCATGGAATACGAGATCCACGCGACCCGGGACGGCGCCTACGGGCCCGTCGACTACACGACCCCACTGCCCGGCGGGCTCACGTTCGCCGGCATGCTCGCCGCCACGCGCGCCGCGGCGGACGCGACGGGACGGCCCGCCACGCTCGTCGACGACGAGGGCGAACCGGTCCTGACCATCGAATCGGACACCGTGTCCGAGGGGCGCGCCCCATGCCCCGTCTGACCACGCGAACCGGCGGGGAGCGGGACATGGACACGGTTTGAATATGACAAAGGTCACAGGCATGAAAGACGGAGCCTACGACGAAAACGAGATGATCATCACCATCTCGCCCGAACGATACAGCATGGGAGTCGCGGCATGAGCAGCAGGAAACTCGTCAGCGTACAGGAAATCACCAACATCGAGCCCATCGAGGGGGCCGATCGCATCGAAGTCGCCCGCATATTGGGGTGGCGTGTGGTCGTCGGCAAGGACATGCATCTGAAGCCGGGGGACAGGGTCGCCTATTTCGAGACGGACAGTCTTCTGCCCGCCTATGACCCGCGTTACAAGGCGTTCCAGGCTCGCGGTCAGAAGACCATGATCGTCGGTTCCATGGAAATCACCGGCCATGTGCTGCGCACCGTGAAACTGCGCGGAGTGTATTCGCAGGGTCTCATCATGCGTTTGGATGAACTCGGATTCCGGTATACGCCCCCTGTCGGCACGGACATCACCGATAAGGCGAATGTGCTCAAATACGAGGAGCCCCTGCCGATGGGCGGTGCTCAGATTGGCCGGTTCGACGCGCCCTGCTCCAAGTCGGACGCGCCACGTTTGCAGACGCTCACCGACCACTGGGATGAAATCAAGACGTTGAAAGCCGTGCCGACCGTGAAGGTCGATGGCGCCAGCACCACGCTCAGCATGGACGAACGAGGACAAGTCCACGTGTACTCACGCAACTGGGAGCTTGACTCCATGTCCTCGAACATGCGGCTCGCCAAAAGATTCCAGTTGGACAAGATGCTATGGCCCGGCATGGCCGTCCAGTTCGAGCTATGTGGCCCCGGTATCCAATCAAACCGTTTGAAACTGCCGGCCCAACGTCCGTTCGTCTTCGCCGTCTGGAAAGACCATCACAAGATCGACCGCGACCAGTGGCCGACGGGAATGCCGAATCTTGCCGTTCCCGAACTCGACGAAAACGAGTGGGCATTGACGGGGAGCGTGGACGACATGATCGCCAAAGTAGACGGGTTGCGTGGCAACGTCACCAAAGACCGTCTGGACGAGGGCATCGTCTGGCATCTGCGCGAAGACCAGCAGTTGTCCGAAGGATTGGCGAACGAACTGGGAGCCAATCGGTGCTTCAAAATCATCAACAACAAATACCTGACGAAGAACGGACTATGAGCATGGCATACCCGATGTTCCCGCTCGTATCGGCTCCCGCATCCTACATGCCGGTACCCGTCGACCTGGTGCAGCGCCTCGCCTCGTTCACCCTGGCCCACCCCGGGGAGCCGGGAGGCCTTGCCGCCGACGAGATCAGGCATCTGAACCTGCCCTGCGGCTCCTACGGGTATGAGAGCGAAGCCGTCGATGCCTGGCTTGACGAACTGGCGGAACAGCTTGAAAAGAGGTGACAGCCTTGACCAGGACAATCATGGTGGACATCGACAACACGATCGCCGACTATACGAACGGTCTGCGCGACTACATCCGCGAATGCGGACATGGCGAGGACGAATGCCCGTGCCCGGAGCCGACGGCCTACGATTTCACGCTGACCGGCGGATGGCCGTTCAGCGGCGACGCGAAATCGTTCCGCTGGTGGCATACGCGCGCCGTCGCCGACGGTCTCTACTCACGCGAAGAACCCTATGAGGGAGCCGCCGAAGCCTTGAACCAGCTGCACGATGCGGGCTGGAACGTCATCATGGCGACCAGCCGCGCGGACGACCGGCGCGGCGAAAGCCAACGCTGGCTGCACCGCAACGGCTTCCAGTTCGACGGCTACTATAACGGCGACAAGACGCTGCTCACACCGGACGTGCTCATCGACGACAGGCCCGTCACATTGGAGGCGATGGCCGCGAAGGGCGTGACCGTACTGCATCCCGATCATGCGTACTGCACGGCCGCGCCGGGCCGCATGTTCCGCCGGTGGGCCGCGGTGCCCCTGATCCTGGGAGGCGTGCGATGAAGCCGGAAATCGAAGTCGAACGCCGCGCCGGCATGATCACGGGCGCCTCCTGCGGGCATGTGAGCCTCATCTGGCTGCCGGGCGACGGCCGACACGGCGTCCGCACGTGGGTGCTGTCCACCGACAGCGGCGGCACGATCCGCCGAATCCGGTTGAGCCCCGGCGAAATCGGCTGCCTGGCGGGCATTCTCCAGACGATCGCGAACGAGGGAGGCCGCGATGACGAACCCGTTGGATGAGAGCGCCGTGCCCCTGATCCTAGACGAACCCAAACACGGGAGGGTAGGGGGGATATCGATGATGATCCGCTTCACATACGCTCTTCATGCCGGAACCGGTCTCATAATGGAAGGACTGAATTGATCTACGACATCACACCCATCACCTTCAACCAACTGGATCTGCTGTCTGCCGGACATCCGCAGGGCGGATTCCAGCAGACCGGGCACATGGCTCATCTCGCCGAACCGGACGTGGACGCCACGGATCTGATCGGCGTGACCCGCAACGGCGTTCTATCGGCCGGCTGCCTGATCGCGTGGACACGAGGCCGGCTTGGCCCGGAAGGCAGCATCTGGCTCGGACCGTTATGCGCGCTCGATGATCCGAAACTCCTCGAACACATGACCCGTGGAATCCGGCTCGCCGCACGCCGCCGCCATGCCGTGTCCGTCACATGCTGGCCGAACATCGAATACCAAAGGCATGACGCGGCCGGGAACCCGATCGGGGCCCCCGACACGATGATCCTCGACGCCTACCGGTCATGCGGCTGGAGGCATCAGGGATTCGACACCGGATACGGAAAAGTCGTCAACCGTTGGAATTGGATCAGAACCTTCGACGGGATCAAGGATGAGAAGACGCTGCTCGCCTCCTATAAGCCGCGCACCCGGTGGAGCGTGAACCGGGCGAGAACGTCAGGCGTGCGAGTACGCGAACTCGGTGCGGATGAGCTCGGCACGTTCGTGGACATCGAACGGAAGACCGCAGGACGACGCGGCTTCACGGCCCGCGACGAAGACTATTACCGCCGGTTCAAGGAGACATTCGGAAGCCGAGCCCGTTTCATGCTCGCCGAGATCCACGCCGGGGAACTTCTGACCAGACTGACCGCCGAATACGACAAACTCGCCGAACGGCTGGACCTGCTGCGAACCCAATACGAGAATCATCCCACATCTCGAATCAAACGGCAGGAGGACGACATCACCCGCAACCTGACCGCCATGGAACACCGCCTCAACGAGGCGCGCGCACTGGCTTCCCGCGGCAGCGTCATTCCTGCGGCATGCGCCCTGTTCGTGGAACACCGGCGTGAAATCGTGTATCTGACAGCCGGCGCGCTCCCCGAATACCGTTCGTATCAGGCTCCCGCCTTGTTGGTCCATGAGGGAATGCTCCGCCTGTGCGTCAACCGTAGCCGGATGCCACGCTTCAACATGTACGGCATCACCGGCGTATTCAACGACCCGGATGACGAGGGCCGTGGGGTGTTGGAATTCAAGCAGGGGTTCGACGGGCATGCCGAGGAGCTGGTTGGAGCATGCACTCTACCGACCAGCACGATCCGATACAAGCTCAGCGAAGCCGCGCACACAATCAAACTACTGAAGGAAGCCGGTCGATGACGAATCCTCTTGACGAAAGCGCGAAAGCCGCGGCCGACCAGTGGGAGCTGCACCGGTTCACGACCTGGGACAACGGTATGGCGGCGCGCGACATATCACGCATGTTCGGCGGACTGCTGGCCCGCATCGGCGAATACGGGAAAGGAAACACCCTTGGCAAGGCATGACAGCGACGAGCGCGTCATCAACAGGCGCGAGATCAAGAACGCGATAGCCGAATACCCGTACGGCGGCGGCTGCCCGATCGACGTGGAGCATATGGGCGACTTCCTGTTCGACGACAGGATGGCCGAAACCCCGGAATACGAAATCCGGTTGAAAGAGGGGTGACATGGCGTTGAAAGATCTCGAAACGAGGCAGGTGGCCCGCCGCGAACTGAAGGGCATGCTGGCCGGATACCTGCACGGCAAGGCCGGCCGCATCGACATCAACGACATGGGCGACTACCTGTTCGACCGCATGGCCCGCGTGCCGGAGGCCGGCTGTTGCCGCCGCTGCGGCGACGACGTCCCCAATCTGATGGACGGACCGTGTGCCTGCTGCGTCAACGAACTCGAACACGAAAAGGAGAGGCGGGACTGATGGCGATACGCTTCAGATACGCGCTGCACGTCGAGACCGACCTCATCCACGTATGGCCGTCGAAGGCCGCCAGGACCCATGACATCGGCTTCGAGTCGGACTGTTGGCGCGACGGCTGGCGGCCGCTCCCCTCATGGGAGGCGCGTCCCCTCATGGGAAGCCTGACCGGCGAGACCGGGCATATGGCGTTCATGGTCGGCGTCTGGGCGGGCATGCACCCGGAATGCGTGCACTGCACGGTCGCCCAACTGGAACGGGCGCAGGCGGAAGGCGTCGCCGACTCCGGACGGCGAGCCGGAAAAAACGATGCCACGGACGTCACGGGCTGCATGCGGCTCCGATTGAACGCGCTGGCCGGGGAACTGGGCGACGGATGGTCGTATGGGCCCGCGTTCGCCGGGCTTTACGGCGAGCCCACGGTCCCAGTGTTCTACGGCGACCGTCTTGCCGGGAACCTCGTGTTCCCCGCCGGCGGGCCGTTGCGCCGCATGTGGGGCCCCTGCGGCGACCGGCGGCATCTCTACCAGAAGCCATGCCGCCGGATCGGGAACCTGCTGCGCCAGGCGGCCGGCATCGACCCGTTGCCGGACGTGAACCGTCGCCCGAAACGGGTGACGCCAAGATGACCATGCTCGCCCAACGGTTCGACGGGTACGCGACGCCCCTGCTCATGCTCGCCTGTGACGCGCCCGGCTGCGAAAACCGGTATGACGACAGCGAATGGCGGGCGGACGAGGATGAGCTGCTGAACGATGCGCGCATGGACGCCGGCTGGCAGATCCTGTACGCCGACGACCATCCCGGACTCGACCGCGACCTGCACTACTGCCCGGCGCACCGGCTTCCCGAATGCGTATCCTGCGCGAACATCATGCTCGACCCGACGGGCTGGACGGACGGGCAATGCCTTGAATGCCGTCGGCTCGGCATACCGGGACGCATGCCCGCGGGGTCGAAGGCCAACGAGGAAAGGAACGGATGATGACGGATGCGAACGTCAGGGAATCGAAGGTGGAGATCGCGGCCGGCGGGCTCGAACACACGGGGGTCATGCTGACCATCCCGTGCGGCTCGGATACGACGGTCGTCGACCGGGCGGAGGTCACCCGCCGCCGGTGGACGGACGGGCGTTGGCCGGATACGGTCGGCATCGCGATAGCCCGGCAGGACACCGACCCGGACCATGGGACCACCTACCGGTCGGCAAGCCTCATCCTCGACCGGGAGACCGCGCTGCGCCTCTCCCGCATCCTGCACGACATCGCATTGGAGGCCGATCATGGCACGGCCGAATAGGACGGCGAATCCCATGTACATCGAGGCGATGCAGCTCATCCGCCGCTCCAACAAGGCCGGCGCTCACGATCCGCGCCCCAACCGGCTGCGCACGCGCGCCGCCGTCAGACGTAGCGAAATCCGGACGAACAGGGAAAGCTGGGGCGAATGATGCCGAACCATGATTTCACGCTCGAACAGAACACCGAGGCGAGGATGATGCTGGCGGTCGCCCGCCGCGGGCTCGCCGCCGCCATCAACGACGCGGAGAACGGGATAGGCCATCTGTCCTGCGACGACCCGCAGATCATGGAACAGGTTCGCGCCCATTGGCGACGCCTGTACGACACGTACATGAACGCGGACGCGCTCCTCTCGGATCTGGAATCCTGCGCACGTCATCTCACGGATGGCGACAAGTGGGAGCCGAACCCGATCGCCGACGGCATGAAACCCATGGAGATGGCCAAAGGATGCGCCTGCTTCATCGCGGAGACCCCGGATGGGGGCCTCATCATCCCGTCGGAGCCGACGCCGGGCGAGAACACGGCGAAACGTCTCGCGAACACGCTGAACGCCCTGACAGGCGATGTTCTCCTGGATGCGACCGGCATCCGCCTGCTCTGCTGACGGCGGTCGGGGATAATCCGGAGCAGTTCATGCCCGACCCGTCGCGGGGCGGCATGCCCGGGGCAGATTCTAGTGGTGGTTGCAACACCTGAGGTTTGAGCGGCCTTCCATGGTCACGTTGTCGGTTGTTGAGGTTATCACGCGGCGTCGAGCAGTTCGATGATCTTCTCGCTTGGTTTCATGAACCCGAGGGTTTTGCGTGGCCGGTCGTTGAGTTCCTCGGCGACCGCGTCGAGGTAGTCCTCCGGGTAGACGGATAGGTCGGTGCCTTTGGGGAAGTACTGGCGCAGGAGCCCGTTGGTGTTCTCGTTGGTGCCGCGCTGCCACGGGGAGTGCGGGTCGCAGAAGTAGACGGCCATGTCCAGCGAGGCGCCGATCCGTTTGTGCAGGGCGAGTTCCGCTCCCTGGTCCCAGGTCAGGCTGTTGCGCAGGAGTTTGGGCAGGTGCTGCATCTTGTCGATGATGGCCTGCTGGACGTGTTCGGCGTCGTGCCCGTCGGGCAGGTGCAGCAGGATCGTGAACCTGGTGGTGCGCTCGACGAGCGTGCCGATGGCGCTTTTGTTGCGGCTGCCGGTGATGAGATCGCCCTCCCAGTGGCCCGGGACCGCCCGGTCCTCGATCTCCGGGGGTCGCTCCGAGATCATGGCCATGGGTTCGCGGAAACGGGGTTTGCGGCCTTGGCCGCCTTGGGGTCTGCGGGCGGTTCGCCCCTGCCTCATGGCGCGTTTCAGCTCCTGCTTGAGTTCGCCCCTGGCCTGCAGGTAGATGGCCTGGTAGATCGTCTCGACGCTCGCGTGCATATCCCCATTATCCGGGAAGTCCAGCCTCAGCCGGTTGGCTATCTGCTCCGGGCTCCAATGCCTGCGCAACCCGGCGGCGATCTCGTCCCACAGTCGCGTGCCCTCGGCCGCCTTGCGCGGTTTGGGGCGTTTGAGCCGGTCCGCGGCCTTCTGCTGGGCGCGGTAAGGCTCGTAACCGCCGGACTCGGGATTCCTGTTGCGCTCGACCTCGCGGCTGACCGTGCCGGGGTCGCGGCCCAGCAGGCGGGCGATGGCGCGGATCGAATCGCCCAGACGCAGACGGTCCGCGATCTGGATGCGCTCCTCCTGGCTCAGGTAGCGCGGATGGAGGGTCTTGGGTTTGTCCATGGTGGAACGATACCAGTCCACCAGGGGTTTCTCGTTCCTTCCCGTGGCGCGCGTCCTGCCGTTGCGCCACGCCTTGCCGGTGCGTTTCGAGACGCCGACCGCGTGCGCGGCCTGGGTGAAGTTCATGCCTTCCTCGTCCAGCAGGCGCACGTACTCGGCGCGTCTCGCCTCGCACATCAGCTTCCTCGTCGGATATTCGACGCCGTTGAACGTCCAACGGTGTTCCCCGCCACGGTCTTCGTTTCGGTGGCTTCTGGTCACCTGACCCTCCTTGCGGTAGGTCAGGTGTTGCAACGATCACTAGAACCCGCCCGGCTGCCTGGGAGTCAGGGGGGGGGGAGGCGTTCTGACGGTTTCCGGGTATCGACGGTCTCCATTCAGTGATAGCCTATGTATACAGAAAAAACGTTTACAAGGGAGAAAGCATGAGGTTGTTGAGCTACGCCATCAGCGGCCTGCGCCTATACGAAAACCATGAATGCAGGATGGACCTGTACGCCATCGACGCCGTAAGGGAACCCGGATACACGCACATGCTCGACGGCGCCGCACGCAACATCAGCATCAACACGGCCATCGGCGTCGCCGGCATCAACGCCTCCGGCAAGACCACCGCGTTGAGGGTCACCGAACTCGCCCTCGCCGTCGCCGGCGGCATGTCGCTGGGATCGTTGAACCCCGACCTGTTCCCTTTGTACGACACCATGGACGACCGGATCGGGGTGCGCGCGCTGTTCGAACAGGACGGTCGCTTCCATCTCATCGACAGCCTGCTCGAGCGGACAGGCGAGGGTCGCACGCCGTTGAGGTTCATCCGTGAGACCCTGAGCATCCACCATGGCAAGCTCAGCAAGAAAATGCTTGCCTCCGCCATGAACGGCACGTTGGATCCGGAACGGTGGACCGTGCTCTCATCCCGCAACGTGGGCAGGCCCGGCGTCCGGGGCGAACTGTCCGCCGACGCGAAACGGTATCTGCCGCCCGACCGGAGTATTTGCGGGGCCTTCGTCAAGGACACCGACATCGCGACCGAACTGCTGCCGGTGTCCCCGACGCTCACCGTCAGCCCGGCCCGCCCCGTCGTGACGCTGTTCGATGCCAGCATCGAACGCCTCGACTACGACAAGGACGGAATCCATCTGAAATTCCGCAATGAGGGCAAGGAGCGGGAGGTCACCCCGAACTCGCTGGTCAACATGGTCTCATCCGGCACCCTGAGAGGCGGCGCACTGGTCGGCCGAGCATTGGAGACACTGCGCGCGGGCGGCTATCTGATTGTGGACGAACTGGAGAACAGCATCAACAAGCAGCTCGTATTCACCATCATGGACCTGTTCGCCTCCCCGGTCACGAACCCGCACGGGGCCACCCTCCTGTTCTCCACCCACTATCCGGAGCTGCTGGACCATTTCACCCGCAAGGATTCGATATGGTTCGCCGTCCGCGATGGAAAAGGCTTCGCCCTCCGGAATCTGGGCGCATACCTGGGCCGCACCGATTTGAAGAAGAGCGTCTCCTTCTTCGCCAACCGGGTGCCCGGTACCGCGCCCTCATACGCGGCCGTCCGCGCCCTCCAGGATTATGCGGAAAGGTACGTGCATGCTTAACGCGGAAGGCCAGTATGTGCTGTTCGTCTGCGAGGGCGTGGCCGAACAGTACATACTCACGACCCTCCTCGAACGAGGGGAACTGACAATACCGGCCGATTTTATCGTGCCCAACCAGCTGCGCGGAACATGGTACTTCACGCGCAAGGAATCAAAACAGATGCTCGACCGGTTCCTCAACATGTCATACGGCGAACATCCATTGCTCATCGTCCGAATAGTTGATTCGGACTCGGATGTACTGCGCATACCTCGAGGGTACGAACATGCGGCCGAGGTCGTGAACCTGCGAACCCATCCCGAAATCGAAATGCTGGTCATCATCAACGAGGGCATGTACGGCAAATACACGAACGGCTCCACACGGCTGAAGCCCTCCGACTATTGCAAAAGAGAACTGGGCATGAAGCAGGTGAAAAGCCGCGCATGGCTGGAACGATACTGGGCCGAGCCCGGCCGGCTCGAACACGCGCTCAAGGAATATTCAAGACTGCACCGGTTCGGCAGGAACGAGAACCGAGGGCTTCTGGAGCTGATTCGCTGAAACGCATATCAGTTCTAAGGACGAAAGGAAGGCGGATGGCATGACGGCGCCATCCGAGAACAATAACTACACGTACCGCAATCAGGTGAACGCGGCCATCGGCCAGCTGCGTCTCGCGTTGGAGACCAACGATATGGGGGGAGCGTGTGCGTCTACTCAATGGCGCGTTGCAGAACACGGGCAATGCGATCGGGCAGCTCGCCCAGTTCAACGCGGACGGCACGCGGCGGCCCCCACGAGAACAGGAACCGCGCACCCGGACTACCATGGGGATAATGCTTGATTCCATCCGCTACCGGCTGTACGCCGTCGAATCCGAAACATCCGAACCGTCCGGCACGACGGCCCGCATCAAGCTCGAATATCGTGCCGGGAACATCACGTACGGGCTGGAACTGCGGGAACCGTTCGGACCGGGCATCGTCGCCGACGAGGCGCGTTCGTTCGATCCCGGCAAGCCGATGGCGATGCCGCCAGTCTGGCTGCTCGTCCGCGGGGACGCGACGCCCGAACGCGGATTGCGATGCCTGACCCTGGCCGTCACCGTGCTGGATGGCGTGGATGCGGACGGGAACGTGCATGCGGGGGTCGAGGCCTCATATCCGTGCGGCCTTCCCGAGGATGCGCTGAACGGCGCCCGATTCGCCCTGTGGGTGCTGTGCGATCTGCTGGATGGAGGAAGCCAAGAATGCTAGACGAGATGCTTGCCCGCGAGTTTGAGGAACATTCGTTCTGATTCCGGAATGTGCTGGAAGCCGTTGTTCTCGTAGAATCTAGCTGCGGCTGAATCCACGGGATCCACTATGAGGGCCCTCGCCCCGAGTTCGGAGCTGATGTTCAAGGAACGTATGACCGCATCGTGCAACAGTTTCCTGCCGAGGCCTTCGCCTTGGAAACGTCTGTCCACGCCGAGCATGCCGAGCAGTATCATGGGCACTCGCTCGGGAACGTTCCTCTGTAGCCATCCGCCGGCGATATTGGAGCGTTCCATCGCGTGTGCGCTGAGAGAGTAGAATCCGGCGAGTTCCCCTGATTCGGCGTAGGTGACGTACGCGACGGCCGTTCCCTGTTTTTCGGCAGAACGGGATCTCGTGGACAGCCATTCATCAATGGGCGTAATGCCGCAGTCAAAGCCATCGAGCATGTCGGAGGACTCTATGCGCCGTGGTGTGGTGAATCTCATATCCAGTCGGGTTCCATTTCGATGAGATCCTTCGCGGCCTTCGGCATGGGTCTGTCAAGCGCCTTGAGAAATTCGTCGAATGCCTTGGAGGGCAGACGGGTGACGGTCTCCTCTTCGATATCCCGGCGCGCGTCGGTGACGAGATGGTCGATGGCCCATTGTGTTATGGAGGAGCCTTTGAGAGAGGCCGCTATATCTATGGTTTGGCGCTGTTCTGGCGTGAGGCGCATGTTGAGGCGTGAGCTGCGTGCCGGTTCCGTAATAGTGCTTGTCATACCGTGTATTGTACGTCAACTTGACGTACAATATCAATACATTGGATACGCAATAACAGCAAAGACTATTCGTTTGTTCTTTGTATAGTTGGCCATCGGAAAGGAAAAGCGATGCTGCTCTCTCACGACTTCCACTAGGCGAACAAACCTAATGGAAGGAAAAAACGAATGTCCCGAACGTTCAAGGACAAGCCGTACCGTGTGCTCGAACGCGAGGCGCTGGAGCACGGGTACGCGTACCTGCGACACAACTGGATGCACCCGACCGAACCGCCGACCCTTGAAGGCGACGTGACCGCATATGCGTATTCGCAGAGCCGGAAGGCGCACATCCCATCCGGCCGGCGCTGGCACAGCTGGCATGACTACGAGGATGACCGGTATCCGGATTACGTGGGCCGCCATACGGTTCGCGATCGTTGCCGTCTCGCCGTGCGCGAGGCGGATACCGGCCTCATGGACGACGATTGGGACGATCCCCGCCTGTACCGTCGCCGCGTCAAATGGGAATGCTGACTAAAGGAGGTTTTTTCTGATCGATCTGTATTCGTTCCAACGGTGGCCGGATGTCAGGGCCGCGTTCGACCGTTCCGGCTCGTACACGCCCTCATGGAAGGCGGCCCGCGAACGGTCGATTGCCGACGGCGACGCGGACTGGTGGGACGGCATCAGCCCCGCCTATGAGTGGATGATGGGCGAAATGGAGCATGCCGGCATGCCGCGTCCGGACCCGGACGCGGCCCCCTTGTGGGCGTGGGCGCGCTGGGTCGATTCGAAAGGCAGGGCGCATACGCGTCCCGACCGACGGTATCCGGGCTTCCGCCACCAGTACGACGGGTTGGAGCTCCTGCATCTGCGGGTCGATGAGAACCGGGTGCTTTGCACGGATTTCGACCAATACCATTGCGTCATCAACCGGTGGCCGTGCGCCCCGCTGGATGCCGACAGGTGGACTCCCGCC
This sequence comes from Bifidobacterium longum subsp. longum JCM 1217, assembly GCF_000196555.1. Classification (NCBI taxonomy): domain Bacteria; kingdom Bacillati; phylum Actinomycetota; class Actinomycetes; order Bifidobacteriales; family Bifidobacteriaceae; genus Bifidobacterium; species Bifidobacterium longum. Next base: position 1,085,846 of record NC_015067.1, on the reverse strand, counting down.
GAATACGACCGGTGGCTGGACGAGCATTGGGACGATCCGGCCGAAAAGAAACGGCTCCAGTACAGGGCGAACGCGATCGCGGATCCGAAACGGCTGCCGGACCGGTGGATCCAAGCCTGCCTATGGACGATCACGCCGCATGATGTGGTCGATATCCGACCGGCATGCGGAAAACCGGATACCATTGGGAATCATGGATGATCTGAAGAGCAGGGCGGCCAAGTTCGCCGAATCATGGGCGGGACGAGGCGACGAGAAATCCGAGACCCAACAGTACTGGCGTGACCTGTTGGACAAGGTGCTGCTCATCCCGAACACGAGCGACAGGCAGACGCTCTGGTTCGAACGGCGCACCGCATTGGACGGGTTCATCGACGCGCTCATGATCCAAGCCCGTGTGCTCGTCGAACAGAAGAGCCTCGGCGTGGATTTGGACAGGCCGGAACCACGTCAGGGAACCATGGTCACCCCGGTGGAACAGGCGAAACGGTATTCCGACAGCCTGCCGCCATCGGAACACCCGTCCGTGCTCATCACCTGCAATTTCGGAACATTCCGCCTCTACGATCTGGAAGCCGACCCGTTGGCCCGCACCCCGCAATCGGAGTTCACGCTTGCCGGCCTGCCGGAGCACATCAACGAAATCGGCCGCCTGTTCGCCCACGAGCACTCCCGTGTCGTCCAACAGGAGAAACTGTCCGTCAAAGCCGGCCGACGGGTCGCCAGACTCCATGACTCTTTGGCGGAATGCTTCGAACATCCCGATGATCCGGCGGAGCATGATGCGCTGGCGATGCTGACCGTACGCCTCGTGTTCTGCCTGTATGCGGAGGACGCGAACCTGTTTCGGCCGGACGCGCTCCGCGACTATGTGGCGGCATCCACGCCCGAACGTCTGGGCGAAGACCTGTACGACCTGTTCGAAGCGTTGGACACACCAATCGAGAAGCGGCGTCGTTACCTGCCGGAACCGTTGAAAGCGTTCCCCTACGTGGACGGCGGCCTGTTCGCCGACCGGATCGACGTGCCCCCGTTGACCGGGGAGCTGCGTGATGCCCTGCTGGAAATCAGCGAAGGCTTCGACTGGAGCGGCATCAGCCCCGTCATCTTCGGTTCCCTCATGGAGGAAACCCTCAGCCATGACGAACGGCGCAAGGGAGGCATGCACTACACGTCCGTCAAGAACATCCACAGGCTCATCGACCCGTTGTTCCTCGACGGTTTGAAAGCCGAACTCGAGGGGGCGGAGGCCAGGCCGGTCGCAGGCGGTTCCCGCACCAACGCGCTCAACAAACTCCACGACAAGATAGCCGGCCTCCGGTTCCTCGACCCCGCCTGCGGTTCCGGCAACTTCCTGACCGAAACCTATCTGGAACTGCGTCGCATCGAGAACCGGATCCTCGCCGATTTGGACAAGGACGGACAACTCGCCCTCGACCTCGGCGACGACATCAACCCCGTCAAAGTCAGCATCAGCCACTTCCACGGCATTGAAATCAACGGGTTCGCCTGCGCGGTCGCCCGCACCGCGCTCTGGATCGCGGAACAGCAAGCATTGGACGACACCGAGTCGACCATCAGCGGCCTGCCCCGGCTCCCGTTCACCGATACGGCCCATATTCAACAAGGCAACGCCCTGCGCCTCGACTGGAACGAACTATTACCCGGCGACCACTGCGACTATGTGATGGGCAACCCGCCGTTCATCGGACACGTCACCAAGACCGCCGGTCAGACCGATGATCTGAAGACCGTGTGGGGCCGCCAGTATGACGGATATCTCGACTACGCGACCGGATGGTACCGGAAGGCCGCCTCCTACCTGTCTAAACCGGATGCGGCGTTCGCATTCGTCACCACCAATTCGATCACCCAGGGGCAGCCCGTGGAACCCCTGTTCAAACCGTTGCATGCGGACGGCTGGCATATCCGTTTCGCGCACCGCACGTTCGCATGGGACGCGCAGTCCACGGACAACGCGCACGTCCACGTCGTCATCATCGGCCTGGACAGGAAAGCGAAGCCCGCGCCCGTACTGTTCGAATACGCGGACATCAATGGGGAACCGACCGCCCGCACCGTGGACAACATCAACGGGTATCTCATAGACGGCCCCGACCTGTACGTAGGCAAACGAAGCCAGAAGACGGGACCGGTCTCGCCTCTTCTCGATGTCACCGATTCCGGTTCCATGCCCCTGGATGGAGGCAACCTGCTGCTCGCCGACCGTGAGGAATATGCCAAGGCCATGGCCGATCCCATCGCCGCACGCTTCGTCCGGCCGTTTCGCATGGGACGCGAGCTCATCAACGGCACGGACCGCTGGTGCCTATGGCTCAGGGACGCGGAGCCGGGGGAACTGAGGAAATCCTCGTTCCTGAAGAAGCGTGTCGACGCATGCGCCGAATACCGTCGCAATGCTCCAATGAAGGGCGATGCCTACAGGCATCGTGCGACACCTTGGCTGTTCCGTGACGACCATCAGCCGTCCATGAACTATCTTGCGATCCCGAAGGTGTTCAGCGAGGATCGGGAATACATGACCTGCGACTGGTACACGCCGGACATCATCGCCGGCGACATGGTGTACACCAGTCCCGACCGGGATGGCCTCGCATTCGCCGTCATCGAATCACGCATGTTCATGACATGGCAGCAGACGATTGGAGGGCGACTGGAATCACGCTGCCGTTTCAGCAACACGGTGGTTTGGAACAACCTGCCCCTGCCCGCCCTCGACGATGAAACCCGCGCCGCATTGATCGAGGCCGGCAGGAACGTGCTGGTGGCTCGAGCCAACCATCCCGGCCAGTCCCTGGCAGACCTGTACGATCCCGACTACATGCCGACCGACCTACGCGCCGCCCACCGGGAATTGGACAAGATCGCGGACGTGGCGTTCGGCGCGGGGAAATGGCTGAAGGACGATGACGATACGCGCCTGAAGGTCCTGTTCGACGGGTACGCGCGGCTCACGGGGGAGGCGTCCTGATGCCTTTCGACGGGAACCCGGCCAGGCAGCCGGTCTTCACGCCGCCGTCATCTGGCGCGTGCCGGAATAAGGCATTCGACGTTATGATGGTTCGAGCAGCCTGATTCGCAATCCTCTGGTTTTCGGGACGCATGCTTTTTCCGGAAAGGAGCGGAAGAGAAATGGATTACAGCGAATTCGACGCCTTGCCGTCGAAAACCGATGAGATCTCCATCAGCGAAGAACCATCGCATGACGGCATTCGCGACATGCCCTCATTGGAAAAGGCGGGCGAGATTATTTCCGCACGAATCACGGAAATCGGCCGAACCCCGTCAGAAATCGCGGACAGAAGCGGCGTCTCCGAAAGCATCGTGACCGATATGGCGGAACGCGGGATCGTACCGTTGGAAGCGGCCCTGCGTGTGTTCGCCACACTCGGCGTCAAACCCTATAGGGTTCCGCCCGAATATCTGGAGGCATGATGCGAGGAGAACGACTGCATGTCTGGGCCGACGGAAACCATGTGGGGGAATTCATACGAACCTCCGGCGGACGTGTTTCATTCCACTATGATTCCAAGGAAGGCGCGCCGATAAGCCTCAGTCTGCCCAGAACCGGGAAAGCTTCCGGAAAAACGGCGTCGGCCTTTCTCGAAAACCTGCTTCCCGACGATGAGAACGCCCGTCGTAGGATGGCGCTGCGACTCCATCTGGATTCGACGGACATGTTCAAACTTCTTGCGGATGCGGATACAGTAGGCGGACTCGTATTCTCGGACAAGCCCGAACTCCCGCATCATCCCATCGAGGCGAAACCCCTCGACGAGGAGGAAATCGGCAATCAGATAGGATATGTGCGTGCGAACGGATACAACTGGTTCGCACGGGATGATGAGGATGAGTTCTATGAGCGGGATACGCCGAAATGCCGTTTCTCCATCGCCGGAGGCCAGCCCAAGTTCACGCTCGCCCGACGTGCCGGTGTCTGGCTCTGGCCCAACGCGTCCATCCCCTCCACCCATATCATCAAACCTGAAATGAGGGATTGCCCCGGCAGTCACAGGGTGGAGGATGCCACCCTGACGCTCGGGACTCTTTGCGGATTGCCGGTATCCGAGCATGGCGTTCTCACCGCGAATGGGACGGAGGCCTTCATCACCCGACGTTTCGACCGCATCGTGGATGGAAACAACGTGAGACGAATCCATTGCGAGGATCTAGCGCAGGCCATGGGCATGGATCCCGAATCCAAGTATGAAATCGACGCCGCAAGCTGCGTCCGTTTCCTGCATCATTTCGATGCAAGCGATGAAACCGGATACGAGTGGGTTCGCCGGCTTGCCTTCAACGTCTCATCGGGCGATTCGGACTCCCATGGCAAGAACTATTCGATTGTTCTTGCCGAAAACGGGTTCCGTTTCGCGCCGATGTACGACATGACGGTCACCAGAATATGGCCTCATGTGGATCAGGAGATGGCGATGCCCATCAACGGAGTCGAATTCGCGGAACTGCTCACCCCATCCGACTGGGAGGCCTTCGCGGAGGAGGCCGGTTTGGACGGGGAGCGTGTGGCGCATATCGCCCGGACCATGGCGGGAGCCGTTCTCGACCATCTGGATGAGGCATCGGCCGGTTTGCCCGATTCGCTGAGGGAATCCATGCGTAAGGCGGTTTCGAAGGCAAACGAGAACATCCAGCCACTGCACGGAAGGATGCCGAAGCCAAAGGCGAATACGGCATCCTTCGGCGGGGGCGGCGTCTGGGTGAGCCCTCATATCCGAAGCGGATATCCGGTCAGTGGATACTGGCGTAGCCGCTGACCCCGTTTCCCTGATTAGGGGGACGCATACCCAGGGCATGAAACGATTCGACGATTTCATAGCCACCCTGGACGGACCCCAGCTGCTCGCCCTGTTCGAGCACGGGGACGGCGTCATGACGGATCTGGCCGCGAGCGCGAGACTGCGTCCCGAACAGATCGGCATGCTCGTCCGGCTCATGGAGGAGTCGAACCCGTCATGGTCGCCGGACGTCGCCTACCAGCTGATCGCCAGCCAGGAGTGCACGCCCGGCCAGTTGGAACGCCTCATCGGCTGGTGCGACGATCCGGGCACATGGCTGATCGCGTGCGAGAAGCATCCGGGCGGCGAACACGCTCTCGTCCGGACGGCCGACCCGTATATCGCGCTCCGATACGCGCACCGCATCGACCCGGATGTGATGGCCGGATTCGCGCGCGACATCGACCCGACGGCGCGTGATGCGCGCTACGAGGCGGGACGGCTGCGCCGCCGGCATGACTTCACCAGAGAGGCGGACGGGATCCTCAAGGCGAAGGGCCTGTGAGCCGGGGACGCATGCGTGGGATGCGGACGTAAGAAAGGCATCCGACCATGGACACGTTGACCATCACCGAACTCATCGAGAAGCTCGAAGCCATCCGCGACCGGTACGGCGACCTGCCCGTGTACCGCATCAACGACGATTACGAATACGGTTTGCGGGCGATCCCGCTCAAGAGCTTCGACATTTACGGCAAGGAGAACACGGACCCAGTCTGCACGCGGCGGCTCAAGAAAGGCGGCGGCATCGTCGTAATCGGCAGCAAAGACGCCGATATCGGACGCGGTGGATGGGACATGTTCAAGGATCTCGAAGAGAAGAAGGACTGAACGATGAGGAGCACGGTGATCGTCACGCCCGGCAGAACACGCGCCATCAGCCGGCTTGACCCGCTGATCGACGTGGTCTGCGAGCATGCAGGCTGGAACCCCGGGCTCCTCGACGACCCGAACGGCGTCCGGCGCATCCAAGAGCTGACGGACGATCCGGCATGGTGTGCGGACAGTTTCAACGCTGGCGACTGGCTGCGTGAATACCTCGCCCGAACGGATCGGGAGACCGTGACGTTGGATGTGGACCGGATTCTCGAAACCCCGGTCACCGAACGATACGCATGCCGATCGCACTACCACGGACCCGAATACGTGAAGGCGCACCAGTGAAGCGGAGGAAAGGGTCGATTGTGAAGTCGTATAAGGAATATGCGGAACAATATGGGCTCGGAATCGACATCATACGATGGGTATTCCGGCATATCCGGGTCACCCGGTATATCGGCACGAAACTCCCGTGCATGAAACTGGGCTATAAACCTATGGACTGGTATCTGAATCCCAATCAGGCCGAACCCTACGATCTGTTCACCGCATTTCTTGAGGATGCGACAACCACGCTTTTCGAAAGAAAGGAACCTGACCATGAAGCCGCTTGGCGAAAAAATCGAACACCAATTGCTCGACAGATTCCATTATGGTGACCGGCAGGACGACGGGTATGGCCCGGATTCGCCGCGCGTCAGCGACAAGGGTTGGATCGTCTGGCAGACCGCGTTCAACGAGTTGGACCGTCCGTTCGAAATCGTGCGCGACGAGGGGCGCGGTCGCACCGGCCTGCCCCTGCTCCTGATCGGCATGGAGGACGACTACGGCGATGACTGGCATATCCGCGAAAACGATGACAGCCAATATATGAGCCTGCTGGAAGCCGGACTGGACGGCGCGAGCCTAACGCTCATGGAACGCAAGCACGGCATCGCACGATGGCGGTCGGAGCGGGGCGAATCGAAGCCGATCGAACTGACGGCGCCGGACGGGAAGCCGGCGGGCACCGTATACGCCTACCAGTCCGAACCCGGCGAATGGCGGATATACGACAAGTATGGCGGGCGACCGCTTGAAGGCGAACCGGGCGAAACCATCACGGACGCGCTGCGCCACATCGGATACCAGTTGGAGGAATCATGAGTGTCGAAACAAGCATCGCATACACCACTTCGGATGGCAAGCAGTTCGATGACAGGCAGGAAGCGGAAACGCATGAGCAATGGCTAACGGACGAATAGGAGAGGCGTGAGGCCGACAGGCATCGCGGCTGGATCGTCGTCGCGCCGAAGAACTGGAACTGACGGAATGAAAACACGCGACATCCTCAGCATCGTCACCCGCATACTGCCGGACTGGCATGTGTACAACGACCACCAGTTCGGACGCATCACCGCATTCGACCCTCAAGCGGGATACGAGGTCACCGTCAACCTTCCCGACAGCGACACCATCAGCATCGTCCGCACGCAGTACGAGCTTGTCGAGGATAACACCGTCCTCGATACAGCCGACATGGGCGAGGAACGGGCATTGGACGAACTGGCACGCCTGCTGGCTTCGCCCATGCCGCGCACCGACCGTCTCATGCGGTTGAAAGACAAGTTCGACAGGACCGCCGAATGGTGCCGGAACACGCTTGGCGACGAACAGGAGGCGAAGGATGTGGAAGACATGGCCGAACACTACATGCATGTGTGCGAATCCTGCAACAACAAATACTCCGGCCGACATGACCCGGTGTCCGTGTTCGAGGGGTGGCTGCTGGGCGAGGAACTCGGCACCCCGTATGAGACGCGCCGTCAGGCCGCGTCGCGCATGCTGGCCAGCGTGCGCCGACTGGACAAGGAGTGAACCATGTTGAACATCGAGAAGACGCTGCAATCCGTCCGCGACCTATTGGACAGGCTGGGCAAGGAAGGCGTGGACTGCGGACAGCCCGCGCCGCACGCCAGCGAATACTGCATATCCGGCATGCTCATCGCATTCGACGGCAAGACCGTATGGGAGACGGTGTGCGCCGGACTTGACCTGTTAGGCAAGGAATGAAAAGGAACCATCATGAACGCGAACGAAACCTGCGAAGATTCAATCCACGGCCCGTACGAGTCGGATGACGTGGCTGACCACTGCGGCGGTTGCGGCATACCGTTATGTGAGGAGCATGCGAGGAAATGCCCCTGTTGCGGGCGCGTCAACTGCACGGACTGCGGCGAGATATGTGAGGCCTGCTGGCGTCTGGTATGCCGTGAGCACGCCAAGTGGAATCCCGAATACGCGCAATACGAATGCCCCGCATGCTACGACCGTTGGGATTGCGGGGAAAGGTAGAGAGGACGATGAGAATGCGTTTGGGCAATCTCCGAAGGCAATAGCCGAGCGATTCAAACTATGGCAGAGCATTCAACTTTGGAAAGGATGAATCATGTTGAACCTCACAGAACTCATGGACATTGGCTGCGCCCATACCGTGACCGATTCGGACGGTTGGATGTACCCGTGCGGCAAACCCATTGTGGCAATCCGTCGATGGCCGGAGGGCGACGGGGAAAGCTTCGGCGGCGTCTGCCAGCGGCACGCCAAACAGGCCGGCGCCGAACTCGTGCCGTTAGAAAACGTTCCGCAGTAAGGCAGAAAGGAAACAAGGATTGAACCATTTGAACCTCACAGAACTCATGGACATTGGTTGCGTCCACACATAAAAGCATCCACAACAAGGAACCCCCACATGAATCAGTCAGAACTTAAATCCGACCTCATAGCATGGTTGGAACAACAATGGGACAAGGCCGTCAAAGACTCCGAAACCCCGGACAAGGAACTGTTGGAAAAATACACTTTCTACGACGGCCTCACCACAGCCTACGAATTCACCATTGCCCGATTGAACTCTGCGGAAGGCACGGAAGCCCCGACCGTAAGGTCGGGGAGGTTCACCGCATCATCGTGGAAACCAATGACGAAACCTGTAACAAAGACCTGTAACAATCCAGTCGAATACGATTGGGAGTTCGACCCGGACGGCGTGTCCCGCATGACCGGCGAAGGGGACATTCCCTCCGGCGCCGACGATTCCACGGCCATCGTGGAGGCGTTCGGACATATCGCCGAATCCATCGTGGATGGGGAGCGTATCGCGTCCGGCGGTGATGCGAAATGGTTAAGACCGTTGGCCGCCATGCTGGCGGCTCGCATCCCGTTCGTGTCCGGTTCGGTCGAATCGGGGTTGAGCGTGGATGTCACGTCATCCGAGTTCCTGGACTGCTGCCGTTCCGTGTGGATCGGCGCGGACATGCATCGTGGATTCGGCCGGTATCTGAACCTGCGGTGGGACGTGGGCCGCCGGGAGTGGGTGGAAGCCGGTTCCGGGTTCGCGTTCGTCGGCGCGGACAGTCAGGTGGCTTCCATGTTGGAGACCGCCATGGCGGAGAATGACGGCATCCGGTTCGACCCCATGGAAGGCAAGGAAGATACCATCCAGCTGTTCCGGCTCCTGTTGGAGACGGCGAAAAGCGCGGACATCCCGGTCGGCTGGGGGACGTGATGGCCGGAAGAAAATACATCATCGGAGTATATATCACGGACGGCGAGGACGCCGATACGATGGCGACGCTCGACATCAGCGGCAGGCCATGACATACGACCATCGAAGCCCGCGCCCTGTTCCCATGCCGGAACAACGGCTTGCGACGTGATCCGGACATTAAGAAACGGGTTCGGAATTGCATATGGAACAAGAATTGCATGGGCCCTCCGGATTTGCATGGTGTCGGGTGACGCATACCGGTTCCCATGGTTGTTTCGAGACGCGATATGGAGGAGAGGCTGCTCGCCAGGCTTCTCCTGTCGGGCGGCTACGGGCCGGGGAGCATGCCGGTCAGGGTGGTCGGCTGGGATGATGCGAGCCTGAACGGCCGGCCGGTGACGGTCGTCTATTATGAGACCCGGGATGGGGGCGGCAACGTGCGCACCTATCCGGGCGACAGCCGTCGGCTCGCCTACGTGGATGCGCGTCCCCGCGCGCTCATGCCCGGCGCGCGCCTGCATGGCGGGAACGCATACGTGAAGCCATGAGTCTTATGCGATGGGATGACGGCCGCATCCGTCTGATGCCGGGGGATTGCCGCGACCTCATCGCCATGCTGCCGGACAACAGCGTGGCTTCCGTCGTCACCGACCCGCCGTACGAGATCGGTTTCATGAACCTGGGCTTCGATTCGACGGGCATCGCATTCGACGTGATCCTGTGGAAGGACATTCTGCGCGTCCTGAAGCCGGGCGGGCATGTGGCCGCGTTCGGCGCGAGCCGCACATATCATCGGCTCGCCTGCGCGATCGAGGACGCGGGCTTCGAAATCCGCGACCAGATCGACTGGGTGTACGCAAGCGGCATGCCACACGGTTCGGATGCGAGACTGCTCGTGGACAGGGAATTGGGTGCGGAACGCACCCATGTGGCCGGTAAAGGTCATGCTGGCGCAGGATATTCGGACACCAACGGCTTCGGAGGTTCCAGCACCGCGAACGGCGGCAAGGCGAAATCCGAATGGGATGCGCCCGCCACCGAACAGGGCGAACAATGGTCCGGCTGGTACAGCCAGCTGAAGCCCGCGCACGAACCCATCTGCCTCGCACGCAAGCCGTTGGACGGGACACTCGCCCACAATCTGCTCGGACACGGGACGGGCGCGTTGCATATCGACGCATGCCGCGTCCCATTCCGCAACCCGGCGGATGAGACCGAGGCGAAGAACAAGAACCGGCATGGACGGTTCGGTTCCGGACCGCGGGACAACCATGTATACGGCGCGGATAATGCGAATCGCACCGACTATAAGGCGGACGCCCGGTTCGCGCCGAACATGCTGTTCGACCGGACCATGGCCGGAGAGCTTGACCGGCAGTCCGGCGTCACCGTCAGTCGAAAAGGCAAATCACGCGCAAGCACGAAACCCGGTGACGGCTGGGGCATGACCCATACGGGTGCCGAATATGACGATATGGGCGGCGCATCCCGCTTCTATCCCGTGTTCCGGTATTGTCCGAAGGCGGGACCGGGGGAGAGGCCGACGGTGGACGGGATCCGCCATCCGACGGTGAAACCGTTGGAGCTGATGCGCTGGCTGGTGCGTCTGGTCACGCCGCCGGACGGGCTCGTGTTGGAGCCGTTCGCCGGCAGCGGCGCCACGTTGGAGGCGTGCCGGGTCGAAAACATGCGTTGCGTGGCGGCGGAGATGGATTCGGATTACGTGCGGCTCATCGCCCGCCGGATGGCGAGGCCGACGTCCCCGGTGCTGTTCTGACATCGCCGGGGACGCATGCATGCCCGTGTCGATGATATCGGGACGATACGAGGAGTGTGCATCATGTTTAAAACTCGCTATTATTACACTTTTTCTTGGACCTACGGTATCGGCACGACATGGAATGACGGGTCATGGCCGGGCAATCTCTACGTGTTTGACTCGATGGCGGAACGTGACGCTTGGGTTGCCGACGACGTTTTTGACGGTAATTGGCATCGCGAGGCCATTACGGCAAAGGAAGCGCGTCATATCATGGCAGACACTGTTATCTCTTTTGACAATGATATGGCCGGACGGTACGACGGTAGCCGGTCGGCCATCGAACGGTACGCGCCTACCGTCGAACTGGTCAAAGCATGGCGGCGTATTGACCTGCAGAACAATCCGGCCGCGTATTACGCGGAGTGATTGTCGTAATCGACCACTGGGGGCGCGGCCGTGTCCACGGGCGACGGGCTCGTCGATCTCGCGGTGATCGACTGACTATCCTTCGATGAGGCGTTCCACGCCGTCGATGGCGCCGGCGAGCATGTCGGCGTCCACGTGCGTGTAGATGGCGTCCGTGGTGCCGATGTCGGCGTGGCCGATGATGGCACGGCGGGCGAGGTCGGAGACGCCGATGCGCGCCATGGCGGTGGCCGCCGTGTGGCGTGCGGAGTGGACGCGCACGCGGGGCAGTCCCACCCGTTCCAACGCTTTTCGCCATGCGTTCTGGAGTGTTTCCTTGCGGATGGGGTTGCCTCGGCCGGAGCGGAACAATGGGGTGTCCGGGTCGATGTCGGGATGGTCGGCCGTATAGGCGGCGAGGTCGGCGGCGAGGTCGGCGGGCAGGGGGATGAGCCGGCGTCCGGATCTGGTCTTGGGTCTGGTGAGCCATGTGCGGCCGTCGAGCCGGCGGGCCTCGAAGCCGGCGGGCATGTCCGTGATGCCGTCGAATTCCTTGAGCTGCCATTCGACGAGCAGGCAGGGTAGTCCGTCGGAGCGGACGATCTCGTTGCGCGTGACGCCCAGGGCTTCGCCTTCGCGCAGTGCGGTGATGAACAGGAGCCGCCAGATGATGCTCCATCGCGGGTCGGTTTCGGCGTGGATGAGCATGGCGGCCTGTCCGGGGGTGAGGGTGGCGATTGGGGCGGGCGGCACCCGGTTCTTCTCGACCGCGTCCACGGGGTTGCTGCGGATGATGCCTTCGGCGACGGCGGCCTTGCATGCCTCGGACAGGACGGTGTGGGTCAGGGCGGCCGTGGCGGGGGATTTGCCCTGGATGCCTTTCGCGGGGTTTCCTTCGAGGCAGTGGCGTTCGACGAGGCGTATGTGGGCGGGTTTGAGCCTGTCCATGCGTACGGCGCCGATGACGGGGGTAATGTCGTGTTCGATGCGGAACCGGTATGACCGGGTCGTGTTGGGTGCGCGTCTGGGGGTCACGATCTCGTCGATCCAGCGTCGCATCCATTCGTTCACGGTGGGCGGTTCGTCCACCAGGGTGATGTCCTCCTCGATGCGGCGGGCTTTGGCGCGGGCGTTGTTCAGGGCTTCGGTCCGGGTGTGGCCGGTGGCGCTGGTGCGTCGTCTGGAGCCGTCGGCCGGGTTGGGGGAGAGTTCGACGAACGCCCGGTATCTGCCGTTGCCGAGTTTCGTGATCGCGCCGGCTCCCTTGTCTCGTCTTGTCGCGTGTCCGCCTGTGTCCGCCATGTCGTCGCCTTCCGGGTTCGTCGTGTGATGACAACCCCCGGTATGCGTATCGGCCCGGTCCGGTCGGCGTGGTGCGTGTACCGAACGTGTGCCTATCGTGTGCCTATTCCAGCCGAAAATAGCCGGATATAGCCGTAAACGGGAGTGCCGTCCTTCCATGACGCGCGCACGAAGAACGGCGTTATCCCGCCGTTTTCCGCTGATTTTGGCCACTTCCCGGTTTCTTCCGAAAACCTAATCTGACATAACGTACATTATCGGTTATTCAATATCATCTTTATTCCGGTGAGAAGCAACACCTAAACGCCTATCCATTTCGGTTTCTGAGGCGTTGCGTGCCTGCAGATACATGGCGATGAGTTCCAGCAGCACCAGCACGAATATGATGATTGCTCCGGGCAATTGCGCGTGGTCGTAGAACGCGAGCATGCGAGCATCCATCAGATCTGCGGTGAACGTCAACACGGGAAACGGAATCAGCGCCGCCGCAAACGACATGAAATGCGTTTTCACCATCGACCAGTCGACCGGATCGACCGGCGGTCGCCGGCGTCTCGGCGTGAACAGATGGCCTCGGCTGACCGTTATAGTGATGATGGACACAGCAAAGATGACGGCGACCATCCACAGAACGCCCGGCAACAATCCGACAACAATCCCGTTCACCCGATCCTCCAATCAGTCATAATAATCACCGCAACATATAAAAAACATAAGATGGCAGGCAATAAAAGCAACACATACAACAAAGCGACCTGCCGACCAAAGCCGGCAAGTCGCCAACAACCATACATGTATCAGGCGGTTGCGCGTCGCAAGCGCTGTGCCTCGAGCTTCTTGCGCATCCTCATGGCGGTCAGTTCATCAATCGGACGGCCCGTGGCAATCGTCAGCGGCTTGGCCTCAAGATCAACATATTCTTCCTGTTCCAAGGCCGTCTCAATCTGGTGCCACAACGAACCCACCGACACGGCGAACACTGCCTTACCGCTTTGCAACAGTTCGAGCATCTGTTCGCTGGTTGTGCATTCATGTACGTTTTGACCATCGCACATGATGGTCACATTGGCCAGCTGATCGGTGCTGCGTTGAGTCAAGAATCCGATGGCCGCCGTCACGTTCTGCAGATTCACACCGGCATCAAGCAACTTCTTGGATACAGCGAGAATCACCACATCCTTAAACGAGTATAGTCGTCGTGAACCGGAGCCATGAGACGGCGTGATGGACGGCTCAACAATCTGCTTGCGTGCCCAATAATCGAGCTGTCGGTACGTGATGCCGGCCACCTTGGAGGCCACAGTGCCACGGTAGCCGCGCTTGATCTCCTCAGTATCGACGTTGGAGAACAACTCCCCCTGAATCGCGTCAGCGTTCAGATTCTGACGGTCCTCAAGCGAAACATGAAGATGCAGCCCGGTCTGTCCCATGGCACTCCCCTAACTCATGCGTGTCTCGCATGTGACTCACACTGGTGTAATCACATGATTGCAATTTCTGCAATCAGTCTAACCCCGTGCTGGGTGTGGACTATTGGGAAATAATGGCGGATTTCGTGAAGAACACGAGACGGAATTTACCGATCATGATTTCGTCGCCGTTCTTCAGCGGCGCCTGATCAACACGCTGACGGTTCACGTAGGTGCCGTTCAGACTTCCTGCGTCAACCACAAAGAACTGACCGTTGACCCTGCGGAACACGGCATGCTGACGGGATACGGTGGAGTCGTCGAGCAGAATATCAGCTCGCGGATCACGGCCGACGGTGATTTCATCCTCGTCAAGCAAGTAACGAGAACCTGAGACCGCTCCCCTGGCGGAAATCAGCAATGCCGTTCCCTCGGACAATCTGGTGATGGTGTCCAGATCCTCTTGAGTCAGCGGTCGATCGCCGGTGGTGGTAATGGGCAGTACATTAATCGCGGGCAGGCCGATAATGGTGGTTTCGCCTGCGCTAGGAATCGGGTTGGTCATAATCCCCTATTCTACCGTCTTTGCATACTGGTTTTGCGTAGCTTCGCGTACTTCGTCGATAATGATGCTGTCAGAAGGCTGTACATTGACGTTGGACCCGTATTTCACCTGGAGCTGAGCGCCCACACCGCCGGCGATATCGACTGCGTTGGACAGTTCCTGCGGATTGCCAATGGCCTTCACCGTGTATGTGGGCTTGATGGTGGTGCCATCCACAATCAAACCTTCCTCGGCGTCCTGAATGTAGGTGGAGGTGATGACGCGCACGTTATTGATGGCGATTACCTCGGCACCGGCATTGCGAAGTTCCTCGATAAGGTTGAACATGATTGAGGCGTCCACTTTAGTCGTCAAGCCTCGTCCGATTCGGATGGTCACGCCTTGACCCTTTGCCGGGAGTCTGCCGGAGATCAAGCCGCTGGTCTCCTCGTTTTGCTTGGCGATCTTACGCGCCTGCTCCTGCTCGTTAGCCGCCGATTTCAGCGAGTTGAGCTGGCTGTTCAACTGGGTTTTACGCTGCTCGAGATTGGAGATTTGCGTATTCGACTCGTTCAGCAGCCTTACCAGTTCACTCTCGTCCATCGTTTCGTACGTGGATTTAGTGTTATTGATCTGGCTCATGTAGGCGAAACCCAACAACGCGCACATCAGAGCGATGAGAATCGAGGATAGTAACCGTGATTTGTTGCTGGCACGGTTGAGATCCTTCCGGGGCTTCTTACGCACCGTGGGAAACGACCCGGTTTCCATCCGGTCGTTGACCTTGTCTTGTACATGCTGGTCGCGCATTTTCTCCAGCATGTTGTCTGATTGTGCTTTACGTGCCATACGTCAGTACCCTTGTCAGCCTCGGAAGATGAAGCGTCTGATCGCGGACACGTTGGAGAAGATGCGGATGCCGAGTACGACGATGACGGCTGTCTGCAGCTGCGAACCGACGCCGAGCTGGTTGCCGAGGAACACGAGCAGTGTTGCCGTCACCACGTTGGCGAGGAAGGAGATCACGAACACGCGGTCGGAGAAGCTGCGCTCGAAATAGGCTCGCGCGGCACCCAGCAGGGCGTCAAGAGCAGCGACCACCATAATCGGCAGATAAGGCTGCACGATGATCGGAATGTCCGGCTTGACGAACACGCCGATGACGACGCCGATGATCAGTCCCAGAACGGCTGCCATTATTCATTCCTTTCCGCGTACTTCACTTCGCCAGTGACTGCTGCCTCAAGTGTAATCGAATTGGATTTGCTTACCTGCGGGTAGATACCGGCTTCCTTGAAGGAATCGTAAAGACTTGCAAGTTTCTTCTTCCCCATCGCTTCGGCCAAGGCGCTCTTATCGCCTATGGCTTCAATGGTATAGGGGCTTTGTATCGCGGTCATGCCGATGAGAATATGCCCGCCGGCCTTGCGTATCGAGGTTTGCGCGCCGAGCCTATTACCGTTGATGGCAATGGCTTCGGCTCCGTTTTGGAACATCAGGGAGACCAGTTGCTGCAGATCCAGATCGGTGATGACTCGGATGTTCGTGGAGGTGCCGACTCTCGTCGAGGAGGATTGATCCGACTGGCTTGCCGCGATTGGATCGGCCAGCGTCATGGTGATTCCTTCGCCTTCGACCACCGTGGCACCATTGACCATTTCGTCTTGGATAAGCGTATCGCTTTTCACGCTGCCGGATATTTTCTTGGACTGTTCGTCAACTTGGGAGCGCAAATTATTGACGTCCGTGGTGAGTTCGTCTATTTGCGAGTTGCGATTCTCCAATTGCGTGGCCAAAGTCTGCCGTACCTGCTTACGCGGATCGGATTGCAACTGTTGCACGAATAGGCTGCAGGCAAAGCCAACGCCGACGCAGATGATGAATACGACGATGCGATTAAACCAGATGGAGAAGGTCGAACGATGCTCATGGACCAGTCGTGAGTCGGAGAACATCGGATCCATCGGACGATTGACAAGATCATCGATGAGCTGAAGCGAATCGTCGTTGGTTTTACGGCGACGTCTGGTGCGGATGGCGGCGGCGTCATCCGGGGAAAGCGCATGATGTGATTCCGCGCCTCGGACTGAGTGGGAGAACACGGCGCGGCGTCGTACCGGCTCATTCTCCTTGGGTACGGGGAATGAGACCGGGGCCGTGGCCTCAAGCGCCATACTTCTCCCCCAGTTCCTTGCGTAGCAATCCGACGCCCTGCTTGGTATAGATATATCCGGCGAGCCAATACATGGCGATGCCCCAGATGCCGGCGGCCAGCGCGGCGATGTAGAGCAAGTGGAAAAACGTACTGGTGCACAAATCGGCGAAAATCAGACCGACGATGGAAATCATCAGCAGCGCGGTACCGGCCTTGCCCACGAAATGCACGGGCAGCGGACCATAACCGTACTGGGCAAGCCATAGCACCTGAATCGCCATCCACAGATCCCTCAGTCCCACGATAATCAGCATCCACCATGGGATGATGCCGGCGACGCTGAGAGCCAGAATCGAGCAGAAAATGAGCAGTCGGTCGGCGATCGGATCAAGAATCTGACCGATCTTGCTCACTTGGTTGAATCTGCGCGCGATGATGCCGTCAAGTCCGTCTGAAGCCGAGGAAATGGCGATCAGGGCTAGCGCCGCAATCATCTCGTGCTTGGAGATCAGCACGCTGATGAAAGGAATCGAGATGATTCGCAGCGCGCTGATCAAATTGGGCACAGTGAAATAGATGTCACGTGCTTCCGGACTGTATCTGGCGTTGACTTTCTGGTTGGTCATATCGACTAACAGTCTACATGCGGGAGGCTTGCAGAGCGGTAACGATGATGCCGCGTGCGCCGACTTCGTACAAATCATCCATCAGCTGGTTGACCTTGGCCTTGGGAACCATGACTCGCACGGCGTTCCACTGTTTGTCGTGCAGCGGGGAGATCGTCGGGCTTTCAAAGCCAGGGGTCACGGCCACGGCGGCGGCGACCTTGCTGATCGGAATGTCATAGTCCATCAGCACATACTGATGCGCAGTGAGCACGCCTTGCAGACGGCGGGTCAGCACGGCCAGACGTGGGTCCTGCTCGTTCAGACGCGGCGAACGAATCAGGCAAGCTTCGGAGTGCATGAGCGGTTCGGCAAACACGCGCAGGCCGGCGTTGCGCAGGGTGGTACCGGTGGAGACCACGTCTGCGATGAGGTCGGCCACGCCCAGCTGCACGGAGGATTCGACCGCACCGTCCAGATGGATGGTCTCGGCCTGGATGCCGTGCTCGACCAGATAGTCGTGTACAAGCTTATCGAATGTGGTGGCCACGCGCTTGCCCTGAATATCCTCCAGGGTGGTGATCGGGGATTCGTTCGGTGCGGCGAAACGGAAGGTCGAAGTACCAAAGCCGAGCGGCATGTGCTCGAGCGCGGCGGTACCGGAGTTCTTGAGCAGATCCTGGCCGGTGATGCCGACGTCGATGGCGCCGCGGCCCACGTATACGGCGATATCGAGCGGACGCAGGTAGAACAGCTCGATGCCATTGTCGGGATCTTGCACGACCAGCTGGCGAGGGTTGGTGCGCAGACGGTAGCCGGCCTCGGCCAGCATGTTCCACGCGGGTTCGGATAGCATGCCCTTGTTGGGCACTGCGATTCTCAGCATTTGCGTTCCTCTCACAGGTGCTTGTAGACGTCCTCAAGCGTCAGGCCGTGCTTGATCATCATGACCTGGACGTGGTAGAGCAGCTGGCTCATTTCCTCGGCGGTGCGGTCCGCACCCTCGTATTCGGCGGCCATCCAGGTCTCGCCGGCCTCTTCGATGATCTTCTTGCCGATGAAGTGGGTGCCCTTGTCGAGCTCGTCGACGGTCAGGGAGCCTTCGGGGCGGGTCTGGGCCTTTTCGGACAGTTCGGCGAACAGGGATTCAAACGTCTTCATGTGATTCAGATTCTTTTCTTGTGGTTATGAATGAAAGGTGGATTGCGGTTCAGGCTTGGAGCTCAGGCCTTGAACGCGGCCTCGGCCTTGGTGCGGATGTCGTCGATGGCTTGGGCAGGATTCTCGGCGCCGTACACGGCGGAACCGGCAACGAGCACGTCGGCACCGGCCTCGGCCACGATGTGCGCGGTCTTGGGGCTCACACCGCCATCGACCTGGATGCGGGTCTTCAAGCCACGGCGGGTGATCTCATCGCGCAGGCGGCGGACTTTGGACATCTGGTTGTCGAGGAACTTCTGGCCGCCGAAGCCGGGCTCAACGGTCATGATGAGGACCATGTCGAACTCGTCGAGGATATCGAAGATCGGCTCGACCGGTTCGGCCGGACGCACGGCGAAGCAGGCCTTGCAGCCCATCTCGCGCAGCTGGCGGGCCAGACGCACAGGGGCGTGGGTGGCACCCATGTGGAAGGAGACGGAGGCGGCGCCGAGCTTGGCGTATTCGGGAGCCCAACGATCCGGGTCCTCGATCATGAGGTGCACGTCGACCGGCAGATCGGTGACCTGACAGATGCGGCCGACGATCGGCTCGCCCAGGGTCAGGTTCGGCACGAAATGATGATCCATGACATCGACGTGGACCAAGTCGGCGTTGGCGATGGCCTTGAGATCACGTTCGAGGTTGCAGAAGTCAGCGGACAGGATGCTGGGTGCGATTGCGATATTGCTCATGGTTTCCTACCTTATCTGTGCAATGGGACTTGGAGCCCCGTGTTTCGCGCTGTTTCGGCGCTGTTTATCGTGGTGTCACTTAGTGCGATTGGTTTGCTTTTTCTGGCGAAGTTGTTCCTCTTCGATGCTCTGGCGTTCGAGCTCGTCGGCGGTGACCGCCGCAAGCCCGCGCGCCTGCGCCTTGGGGTCCGGCCCGTACTGGTAGAGCACGACGAACAGGATGCAGCCGAGCACGAAGACGATGATCGCGGTCCACACGTTGGTCCTCAGGCCCAGGATCACCGTGGAATAGTTGATGCGCACGTTCTCGATCCAGGTGCGGCCCAGGCCGTACCACATCAGGTACATGGCGAACTGCTGGCCGGCCTTGAGCCGGTCGGCAAGCTTGTGGCCGAGGTAGATGATGAGCGCGGCGCCAATGAGGTTCCAGATCATCTCGTACAGGAACGTCGGGTGGAACAGCGTGGTCCTGTAGTCCGGGCATTGCGCGCCAGAATAGCAGATTTCGGATTTGCCGATGGCGTCCGCGTCGTTGAGCTTCAGGCCCCACGGCAACGTGGTGGGCCAGCCGTAGAGCTCTTGGTTGAACCAGTTGCCGAGTCGGCCGATGGCCTGGGCCACGGGCAGCGCGGGGGCGATGGCATCGGCGAAGATCGCGAACGGATAGTGCTTGTGACGGCACCACAGGAACGCCACCAAGGTGCCGACGGAGATGCCGCCGAAGATGGCCATGCCGCCTTCCCACACCTTGAGGATGTTGACCAAGTTGCCGGTGGGCGGGAAGTAGTCGGCCGGCGTGGTGATGCAGTGGTAAAGGCGCGCGCCCACCAGTGCGCAGGGCACGGTGACGAGCGTGGTATCGAGAATCTGGTCGAAGGTGCCGCCGTACCGCTTCCAACGTGTGGCGAGGATCCATACGGCCACGCAGATGCCGATCAGGATGCAGATCGCGTACATGTGGATAGTGAACGGGCCGATCTCGAACTTGGAGAAGGTCGGCGAGGGAATATAAGCCAGATTCATCGTGCCTCTACTTGCTGGTGCTCATGGTGTGTGTCCACGCGCGGGTTGTGCTTGACGCTCTGTGACTACCCTACCGTGTCACGGCACAACCCGCGTGAGGCGCACCGGGTGTTTACCGGGCGTTGTGGATGCCTTCGGCCAGTTCCTCGCTCTTGGCGGCGAGCAGCTTCAAGCCTTCCTTCGGGTCGCGTGCGGTCTTGTTGTCGTCCGCGAGCAGGGTGTGCACGAGCGCGGAGCCGACGATGACGCCGTCCGCGTAGGAGCCGACCTTGGCGCCCTGTTCGGCGGTGGACACGCCGATGCCCACGCACACGTTCTCGGCACCGGCCTGACGGGTACGTTCCACGAGGAGTTCGGGCGAGGCGTCGATGGTGGCGCGTTCGCCGGTGACGCCCATGCGGGCGGCCGCGTACACGAAGCCACGTGCGTTGCGGGCCACGGTTTCGAGGCGCTCGGTGGACGAGTCCGGGGAGACCAGGAAGATGCGGTCGAGTCCGTGGCGGTCGGAGGCTTCGATCCACTCCCCCGCCTCGTCCGGGATAAGGTCCGGGGTGATGAGACCGGCGCCACCGGCGTTCTCGAAGTCGTGGGCGAAGCGCTCGACGCCGTAGTGGTACACGAGGTTCCAGTAGCTCATGATGAGCGGCACGCCGCCGGCGTTGGCCACGGTTTCGACGGCCTCGAACACGCGCTTGATGGTCTCGCCGTTGTTCAGGGCGATGGAGGCGGCAGCCTGGATGACCGGGCCGTCCATGACCGGGTCGGAGTACGGCAGGCCGATTTCCACGGCGTCGACGCCGTGCTCGACCATCGTCCTGAAGGCGTCAAGCGAGACGTCCGGGTTAGGGAAGCCGTAGGGCAGGTAGCCGATGAAGGCGGGCTTGTTCTCGGCCTTGAACTTGGTGAACATAGCGCCCGACTTGCTGGGCTTGTGGCTGATGCCCAGCGGCTGGCCGGACGGCGTGGTTGCTTCATTGGTCATAATCAAAAATCTCCTCTTCTTGTTCAGGCGACAGTATTGCCGTGGGCGCCGGCCACATCGAGCGCGGCGGCCTGGTCGTCGGTCAGATAACCGAACCACTTGCCGGCGGTGGCCATGTCCTTGTCGCCTCGGCCGGAGATGTTCACGATCATCACGGCCTTGTCATAGCCCTTGGCCTTCAGATCGGCGGCGGCCTTGTACGCGCCGGCCACGGCGTGCGAGCTTTCGATGGCGGGGATGATGCCCTCGGTCTGGCTCAGGTCGCGGAAGGCGTTCATGGCCTCCTCGTCGGTGGCCCAGCTGTAGTTCACGCGGCCAATGTCCTTGAGCCATGCGTGCTCGGGGCCCACGGAAGCGTAGTCGAGGCCTGCGGAAATCGAGTAGGTGTCGAGCGTCTGGCCTTCGTCGGTTTCCAGCAGGTAGCTCTTGGCGCCCTGGAACATGCCGAGCTGGCCGGTGCCGGGGGCGAAGCGGATGGCGTGCTTGCCGGATTCGGGGCCGTTGCCGCCGGCTTCGTAGCCGTAGAGGTTCACGCGCTCGTCGTCCAGGAAGGCGTTCATCACGCCGATGGCGTTGGAGCCGCCGCCCACGCAGGCGCAGATCGCGTCCGGATGGTCGATGCCGTACCAGTCCTGGAGCTGCTGCTTGGCCTCCTCGCCGATGATCTTCTGGAAGTCGCGCACCATGGCCGGGAACGGGTGCGGGCCCGCGACGGTGCCGAGCAGGTAGTGCGTGTCCTTGACGTTGGTGACCCAGTCGCGCAGGGCTTCGTTGATGGCGTCCTTCAGGATCTTGTCGCCAAGGGTCACCTCGACCACTTCGGCGCCGAGCATACGCATGCGGGCCACGTTGAGGGCCTGACGGCGGGCGTCGATCTGGCCCATGTAGATGCGGCACTTGAGGCCGAGCATGGCGCACACGGTGGCGGTGGCCACGCCGTGCTGGCCGGCGCCGGTCTCGGCGATCACGCGGGTCTTGCCCATGCGCTTGACGAGCAGGGCCTGTCCGAGCGCGTTGTTGATCTTGTGCGCACCGGTGTGGTTCAAGTCCTCGCGCTTGAGGAAGATACGGGCGTCGAGACCGGTCTTCTCCTTGACCAGTGCGGCGAAGCGCGGGGCTTCGGTCAGCGGGCTCGGGCGGCCCACGTAACGCTGCTGGAGCGTCATGAATTCCTTGTGGAATTCGGGGTCGGCCTTGGCCTCATTGTAGACGCGCTCAAGCTCGTCGAGGGCGGTGATCAGGGCCTCGGGCACATAGCGGCCACCGAACTGGCCCCAATACGGTCCCTGATGTTCGCTGAGCGGGGTCGTTTCGGATGCTTTCACTTGTGCTCCTGCCTTTACTAGTCGTTCCACTGCAAGTTCATGATCATCGGCGGTGGCCACGCCCTCGCCGACCAGTACCGCGTCCGCTCCCGCACGGGCGTAGTCTTCGACCTCGACCGCGCCGAATACGCCGGATTCCGCCACCTTGATGACGTTATCGGGCAGATCGGCCGCGAGTTCGTTGTATTTGTTCACGTCCACCTTGAGGTTCTTCAGGTTACGCGCGTTGATGCCGATCACCTTGGCTCCGGCCTGGCGTGCGCGTTCGATCTCCTCGCGAGTGTGCGTCTCCACCAGCACGGTCATGCCGAGCTCGTGCGCCAGGTCGAGCAGATGCTTGAGCTGGGCGTCGTCCAATGCGGCGACGATGAGCAGCACCAGATCGGCGCCGTGGGCGCGGGCCTCGAAGATCTGGTAGTCGGTGACGATGAAGTCCTTGCGCAGCACCGGAATGTGCACGGCGGCGCGGACCTTGTCGAAATCGTCAAGGCCGCCGAGGAATCTGCGGCCTTCGGTGAGCACGGAGATGGCGCTTGCGCCGCCCCTCTCGTACTCGCGGGCCAGCGCGGCCGGGTCCGGGATGTCGGACAGGTGGCCCTTGGACGGGGACGCGCGCTTGATCTCGGCGATCACGGGGATGCCGTCGGCGCGCTTAAGCCATCGTGTCGCGTCAATCGGAGCCGGGGCCGCCAGCGCGGCCTTCTTCACGTCCTCAAGCGATACGGTGAGCTCACGGGCGCGCTGATCCTCCAGCGCTCCCGCCACCAGTTCGTCCAAAACCGACATGGTCCTCCCTTTGTTGGTGTTCGGTCATGCGCCACTCTAGGTCACGTCCTGTCCCGATTGCCGAACCCGTCCTACATTCTGGGCTATTCCTCGTTGGTTCGTATCGCTACGGAACCAGAGCGGCCAACAAAAAGGAAAATCGCCATGAATATCGGTCATACGGCCTGGGATTGATTCCATTGATGGCATAAACTGAGCGCATGTGCAGGAGATTCGCGCTCGACTTGGATTGGGATGCCGTGGCCTCACAGTTCGCGGTAGACGAGGATGACGTGCGCGTTGACACTCTGCCACAGCCTTCCTGCAACATCGCACCCACGCAGAACATTGGCGTGGTGGCACAGGGCAAGGATGGCCGCCGTCATCTGACCGGTGCCTATTGGTCGCTGGTGCCGCGATGGAGCGCCAGCAAAGTGCTGAGCTACCCCACATATAATGCGCGTGTGGAGTCTGCGCATGTCAAGCCGGCGTTCACCGAATCCACAAAATCCATGCGAGCCATCATCCCCGCTTCCGGCTACTACGAATGGAAAGGTCGCAGGCCGTTCTATTTTCACGCGCCACATGATGAACTATTGTCTTTGGCCGGCCTGTACTCATGGTGGAGGCCGTCTCCCGCATCGCCATGGCAGCTGACCGCAACCATCATCACCTGCCCTGCCGCGGACGAGTTCGTCAAGGTGCATGATCGCATGCCCCTGCTGGCTCCTCGGAACATGGTTGCCTCATGGCTGGACCGCTCCGTTGACGGAGCCGCACTGTTAGATTCCATGCGGGAAGCGGGTACCATGCTTTCCCGGCGTCTGCAATTTCACGAAGTCGCGCCACTGAACAGCGACGGCAAACGTCTTATTCAGCCATTGGATTCCACCGAACCCATGCGTCTGTTTTGAGCTCTTGCAGCTGGAACCGGCTATGCAGCTGTATATGAAGACGGATCAATCAACGCCCCGCTGATAGCTAACCTCGTATGGCCCTCAGCCAAAAACAGGTCTCTTCTGCTCGACATTGGTCGACTACGACTACTTTTGCACCAATCCGCGCAACAACTCGATCTCGTCGCGATGCGTGGCGGGCGTCTGCTCCTTGGTTTCGAGGATCATCGGGAGCTTGGCCATGATCGGGTCGTTGACCAGTCGCGTGAAGAACGGGATGCCGAGCTGACCCTGCCCGATGTTGGCGTGACGATCCTTATGCGAGCCGAGGCCAAACTGCGAATCGTTCACGTGAATCGCCTTGACCTCGGCCAAGCCGATCGCCTCATCCAACTGGCGCATCACACCGTCGTAGTCGTGCACCAAATCGTAGCCGGCATCCAACACATGGCAGGTGTCGAACGTGACGCCGACGTTCGCCTTGTTCTCCACGCCGTTCATGATCGTGGCGAGCTCCTCGAAGTTGCGCCCGCATTCCGTGCCTTTGCCGGCCATGGTCTCCAGAAGCACCATGACGCCGGTCGTACGCTCGAACACCTGATTCAGTCCCTCGCTGATCAGCCGGCAGCCGGTCTCGGTGCCTTGGCCCACATGCGCGCCGGGATGAATATTGATATACACCTCCTGGCCGGCCTCGCGGATGGCGGTCAGCAGCTCGATGTCCTCGGCCAACGCCTCGATCGCGAATGTGCGCTTGGCCTCATCCTTGCCGGCTAGATTGTAGACGTACGGCGCATGGACGACCAACGGCCCATAGCCCTCAGCCTTCAGACGCGCACCGAACGCCGCCGCGCCGGCCGGGTCGAGCGCCTTCGAACGCTTGCCGTACGGGGAACGCGGGAAGAACGCGAACGCGGTACCGCCCTCCTCATGGGAACGTTCCAGCAGCGCATTCCATCCGCCGGCCGTCGACAGATGCGATCCGATATACAGTTCCATCATTCCAAACTCCTCGTGTTCCACTCGCTGTTCGTGTTACCGCTATCATATGGTAGGCGGCATCGAGCGCCGCCCGCACAACCGACACGAGACACAACTGTTCACCCGACCAAAGGAGACCCGAGCATGGCGGCAGCCGGCACACCCAAGGACGATACCGGCCTTGAACGGAAGATGGAGTCGCGTCACCTGACGATGATCTCCCTGGGCGGCGTGATCGGCACCGGCCTGTTCGTCAGCTCCGGCTACGCGATTCATCAGGCGGGACCGTTGGGCGCGATCCTCGCTTACGCGGCCGGCTCCCTGCTCGTCTACTGCGTGATGGTGTCGTTGGGCGAGCTGTCCGTGGCCATGCCGTACGCCGGCAGCTTCCACATGTATGCGAAGCGGTTCATCGGCCCCGGCACCGCGTTCACCATCGCCATCCTGTATTGGCTGAACTGGGTGGTGGCGCTCGCCTCCGAATTCACGGCCGCAGGGCTGTTGATGCAGCGATGGTTCCCGCATTCGCCGTCCTGGGTGTGGTCGGCCGTGTTCATTGTGGTGGTGTTCGCGCTCAACATCATGTCCGTGCGGCTGTACGGCGAGGCGGAATTCTGGTTCGCGTCAATCAAGGTGTTCGCCATCATCGCGTTCATTGTGATCGGCCTGCTGGCGATCTTCGGCGCCATACCGATTGCCGGTCATGATTCCGCGCCGTTGCTGGGCAACTTCGTGGCCGGCGGCTGGTTCCCGAGCGGCATCGCGCCGATTTTCTCGACTTTGCTGACCGTGGTGTTCGCGTTCTCCGGCACCGAAGTGGTGGGCGTGGCGGCCGGCGAAACCAAGGATCCCTCGCGTGCGATTCCCAAGGCCGTGCACACCACGGTGCTGCGCCTGGCGATTTTCTTCATCGGCTCGATTCTGGTGATGGCGGCCTTGATCCCCTGGCATCAGGCCGGCGTGGATACGAGCCCGTTCGTGCTGGTGTTCCAGTCAATCGGTATGCCGTTCGCCGGCGACATCATGAACTTCGTGGTGTTGACGGCCGTGCTTTCCGCCGCGAACTCCGGCCTGTACGTGTGTTCGCGCATGGTGTGGTCGCTGGCCAAGGAGCGGCTGATTCCCGAACGTTTTGCTAGGACGAATTTCCGTGGTGTGCCGGTGTGGGCCGTGCTGTTCAGCATGGCGGGCTCACTGCTGGCGTTGCTGTCTTCCGTGATCGCCGCCTCGACCGTGTATCTGGTGTTGGTCGCCGTGTCAGGTTTGGCGACGCTGGTGGTGTGGTTCTCCGTATGCGTGTGCCATATCCGTTTCCGGCGCGAATGGGCGCGGGATGGGCACAGCGCCGATGAGCTCGGCTATCGTGCGCCCGGTTTCCCGGTGCTGCCGTGGCTGGCCATCGTGATGTGCATCGGCGCGCTGGTGCTCGTGGTGCTCGATGATACGCAGCGTTCGACCCTGTATTGCATGATCCCGTTCGTCGCCTGCTGCTACGCGGCTTATTACGCACTCGAACGGCAGCGCAAACGCGAAAACAACGCCTAACTCGATTTCGAGGGGCTGATTTGGCACTTGCCGGAGATCTATCTCCGTTTCAAGGGGCTGATGCCCGAGTAG
Source organism: Bifidobacterium longum subsp. longum JCM 1217 (assembly GCF_000196555.1). NCBI lineage: Bacteria > Bacillati > Actinomycetota > Actinomycetes > Bifidobacteriales > Bifidobacteriaceae > Bifidobacterium > Bifidobacterium longum. Next base: position 1,059,018 of record NC_015067.1, on the reverse strand, counting down.
ACAAGGCTCCACAATGGCGTAATGGCGTTGCCGCAAAGCCGTTTATACTCGCGGTTTGGCGTTTGAGCAGCCCCTCGAAAGCCAAGTAGATGTCCCCACCGGACGAAATCAGCCCCTCGAAGCCGAGAAACCATTGATGGCCGATTATGTTGTGCCCAGTGACGCGCCTGGTTCTATGCTCGAACTGGTACAATAATTGGAGTTTGTTTTTTTGCAAAGGGGCATTGTTATGCACAAGGTGTTGGTGTCGTTCGCAGACAGCTAATGCGCGTTGACTCGTCGCGCTAAGCCGTGGTCGCCGTTTGGGCCCACGGCACTTCTGTTGTGCCATTTCCCACGCACTTGGTCGAAGGCTGGCGATGGGCCCTGACCAAAAGGAATTTCCTATCCGCGATCATACTCGGTGCAATTGTGAACATCGCCTGCGTAGCCAGTATCACCGGCGCGCAGATCATGTTGGCCGCCCGTGGCGCCAACGCGGTCATGATCGGACTGCTCGGCACGGCAATGGGCGTGAGTACTTTGGTCGGCTCGCTGTTGGCCAACAAGCTAGTCGATATGGTTCCCACAGGGAAACTGATTGCGGGCGCGCTGACGTTGTTCGTGGTCAGCCAGATGCCACTGCTATTCCTGCACAGCTACGCGGCCATTCTGATCTGCCAGATTCTGGCCGGCCTGCCGTTCCCCGCGTTGAACGCTGGCCTGCTGGGCTTTCTCTACGGCAAGACACCCGACAACATGCAGGGGCGGGCTTCTGCCGTATTTGAAACCACGGTCGGCATACTGGGCGCAGCATGCCCGGCGATGGTCGGCTGGCTGTTGCAACAGCCAGATCTCGGTTTCACGGCGGTGATGGCCGTAGCCGTGGTCTGTTCCGTAGCGGGATTGGCCGTATCGTTGGCCGGCCCGCTGCGCAGCATTCCGAATCCCGACCAGTGGTCGGAGGTTTTCCTGTAACGCCAAGCAGCGGAGCGCCGGTTTATATCAGGTCGTACGGCATCTGACGCTTGACCAGCCAGAAGATGCCGAGGCCGATGAACACCAGCAGATTGAATCCGCCACTATGCCACCACACCACGGCGATCAGCGTCGCCATGCGCGCCACATAGAACGCCACGCGAAGCCACCCTTCGCGCGGCCGGGTCTCTATCGTCATGTGCGTGAAGCTGCCGCCGAGCGTGCAGCCGCCGCGCAACCATGGCACCACGCCCTCGAAGAGGATGAGCGCCGCCAGGAAGAGGATCGAGCCGGTCCAGTCGAACGGTTCCATCGACTGCCATGAGCCGTTGGAGCCCGAGGGCAGGTTTGAGCGGACGATCATGACGAACAGATGCGTCGGCATCACGGCGAACCCGATCAGCGTCATGTCGATGATGAACGTGATCAGCCGCCTCATGAAGCCAGGTGTGGTGGTCGGCGTCATATCGGCGACCCGCGCCGGAATCAGGCGCAGCGAAAGCATGGCCAGCGCGAATCCGATCAGCGCGCCGGTCGTGTTCCACAGGAGATCGTCCACGTCGAACAGACGGTAGGCGCACGGGAACACGCCCATGAGGCCGGTCAGCTGCATCGTCTCCAGAAACAGCGACGTGGCGAATGACAGTACTGCGGTAACCGGCAGCGGCCAACGCCAGATACGGCCCATGATGAAGCCCAACGGCAGGAAGAACACGATATTAAACGCGATTTGCAGTACGGCGGTGAGACCATCGGTACGGATGTCACCGATGAACTGCAATGGATTGAGCTGTGGCGTCAGATGGTGCGCGGCGCAATAGGCTGCCGCATCGGCCGGCATCGGATACAGTGTGAAGCACAGCAGGCCGAGCAGGTACAGCACCGTGCCATACGCCACTATGGCCGACGACAGTCGGATGCGATTGTCGCGATGATACAGCAACGCCAGCACCGGCACCGTCAGCAGCATGGACACAAACGGCCACAATGCCAGCGCGAACGCAAACGGTTCGGAAAAGTTCTTGAGAAATCCCATCTTCAATGCTCCCTGCTTCGGTCCGCTCCATTCGGTTTCGGACCATATCTCTCGACTTCTGATTCCAAGGTACGGAACATGACGGCACGCGGGTATCGGCCACGAGAGCGAAATCATTGGGATGAAAGGCGATTCGTATCATTCGCATGGATGAGGGAGGTACACCAGTTGTGACTGACAATTGCGGCCTGCGAACCGGCAGGATGAATGGGACTGACCCAACTGGCCCGTCTCATCTTGTAGGGTGTTTCGTGCTCTTGTAGGCAGATGATTCCAATGGCGATGATCGGAATACCGCCATTGCAATGACCTCGCGCCAAGGCCAGCTACCTACAAGATGCTGAATCTGCCTACAAGATGAATTCGCCGGTGAACCATGCCGGCATCACCGTCGATGCCGTGGATTGTTTCGCTGAGCAATGCATCCTGACAATCGTCGAATGGCTGCGTGGGTAAATACTTCTTCCTTATGATGCACATATGATGTACGACTTGCCGTTGCATGAATACGCGTATGCTTCGCTGCCGATTATGCCGTGGCCATCGCCTCGCATAAAGCCGACAACGCCCGTATTGCATCGCTAAAAGAATAGTCACGCGGCATAGCCGTACCGCTTTCTATAAGCGTCCCACGGGTCTGATTTCACTCTCATTCATGCTGGCATCACCGCTTCGAGGTAAGGACGCATCACGTTCACGAGCCGAAATTCGTGAGCGTAGTTCATGAGTTTGACCAAGTCAATGTGCGCGGATCTCATGTAATTCTGGAAGGCGGATTGCAAATCTTGCGGATCCACTGTGCTGCGGGAGCGGAACAAATCGCAAATGGTTCGTTCCAAATCATAAACGCGAACCGTATGCCCGAACATGGTGATAGCCGACGCCAGGCCAATTGCAAAGCGATTGTCGGCCACCTTTCTCACTGTTATGTCTTCATTCTTGAGACGAGCCGTACCTGATGATTGCGGTAAGGTAATCGTCGGTGTCAGGGGGGCTCGCTCCCCCTCTCCAAGCAAGAACAACGCAGTTTCATGCGAAAAAATGGCTTTCGGATATCGATACTGCAATTCGAACAGCGGATCGGACTCCGCATTCGGTGAAACATATAAGCCCTTTGCCGCTTTCTCAAGCTTGGCTTCACGCACGAATCGCGAAATCTCCGTGCGGGAAACTCCTCGACGCTCCATTTCCGATACCGGAAGATATCCCATATGCTCCTTCAATACGCTTTCCGCTTCTGTCGCTCTAGTGGACATGGGCACTCCTTCAGATGTTGCGGAGCTCGGAGAGTTGCCTGAAGAAAAGTTTTGCTATCGCCTAACCTAATGCGTTATTCGACTCCAACCGTTGCTCGACTTCGAAATGCTCGAATACTATGAGCGAGTTGTCGTTCAACGGAAAGTTTGGGTTGGCGAATTCATCGCGGTATTCCGCCGAATTCCAGAAAGATTCGTGTGCGCTCCGCCATTGGGCCGCCGTGACGTCGCCTTCACCCTCATCGATGGCGTACCGGTCAGTGACTTTTCCGAGCGGAATCACGTCAACCGCAGTGGTGACGAGTACGGCTACGGGTCGTTCATCGGAATCCACCAACACCGAATGCGCGCCAACGCACGGCAGCGGTTCGACCTCTTCCTCATATTCAATCATCAGCGCAGCGGTGGCGGTTTTTACGCCGTCCAGAATGAGCTTCACCAAGCGATCGCGTTCAGGCCCAGGAAACATAAACTCCGCTTTGGGCAAATCACTGGTTTCAAATGCCGTATTGACGCTCATGCAATGCTCCAGATCGTCTTTATGTTCAATTGTGCTGTGCTTTTCTTACTCCCATCATAATAGCCCGAATTCCATGAGTTTCCGGCGCTGATCCAGTGGCCTCCATTACGGTCAATACAACCTGATGCCAAGCAATCACATGACAACAAGTGACACTGTACTCACGAACCGGCCTACTATGGGCGGCATGACGATTCGTATTGTTTCGATTGAGCCGCCATGGTTTGAGGAAAAGGCCCAAGTTCAGTCGTGCACGTGGCGCGAACTCAATCAGGGGCATATTCCGCAGGAAATCGTGGATGCGATCACTCCCGAATTCGCGCTCAAACTGACGCGCAGCCACGCCAAAGACCCCAATCAGGTCGTATTGGTCGCTTTGGAGAACAACCACGTGATTGGTTTTGCTGAGCTTCTGCAAACGCCGCGTTCGCCAATCAAACGGTCCGAGGCTGCGGAACTGGCTTCGCTATATGTGTTGGAATCTTGCCATCGTCATGGTGTTGGCCGTGCTTTGGTTGAGGCGGGCCAACGCGCCATCGGCAACGATCGGCTCGCCTTGTGGGTCGCCGGATTCAACACCAACGCCCAAGGTTTCTACCGTCACATCGGCTTCCATGAGACCGGCCTGACTCAAACCGAAGACATGGGCCCGGAACTCGAAATGATCAACTACTCTGACGGCGTATTCCAGTGAGCAGCCCGACCTCCCACACGCGTCCGGCGCTACCATGAAGCCATGTCTTTGAACAGTGAGCAACGCGCGGCGACTATCCGCGAATTTCAGGAGAACATGAGCCGGCTGGGTCTGACCGCCGAACGGCGGCAGGGATTTTGGCGTCAGCGGCAGCAGAGTGGAGCAAATCATCACCCTCAAGTCGGGCGTGCTGGAGTATCCGTGGATTATCCGAGCCTATCTGCTGAGCAGAGCTGAGACACAGGGCGTGGAACTCACGCCGTTCATGGCGTTACGCGGAAATCCGCACGATTATTGGTTCCTCGACGGCGACTTTATCGACCGAGGCGAAATCGATTAAAACCGATTGATAATCGGCCATTTACACGCAAGAGGCGCCGTCAATCGCCTCGCGCATAGAGGCCATCGCTCTCCGTGCAGGTGGCGATGCGTGTGTAGTATTCCGTCTTGTCCTCATGGTCGATACGTGCGCCGCAATGCTGCTGCACCGCAAGACTTGCCGGATTGGTTTTGTGGACACTCAGGTAAGCCTCCTTGATGCCGAGCTCGCGGGCCTTGGCAAGCGTGAGCTTGAGCCCGGCGGTCGCGTAGCCGTGACCGCGGTATTCGCGGGCGACACCGTAGCCGATGTGGCCCGGACCGTTGCGCAGGAAGTCGGTGAGCCGGTGACGCAGGTTGAAGATGCCCACATAGTCGCCCTCATCGTTGACGAGAATGTATTTGGTGGCTGGCACCCAGCCGTCCGGCAGGCCGACGCCAAGCGACTCATCACGCAACCCTCGCACATATGCGGCGAACCGTTCACGATTCATGCCGGCCGCTGGGTTCTCGAATCCCGTCTCCTCCGCCGGGAATTTCGCGAACAAGTCAAACGCGCGTTCCTGGTCCGCCAGCCATGTCTCAATCAGCCGCATTGGTCACACTCCTCCTGTTGACACAGCAGACCACACTACTACTGTGCTCGGCCAACGGCCGCAAGCCTTATCTAGGGTGTGTTTACAGATAGGCAGCAAGTGTCTGCCAATGCGTTTATCGCAGGATATACCAGGTTACTTTCCCCGATACACGGCAGCGACGCCGAAGACAAATTGTATGATGAACAATCCCAGCAGGAAGATCAGAGCTCCTGGCCGGTACATGCGGTAGAAGTCGACCATATCCGGCTGCGCCAAAGGCGCTGCCATGATATACACCAGCGCAGCGAACACGGCGCCGAGCGCGGAAACAACCAAGAACGCGCCTACGGCAAAACGCAGCAGGCCACGATCCGAGGTCCTCCGGCGCAGACCACGGCATCCCACGAAGACGAATACCGAGATCAGCAGGTAGAACAGCAGCCCGTACGTGGGCAGCATGTCGATAATCAGCAGATCGTTCATGGCATATCCTTTCGTGGCGCAATCCCATTCAACCTGCGCATGGCCAAAAGCGCAACATCGTGTCAAGTAATCGCATGATAGCAGGTTTTGTCCGGCTGCGACCGTGGCCACGATGAGCGGCATGGGACATGATGACATGACCGGGGCTGCGGCGCGGTCGATCCGTATCGCCCGTATTGGACAATGATCCGTTCGCCCTGGATGCGATGTGATGATCTCGGCCGTATCCAAGGACTTCCATGTCATGTGGGGCACGGGTTCGCCCGCGGTGGCGATCGAGCATTGCCATAACCCGCATACCAGGCCGGACGTGCCGGTGTCGGATCCTAAGGAATCTGTTGGTGTCGCTGCAGCTCATTGCCATTCCCACTGAAGAGATGATTGGCGAAAACGATACTCACTACCTATTCATTAGGCTTCAGCTCGTGTTCGAGCACAAGTTTCATCTTGCTGTTATCCATCAACCATGCGTGTAGGTCTCGGTCCAGGATCATCGCCAGAGCGAAGCACGCCTGCGTCGCATTCTCCAATGCAATCCGTCGATTCTCACCCGGCAGAGGTATGCCGTTGACAAGCGGCTCATGGTGAGCGACCCGATTACGCAGGGCATGCACTGTTTTTACGATATCCAGCGCGTACTTTCTCGTCCAGCGTTCTTCCACTGCACGGGCATACTGGCGCCCATTGGAGAATGTCTTATCGAGTCCTTTGCGCCATAAATCGTTCTCATAATCTGCACGGCGCTGGTCTGGCCACTTCGTGTGGATTGTTCCGCCGTCTTCCAAGAGATTGCGCCAAAATCCGAATGTCAATGACGCTATGAGATGGCCATGCGTATGATTTTTTCGCTGGTGCGGGGTGAGATGGTTCCACGCTTCACGAATCTGGTACTGGGTTCGGTCATCGAATTGTAGCCCTGCCATATACCAGTCTTCAGTGCCATTCTGCTCCAGAGCGAGGAGGGAGAGTTGCCGGTCCATGCGGTTGCGCAGAGCGACCTCGAGGATGGCGATGTCGCCCATACAGGCGCTGGCCATGTCGTGATCCCACAGGTACAGCTCTAGCGCTGGGCATGAACGTCTTTGAGCCTCATAATTGTAGGTGGCAAGCCGTTCATCGGTAATGCACGCGCGCAGCGCCTTCTCCCGCGGACTTCCTTTCCTTGGAGTCCGTGAGAGGAAATCAGTTGTTGAATTTGACTGTCGGCTCATGGCTCATTATGATATATCAAGAATTCCCCCAAAGGGCCTCTCCGGACGGTCTTCGACTCAGCCGTGATGCACTGGGGGTTTCTTTTTATCTGGATAATCGGGGCTTGGTTGGTCTGGGCTCTTCTTCAGGACAATCGCATATGTTTCGGGAGTGCTCAGCTTTCAGACGAGGCATTCGAAGAAATGCCATTCCGAGGAATCGGCATCATGGATGATGATCAGCGTGCCGCCCTCGTTGGTTATCTCCTTATGAGGCCGGTCGTAGAGCGCATCGAGCTGTGTTCCCAGGTTCAATCGCAGGGTCGCATCCGCTTCCTTGATTATGCGGATGTTCTCCTGGGGCAGTTGGCCACTGGAGTAATCCCTGCCGTCCAGAATGGTGCCGTCGACTTGTTCTGGGTCAGCGGCGACCTTCACGTACCGGTATCCGTCCCCATGAAAGCTTTCCTCGTCCTTGCTGACGATTGCCCGCGCATCCTCGGAAAATGAGATCGAGAACGTCTGCGACAGATTCGAAACCGGACTATAGCCCTAGTATCGAGTCCATCCGAACCATACTCCCGCCACTACCAACGCCGCGATGCCCAAAGCGATGACCGTTCCGGCCCGGCCACCGGCGGAAGGTTCACCTTTCCATACGCGGTTTCCCATCGTCGGCCTCCTAGCCTTAGCCGTAGGGTCTGCTAGATCAAAGTGTGTATTACTGATTAGCGTGAGGTCGCCGCCACTACGTGAGCGGTCGAAAACCTCATGCCACCCGGCAAATCCGAGAAGCGGTCGGAGAACTATTCGAAGCCGTCAGCTAATCCAGTGTTGAACGTACGCGACGACACCCAGAAACGCTCCTATACCCGCTCCGAGGAAGACGAATCCCCATCCCAACCAGTCAGCAAATCGATTGACCGGGGATTTCGCAAAGCCCTCCATCACCGAATTCGTTCCAGTCGAGCCCTCCCCTGATTCATGGTTGTCCTCCTCGGCATCCCTACATAAAACCCGTTAGTCCAATTCAACTATATCTGTTTTTCGCCAGCTACAGGAGAGAATCGACTATAACTGATTTCCATGCGCTTCTTCAGAGAAGACAAGTCTGTTGGACACTTTGATGGACTAAAGGCCAGAACACAATGGCGCTAGATGGGACAAAAGGTACATTGGTCCTATGGCTAAGCGCAAACATATCGGCACCGTAATTCTCACGATACTGGTCGCGGCTCTGCTGGCGTCGGGCGTTTCCGGCTGGCTGTTCTGGCAGTCGGTACAACGGGTGATCGGCGAGGCGCAGCAGGCGGGCGAATATGCGGCTGAAGCACAGCAATCCGTCGGGCAGGGCGACTTCAAGCAGGCGCTTGAGCAGATGGACAGCGCTGGCAGTCACATCGTCGCGGCGCGAGACGAAACCCAGGGCATGCTATGGCAGGCCGCCGAATACGTGCTGTATTACGGTTCGGACGTGAAGGCGGTGCGCGGCATGCTGGATGCGGCCGCCGACGCCGCGACCAACGCCCTGCCCAAAATCGACAGTGCCGCGCAGGGCACGTTGGTGGACTTCAATATCGAAGAGCTGCTGTCCGGCATGAACTTCTCCGACGGCACGCTTTCCATTCCCAAAATCGCTTCCATCAAGCAGGACCTGTCCGACGCCGGTGCGGTCTTGAAGCGCGTCAAGACGTCGATTCATGCGCTGCCGCAACCCCGCACGGAACAGATCACCGAAATGGTCAACCAGGGCAAGCAGGTAGTGGACCAAATCGATGAGACTTTCGACACCTTGAACACCATCGTCGAAAAGATTCCGGGCTGACGTTGGTTCGTTCTTGTCGTATATTGGCGTAACCTCCGCATAAGGCTAGTCCATACAAATTTATGTTTAAATTTGGGATAGGAGGTGCCAATATGCCGACACGCACACCAATCCCGGTCAGTCGGGCGATGCGTCAGATATCCGCCAACCTCGATTTGGCGCGCAGACAACAGCGCATTCCCGTAGCCTTGCTGGCCGAGCGGGCTGGATTATCCATGCCAACGGTCACCAAAATGCTGCGTACGGGTAATGGCAGCTTTGAGAACTTCCTCCGCATTGCTCGTCTGCTTGGACTGCTGGACGGCGTACAGCAAGCGACGGACCCTCTTAACACAGATATCGGCAAATTACGCGCCGACGAAGACACTCCAAAACGTATTCGATAGTACAGCAGGAGGCGCAACACATCATGGAAGCAATCGTCACCCTGCAGTTCAACGGCACAGACGTCACCGTCGGGAAATTATTCACCAGTATCAGGCGCGGCATCGAATCGGCACATTTCACATACGATACGGCCTATATGCGCTCTTCAAACGCAGTATCCCTCTGTCCAGAGATGCCCCTCTCCCCCCGGAACGTTCCCGGCCGAGCATAATGCGATGCATCGCATCTTTCAAGACTGCATGCCGGATCGTTGGGGCAGGAACCTCATGCTTCGTGCAGAACATCAAGATGCTCGTTCGGAGCATCGCACAGCACGCACACTATTTGAGGGAGATCTCTTGCTATCCGTCAACGATGAGACCCGACAAGGCGCATTGCGCTTCTGGAACAACGACGGTGACGCGCTAGCTCCCAGTGAGACCGGCGGTCCAAGAGAAGTGACCATTCAGTCCCGCATCCATAGCAATGATGAGCAGCTGCTTTGAATCCGGCATTGCGCGGCTTCGCGAAGCAAACGCACAATGACTTCACATTCCCGCCTTGCACCAGCTGGCTGCAATCTGCGTATGGTCATGTATCTGTAGGCCGGCACGAATGCGGCTGATGGGTGCGGCGAATCGTGACATTGCTTATTGCCCATTCGCCCCTTCAGTCGTACCATTCGGGTCGTCGCAGTTCCAGGAATGGCCGCTGTTTGCGCGCTGCTGCGGTCTGTGTGAGATCGATGTCGGCGATAATCAACTGTTCTTGGTCGTCGGCCTTGCTGACGACGTTGCCGTACGGGTCCACCACCACCGATTGGCCGGCGAACGTCACATCGCCTTCCTTGCCGACCCGGTTGCACATGACGATGGCCACCTGGTTCTGCATGGCCTGGACACGGATTTTCCACAGGAACGGCTTCGACGGTTCGGCGTCAGTGTTCGGAACCGATGCTCGCCGTCGGCACGATGACCAGGCGGCACCGCGCAACGCGCATGTGCGGATGCCTTCACGGGGTTCACTCAAATAGCGTCATCCAGTCGGGATCGCGGTGGGCCGCAAAACACATAGCGATTTGTTCCGCGGTGTTTCTTGTTTCCGAAAGCCGCGGCAACCGGTCTTCCTCGAAGTAGCGGATTTCCGTCGTTTCGATGTTGGCCGAGAACCAACCGCCGGCGCGGCTGCACAATACGAAGAACTTGAGCACCCCGTACGGATAGGTCAGCGCGTTGTGATTGGCGCAGTCCTGCACCGCGATGAGTCGCTCGCCCCTCACATCGAGCTCAGTCTCCTCCTTGACCTCCTTGACGGCGTTGGACCGAATGGACTGGTTCTCGTCGACCCAGCCTCCGGGCAGTGACCATTCCCCGCTGTTCTCATGCGTCATGAGGATCCTGCCTTCTTCATCGAAGATGGCCGCACGAGTGTCGAGTTTCGGCGTCGGATATCCGGCGCTGAGCAGTCGACTCACCTGTCCGGCCGGCGCATCAACCTGCGTGGAGAGCATGTCGACCGCCATCGCGCGGATACGCTCGTAGCGCTCCCGGTCGAAGGGGTCCTTGCAGTACATCAGTCCGGTCTGGGCCAGCGCCTGCAATTCTCGGGCCTGTTCCAGTAACGTGCGGTTCGTGGCCATCATCGTTCATCCTGTCATCGTAAGGTCTTGGATCCGTTTGCGCTCAGGCATCGCAGCGTAGTGCAAGCAGTTTAGCACTTCGAACCGTTCCGGGGACGAGGGTCTCAGCGCATCCCCCGTAACCTCTCCCATGTGCCATCAACGCTTGGCGAGCTGCACGTTCTTGCGCTGTCTGCGATTGCGGCTGGCGACCGACTTTTCACGCTCGCGGCGCACGTGGGCCTCCTCACGCGCGGCCGCCGCGCGCTCTTCTTCCAAAGACGGCAATCCGGAGGCGGCGCGATGCCGGTTCTCCCGCTCATGGTCGCGTTCGGCCTTGCGCTCCCCGCCTCGGATCCGGGCGCCGGAAACCATCGCAGTTGGCAGAGCGTCTGGCCGAAGTTCCACAGGTTATTGGTCAGCCAGTACAGCAGCACGCCGAACGGCAAGGTGCCGCCCGACACCACGTAGATGGCCGGGAACACAAACGCGGTCAGCTTCTGCGTGCGGAACTGCGGTGAATCCATGGCGTCCTTCGGCGTATTGCGATGGATGAGCAGCCACTGCATCGCGAACAACATCAGACACATCAACGCCACGGCCACGCCGATGACGACGTGCGACTGCGGCGAGACGACCGTGCCGAACGAGTCGGCGATGCGCACGCCGAATATGGACGATGATTCGATGTCGCCCGCCATGACGCGGTCGATGCCGCTCAACGGTTCCGCATTCCCGGCGGCGCTTGCGGGCAGGGATTGCAGCGTGTAGAACAGCGAGCACAGAATCGGCGCCTGAATCAGCGAAGCAGGTATGAACCGAGCGGATTGGCGTTATGCCGCTGCTGCAAAGCCATAATTTCACGTTGCATGGCTTCTTTGGAACGCGGATCCTTACGCGCGGCGTACTTGCGTTGGATACGTTGGATTTGCGGTTGGAGCACCTGCATACGCTGCGTCGCGCGCATTTGGGAGAAGAAGAGAGGCAATAGACAGATACGGATGATGAGCACGAGGCACATAATCGCGATGCCTAAGCTGTGCGGCACCGACTCCTTCTACGGCGGCGGCATGGTCACCGGCCAGCCCATCGGCACCATGATCGGCTCTCGCATGATCAACAATGCGCAAGCCGGCTTCATCATCGGCGCCGTGATCATGGGCTTCCGGATTCGTGGCGCTTGACATCTGACCTCGCGAGGAATCCTCAAAGGACATGGAACGCACCAAGATGACGCTCAAGGATCTCGCTGTCTCCTTCCACTTCCCGAAGTTCTCCACCTCGCGTGACTTCTACAAGGCGTTCGGCTGCCGAGTGTGCATGTTGCTCAGCTACCAGATGATCTCCGTGTACCAACTCTACATCGTCGAGGATTACGTGCACCAGACCAAGACCGAGGCTGCCGGCACCATCGCCACCATGTCCATCATCACCATGGTCGTTTCCCTGACCGCTTCGCTGATCTCCGGCCCGATCTCCGACAAGATGCACACGCACAAGGTACCAGTCATCATCGCCTCGCTGCTGTTCGCGATTGGCACCGCGATGCCGTGGATCATGCCGAGCGTCACGGGCATGTACCTGTATGCGGGCATCGCCGGCTTCGGCTACGGCGTGTACTCAGCCATCGACCAAGCGCTCAACGTCGACGTGCTGCCGAACAAGGAAGAGGCCGGTAAGGGCCTCGGCATCCTCAACCTGGCCACCACGCTCGGCCAAGCAGTCGGTCCCACCATCACCTCCGTGGTCAAGACCACGACCGGCACCTACACGCCGGCGTTCGCCATCTCCATCGTCATGGCCGTGTGCGCTGCCGTGTTCGTGCTGCGTATCCAGAAGGTGAAGTAGCCGCTGCGAGTGCCTATCTCCGTTTCAAGGGGCTGATTTTGACTTTGCGGAACATCTACTTCCGTTTCAAGGGGCTGATGCCAAAGTAGCCACTGGTTAAAAACGGCGGAATAGCGATAGAACAATGCCATTTCTATCTGCGTTCCGCCAGTTGACCAGCCCCTTGAAACGGAAGTAGACCTCCGGCAAACGCCAAATCAGCCCCTTGAAGCTGATTTTGACTCAGCATCATGCAGCGCAGCTATATCCTCGGTGCGGGTATACTATTCCGGGCCGTCACGACGACGCCTATGGAACGCACGCATGGCAAAGAGAGAAACATGAGTCAGCCCGACACCGACACGGCGGCACAGTCGCCGTCCTCGCAACAGGAACCGCAGATTCAGACGGATGGCCGTCGAAGCCATTCGGAACAGATGAATCAACCAGCGCAAACCAGCCAGTCCGAGTCGTCACATGATGGCAAAGACGAGCACGCCCTACATACCAACCTGAAGCGCGGCATGGAATCCCGCCACCTGCAGATGATCTCATTAGGCGGCGTGATCGGCACCGGCCTGTTCCTGAGCTCCGGATACACCATCCAGCAGGCGGGCCCCATCGGCACGATCCTGGCATACAGCATCGGCGCGCTGATCGTCTACCTGGTCATGCTCACGCTCGGCGAACTGTCCGTGGCCATGCCGGTGACCGGCTCCTTCCATGTGTATGCCGAGAAGTTCATCGGCCCTGGCACCGGCTTCGTGATCGCAATCCAGTATTGGCTCACCTGGACGGTGGCGCTCGGCTCCGAATTCACCGCCGCCGGCCTGCTCATGCAACGCTGGTTCCCGGACAGCCCCACATGGGTGTGGAGCGCGGCGTGCATCATTCTCATCTTCACCCTGAACGCCTTGTCGGTGCGGCTCTTCGCCGAAGCGGAATTCTGGTTCGCCTCGATCAAGGTGTTCGCCATCTGCGCGTTCATCGTCATCGGATCGCTCGCCATCTTCGGCGTCATCCCGGTCGCCGGCTACCAACATGCCCCGATGTTCGGCAATCTCATCAAGGACGGCGTCTTCCCCAACGGCTTCATGCCGGTGTTCGCCACGATTCTGACCGTCAACTTCGCGTTCTCCGGCACCGAACTCATCGGCGTGACCGCCGGTGAGACGAGGGACCCGCAAACCGCCGTGCCGAAAGCCATCCACACCACCCTGTGGCGTCTGGTGCTCTTCTTCATCGGCTCAATCACCGTGATGTGCGCGCTGATCCCGTGGCGCAAGGCCGGCGTGGGCGAAAGCCCGTTCGTGCTCGTGTTCAACGGCATAGGCATCCCCTATGCGGGAGACATCATGAACTTCGTGGTGCTCACGGCCGTGCTCTCCGCCTCGAATTCCGGCCTGTACGCCTCCACGCGCATGGTGTGGTCGATGGGCAACGAAGGCATGATTCCGCGCTGGTTCGCCAAAACGAACCGTCGCGGCGTGCCGATGCTCGCCTTGTGCGCCGCGATGGCCGGTGGCCTGCTGGCGCTCCTGTCTTCCGTGATCGCCGCCTCGACTGTGTACCTGGTGCTGGTGGCGCTTTCCGGCCTGTCCGCCGTGGTGGTGTGGATCGCCATCGCCTACTGCCAGATCGTGTTCCGTCGCCGTTGGCTGGAGTCCGGCCATTCCACCAGCGAACTCAAATACCGCACGCCCGGCTATCCGTACGTGTCTTGGGCGGCGTTCATCCTGTGCACCGCATCGTTCGTATTGGTGATTTTCGACGTGGAGCAACGGTTCGCGCTCGTGGCCGAGCTCGTGTTCATCGTGGCCTGCTATGGGGCGTATTTCCTGCAACAGTGGGTACGCAAGCGCAAAAAGGCGACCGAGGCCGACGACCTCGATACGCTTTGGGTCGCGCGCGACTGAACGGCTCGCGACCTACCGGCGCACCGCTATTCGCGCCGTGAACGTGCACTGATCCAACGCAATGCCAGACCCAGCAAATCCACACCGCCACGATTGCCCATGATGTGGGTTTGAGCGCGGCCGGGGAGAACGGCAGCACCTGCAGGCCAATGATGATTAGGCCGGCGGCCAGCAGCGAAGCTGAGATGACCATACCGAACTTCTTCCAGTCAAGGCCTTCGCTTGCCTCTTCGGCACTCTGCGGAATCGTGTCGAAACCGGTGTAGAAGAGCGGCGTCATCACCAGCACTCCGGGCAGAAACGACCCGACCATGGTAACCGCGCCGGACGTCGAGCCGATCGGCAGCAGAAACACGGCGCCCAGCACGAAGGCGATCATCGCCTCGACCGGGCCACCGCCGACGATCATCCAGTCACCGACCAGCAGCACCCATACGGTGCCGATGATTGCGCCGAATCCCATGGTGAAGTAGTTCCACAGGCTCAGCGATCTGACCATGCCGCCGTCGTCGCCGCTGCCATCGGCACTACTGTCGCCGTTGCCGTTGTTACCATCCTCGTGCACAGGAATAGCGGCACTGGGCAGGCCAGTCGATTCCACCAAACTGGCCGTCATCGTGCTTGACGGGCTGAATGCCGTGGATGCGGCGACCATGACCGAGCCTCCTTTAATTCGGCCTGACTGTGATGATAACGCCGTTCACGATATGCCGTATTATGAACGCAGTGAGAGCCCGCTTCACCGGCCCTATTCGGCTCATGAATAAACTTCGCCTATCTGCGGCACTGAACACATGACCATAATGCGATACACGTCACTTCCTGAAGTACGTAGTCGTTATGGAATCACCCGCACGTTTCCCGTATCGGAGCTGTGCGATAGCTGTGAGACAGGGGGGTCGTCAGATTTCGGGGGGAGGGTTCCGGAAACGGTCCGACTGCAGGATGCACCGGGCCGTGCGACACATGTCAACTTGCGTATTCACGCCAAACTCAATTGAGCAAGCCGATTCTCGTAAATGGCCAGAAGCGGAACAACGCCACACCTTGGATATCGTCGTATGGCACTAGCCCATTGTTGCCGTCGTCAAGATGGTATCGAGAATCTCTGGAATTGGAGCGATTATCACCAAGCACGAACACGTTGCCGTCAGTAACGGTTACGGAAAAAGGACTGTCGCTTGGATTCACGCCGGACTTAAGATAAGCGCTTTCATCAATGGGTTTGCCGTTGACCGTGATGGGCTCCCCGGATCCCTTGCAGGTGACGGTATCGCCGGGCAGACCGATGACACGTTTGATTAGGTAACGATTGCTGTCGATTATCGACATCAGATTGGTGGGAAGCTGCTCCCCCTCCATCCAGTCTGCGGGATCTTTGAACACGATGATGTCGCCACGGTGCAGTGCAAAGAGTCTCGGAGTCAATCGCGAGGCAAATACGCGGTCGCCGATTTGCAACGTGTCTTCCATGCTACGGGATGGAATCACATAGACGTTGAACACGAAGGTGCGTCCCAGCAACACGACCAGCATCACCGCGATCACCGTCAGCAGATAGCCGCGAATTTCACTCCAAACGGAGGACTTTCGCGCATGTCTCCTCGACTGTCCACGCGCTTTTTTGCTATGACGCCCCACCATCATATCCTTTCCGACCGGTAACGCAACACCATAGTCCTCAAACCATGCCGTTACCTACGCCCATGTTTGAGCTCAGCTGTCACACCAGCGGTTCGCGCACGTCTAGTTCACAGGCGATGCCGGTTTCCTTGCGGGCCCATTCGGCCGCCTGCAGTGCGGCGATGTTCCATAATGCGCACGGCACTCCGCCAAGGTCTGGATGCGATGCCCAGAATGTGAGGTCATCAGCGTATGCGGTGATGACCGATTCTTCCGTGACTGGCATGATCGTGTGGTACAGACGGTCCGCAAGCGTGGCCACGAATTCGTTGGCCGCGGCGAACGTGTCGATAAGATGCTGTTCGGCGGTCACCGGCGGGCCGACCAGCTCCCAGGATTCGACGTCCGTGGCGCTCCAATGCGCGGCTTCGCCGTCCACATCGCGTTGCAAAGAGACGAACAGCCTGGCGAACTCATCCGAAGTCAGTCCCGTAACCCGGCGTCGGGTTGACAATTCAATCGGAGTCATCAGATACCGTTCCTTTCGCTTCGTTCATTCCGTTGTCTCGCTGGTTTGATTTGCTGCCAACCGGTACAAAGCCTATCTCGCACACCTCACGATAGCCCAAACCACCGGCATGGCCATGATTGCCAGCCCTACGACCAGTGACCATGAGGAGCCGGCGATTCCGGTCAGATTGGTCATGGCGGCGGAGACGTCATACATGCCATGAGCCACGATCGGCGGTGTAATCATGCCCATACGGCGGTACAGCAGCACGGCGAGCACTGCAATCAGCACACGCGGTGGCGTGCCGCCGGCACAATGGCCCTATCGAGCATCGCCGCATGATTCGTGCGGTCCACAATCGAGGCAGCATCGGTTTCCATTCGGTTCATGCGGCCAGACTATCGCCCGTTCTTGCCGATTGCCTGTAAGCAGGTTCGGATAGACTGGCGCGAGAACAATGCGAGAAAGAGGCAAGAATGACCCGGAAACGGTCACAACAGCACGACGCACAACGCAAACCGTCCTGGCGCGTACGCTGGAAGACCATGAGCCGAGCCGTAGGCATGGAAATCCGCGAACACAAAAGCTCATTCGCGGTCTATGTGGTGCTGCGCATGCTGGTGCTCGCCATGGCAATACTCCAGTTCTTTAACGGCGACTACGAAAATGTGTTCCTGTGCATCCTGACGTTGCTGTTGCTGTTGGCGCCGGCGTTCATCCAGGTGCAGTTCCGCATCGAGCTGCCTTCGGTGCTGGAAGTCATCGTGCTGGTGTTCGTGTTCTCGTCCGAGATTCTTGGCGAGATCAGTTCGTTCTATGAGATCTTCCCGTTCTGGGACACGGTGTTGCACACGATGAACGGCTTCCTCGCCGCGGCGATCGGCTTCTCGCTGGTCGACCTGCTCAACCGGTCCGACCGGGTGAAGTTCGAGCTTTCGCCCCTGTATCTGGCGATCGTCTCCTTCTGCTTCTCCATGACCATCGGCGTGATCTGGGAGTTCTTCGAATTCGGCATGGACCAGTTGTTCGGATTCGACATGCAGAAAGACGCCATCGTGCATTCCATCAGCTCGGTGATGCTCGACCCCACGCACACCAACCATGCGATTCGCATCAACGACATCACCCAGGTCACGGTCAATGGCCAAGACTTGGGCCTCGGCGGCTACCTCGACATCGGTCTGATCGACACGATGGAGGATCTTATCGTCAACTTCATCGGCGCGGTCGTGTTCTCCGTGTCCGGCTTCCTGTACGTGAAGAACCGCGGCAAGAAAAACTCCATCATCAGTCGGTTCGTGCCGCGCCGCAAGTCCGCCGACCGCGATTATCTGCGACTGGTGATCGATGGCGGGAGCGCGGCTGATGCCAAGGCCAAAGCCGGCGGTGCCAACGCTGACGATAGTGCTAACGCCAGTGCGGCCGGCACCGATTCAGCTGATGCAGTCGGAGCCAAAGCCGGCAATGCCGACGCCGCTCCGACCGTCACCGCCAAGCCCTGAGTACGCTCTACAGCACTTTCGAAGCGTCGAAACGGTAGTGCCCGGTGACCGTCATGTGCTTCTTGAAGGCGAAGTAGTCGTTTTCGCGCTGCCGCTGCGCCATGTTGTGAATCACGTACGGTGCACGCCCCGCGATCGGCCGGCGGATAGCCGCCCTGATAGTAGCCGGAATCGTAAGCCGGATGGTTTTCGGCGTCCTTGCGCGCACCCGCCACGATATCCGCGTAATCGTCCACACCATTGTCATTGAAATCGACCGAACTGGCGACTCTCGAATACTTGCGGTCCGCCTCGCCTTGTGATTCGATGATTCATGAACGTATTCGGCTCACACTGTAATCGTCCGACCCACCGCTCGCGCCTCCCAATCCGCCCGGTGCTTGAACTTGTGGGACTTTGGCCGTACCGTGACCGCAGGCCCGCCGGTTTCTCGTTCAGCATGAAACAGCGTCTTGCGTTGGTCATCGCGCTGGTCAATGATCCGGAGTTCCTGATTCTCGACGAACCGTTCGTGGACCTCGACCCGGACGGCGTGCTCCAGCTCATCGCCGTGCTCAGACAGTGGGCTTGCGACCGCAGCATCGCCATGCTCATCTCCAGCTGCAGGAGTTGTGCGAGCGATTCCTGTTCATCAAAGGCGGCCGGCTTGCGGACGAAAACGAGTATTTCACGGAGGCGTGATGCCGGCGATGCACCCGGCATCTCCCCTGCCTCTATCTCAATCTCCCTTCTATTCGCCCGCCGCAGCCACGGATAACACCCGAGATTTTGCTCTTCGCCGTTGGTGAATCCGGTGACCTGCTTGCCGGCAATCAGATAACTGCCATCCGACAACGTCATATCCACCAATGCCGCAGGCCCATGGCACAATGCCGCCGCGCTCCCAGATGTTCCGGCCGACGGCGTTCACCACAGAATTGTTGGGGAAATCCCACATCACACCGTGACCGCCAACGAATAGCACCGCTATCATATCGGTTCGCGTTTACTTGAGCCAAGGCGCGCGTATTCACTAGCTGGCGTGATATATCCGCATCATGCAGAAATTGCTCTTGCACAGGGTCACCGGGATGACGGCCAGCCTGCGGCGGTACGCCACCAGCGATGGATGCAAGGCCCACAGTGAAGCCCATTCGTCTGAACACCTGCCAAGGATGTGCGGCCTCATCAACATAAAAGCCAGTAGGTCTCACACCTCCCAAATCGGAGTGACTGATCAACACCAACAGCACGTGTTTGGCATCATTGTTTTCGCTCATACAATTTGCTCTTTCATTTGATAATTGCAATTCAACGCCATCGCAAATCCGGAACATCCGTCGAACGGATAAGCCGCGCAATGGCCCAATTATCATGGCCTAAGCCCAACGGCTTGGTCCAATAGCTTTTTTCAATACGGGGCATAGGTTTTTGCATGATGGAAATGCCCATCATCAGCATTATCCCCGTGCCCATTACCTCCGTCATAGCCAATACGTCGTCGGGAAAGTCATACAAATATGAGAGATACAGTAATCGAACAAACGTTCGACTGCCCTGATAAACTGGATGCATAATTTAGCGACGACAACGACATGATTTACAGACGCCCGAAAAAAGAAAGGCGATCTCATGACTGGCGAGGAACTGAAGCAGCAGATTGCTTTGTATGAGAGCGCGGACCACACCGTGCACCTCGATGTGAAGGTAGACGAGGACACGGTGTGGCTTAACAGACAGCAATTGGCCTTGCTGTTTGGCCGCGATATCAAAACAATCGGCAAGCATGTCGGCAATGCATTAAGGGAAGAGCTCAATGGATTTTCAGTTGTCGCAAAATTTGCGACAACTGCATCTGACGGTAAGACATACCAAGTCGAGCATTACAACCTGGATATGATCCTGTCGGTCGGATACCGCGTCAAATCCAAGGAAGGCATCTATTTCCGGCGATGGGCCAACTCAGTTCTGAAGCAGCATCTCGTTGATGGTTATACCATCAATCGCAAGCGGCTTGACGCACTTCACGCCGTCGTCAAGGTGCTATCGAGGTCCACCGAACCGGAAATTGCTGGCACCGCCGAGATCTTGGAACGATATTTGCCGAGTCTTGTGCTGCTTAACGACTATGACACAGGCAATGTCCCTATACCCAAGGGCGACGAGTCCCAGTGGGTCTTGACCTATGAGGACGCGATGCTGTTCATCCGGTCGATGCCGTATATGCCAATCACTGTTGTGTTTGCGAACTCCTTCGCTCATGGTGCCGAAAATGCATACATTTGGTTATTCGCTGTTTGCGGTGGGGCGTGCATGGGTTAGTGTTTCGGGTTCGATTCCCTGTCAGAAAAAATAATCGAGTGCGGGATTACGGCCGGTAAGGCTCCTGTCGTGGATGCGGATGCGCGCCGGTCTTACGGTGGTGCTTTCCCGAAACGTGGATTGCACGAGGTGTGGGACGGCACGCGGATTCGGCCGTTTTCCGCCCGCCGTCCCACAGCGCTCGCTATGAACGGTTGTGGATAATCATGGAGCTGTAGCGGAAATCGGCGTTATTCCGCGGTTTCGACAGTTAATAGAACAAATAGAACAAATAGAACAGCCAGCTTAGGCACGGCGCGGCAAATGGCGCAAACCGGCCGCGATAGTAGTAGCGTGGTGCATACCAGTACAACCATGCGAGGAGAACAGCCATGATCAATGAGGAATACAAGGCCATGCTTGGCGGCAAGTCCGTGATTCGCGAGCTGAGCGAGTACGCCACGAGCCGCGGTGCCGAAATCGGCTACCAGAACGTGTTCGATTACAGCCTTGGCAATCCCTCGGTGCCGGCTCCGAAATCCTTCACCGACGCCATGGTCGACCTCTACGAAAACGGCGATCCGGTGGCCATCCACGGCTACTCTCCCTCGCTCGGTATCCCATCCGTCAAGGACGCGATCGCCGAAAACCTCAACGAACGTTTCGGCATGGCATACACCGGCAACCACATCTTCCCGACCACGGGCGCGGCGGGCGCGCTGTCCCACGCGATGCGTGCGGTGACCAAGCCGGGCGATGAGATCATCACCTTCGCCCCCTACTTCCCCGAATACCAGCCGTACGTCAAGGGCGCCGGCGCCAAGCTGACCATCGTGCCGGCCGACACCGAGAACTTCCAAATCAACTTCGACGCATTCGAGGCTGCACTTAACCCGAACGTGCAGGTCGTGCTTATCAACACCCCGAACAACCCGTCCGGCGCGGTGTATTCAGCGGACACGCTCAAGCGTCTGGCCGCGATCCTGACCGCCAAGCAGGTCGAATACGGCCACGATATCTTCCTGATCAGCGACGAACCGTACCGCGAAATCGTGTTCGACGGCGCCACCCAGCCCTACCCGGCCAGCTTCTACGCGAACTCGCTGACCTGCTACTCGTGGTCGAAGTCGCTGAGCCTGCCTGGCGAACGCATCGGCTATGTCGCGGTGAATCCCACAGCCACCGACGCCGACCTGCTCGTGCCCATGATGGGCCAGATCTCGCGCGGCACCGGCCACAACTGCCCGCCGAGCTCGATTCAGCTGGGCGTGGCCAAGGTCATCGACCAGACCGCCGATCTCAACGTCTACGAGACGAACATGAACCTGCTCTACGATGCGCTGACCGGCATCGGCTTCGACGTGGTACGCCCCGGCGGCACGTTCTACATCTTCCCCAAGGCGCTGGAGGACGACGCCGTGGCGTTCTGCATGAAGGCCAAGGAATACGACCTGATTCTTGTGCCGTCCGACAGCTTCGGCGTGCCCGGATACTTCCGCATGGCCTACTGCATCGACACGGAGAAGGTCAAGCGCTCGATCCCCGTGTTCGAAAAGTTCGCCCACGAGGTGTACGGCCTGTAAACACGGACCGCAAGTAACAAACACAAGAAAGGGGTTGCCATGGAATACACCGAAGACGCCGATCGTCGCGAACTGCTGCTGCACAGCGCCTATGACTCCGATACGGTCCGGGCCATGGAGCGACCCCTGCTGGACAAAGGCGTGCCGCTGATGCGCATGGCCGCCCAGGCCGCGGCCCACATGGCGGCCGGTATGCTGGACGACGAGGATCTGGCGCTGGAGGACACGTCGATCGTGCTGCTGGCCGGGGCCGGAGACAATGGTGGCGATGGTCTGTTCGCGGCCGCCGCGCTGGCCCAGGAGGGCGCGAACGTCACCGCCATCGCCGTGGGCCGGTCGTTGCATGAGGCCGGATTCGCCTCATTCGTGCGCGCCGGAGGCAAGGTGCTGGTGCTTGATCCCGCGGCTGATATTCCCGGTTGCGCGTCCGGGTTTTCCGCCGGTGAGGCCGGCGAGCGATTGCAGACCGCCATCGCCGTGGCCAGGAAATCGCATCTGATCATCGACGCGATGACCGGCATCGGCATCCAAGGCTCGCTACGCGGCATCCCCGCCGCACTCGCCTCCGCCCTTGGTCTCGACGGCGAGGCTCCCGATGAGCCCGCCCTGCCAAACCGTGAGTCGTCAGGCGATTTTCCGCTGGTACTTGCCGTGGATACGCCATCCGGCGTCGGTGTGAACGATGGTTCTCTGCCCGGCCCGTACATTCCGGCCACGGTCACGGTCACGTTCGGCGCGATGAAGCCGTGCGCGGTGCTGCCGCCCGCCACGTTCGCCTGCGGCCGTATCGAGTTGCTCGATTTCGGATTCGATATCGACGACAAGGATCCGGACGTCGAGGTGGTGGATAATTCGTTCGCGTCCGACGCGGTCCGTCTCCCCAGGTTCGAGGATTCCAAATACTCCCGGGGCGTGGTTGGTCTGGTGACCGGCTCGCAGCGCTACCCCGGTGCCGCCGTGCTCACCGCCAGCGCCGCCGCCCGCGCGAACACCGGCATGGTCCGGTATCTGGGCCCGGAGCGCGCGCAGAACATGGTGCTCGCCGCACTGCCGGAAGCCGTGATCGGCAAGGGACATGTGCAGTCCTGGGTCGTGGGGTCCGGCGTGCCCGAGGCTAGCGTCGAGGGCACCGACGGCGATATGCAGCGGGACACCATCGCCGCATTGCTCAAGCATTACGCGCTCGGCAGCGAGGATGAGAACAAGGACGCCTACGACATGCCGCCAATCGTGGTGGATGCCGGCGCACTCGACCTGCTGCCGGAGCGTGTGCCCGGCCAGGTGGTGATCACGCCGCATGCCGGCGAGATGGCGAAACTGCTCAACCGGTTCGAAACCGCCGCCAGCACCGCGGAGCATGCCGATTCGCACGAGCCGTACACCGCCGACGACGTGCGGTTGAACCCGTTGGCCAGCGCGAAGCGTGCCCACGAGCTCACCGGCGCCACCGTATTGTTGAAGGGCGCGGTGACCATCGTGGTGGATGAGGACCACGTCTATGCGTCGGGTAGCGCACCGGCCTGGCTGGGCACCGCCGGCGCGGGCGACGTGCTGGCCGGTCTGACCGGCGCCCTGCTCGCCCAGCAGGATGACGTGGCCACCACGGGCGAGACCGTGGCCTCGGCCGCCTACCTGCATGGCCTGGCGGCGGCGATCGCCTCCGAATCCGAGCAACAAGGCTGGCAGGAGCCGGAACTGATCGGCCGCGAGCATCGCCAGCGCTTCATGACGCTCGGCCACCCGATTGTGGCCGGCGACGTGGCCCACGCCATCCCCGAAGCCATCGCCGACGTCATCGCATGATTCCGTACGTTGGCTCCCCTCAGAGAGGGGAGCCAACGTATGAAACCCCCTATACTAAATCGCAGACCCCACTCAACGGCCCCAACAACACAAGGAGCATCATGGCCAACTCCCCCATCACCGACGTGATTTTCGACTTCTGCGGCGTGCTGCTGGACTGGAACACCCGCGCATGCCTGGAAGGCCGATTCCCCGATGAGATCGTGGAACGCATCTGCGCCGACGACGACCCCTGCGGCTTCTTCCGCTACGAGGACCGCATGGACACCGGCGAGGATTTCGCGGACATCTACCCGGATGTGGTACGCGAACAAGGCCAGGAACTCGCCGACATCTTCAAGTTCTACATCGGCCACTACGCGGACGCGCTGCCCCGCACGCTTCCGGGCATGGTCGAGCTGCTGGCGGATTTGAAGGCCCACGGCTACGGCGTATGGGGTCTGACCAACTGGTCGCATGAGACCTTCCACCTGGCCTTCGAGAAGTACCCGCGCCTTGAACAGCTGTTGCAGGGCACCGTGGTCTCCGGCGTGGAGAAGATGCATAAGCCGAACGCCGACATCTACGAGCTGGCCCTGACCCGTTTCGGCCTCACGGCCGAGCGCTGCGTGTTCTTCGACGACACCGCCAAGAACATCGTCGGCGCCAACGAGGTCGGCATCCACGGCATCCTCTTCGAGAACGCGTTGCAGGCACGCGAATCGCTCGCAGAACTCGGCGTACGTCTGTAAGTCGCCAAACGTTGCATCGCGGCAGTTGAAGTCTATGGACCCGTCCTTGACGACGGTGACCGGCCGTGTGGCGACTATCCCTAGCGATATAAATAGACTTTATGACACTGCTGCAGCTGAAATACATCGTCAAAATCGTCGAGTGCGGCTCGATGAACGAGGCCTCCCATGCCCTGTACGTCTCCCAGCCGGCCCTGAGCTCGTCGGTCAAGGAATTGGAGAACGAGCTGGGCATCGAGATCTTCACCCGCTCCTCGCAGGGCATCGCCCTGACCGTGGACGGCGCGGAATTCCTGACCTACGCCCGCCAAGTGCTCGACCAGGCCGACCTGCTCGAAGAGCGCTATAAGCATGCCAAACCGCGCAAGCAGCTGTGCCAGGTCTCCACCCAGCACTACATGTTCGCCGTCGAGGCGTTCGTGGAGATGATCAACTCCATCAAGTCCGACGAATACGAGTTCACCATCCGCGAGACCCGCACGCGCGACATCATCAACCAGGTCGCCAACATGCAGTCCGAAATCGGCATCATCTACCTGTCCGATTTTAACAAGGACGTGATCGGCAAGCTCCTGCGCGAGAAGCACCTCGAATTCCACCCGCTCTTCCGCGCGCCGCTGCACGTGTTCATCTCGCGCAACAACCCGCTGGCCGCCAAGAAGGTCATCACCATGGAGGACCTGAAACCTTATCCGTTCATCCAGTACGAGCAGGGCGAGGAAGGCTCGTTCTACTTCTATGAGGAAGCGGTCTGGCCGGAGTACTCCCCCAAGCAGATCAACGTGACCGACCGCGCCACGATCCTGAACTTCATCATCGGCCTCAACGGCTACACGGTGTGCACCGGCATCGACAACGGCGACCTCAACAACGAGAAGATCGTCACCGTGCCGCTCGACACCGACGAAACGATGTTGGTCGGCTGGATCACGAACGAGCGTTCCAAGCTCTCCAAGGCCGCCGAAACCTATCTCGACAAGCTCAAGTCCGTAGTCTCCGACCACGGCTACAAGCTCATTGATTAGGAGTAAGTAAAACAGGCATGGTCAGCAGTGAGATATACTGCGATTAAGCCAACCCCGCTGGGGAAATGGAAGTAAGGGCCGGCTCCTGAGTATCTCAGGGGCCGGCTTTTGCGCTATTGAGACTGACTGGCAAAACCAGTTTGATGGCCTCCGACTACTTGGCCAAGATTACCGACGCGGCGGCTGTCGCGGCGAAGCCTTTGAGCACTTCAATCATCACGTCGCGATCTTCGACATCAATGTTGCGGGCCGCGGCGAGCATAATCGGCAGTGACTGTGTCAAATGCGAAGTGAGGTCGCCGAATGTGTCGTATCCGCCAGCCTCGAAGATGGCAAACAGGTTTTCGATGAACTTGCGGCGATGCTCGTCGTCGTATTTTGCCATCCATCCGTTGATCGTGCGTGCCAGGTATTGCGCGCTACTTGTCAGTCCATCAGCCTGTACGAATTGGCCATGATCGACTTGCCAGTGCAATGCGAAATGCTGCATGATGCTGGCACCGTCGCTGCTGACCACCGTATAGCCGTCTTCCACATGCTCACGAGTCTCAAACAGCATGCCGATGATCGACGAGCCCGGTACCGATTTATGAATCTTCGACGCAATGCGTACGTACCCGTCCTCATCGAAGAACGCCTCATCGAATCCAGGCCCATCGTGCGAATATACGACCGTGATACGTTCCTGAATCTCGCTAGGCACATTGGCCGCCGCATACACCGCCAGATTGCCGCCTTTGGAATGGCCGCCGACCATAATCGGCCCGGCCCAATGGCCAGCCAGCTCGGTCAGATAACGCGCGGCGGCCTCCTGCGAGGCGACCGGGCGGCGGAACGCCATCATGAAGTCCTCTTTCCACCCGACGATTGAGCTGTCGGTACCGCGAAAAGCCACATAGAGCGTGCCGTTACCCAGTTCGAACACGCAGGCCGAGAACTGCTTGGTGGTTTCGGCATCGAATTCGTCCACGTATGCGCCCACGCGTAGGTTCCTCCAACGTGGGCTCTCGCTCATCGCACGTAACAGATCGACATTCATCGAAGGCGACCACACCTTGCCGAACATGTCGTCATAGCATTCGGCACGCAGCAAATCGTGAATCGGAACCGTGGCGATCATGCCGTCGGCGGTCTCTGCATTCTCGTGATAGCGCGGCACGTTATCCGGCATGCGAGCATAGGCCAACTGGGACAAAGCGAGGCTATCCGCCTCGGTGAACGGCAGTTCGGCGAAAGTGTCGAAATGTTGCCGAATATCGTCGGTGATGTTCCCCATAGCGGCCTTCCTTGTTCGAATGCAACGAACCTACGGTAATTCTACGCCGAGCGGGTTTTCATCACAGGCGAGTCGGTCCCAGAGTTTAGAACCCTATCTCGCTTTCAAGGGAGCTGATTTGGCCTTCTGGAGACATTTATCTCCGTTTCAAGAGGCTGTTCATCCGTCATATCCCGAGTATGAGCGGCGTCACCCCAACGTCATTCCGCCATTTTCATGCTGCTTCTACTTGGGCATCAGCATCTCGGCGGTCTTCTTCATTACCTTGCGACAACTTGTTCGCTTTGCTGTCCAGATGATGCTCGATGCCGAAGTAACTGCATATCCCCACGAGCGCAAACAGCCCTATATCAACTAACCAGTTCATAGCACGCTCCTTACCAAAGCTTTTGCCTTAATATGGTGCTGCTGTTCATGGAACGTAATAAAAAAAGCGGGCTCGCAAGCCCGCTTTTGGTTTTTAGATTGAAGACGATCAGGCGCCGTATTCCTCAAGGTAGGCGGCGGCGCGCTGCTGGATGTCGTGGCTGAGCAGCGGGGTGCCGTCGGGGTTCTTCATCTTGGCGGCGGCGTCGAAGATCTCGCGCACGTTGGCGATGGAGAGCACCGGGAAGCCGAATTCGGCTTCCACGGCCTTCACGGCGGACATGTCGGAGTCCTTGGTCTTCTCCATGCGGTCCACGGAGAGCACGAGACCCACGACCTCGACGTTCGCCTCGGCCTTGAGTTTGGGGATGACTTCGCGCACGGCGGTGCCGGCGGTCATCACGTCGTCCACGAGCAGCACCTTCATGCCGTCGGTCAGCGGGGTGCCAACCATCCAGCCGCCGTCGCCGTGGTCCTTCTTCTCCTTGCGGTCGAAGGTGTATCCGACGGTCATGTTGTGGCCGGCGGTCAGCGCGATCGCGGTGGACACGGCCAGCGGAATGCCCTTGTAGGCGGGACCGAACACGGTGTCGATGTTGCGGGGAATCGTGTTGTGCACGATGGCCTGGCTAATCTTTTCGGCGTAGAACGCGCCGAGCGCGGCGATCTTCTTGCCGTCGTCGAAGGCGCCGGCGTTGATGAAGTACGGGCTCTTGCGGCCGGACTTCAGCGTGAAGTCGCCGAACTTCAGCGCGTTGGATTCCAACAGGAATTCAGTGAAGCGATGTGCGAGTGTTTCTGCCATGATGTTCCTTACCTCCAAGTCTGTCCTGCGGCCAGTTTAGCAGCGAGTTCGGGACGGCTGTCCAACAGGTCGTCGAGTTCGCGGGCGACGCGCAGCGGGGCCACCGGGTCGAAGAGCGCGGCCGCACCCACTTCGACGGCGTTCGCGCCGGCGTACAGGTATTCGAGCGCCTTCTCGCCGCTGTCGATGCCGCCGAGGCCGATGATCGGAATCTCCGGCAGTGCGGTGCGCACCCGATAGACGGCTGCCAGGCCGACCGGCAGCACGGCCGGGCCGGATACGCCGCCGGTGACGTTGGCGATGATCGGCTTGCCGGTGCGAATGTTAATGCGCATGCCTTTGAGCGTGTTGATCATGCTCAACGCGTCGGCGCCATGTTCCACGGCCGCGCGCGCCGGCACGGTGATGTCGGTGACGTTCGGCGTGAGTTTGACGATCATCGGCTTGTCGGTCATCGGGCGCAGCCGGTCCATAAGATTGGCGAGGGCCACCGGGTCGGTGCCCACGCTCATGCCGCCGGCGGAAACGTTCGGGCAGCTGACGTTGATTTCCAGCATGTCCGCGTCGGAGTCGGCGAGCTTTTCCACGACCGCCGCGTAATCGTCATCGCAATGTCCGGCGACATTGGAGATGACGAACGCGCCCGCGGCCTTGAGCTTGGGCAGGTCCTCGGCCAAGTAATGGTCGATGCCGGGATTCTGCAGGCCCACGGCGTTGATGTTCGCGGCCGGCGATTCGGCGGTGCGCGGCGAGGGATTGCCTTCCCACGGTACGGGCGAGGCGCCCTTGGTGCATACGGCGCCGAGCTGGCTGACGTCGTAGAACCAGCGGACGGCGGCGTACTGGAAGGTGCCGGAGGCGGTGCCGACCGGATTCTTCCATTCCAGACCGGCCACCTTGGTGTGGTGCTTCCACACGTGGGGCTCGTACAGGTTGATGTGGTTGTCGCCGCCCTGCGCGGACTGGTTGTTTGCGCTCATCGTCACTTCCCCCATCCGAGCTGTTCGCGGGTGAACACGGGTCCGTCGGAGCAGACCTTGAGGCGGCCGTCCACGGTGTCGATGGTGCACAGCACGCAGGTGCCATAGCCGCAGCCCATGCGCTGTTCCATGCTCAGCTGCGCGGGGATGCCGCGTTCGGCGGCCCAGTCGGCCACGGCCTTCATCATAGGCAGCGGTCCGCAGGACAGAATGATCGGCTTGCGATCGTAGGCCTTCAGGTCGTCGCCTTGTTCCAGTTTGTTGAGCAGGTCGACCACGTTGCCTTCGGCGTCGTCGATGCTCCACGACCAGTCCGCGTACCGGGAGACGTATTCCTCGGCGAAGTGGTCGTTGCGGTAACCGAATATGGCGGTGGCAAAGGAGGCGTCGTGTTCGGCGAGCTTTTGCGCGGCGTAGATTAGCGGGGGCACGCCGAGTCCGCCGCCGACAAGAATGTAGTTGGCGTCTTCCTTGAGGTTGAAGCCGCGGCCGAGCGGGCCGAGCACGTCGACGGTGTCGCCGGCCTGCAGTCCTGCCAACTGTTCGGTGCCGTGTCCCACGACGGCGAAGATCACGCTGACTTCGTCGCCGTCGACTTCGCTGACGCCGAACGGACGCGGCATGAGCATGAAGTCGTCGTGCGTGAACAGGTTGACGAACTGGGCGGGCTTGGCATGGGAGGCGATGAACGGGTCGCGGAACGTCAGTCGCATCACGCGGTCGGTCAGTTCCGTAACCTGCGTGATTTCGACGTTGTGGCGCGGCGGGAAGAATCCGGCCGCAGTCGCTTCCGTAACCACATCATGGGTGGGGGTGAAAGTTGTCATTTCATTCCTATTCAGCACATCAAGCTCCCCCTATCAGGGGAGCGGTCAACCGCAGGTTGACTGAGAGGTAGTTAAACACACTCGGCTCCGGTTTCCAGCCCACACTCACGTATAGCCCACAGCCGGACAATCTACCTACCTATATACGGCAACCCGCAGATTATCGCGCATGTCGAGCGCCGCCTGGCGCGCGCTGCTCGCCACAAGGTCCAGCGCCTCGTCGGCGGTCATGGATTCGGAGTACTTGCCGCTCTTCTTCCATGCGCCGATAATGCCGCGCGACGAGTTGACGATGGCGCCGCTGCCCTGCTTGTCGAACATGCCTGCCACGTCCGCGGCCGTGCCGCCCTGCGCACCGTAGCCCGGCACGAGGAAGAACGTGTGCGGCATACGTTCACGCAACGCCTTGCCTTCCTCGGGGTGGGTGGCGCCGACCACCGCGCCCACGCGGGAGTAGCCGTGGCTGCCGATGGTCTCGGCGCCCCATCCTTCCACAAGATCGGCCACGTGCTCGTAGACCTTCGTGCCGTCGGCCAGGTCGAGCATCTGCAGTTCGCTGGAGGACGGGTTGGAGGTGCGCACGAGCACGAAGATGTCCTTGTCGGCTTCGGCGGCGGCCTCGACGAACGGGGTGATGCCGTCGGTGCCGAGATACGGGTTGACGGTCACCGCATCCTCATGCCACGGGTCGAAGTCGCCCACGCCGTTCAGGTGGTGGGCGTAGGCGGCTGCGGTGGAGCCGATGTCGCCACGCTTGATGTCGCCGAGCACGTAGAGGCCCTGCTGGGCCGCGTATTCGCAGGTCATCGTGTAGATGTCCACGCCGGCGGGGCCGAGCGCCTCGTACATGGCGATCTGCGGTTTGACGGCGGGCACGATGTCGGCGATGGCGTCAATGATCGTGCGGTTGTATTCGAAGTAGGCGACGGCCAGCTGCGCGGATTCGACTTCCTCCGGGGATTCGACCGAGTCACGCACCTCGTCGGCAAAGCTCGCCACGACCTGCGGCGGCACCAGCGCCTCAGTGGGGTCAAGGCCCACGACGCTGGGGTTCTGAGTGTTGTCAATCGCTTCGATCAGGCGATCCATGCTGCTCCTTGTGTTATCTACAGACGGCTGAACATCAGCTGGGAGCCGATGATTGTGGCGAGGGGGCGTCCGGTGACCTGCCAGCCGCCGAACGGGGTGTTACGAGCCTTGGAGTGGAACTGTTCGGGGTCCACGGTCCATTCCTCGGCGGCGTTGAGCACCACGAGGTCGACATTGTCGGCGTCATCCACGCGGCTCAAGTCGAGCAGTCGGTTGACGCCTTCACGCTGCGGCTGAGCGTCGCTCTCCCCCGCAATCACGCCATCCGGATCATCCCCGGTGGGCGCGGGTTCGGCGTAGTCCTCGACCAGCGCGGCTACGTCGGTTGGCACATGCCCCATGAGTTCGGCAGGTCCAACGGACATGAGCTCGATCAGACGCTCATCGGAAATGAAGCCGCCGTCGACGAGCACCTTGTGGCACACGCCGTACGCGCATTCCAGTCCGATGATGCCGTTGGGCGCCTCAAGGAAGCCGAGTTCCTTCTCTGCCAACGTGTGCGGCGCATGGTCGGTGGCCAGCAGATCCACGGTGCCGTCGGCGATGGCCGCGATGGTGGCTTTGCGGTCCGCTTCGGAGCGCAGTGGCGGATTCATCTTGGCGAGCGTGCCGTACTTGAGCAGCGCCTCGTCGCTCAACGCCAGATAGTGCGGCGCGGTCTCGCAGGTAATCGGCAGTCCTTCGGCCTTGGCCCTGCGAATCGCCTCGAACGAGATGGCAGTGCTCACATGCTGGAAGTGCACGTGGACACCGGTGCGGCGGGCCGCTTCGATATCGCGGGCCACGATCTTGAGCTCGGTGTCTTCCGGAATGCCGGGCACGCCAAGCTCGCGGGAAACGGGGCCTTCGTTCACGGCACCTGTATCGTGATGCTCGCAATGCTCGATCAGGTACAGGTCGGAGGCCTTGACGTTCTCCAGCACCTGGTCCAGGATCTCCGGCGTCACAGCGGAACCGTCGTCGCTGATTGCGGTGATGGGGTGCGTGAGCATGGCCGGCGTCTTGGCGTCGTCCTCGAATCCGGGCACGTACTTGAGCCAATCGGCAACGTCGCTTGCCTCATGACCGGCGCGATCCTTGGACGCGCACACGCACAGATCGTAACGAACCGGCAATTGAACGTCATGCGCAGTATCGTACTGCTGCAGGAAGTCGATGACGTTGTCGAAGCCGGCATCCAGAACCTCTTTTGCACCGGTCGCTTCCGGGCCAGACACGGTCTGCCCATCCAGTGCCGGCAACGTGTTCGGCATGATGAGCACGTTCGTGTATCCGCCGGATGCGGACGCACGGCAGCCGGAGACCATCGATTCCTTGTAGGTCTGGCCGGGATCGCGGAAGTGGACGTGTGGGTCTTCGAAACCGGGGGCCACGGTCAGGCCGGTGGCGTCGATGTCGGCGCCGTCAGCCACGGCGGAGGTGTCGGCGAAGTAGGCGGCAGCGGTCCCGGGCACCACGAGGTCGATGACCTCGCCGGTGTTCCAGACCTTGATGTTGCGTAGGGTGATGCTCACAGTTTGGCTTCCTCGTCGCAGTAGTCGCAGCGGTATTCGAGCCGCTCGGAGTGCACGAGGTGGAACATCTGCTTGATGCCGGGCTCGGCGGTGGTCACGCAGCGCGGGTTCACGCAGGAAATCACGCCGACGATGTGCTCGGGCAGGTTCGGCTGCTTCTTTTCGACGATCTTGCCGCCGCGCACCACGTCCACGGTGGCTTGGCGGGCCACGAAGCCGAGCACGTCGAGGTCGATGTCCTTGTCATCTTCGATTTTGATGATGTCCTTGGAGCCGTAACGCTTGGAGTCGGCGTTCATGATGAGCGCAAGCTTGGTTTTGGCCGGGTCGATTTTCAGGTATTCGAGAACCTTCAGCGAGGTTCCGGCCGGCACATGGTCGATAATGATGCCGTTCTGAATGCTGGTGACTTCCATCAGGCCTGAACCTCCTTGGGGTTGAGCGGTTCGTATCCGGGCAGTTCGTCGCCCACCACGGTGCTTTCGAGGGCCATGCGCACGAGCATGCCGTTCTTGACCTGTTCGAAGTAGGCGGCACGCGGGTCGTCGTCCACGTCCACGGCGATTTCGTTGACGCGCGGCAGCGGGTGAAGCACGGCCATGGACGGCTTGGCGAGCTGCAGCTTCTCTTCGTCGAGAATGTAGGTGTCGCGCAGGCGCAGGTAGTCGTCTTCGTTGAAGAAGCGTTCCTTCTGTACGCGGGTCATGTACAGCACGTCGAGGTCGCCGATCACGGAGGCCAGGTCGCGCACTTCCACGTAGGAGCAGCTGTCGGTGGCGTTGATGCGGTCGATCACGTACTGCGGGGTCTTGAGCTCGTCCGGGCTGATGAGCACGAAGCGCACGTTGCCGAAGCGGCACAGGGTCTCGATCAGGGAGTGCACGGTGCGGCCGAAGGTCAAATCGCCGCACAGTCCCACGGTCAGGTCGGTGATGCGGCCGAAGCGCGACTGCAGCGTGGCCAGGTCGGCCAGCGTCTGCGTGGGGTGCATGTGGCCGCCGTCGCCGGCGTTGATTACCGGCACGGATGCGGCGCGGGAGGCCACCAGCGCGGCACCCTCCTTCGGGTGACGGATGGCGACCACGTCCACGTAGTTGGACACGGTCTTCAACGTGTCGGCGATGGATTCGCCCTTGGTCACGGAGGCCAGCTGCGCGCCGGCGAATCCGATGACCTTGCCGCCGAGACGTAGCATTGCGGTCTCAAAGCTCAGGCGCGTACGGGTGGAGGGCTCGTAGAACAGCGTGGCCAGCACTCGCCCATCGCAGGTATGGGCAATCTCTTTGCGGTGGGAATCGATGTATTCGGCCTTATGCAGCAGGTCGAGAATCTGGTTTGTAGACAGGCCGTCCAGCGTTACGACGCTTTTGCCGACCATTGGCGTTTCTTCAGACAAGGCTCACCTTTTCGCTCGTGGTTTTCAGGTGGCCACCCTTGCGTGACCTAATCTAACTTACGCCATTTTTCGGACAGCCGCATTCACCGAGTGTCCACCTGAAAATCCAACGAATATGCTGCCTTATCGCTGCGCGCGGCGTCGATTTCGTTCCAGTCGCGGTGCGATCACGTGCATACGCGGGCGAGGGGCGGTTTGCGGCTGCTGCGTTGCGGCGGAGGCCGTGGCGGTGGTTGCCGCAGCCGCCTCGCCTTCGGTCTTCCCATAGAACAAGCGCTGGCATACGTCACGGCATTTGCGCATCACGGCCAGCAGGTCGTTCTCGAAATGCTGGCCGCGGTGGGCGCCGTAGCCGAGGTAGACGGCGATGCCGCCCAGCGAATAGATGTCATCAGGCAGAATATCGGCCTGGTTGGCGCGCCCACTCCACAGATAGCTGCCGTTGCGGGCCGCGGTGCACAACGTCCATGCCTTGCGCAGCTGAATCGCGTCGATAGCGCTGATGAGCTTCTTGGCTTCCAGCACGTCCAATGCCTCCAGCGTGCCGTTGACGCGCAGATCTTTGATATCGCCGGCGTGCTGGAGCTGCATGAGTTGCACGGTCCATTCCACGTCAGACAAGCCGCCCTTGCCGAGCTTCAGATGCCGTTCACGGCGCACGCCGCGCGGCAGACGCTCGGCTTCCATGCGGGCCTTGAGCTTGCGGATGTTCTGCAATTCTGCTTCAGTCAGTTCCGTGGTCGGGTAGCGCAGCGGGTCGGCGATGTTGATCAGGAAGTCCCGCGCCAGTTCAGCGTCGCCGGCCGCGTACCGGGCGCGCAGCAGCGCCTGGCGCTCCCAGGTCGAAGCCCAGGATTCGTAGTATTCCTCGCAGGAGGCATAGGAGCGCACGAGCGGGCCGTTCTTGCCTTCCGGGCGCAGGTCCAGGTCGAGTTCGATCTTGGGTTCCAGCGTCGTCGGTCCTTGCAGGATGTTGCGCAGGTCTTCCACGACCTTCTTGGCGAAGGCGTTGGCTTGGCCGTCGTCGGCATCGTCGGCCGGACGGTAGATGAGAATGGCATCCGCATCGGAGCTGAAGTTCACTTCGCGCCCGCCGTAACGGCCCATGGCGATGACGGTGATGCCGGCCGGCGCGGTTTCGACGCCGAACTCGGCGATCTGGTGGCGCACGGCCCAGGTCAGGGAGGCATCGATGATCGCGTCATACACGTCGGTCATGGCCTTGAGACTGTCGGAGTCGCTGATCACACCGCTCATCCAAGACAGGCCGATGCGTTCGATTTCGTGGCGGCGCATGGCGCGCATGGAGGTGGCGAACTCGTTGATGTTCGAGCCGAAACGTTCCAGCGCCGAGCCGGTCTGCACGTCCAAGGCCTCGCGCGTGCGGGCCTGCAGATTGTCGTCGTCGCCAAGCCAGCTGATCGATTCGACCGACTTGTTGAGCGCGTCGCCCAGGAATCGTGAGTTGGACAGGATGTGGCACAGGCGCTGGGCGGCGGAGGTGGAGTCGCGCAGGAAGCCGAGGTAGCCGGATTCGGTGCCGAAGTTCTCCTCCAGTTTGCGCCAGTTGAGCAGGCCCATGTCCGGGTTCTGGCCCTCGCCCAGCCACTGCAAGACGGCGGGCAGAATGATGCGGTTGATTTTGGCCGCGCGCCCCACGCCGGCGGTGAGCGCCTGCACGTGGCGGATGGCGGCGTCCGGGTCGCCGAAACCGATGGATTCGAATCGTTCCTGTGCTGCCTCGACGCTCAGGACGATCTGGTCGTTCTCCATCTGGGCGTTGACCGGCAGCATCGGGCGATAGTAGATGTCGAGGTGCAGGTGGCGTACTTCGCGGCGGGTGTCGTCGTACTTGTCGACGAGTTCTTCCGGGTGCAGGCCGAATGCGCGGGCGAGTCGGCGCAGCTCCTGGTTCTGGTTGAGCTCGTCCACGTCGATGTCGCGCTTCTTTTCGAGGCCTCCGACCGAGGCCCGGCCGAGGTCCGGGAACAGGTGCGTGCGCTTCAGGGACCAGATCTGCTGGCGATGTTCCATCACGCGCTCGAAGCGGTAGTCCTGGGACATGCGCACGGCCTGCTTGCGCGAGACATAGCCGCCTTCGGACAGGCGCTGCAGCGAGTCGAGCGTGTTGCTGGTGCGCAGCGATTCGTCGGTGCGGCCGTGTACGAGCTGGAGCATCTGCACGGTGAATTCCACATCGCGCAGACCGCCGCGGCCGAGCTTAATCTCGCGGTCCTTCAGGGGCGCGGGAATCAAATCCTCCACGCGCTTGCGCATTTTCTGGCAGTCGTAGACGAAGTTCTTGCGCTTGGATGCGCTCCACACGAACGGCCGGGTCATGTCCATGTAGGCCTGACCGAGGTCGGGGTCGCCGGCCACCGGGCGGGCCTTGAGCAGCGCTTGGAACTCCCAATTCTCGGCCCACTGCTCGTAATAGTTCTTGTGCGAGGAGAGCACGCGCACCAGCGCGCCGTCCTTGCCTTCCGGGCGCAGGCCGCCGTCGATCTGCCACAGCGGCTGCTCGGCCACGCCCATGATGGCGGACTGGCAGACGCGCTGTAACATGGTGCCCATCTTGGTGCCCACGCGAATCAGCGTCTGATGGTCCACATCCTTGTCGGCCGGTTCGACCACGTAGATGAGGTCCACGTCGGAGACGTAGTTCAGTTCCTGTGCGCCGAGTTTGCCCATGCCGATGATGGTGAAGCGCACGTGCTCGCTGCCCTCGGTTTCGTGGCGGGCGATGGCCAGCGCGCCTTCGAGCGCCGCGTCCGCGAGGTCGGACAGTTCGCGGCTGATGGTCGGTTGGATGGAGGTCGGGTCGTCCGCCACGGCATCCTGGGCGATGATGGCGGCCAGTTGGTTCCGGTAGCTGGAACGCAGGGCCGTGGCCGCTTCGGCCAGATCCTTGGAGGCGACGGGCATGGCCGGTTCGTCCGGGTCCGCGCCGACCGCCTTGAGCAGACGTGCACGGCGTTGCGCGTGATTGAACAGATGGCTGTTGCAGTTGTCGACTGCTGCCGCCTCCACAAGCTGCGGCTTGAAGCGCATGAACTTGCCCATCGCGTCGGAGACGCCGAGCACCGTGACCAGACGCTTCAGGGCGTCGTTGTCGGGGATGACGTGTTCCAGATCGCGCTGGCTGGATTGCATCGCGTTGACGATATCCACGAAATTGCTCAATGCCATATCGGGGTCGCAGGCGTGGGCCAGCGCGCTCAGCAGTTCGGCGCATCGCTCATCGGGAATGTCGTCCGCCTTGAGCTGGTCGAACAAGGCGCGGGCCTTGTCGAGGTCTTGCAGACCTGCCCTGATGAGGTCCATGGAGCTGGGTTTGAAGATCGACGATTCCATAAGATTCCACTATATACGCTCATGCCCTCCGAATGGGGCATGAGCCGGGAAGGAGTCATCGGGCGACGCTGATGAGCTCCGAGGAATCCATATCGTAATCGGCCATGGCGTAGGAACGGATGGCGGGGTCATCATAGGTGTTCATGTAATAGGTGTTGGTCTTGGACGAATATCCGCTGGTGAACAGCGTGCGTTCGAACTGGCCGTCGCCCATCTTCGCCATGCCGTCCACCATCTGCACGGAGCCGAGGGTGTGGAACAGGCGCGACACATTGGCGGCTTCATCGTTCTGCTGCGGGTAATGCGCGTTGGTGTAGGCCACACGAACGAAGCGCGACGGGGAACTCACGTCGCCCGGGATGCCATGCATGCCCACACCCGCACCCCAGGCGGTCAAGGAGGCCTTGCCCCATGAAGTCGGTTCGGCCATCTCGTTGCTGACGCACATGTAGTTGCGCAGGTTTTCCATATGGAAGTCGAACGTCGGCTGATTGGTCAGCACATCGACGTCATCATGATGCACGTGCATGCCATCGGCCATCTGCTCGACGACGATGCTGCGCTTGCCGTCGCCGATGAACCAGTGCAGCAGAGACTCCTGCTGTCCCGGCACGATCTGGGAGACGAGCGTCACGTTCCTGAGCGCCTCCTCGACCTCGTCGACGGAGTCGAAATTACGCGCCACCCACAGCGGAAATTCGAACGTGGCGACGTTTTCCGTGCCTTCGACCGGTTCGTGGACGAACGAGGCGTAGCCGGGGAAATTCAAGCCGGCGATGGCCAGACCATGTTCATTGGCGCAGTCGAAATACATCGGCCTATCGGCCATGACCACACCCACGCCGATCACCGCGTTCGGCTTCGCCTTGCCGCCCGCACCGAACACCGTGTCATAGTGGTAGCCGCGCGGAGTGACCAGGATGGTCTCCCCATATGAGAAACTCCAGTCGAGATTACGGCCGAAATAGGTGTTGCCCTCATCATCGGAGAAACGGACACCAGTGCACATAACGGACTCCCTTCCATCGCTTTGGTTGGATTGCACGTTCATGATACCCATCGGCCGCTGGGGGAACTCTGGGTTTCGCCAGCAGATTAACGTGCGGCGCGACGCATTGAGATGCGCCGCGCCGCGATATGCGTCAACCTTGCGTACCGCGGAACAACGGTTCCGCATTGCGCCAGATACGGCGCGTGGTGGCGGGGTGGTTCATCGAATACAGGTGGACGCCGTCCACGTCGTGGGCCACGAGGTCGGCGATCTGCTCGGAAGCGTAGAGGATGCCGGCGGCACGCAGGGACTGGATGTCGTCCCCCCACTTGTTCAGCAGGGTGTTGAGCTTGTCCGGGATGCGCGAGGCGTTGCGCTCGGCCATGCGATGCACGGACTTGGCGCCACGCACCGGCATGATGCCCGCCTCGATCGGCACGGTGATGCCGGCGGCGCGCGCCTTGTCGAGGAAGCGGTAGAAGTCCTCATTGTCGTAGAAGAGCTGGGAAATCAGGTGAGTGACGCCGGCATCGACCTTGATTTTGAGGTTTTCGATGTCCTGGTCCAGCGAGTCAGCCTGATAGTGGCCTTCCGGGTAGCAAGCACCAAACACCTTGAAGTCCGGCTTCACGGAGCGGATGTATGACACGAGGTCGCTGGCGTGGTTGAACTCGCCGACCAGCTGCTCGCCGTCGATGTAGTCGCCGCGCAGCGCGAGCACAGCGCTCACGCCGGCTTCCTCGAACATGTCGAGAGCCTCATCGATCTTGGCCTTGTCGGAGTAGAGCGCGGTCAGGTGGGCGACTGCGGGGATGCCGTATTCCTTGCTGATCGTGTGGGCGATGCGCGCGGTGGCGGTGCGGTCGGAATGGGTGCCGTGACCGTAGGTCACGGAGATGAAGTCGGGGTTCAGCCCTTCGAGTCCGTCGAGGGTGTCGTAGATGGTGCCAACAGGCGCGTTGCGCTTCGGGGGAAAGACCTCAAGGGTGAACATCGGGGAATGCATGCTGATTTCCTTACATAAACCCGAGCTCCCTCATCCAGAGGGAGCTCGGTGATTTCCGCTACTTGTCGAGCTTGGCGCGCACGGCCTTGGCGGCGGCGACCAGGTTCTCCAGGCTCGGCCAGGTCTCGGCGTTACCACGGGTCTTCAGACCGCAGTCAGGGTTGATCCACACCTTCTTGACGTCCATCTTGTCAAGGATCTCGTAGATACGATCCTCGATCTCCTTCTCGGAAGGAATACGCGGGGAGTGAATGTCGTAGACGCCCGGGCCGGCCTCGGTCTCGAAGTGCGCGTCATGAATGGCGTCGAGCACCACCAGATCGCCACGGGAGGCTTCGAAGGAGATCACGTCGGCATCCATCGCGTCGATGTCGCGGATGATGTCGTTGAACTCGGAGTAGCACATGTGGGTGTGAATCTGGGTGGTCGGCTTGACGGCGGAGTGCACCAGACGGAAGGCCGGAACGGCCCAGTCGAGGTACTTGACGTGCCAGTCGGACTTGCGCAGCGGCAGCTTCTCACGCAGGGCGGCCTCATCGATCTGGATGACCTTGATACCGGCGGCCTCGAGATCGAGCACTTCGTCGCGGATGGCGAGGGCGAGCTGCTTGGTCTGCTCCTCGTGGGTGATGTCCTCGCGCGGCCAGGACCAGTTGAGGATGGTCACCGGGCCGGTGAGCATGCCCTTCATCACATGGTCGGTCTTGGACTGGGCGTACGCGGACCATTCCACGGTAATCGGGTTGGCGCGGGAAACGTCGCCCCAGACGATCGGGGGCTTGACGCAACGGGTGCCGTAGGACTGGACCCAAGCGTTCTTGGTGAACAGGAAGCCGTTGAGGTTCTGGCCGAAATATTCGACCATGTCGTTACGCTCGAACTCGCCGTGGACCAGCACGTCGAGGCCGATCTCCTCCTGCTTCTTGATGACGGCGTCGATCTGGGCTTTGATGAACTCGTCGTAGGCTTCCTTGGTGACCTCGCCCTTGCGCAGCTTGGCACGCTCGGCGCGAATCTCCTTGGTCTGGGGGAAGGAGCCGATGGTGGTGGTCGGCAGCAGCGGCAGGCCGAGGGCCTCGCGCTGCAGGGCCTGACGCTCCTCGCGGGCAGGCTGACGCACGTAGTCGGCGTCGGACAGCTTGCCGATGCGCTCGGCGACGGCCGGGTCGGCGGCCACGCGGGTGCCGTCGAACAGAGCCTGGTTGGCGGCGAGGGCGGCGGATGCCTTCTTCTCGTCCTCGGTGGCGTCGGCCAGGGCGGCGACTTCCTTGAGCTCGTCGAGCTTCTGGACGGCGAACGCGAAGTGCTTGAGGTCTTCGGCCGGGATGCCGGTCTCGCCTTCGGTGCTGAACGGCACGTGCAGCAGGGAGGATGCGGTGGAGACGGCCACGTTGGCGGTGACCTGCTTCAGGGCGTCGACCAGGCCGAGGGAGGTGGCGTAGTTGTTGCGCCAGATGTTGCGGCCGTTGATCACGCCGGCGAAGATGGTGGTGTTGGAGGCCACGCCATACTTGGCGACGGCTTCGAGGTTCTCCTCGCGACCTTCGTTGAGGTCCAAGCCGATGCCGTCGAAGCCGAGCAGGTTGACGGTCTCGTACACGTCGGCGATGTGGCCGAAGTAGGTGTTGAGCAGCACCTTGACATTGCCCTTGGCGGACAGGATCTTGGTGTACAGGGTCTTGAAGAGTTCAACGTCGCCCGGCTCCTTGTCGAGCACGAGGTACGGCTCGTCGAGCTGGACCCATGCGGCGCCGAGCTCGTTGAACTTGGCGAGCACTTCGACGTAGACGGCGGCCACGGCGTTGACCAGGCCCTTGTCGAGCTCGAGTTCGGTGGCTTCCGGGGTACGGGCGAGCTTCAGGAACGTGTACGGGCCGATGAACACGGGCTTGGTGTCGATGCCCAGCGCCTTGGCCTCGTTGAACTCGTCGAACGGCTTGGTGGAGTTGAGCTTGATCTCCGCGGCCGACTCGACTTCGGGCACCAGATAGTGGTAGTTGGTGGTGAACCACTTCTTCATCGGCAGGGCGGTCACGTCGCCCTTGTCGCCCTGGTAGCCGCGGGCCATGGCGAAGAGCGTGTCCTCCTGGTTGTCGAAGGAGAGACGTGCGTAACGCTGCGGAATCACGTTGAGAAGGATGGCGGTGTCCAGCATCTGATCGTAGTAGCTGAAGTCGTTGCTGGGAATGAGGTCGATGCCGGCGGCCTGCTGCAGCTTCCAGTGCTTGGCGCGCAGTTCGGCGGCGGTGGCCTTGACGGCGGCGAGGTCGTTGGCACCCTTCCAGTAGCCTTCGATGATCTTCTTCAGTTCGCGGTTCTGCCCGATGCGGGGGAAGCCGGAGACGGAAGTCAGAGTGGACATGAATCCTCCAATGTATGCGTTCGTAACCCGACTTAGGGTAGCAAAACATCCGGATTCCGGCCCTTATAAATGGCCGCAGAGTGTCGTTATAGATGGAATTTATATCCGCTTTAGTCGAAGTCTTTCACATTGATGACCGCGAGCAGTTCGCCGCTGTGCACCTGCCATTCGTCGAACGGTTTGTTCGATCCCATGATCACGATGGATGCGGGCGAAAGTCCCAAATTCAGCAGGTCGAGTCGTTCGCCGTCGGAGTCGGCGGAGGCGAGCCATTGGGCGCTGATCGACACAGTCGGCTCGTGGCCCACGATCATGAACACGCGATTCTTGGCCTTGACGTGGGCGAGCTCGTCGAACACCGCCTGCACTCCCCCGTCATACAGGCTGATGCGGTAGTCGACGATTGGCTTGTCGCCAAAGGTCTTGAGCATGCGGTCCAACGTCTGGCGCGTGCGGGTAACGGACGAGCAGGAGATTTGGTCGGGCACCAGTCCCAACGACTCGATGCCCTTGCCCACGGCCTTCGCCTGTTTCAGACCTTTGTCGGTGAGCTCGCGCTCCGAGTCACCCTTGTCGCCGAACGGCTCAGCCTTGGCATGCCTCATGATGATGAGAATATGGTCGTATTTCTTCGCCGCTTTGGCGACTTTACTCAGCTTGATGCCCATCCGTGGCTCCCTTCACGAACCGTCTGCCCGGTGTGGCGGTGTGGCGGTGTGGTATTGCTTCCAGTATAGAGGTGTGTGAGCGTTCACAAACTCATCGTTTGGCGGTTATTCGTGCGTATTGCCAAGTTCTCCCACCTGACGGTCGAGGTCGCGCAACACCTTACGTAGTTTGTGGTCGGAGATGTCGCGCAGTTCCAGTTCCTCGATCTGCGCTTCACGCTGTTCGTCGGTGAGCGAGTCGATGTCGGTCTGTGTGTCCTTGGTCACGCGATCGCGCTTTCTGAGCGCCTCGAACCCGGAGGCCATGGCGCGCGAGATAACAAGGAAACCGGTATGACCGATCATCTGGTGGTCGGGGCGTACGGCGAGGCCCTGGGCCTTCCATGTGCGTTCGAACGATTCCTGGATCTGCGGCTCGGTCCAGCAGCCGGCCGCGCGCAGGGCTTCGGCCATGCGGCTCATCTGCGTGGTGGTAGTTACGTAACTGACCAACACGCCGCCGGGGGCAATCACGCGGTATGCCTGCTCGAGCCTGTTCCACGGGTCGAGCATGTCGAGCATGATGCGGTCGAACCAGTGTTCGGGCAGTTCGGCGGCAACGGAATCGAAGTCGCCGGTTTTGAGATCCCACCAGCTGGGGGCCTCGCCATAGTACAGCGTGGCATTGGCTTGGGCGACCTTGGCGAATTCGGGGCGCAGCTCGATCGTGGTCAGGTGGCCGCGCTCGCCCACGGCGTCCAGCAGGTTCACGCTCATCGCGCCCGAGCCGGCACCGGACTCAAGCACGCGCATGCCGGAGCGGATGTCGCCGAGCTGAATAACTTGGGCGATGTCCTTCGGATACATGATCTGCGCGCCGCGCGGCATCGAAAGCACATAATCGGCCAGTCGCGGGCGCATCACCGCATACTCCCAGCCGCCGATGGCGCGCGACGATTTCCACGGCTTGTTCTTGTCTTTCTCGGGGTAGACCTGATTGACCTGTGCCTCGCGCTTGGCATGCACGGTGAGGATTACGGTGCCTTCGGTCTTGCCAATCACATCGTCATGCAGAATCAGGCCATGCTCGGTCTGCGTGGAGCCGCCGGCCACAAGCTGATCGGTGATCTTCTTGCCCTTGCGGTCGGTGAACTGCACTTTCTCGCCTGCGGTGAGAGGCCCGCGCCTCGGCTCCATAACTTGCTCCTTGCGTGCTCGGTGGGTCAATCGCTACAAGTCTAATGCATGT
The DNA here is from genome assembly GCF_000196555.1 of Bifidobacterium longum subsp. longum JCM 1217. NCBI lineage: Bacteria > Bacillati > Actinomycetota > Actinomycetes > Bifidobacteriales > Bifidobacteriaceae > Bifidobacterium > Bifidobacterium longum. The sequence goes on along the minus strand of NC_015067.1, from coordinate 1,015,514 downwards.
AAGCTCGCTGGTGAGGTGATGACGATGCGAATGCAGATGACAAGCCAGATCGATGCCGGCGGCAATGACCCCATTTTCCTGATGTTCCACGGTTACGGCAACGACGAAAGCGAGATGATGCGGATTCTCGACGCCGTATATGCGCCGACGCGAGCCGATGCGGCCCCGGCCGCAATTGCCGCCGTACCCAGCTATATCTCGTTCCGCGCCACCTACGCGAGGCCCTATATGGGCGGCAATTACTGGTATCCCGACGGCTGCGGCGTGGACGAGCGCCAACGCGAATGCGCGGCGGTCGGGGATGCGGTGGCTTCACTGCTGGATGCCTCGGCATTCGCCCATCGCAGGAAGATATTGATCGGTTTCTCCCAAGGCGGTTATCTGTCGTATCGTCTGGTCAAGGTGCATCCGACGTTGTTCGATGCCGCGATCCTGCTCAGTCCTTCGTTCATGGGCGAGGAACAGGCGGCGCTTGACTCCCCTACCCGATTCTTCCTGGCGTATGGCGCGCAGGACCGCACGATTCCGCTGCCCGACCAGCAAACGGCCCATCAGGTCCTTGAACGGGCCGGACATCTGACCTATCGCGAGTATTCCGGCATGGCCCATGCCATCTGTGATGAGGAAATCGCCGATATCCGGGATTTCCTACGTGCCATATGATGCCGGTGAGTGAAACACGGGTTGTCGAGTGGTTCCGCAATCACATCAACGGATTGCCGGCTGCCTGATACAGCGACCACCAGTCACGGCGTTCGAGTTCGATATCGGCACCGGCCGCCATCTGGCGGATGCGCTCCGGTGTCATTGAGCCGAGCAACGGCTGGATACCGGCGGGATGACGCAGAATCCAAGCGACGGCAATGCCGTTGGGCGTGGAACCGTATTTGCCGGCAAGACGGGTCAATTCGGCGTTCAGCTCGGGGAAATGCTCGTTGCCGACGAACGGACCGTATTCCGTGCCGGATTGGAATGGGCACCATGCCTGAATGGTCATATGCTTCAGCCGTGAATAAGGCAGGATGCCGCCGGTGCGATCGGCTGCGGGATCGCTCGCCATATTGAATTGGATTTCAGCGTCGAGCATCTGTGTATGCATCAGGCCGAACTGCAGTTGGTTGATTTCCAATTTCTGACGAAGGCCGCTTTGCAATAGTTCGATCTGCCACGGGCCCATATTGCTGACTCCGAAATGACGCACTTTACCGCTTGATTCCAACGCGTCGAATGCTTCGGCGACCTCGTTCAACTCAAACAGCGTGTCAATACGGTGCAGCAGCACGGCGTCGACGTAATCCGTCTGCAAAGCCTCAAGCTCGTGATCGAGTGCGTCAATCAGATGCTTGGCGCTGAAGTCATATCCGTTGGCGCCGCCATCGTTTTCGCCGAAACTGTAGTCGATGCCGAACTTGGTTTGGATGAAGATGGTGCTGCGGTCGAGTCCTGCGTCCTTCCACGCTTGGCCGAAACGCTTCGAACTGGCGTGCGCGGCATGATCATGGAATCCATAGATGTCCGCCGTGTCGAAATAGTCGATGCCAGAATCATGGGCCACGGCCACGGTACGTGCCGCATCGGCGGCATCCAGCGCGTCCATGCGCATCACACCCAGCGCCACTCGTGACGCAATCATGCCGGATTGTCCGATTTCCTGAGTCTTCATAGTGTCTCATTTCTGTTATCGTGAATCGGCGAACGGGCACTGTCCGCCTCGTTGCCGGGCAGCAATCTCCATTGCCGCGGCTTATGTCACCTTATCGCTTGAAGTGCACTTGAAGGCAACTCGCAGGCAGGCAGCGCGCGCTGCCGGGCGCGTCTTCGCGTCTTCATGTCTTCGCTGTGATCGAGACATCGTTGTGCCGTGATCATGCCTATTTCTTGTATGATGACCTCTATAGCAACAGAGCTAGGGGGATTCCATGAACACTACCGATTCATCCAAAGTCAGTGATGCCAACGCCGGCGCAAACAATGTCATCCATATCCCGCACAATCCCACGCTTGCCGGATTGGCCACGCTGACCCGCAACGTGGCGTACAAGACCGGGGCCGATAACCTGGTGATGGATATCATCTCACCACAATCCACCGGCGATGACGATGACCGCCGCTACCCCACCGTGGTATTCGTGCAAGGCAGCGCCTGGACCACGCCGCATCGCGACTACGAGATCCCGCAGCTCTCGGCTTTGGCCCGCGAAGGCTTTGTGGTGGCTACGGTGAATCATCGCGATGCCTCGAGCGACCCCCACGACATGTTCCCCGCATATCTCGAGGACGTCAAAGCAGCCATCCGCTATCTCAGGGCAAACGCACGTCAATGGCACGTGGACCCCGACCGTCTCGGTATCTGGGGCACGTCGTCCGGCGGCAACACGTCGCTGCTGGTGGGGTTGACCGCCGACGATCCGAGGTATGAGGATGGCACCAATGCCGATGAAAGCGATGCGGTGAAGTACGTGGTCAGCTGCTTCCCGCCCACTGACATGCTTGAAGCTGTCGACGCATTCGACGATGAGACCAATCCATTCCGGCTGTATTATTTCGGCCCGTTCGCGGCCGTGGTGGGTGCGACCCATGAGACCGGCATCAATGCCGAGGTCCGTCAGCGTGCGGCTGATATGAGTCCCTACCTGCAGGTGCGGGATGACCAGCAGTATCCGCCGATGCTCCTGTTGCACGGTACCGCCGACACCGTGGTCCCCTATCATCAATCCGTCAAGATGCGCGACCAACTGGTCGAGCACGGCGTGGACGCGCAGCTGGTGCTAGTCGACGGCGCCGAACATGAGTACGATTTCTGGAGCCAGCAGGTCTTCGACGTGATCTTCGATTTCATTCGTGAGCGGAGCTGAACACATCATGCTTTTGGGCAGATAGTGCGACCCAAACATCCCGTTGTCTACTTAGAAGTGCAACACCCTTTAAAAAGGATGTTGCACTTCTAAGTAGACAACGGGCCGCGTGGGTCGTTCGCCCGGCTGCCCTACGATAGAGGGTGTCGCCGTATTCCCAACGGCGCAGTCCGTGCCCGGGACGAGGGGCTCGGCCGAATGGCGCGACGATGCGCCTTGAAGTTAAGGAGTCATGATGAAGTCATGGAGATTCACCGGCACCAATGAACCATTGCAGCTCGCCGAGCTGCCCGAGCCGACCGCCGGACCGGGGCAGGTCGTCGTCGACGTGAAGGCGGCCGGCATCTGCCACACCGATGTGGGCATTCTCACCGATCCGGGCTGGATGACGATGCTGGCGCAGGTGCCGGTCACGCTCGGCCACGAGGATGCCGGCGTGATCAGCCAAGTCGGCGAGGGCGTGGACGATTTTCAGGTGGGCGACCGCGTGGCGATATGCCCGACCACGCCGGCCGGCTGCCCCGGGTCCTCCTTCGACGGCGGATTCGGCCCGAAGATCGTGGTGGGCACGCAGGCGCTGGTGCGCATTCCCGACGAGGTGGATTTCGTCAACGGCGCCGCGGCCACCGATGCGGGCATGACCTCGTACGCGGCCGTGGTGCGCCGTGGCGGCGTGAAGGCCGGCGACAGGGTCGGCATCATCGGATTGGGCGGGTTGGGCCAGATCGGCGCCCGCGTGGCCCATCTGCTGGGCGCCGAGGTGCATGTGGCGGAGATCAAGGAGGATATCTGGCCGCTGGCCAAGGAACTGGGCGCGGTGGACGCGCGCCAGTCCATCACGGACTATCCGAAGGGATTCTTCGATGTGATCGTCGACTTCGCCGGATTCGGCGACACCACCGCCGACGCGGTGGACGTGATCAGGCTGGGCGGCGTGGTGGTGCTCGTCGGCATGGGCCGGTTGGAAACCACCATCGATGCCAAGTCGCTCATCGTCAACCAGTGCGATCTGCGCGGATCCAACGGCGGCACGCCCGACGACATCCGAGGCGTCTACGAGCTGATGCGCACCGGCAAGCTCACGCCGGTCACCACGACCGTCTCGTTCGACGAGGTGCCGGAGGCGATCGAACGACTGGAGCGCGGCGACGTGGTCGGCCGTCTGGTCATCAGCTACGAGTGAGGGATGGAGTCAGCTGGGACAGCGTACTTCGGCTATGCTGTCCCGACCATTCGCCTAGAGGAATGGTTCGTCGGTTCACGCCCTCGCTGGCGGGAGCATGAGCCGACTCACGATCCGGCTCGGTCAGTCTCCGGCAACGGGGCGTGGGCCGGGGGTCATACTTGGTGGGATGAGCTACCGGGCTCTTGCTCACTTGCGAATCTCCAATCCGTCTAGAGTCTGGACTCAGCTAATACTAGTGTTTAGCCAAGTCGAGGTACGTCTGTTTGTCATCAACCGTCCGAAGTCAGCGATTGCCGCCGCCGTAGGCTTGCGTCAAGGCCACATGTTAGAACATATGTTCTAAGGGTTCCGGCTCGTTAGATACGTGACAAAGCGGGTTACTTGCGGCACAAGCGGCGCGCCAAAGACGAATCAACCAAGCTAGAGCTGATGATAATGGGTAGTTGCCGACTTGGCAAGAAGCGAGGTTTTCGTGGTTGATCCTATTCCATGGGGGAATCTGTCCGGCGAGGATATGGAGACGCTGCTTGCCGTATTTATTTGCAAGCAGCGTCCTGAGGCAAACCGTGTTCGCCCTTCATCCGGTGACAATGGGATAGATCTTCAGGTGAAGAACGGTGATGGCACCTATGACGTTTATCAGGTGAAGAAGTTTGCCCATACTCTTAAAACCAGCCAGAAGAGTCAGATTAAGAAGTCGCTGAAGTCGCTGAACGACTATATCCGGGAAACCGGCTATAAGGTGGCGAACTGGTATCTGGTCTTGCCCTTGGATCCAACTCCGCAGAATCTGAAATGGTTCAAGGAAATAACGAAGGAACTGCCATATAATTGTGATTGGGTCGGGCTACCCAACATCCAAGCTTGGGCTACCGATATGCCCGAGGTCTATGACTATTTCCTCGGTAACGGTATACGCGAAGTGGAGCGATTGGTCCATACATTTATCGAAGCCGCTCGTGTGGACGATCTGCATGATGATAAAGCGCTGCTGTCGAAACTTCACTCGATTTGTGACATGCTGGAAAATCGTGATCCCAACTATGCCTATACCGTGAACATCGCCAGTAAGTTCGACGAGCATTCATATTTCATTACGAGACCGAACCTCGTTTTCTCTTTTTTGGAAAAGAGGCCGGACGGGTCGTCAATCACCGTTGATGTGATCGCCAAGTACAAGGAAGCGACGTCATTCGCGAAGATAACCTTCCCCGTGCAGTTTGTGCCACAGAACCAAGAGCAACGTGAGCAGCTTGAGTCGTTCAAAAAATATGGCACCTCACTTGCTGATTTCCCTGTTCGTCTTGCGGATACTGGCAATATCCCGTTTCTGAAGGACACGCTGCCCGATGCGCAGATACAGTCCTGCCGGGCGTTCATTCTCCCGCAGAATGAAGGGAATGATTTAGAGCTTATCTTGGCCTCGCCTTCTGCTTCCGTGTCGCTTAAACAGGTTGAGCGCACTCACGGGATTGAAGGCGGTGCTCAATGGACTGGTGAGGATGAAAGCGAGTGCCTTCGGGTCCAACTTATTTTTGATGGTGATGCGACCACGACGGTCAAGATGAATTTCACCATCAAAAATATAGTGGGCAAGCCGGTTGATAAGGTCAAAGACGCCATAACCGTTTGTCAGGAGCTCTCGCAGGGATCGGAGTTCAACCTTCACTCGCCTGACGGTGAAGCCTTCCTGTCTATTGACAACTTGCCGACTAATAATCTTCCTGATTTTGCGCAGCTGCAAGAAATTGCCCAGCTGTACAGTGATCTTCAGCGGCGTTCCTCGTCAGAGATCTTGTTCCCGGAGTTCAAAGAAATCAGAGACTTCGACATCCAGAACGACATTATCGCTCTGGCTCTACTGGAACATAAGAATGCTTATATCTTCCACAAGTGGGACGGACTATCCTTCACTCTTAATCCAGGCATGTCGATACGCAAGGTGAGTTTCCCTTCTTGCATTCATGGAGTCAGCCGTTTGAATGCCTATGTGGGAAGGCGGAAAGTCTTCCTTGGATACTATCAGTGGTACGCAAACGTCTCTGGATGCAAAACGATTTCCGAGAAAACCGGAGAATACAGGTTGCTGCCGATGGATGGAGTCAATGGCGTGGTGGCTAAGAAAATTGTCACAGCCACTGCCAAGGTCCGGAAATACGAATCACAAGTATTCTTCGGCGATGTAATAGATTTCTCGCACATTACTCTAATCCCGCTCGACGAAAGTGACCATAGGGATGGTAAGTAAACCAACATGCTCAGCTCCAAGAGTTCATAGGAGAGAATCGGACAAGTTGATTGGTGTCCAACGCTGTTCCTCAGTCATTCCAGTTCATTTGACTGGGGAACACCCGCGCCGCTGTGGACACAACCGGGACACAATGACCGCAGAGAACAGCGAAATCAGCAGCAATCAACGAATCTCGCGAACGTCACCAGAACGGCGTCATTGCAACGAAAAATGCGATTAACGAAACCAACGGAAACCAGCGAAGCGACCTCTCAAAAGAACAAGGGGTTACTCAGTCATTGCACAACCCAGATTGCGATGTCAGCTCAAACAGATTCATTTCGACCCAAGATGGCTCTCTGACTCAGGCTACTCCCACCCGTAACCGCCCAAATATTTCCAAACGACAATCCATGCAATTCTTTGGGCACAAGCCCGGTCTCCTCACTCACCGTAGAAACCGATATGCCCTTCTGCCTATTGGTATCAGCCACGAATCGGAATACCTTCGACTGTTCTGGGCGCAGATCACGTGGCTCGCCACTCTTGTATCCTTGAACCGTCAGTTCTGAGCAAACCTGCCGATATTCCCATTCAGACAATCGGCCCAGCTCATAGGCCCGGCGAGCCATAGCCATTGCGGAAACCTTGAAATAATGTTTCGCAGCCAAAATCTGCGACACTGAAGCGTGAGTCGGCACCATGCCCAGAACACGGCGCTTCGGCATCAAAAGATTCGCGGCGAACGAATGAGCTTCACCTTCGATATCGCGCGTTACTGCGGCAGCTACATCCTCGGATACCATTTCACGCATCATCAGATGCCCATTCCATGTGCGATATCAAAACGGACACGTTCTGCGGTCTTGCTGGTATCTACCGCGATATACGGCACACCATCGAACATAAAACTGAAAGCATCCACTTCTCGTCCGACAGTCGGCAGACTAAATAGTCGAATGCCATGAGCTTCCGCAAGACTCGTCATCTCGGGCAACGGATTCTCGCCATATCCCAAAATCAACGGAAGAAGACACAGAACCATCAGTCCAGCTCCGGAATCCTCATCCCATCAAATGCCACTGTTCTTCATCAGCTTCTCCGACTCCAAAGTAAGTGACCCATCCTCGGCCAGCAGAGGAGTATCTAGCACGGCCTTGATTGATGCTGCAGTGGACGCAGCTGCGGCAATAGTCTTCTTACTTTCCTGACGGAATTGCGAATAATCCGTTCCCTCGGTCTTTATGATATTTTCCATTTCAAGAATTGAAGGCAGGAATTTAGCATCAAGACGGGCAAGCAAAGCGTGGAACATATAACTACGCCGACGAATGGCAACGCACTGGTCCGCACCGGCCATCATCTGCTCACAATATTTGCTTGCCTCAGCAGACTGGGTCTTCGCTTCCTCAAGGTTTTTGCCACCCTTGGCACCGATGATAACGCCCATGACCAGCAATGCAGGACCTGCGACTAAACCTCCAAGTACAGCGGCGCCACCGGCCATGCCCAAGCCACCTGCAGCCAAGGACCCTCCCCCGAAGAACGCCAACGTGGCGTTGGAAGCAGCCACACCACTTAATGCACTGATCGCAGTTCCTGTGGAAGCCGTGGCAAGTGCCGACGCGGCACTATATGCGCCAAACGCAGCCAATGCACCGCTGGCTGCCCCGGCCACACCGCCTTCCAGCAAAGACGAAGCTATGTTTCCCATGGTTTTAAGTTCATCAAAAGCCGCTTTGTCTATGCGCAGTTTATTGAGTTCATCAAGCCCTTCGGACGCGGTGAAATCAACATTTTTCAACTGTTGAAAAGCATCAAGGAAGCGCTGAACGCTCCCATCCAAAATGATGACTTTCTCTTTGCCCAAGGCATTCAGGGAATCCGAACATTGCCCACGAAGCTTTTCGAGGTTATTAGCTGCCCATCGAATGCGTGCTCCGGAATTGTCGTTAAGCTGATTCGCCGTGTGCTGATCAAGACTACCTTTGGCAGCCATACCCACGCCTGCGGTACCGGCAGCAGCGGCCATTCCGATGAATAGTGGAACAACAAAAAATGGCATAGTGAATTCCTTCCTGGGTTTCTCTTATTTGCGTCCAAAGAGGCCACCGAAGAAGCCTTGTACAGCATTGGCCGCATCGCCCGCACGTTTTGCAGCCTCATTGGCCGCATCGCCCGCACGTTTTGCAGCCTCATTGGCTGCGTCACCCGCACGTTTCGCAACCTCATTGGCTGCGTTGCCTACCGGTTTCAGCACTGCATCATTCACCGGCTTCAGCGCATCGCCAACTTGGTTGAGAACAGGAGCAACATTATTGTCAAACGTATGCTTCACCGCATCCGCGGCTCCCTGAGCACCCTGCTGAACCTGATCCACAACCGGAGCGACCACCGAGTCAACGGCATCCTTGGTCTGATCAAACACGTCCTTCTCTGGAACCATGACTTCCGGGGCTGGCGCGGCTGTCTCGTCTTCAATCAGCAACACGGCAGCGTTTTGGAGAACATTCACGCGCTCTTCCAGCTGATCCACCATGGGGCGAACTTCACTATATGGCAGTTCGGAATTGCTGATCCAGTCGAGCTCGCCTCGCACGTCATACGCCGCGCGCATAAGATGTTCCATTTCGGGGTATATGGAACGATCGGCAATCATCGTCCGGGCAATATGTCTGATGAGTCTGCTTTCTACTGCATCATATTCCCCATCGGCGAAGGCAACTGACAACATATTCCACAGAAGCAGCCTTGGTGCAATTCCTGCAGCTCTTTTATCCGTTCGATGCGACAAGACTGCATCAACACCCTCAACAATTACGTCGTAGCGATCATCGGAATCGTGGCACTGGTTTATACGCTCATCGCACGAATCGATAATCTCTTTGCGATAATCATGGAAGTGCTTTGCATCCAAATTGTCACCTATATGATCGAATAGTGCGCGTTCGTCGTCACGGACTGATCCATCGACAGCAATCAGATAATAAAATGCTTGTAATGCATCACGTGTTTTGATGTACTTCATTAACTGGCTCCTCCTTATAAAACGAAATTGTCGTCTGACGCCATCAAATCATCAAACTCCTGCTGAGTCCGAAACCTTGGCAAGTATCCCAAGGATTCTTGAATCTCGGCGTTTCCGGCCAAATATCCATCAATATCATTGGAAATCAACGCTTGATCCATTGCATCGAATGCTCTATTAAACAATTCATCATGAGTCGCCAGATAATTCTCGACATCCCTAGACATATCACGCCTATATTGGCGGATGAGCTCCACCGCTTCCGCACATTCGCGTTCCACACGAATACGCTCCTCTTTCGCCAGCTCATAGTCATGCAGAGCAGTGGATAATTCCTCATATATGGCAACAGCTGCAGCATATCCCAAGGTGCTTCCAGCCATACCAACCATCGCAGCCATAAAAGCACCATCTGCAGGTATTGCGGCCATCGCCACGGCAACGCCCATCACTCCTCCGAGCTGCCCCATTCCCTGCTGGCCGAGGCGCTCTATACAAACAGCTCCAGTAATCTCGCCGCGGCAATACAGTGCAACCACCTTGGAAACATCCGTTACAGTGGAGACCATCGTAGCTGCAACGTTCGTTCTCGATAGACTACGCAGATACTCGCTCGACGCGTTTTGCATGGCACCCTTAATGGCAGCGCCGGAAAAAGCGGTGACATAGCCGAACGCCGCAGCCAAGCCTGCATCGACGCCGACGTTTCTCGCTGCCTCCGCTGGCTCAATAGAGCCATTAATGCATGGCAACCATATTTCGAATCAGAGAAACACCACCACCAATCAGCGCACCATTCCTTGCCTGCTGCAGACCGGCTTTATTGGCAACTTTGGCTACATCTTTCGCCACCATGCGTCTGGGATGTTCTCGCGCATACAACGCTTCTCGCTTGGTAAGTCCACTTTTCCGCAGGCTTTTCTTAATCTGTTTCAGATCATCGATTTGCTGCTGAATAGACTCTGGAGAATTCTTGCCGGCAAGCCGATCTCCATCCAGCTCGCCCTGAAGTTTTCGTATCTGTCCGTTGATGCCGTCAGGCCCATCACCCATCAGTACATCGTAATAATCATCCGGAATATTCATGATGACGCCTTCATTACGATATTTCGCATATTCCTTGCTTTTCAACGCATTAAGCAGCTCTTTCGGGCTACTGCCGACGAACTTCATTTGAGCCTCGGAGCCGATGATCGTTTTGCCCAATCCATCCACTTCGACAATATCCACGATGGGGTCGTTCGATGTCTGCCGTCCATCTGAATGCTTCACGTCATCATATCGTTTGAATCGCGTATCGTTGCCAGCAATAATGTTATCGGCGTTCTTCCTGGCTACCGACTCAACCTCGGCACTAAAACCCGCTTGCTGAGCTATGTTCTGCTTTTTGAATTCATTACTTGTCGGCGTTTCAGCAATGGACTTCAAGGTCTTAGACAGTTTGGAATTACCATCGGCAGCATTCTCTCTATCACCCGCATAGGCCGCTAAATGTTCCTTGACGGCAGAACCAAAGCGTTGCACGGTTTCCGCCGCAGCACCTTCCAGCGCCTTTCCCATAATGCGACGGTTTTCGTCTTCCTTGCGTTCCTCGTTATTTCGACCGATATGAGTTTCATCATCCGCCATAGGATGCCCCTCGTATATGCCACATCTACGCCAACCACATATATCAGAAAAAAATGTTCTAATACTGTAATCAGTTCTTCAGCCGTAACCTGTTAATAATCCTACATTATAGCGGCAGAAAAACTCACCATATCGTCATCCTCGATTAACGATTAGATAGACATACTTTTGCGAACAACACAGGCACCACCGTATGGAATGTGTCCAACAACCGTTGGCAAAGCCAAATCCCTCACACTATTCGAACCCGGATGCGTCTCAATCTCTGTCCCCCACTAGCGGCGTATCCCCGTCCAAAGCAGTCTGGGCGTCGAGCAAGTGGGATTCGATGATGCGCATCCAGAAGAAGGGAGTTCTCGGCAATGTTCAGCGGAACGAGACATGGGAGTGTCCAGTGCTTGGGCGTGATCGTGGAGAACAGTAGGCAGGGAGTCCTCACTGTTGATGGTGGCGTACTGGCCATCTTCATCGCATACAGAAACAGTAGGTTGCTACTCGCCGCGAGCGCCTTAATGCCACGCCGACTCCGTCCGTCCAAGCACATCCTCAATAAACTCACGTCCGCGCAATACCGCCAGCCACTGAGCGGGAATGGCATCGAATCCATATTTGATGCCGGCCAGGTATCCGGCGACGGCGGCGGTCGTGTCTGTATCGTCACCCAAGTTGACGGCGGCGAGCACACAACTCGCATAATCATCGGTATTCGCGAGGCACCAGAGCGCCGCCTCATACGTGTCTTTGACGAAGCCGCTCGAACCAACTTCATCACGCGGCATACCGCGTAGCGGTTCATCATCCAGCTCTTGCGGCCATATGCCTTTGATGAGTCCGTCGCGCAACACATCCACCATGCTCGAACAGGCATCCATCGAGATTGCATGGGCGTGCGTGATTGCAGATGCGGCACGTACGTCATCCGCGGAAGCATCCGCGAACGCCAACGGCATGATCCGCATCAGTGAGCCGTTGCCATTGTCTCGTTCACCGCTTAAGCCCACACGCTGCTGCAACGCGATGGAGACCGTTCGCCCGCAATCAAAGACTCGTCCGTCAATCGCGTATTCGCCATTACTCAGCCATGCCAGATATCGCTCTCGCATATCTTCAGTATTGACTTGCCATTCATTGGCGATCAGCGAGTCCAATGTGGCGAGCATCATGCTGGTATCGTCCGACCATGTGCCAATCGGCTGGTTATGCGTACCGTATCCCGTCATACCTTCGCATCGGAAGGTATCTCTCGGCATGAATTCATAAGGTACGCCCAAGGCATCACCGACTGCTTGGCCATACACGGCTGCTCTTAACTGCTCGAATGTTCCGTTCATCATTGACGCCTTTCGATTTATGCCCCTCACTCTACAGATGTTTCAACGATAGGTATAATCGGGCCCACTGAGCATAAGCGAGGTGGGTAATGAGTCTTAGGGAGTTAAGGCAGAAGCGCGGGTTAACCCAGCGTCAACTAGCTGACAAGTCAGGTGTGCCGCACACGCGAATCGCCGCGACTGAGACTGGTTCAAGACCTATCGAAAATATGAGTCTTGGCATGGCTATCAAGTTATGTGACGCGCTCAAGGTCAGTAACCCTCGCAAACTGTTAGAGGCTGAGAGGCCGAAAGAAAACACTAGCGAAAGCTAGGTGTGTGCCCTAATCAATTCAACTCTTCGCCCGACTGTAGGCATCGTATGCAGTCGGCCTAAACTCACTGGGTTCACCCCATAGTCTAGGCACTGGGTCGTTTGACCCCTCGGTTGTTCCGTTCGGGACATAAAGCGAAAGCCGCAAGTGCTGTGAACGCTTGCGGCTTACGTGTTCCCTTGCGGAACTTGGCCCACACAAACGTGCGGGTCATCCTACAACCGAGAGGATATTAACCATGATATATGGTCTCGGCACCGTATGGCGCTGCGATTGCTGCGGCGAATACCATACTCTGCTAATCATAGACGATTACCCTAGGGTGATTGTCCTGATTGATGGCGTGGAAGTGCTGACGCTGAACGTCGGATAACACGCTATCGCGCCGGGGTTTCAGCCCCGGTTTCCTCTCGGTTGTATCAAAACTTAAATGCCCCGCAAATGTTGGTAGCGCTTGCGGGGCTGACCTTTATCAATGCACTCAATAGAGGCAGTACCCAAGTGTACTGCCTCACATGGAAGTGAGGAACCATGACTGATTTATCCTGGATTACCAGGCAACTGACCGGCGAAACTACAAAGACGCTGACAGCACACCGTACACATCTGTGTGAGTATCGATCCGCCGCTCAGAACTACTTTGCAGAGCGAAAACACGGATAGGTCAAGGGAATACCCGGGGGTGGTGACGTTTTGTTGGACTTCGTTGTCTGTATGGTCGTTGGTCAGTGTACCGGATGGTTTCAGGCGACGAGCCCGAGCTGGATGCGTTTGTCCATGATGCTCATGCCGTATTCGGTCTTGATGCGCTTGTCGCGGTACCAGACCATGTACTCGTCGAGCATCGCGGTGAACTCGTCGATCGTCACGCCCCGGAAGCTCCTCTTGTGGAAGAACTCCTGCTTGAGACGGCCGAAGAACCCCTCCGCGGCCGCATTGTCCGGCGAACAGCCCTTCGCGCTCATCGACCGGGTCAGCCCGTGCTCGGTGCAGATGCGGATCCATTCCGGCCACCGGTAATGGCAACCCCTGTCACTGTTAAACCGATGTCGGTTTAACTCCGATTAAGCCGGGTTTGTTGTTAAGCCGGGGAACGGTTCGGGGTCTTGGTGGCTGGCCGTGTCCCATGTGGTTTCCCGGCTTAACGTTCCGGGTTATGTTCGTCTTGTCCCATTTGATTCGAACGAAGGAGTTTGCCATGGGTGAGACGACGGTTGGCCATGTCGCGGGCGAGGTGGTCCGCGCGCTTTACGGGGCCGGTTATATGGAATCCACCATAGGCCAGTACCGCAAGTCCATCAGGGCGTTGGAACGGTACGCCGGAGGCCCGGATGCGGTGTACACGCGTGGGTTGGGCGCGGGGTTCGCCGCGTCGACCTTCAGTGAGCGGACGGGCGGTTTCAGCAGGCAGCGGTGGTTCGATTACGGCAGGCTGGCGCGTTTGTGCGACTCGTATCTGCGGTCCGGTTCGGTGGACCTGGGCAAGTGGCGCAGGAGCAGGCTTGCGGAGCCGGTGGTTCCGGGTTTGGCCGTGGTCATGGAGCGTTGGGAGGCGTATCTCGCCGGTTCGGGACTGGCTTCGGCGACGGTGGGGCATTACCGTCGGATGGCGGGCTTGTTCCTCACGTGGCTGGAATCTCATGGGGTCGTGTCGTTGGACGGTTCGGATGGCTCGCATGTGCTGGGGTTCCTGGCCGGGCTGCGTTCACGCTGGTCGGAGTCGTCGATGCGGCACGCCGCGTCGGACCTGCGCCCGTTGTTCAGATGGCTCGGGCGGGATGACCTGGCGGACGCGATCGGCCTGGCCGGCATACGCAGGACCCACGCGATCGCGGGAACGTTGCCCGACGACGAGCACCGCCGCTTGCTGGAGGCGTGCGCCTCGCGGTCGGTGCCGTCGAGGGACGCGGCGATCACCCTGCTGTCGCTGACGTGCGGGCTGAGGGCATGCGATGTGATCGGTCTGAGGATCGCCGACGTGGATTGGGATTCCATGAGCATAGGTCTGGTGCAGCGAAAGACGGGCAATCCGTTGACCGTGCCGATGACGGGACCGCTGGCCGCGAGGCTGGCGTCCTGGCTGTTGGACGAAAGGCCCGCCACCGACGACGACCGTGTGTTCGTGCGGTACAAGGCGCCCCATGTCGCGCTTCGGGGTCATTCATCGGTGTACGAGGCGATCAGCCGTGTCATGCGGCACGCCGGGCTCGGACGCCGGGGCGGTTCCAGGCTGTTGCGGCGCAACGCGGCGACGAGGATGCTGGAGGCGGCCACGCCGTTGCCGACGATCAGCGCGGTGCTTGGCCACGCCGACCCCGATTCCACACGCGTCTACATGGCCACGCACCGCGGGGGAATGCTCGCGTGCGTGCTGCCCGTGCCGGAAGGCGGATCGTCATGAGACCCACGGAACACGGATTCGTCGGCCCGCTCGCCGGCGAATTGGAGGAGTACATCCGTTTCAAGGCGTCCATGGGCAGGCATGGCGCCACCCGCGTCCAGGTCCTGCGCTCGTTCGACCGGCATTGCCTCGAACACGGGGCCGTGCGTCTGGAGCGGGGCGTCGTGGAGCGATGGATCGCCCATAGGATCGACGCGAATCCCGGGGGTTGCCGCTCGTGGTTCTCGTACATCAGGGACTTCGGCAGGTGGATGCGACTGGCCCACGATCCCGACGCGTACGTGCTCTCCGACCAGTGGAAGGCCGGATCCCCGCGTCCGACGCCGTACCTGCTGACGGACCGCGAGGCCGCCCTGTTCCTGCGGGCCGCGGGAACGTTGGAGTCTCCGTCGCCGTGGGCGTGGCAGTCTCGCGCGTTCTTCATGCTCATGGCCTGCTGCGGGCTGCGCACCCGAGAGGTCAGGAGACTCGCCGTCGGGCACGTCGACCACAAGGCCCGTTCCATCGACGTGGTCGATTCCAAGGCCGGTCGCAGCCGCAGGCTGCCCGTGGGCGACGAGGTCGCCGCCGAACTGCTGGAATGCGACCAACGGTCCCGCGAACGCTTCGGAGACGACCGTCCCGCGTTCTTCGTCACCTCCACCGGCAATCCGGTCTCCCCGGGCATGCCCGGCGTGGTGTTCCGCCGCGTCTGGACGCGGGCCGGGCTCGAGTGGCCACAAGCCGGCAAACGGCCCAGGCCCTATGATTTCCGGCACCGGTTCGCGTTCGCGAACATCGAGCGGTGGACTCGCGACGGCGTGGACGTGATGGCGATGCTGCCCTATCTGGCGGCCTACATGGGACACGCCGGCATCGACAGCACCCTCTACTACGTGCACGCCAGCCTCGATTTCATGGACGGATACGCGGACCTCGTCGCCGACGCCGAACGCGTGGTCCCGGAAACGGAGGAACCATGAGCAAGGCAAGGAAAACGGCCGCCAGCTCCGGTGAACCGGACTTCTGGCGAGTCGCGCGCGACTGGCTGCACCACTGGCTGCCCAAGGTGCGGGGCAGCTCGCCGAAGACCGTCGAGGCGTACCGCATCGGCCTGGAATCCTACGTCCGATGGCTCGAAACCACGGAAGGCACGCAGCGCAGCCACATCGGTTTCGGGCATTTCGACCGGGCGCGCCTGGGCCGGTGGGTCGAATGGATGCGGACCGAGCGCGGGTACTCGGACCGCACCATCATGCTGAGGATGACGACGATGCGCGTGTTCCTCGACCACGCGGGCCTCGAACACCCGGCATTGACCGCGCTGGGCAACGACGCGGCCGGCATACGTGTCAAACCACCCGCGCGCAAACCCGTCGACCACCTCGGGGAGGAGCACACCAAAGCGTTGCTGACCGCATGGGGCACCGGCGACGCCAAATCGCGCAGGAACCGCATGCTCCTGATCCTCATGTACGACACCGCCGCCAGGATCGGCGAACTCGCCGCACTGACCATCGCGGACGTGGGTATGGATAAGCCGGCCAGGGTCACGCTCACCGGCAAACGCGGCAAGAGCCGGGTCGTGCCCCTGGGAGAAAGGACACGAACCCACCTGGCCGCCTACCTCGAGGAATTCCATCCCGGACCGTCCATGCGCGACGGCGACGGGCCGTTGTTCCACTCGACGAGGAACGGCGCCATCCAGCCGCTCTCCGTGGACCGGATCGACGAGATCCTCAAAACCGCGGCGGCCAGAGCACGCCGCGGGACGTGCCCGTCCATGCCCGAACGCGTCCACTGCCACCTGATCCGCCGGACCCGCGCCATGGACCTCTACCAACAGGGCGTGCCGCTACCGCTCATCATGCAACTGCTCGGCCACGAAAGCATGAGCACAACCAGCGCGTTCTACGCGTTCGCGACCCTCGACATGATGCGCAAAGCCGTCGATGCGGCCAACCCCGGCCCCGACCCCTCCAAGGAGACATGGCTCAGCGAGCAACGACTCCGACAACTACACACCCTCAAATAACCCGGAACGTTAAGCCGGGAAACCACATGGGACACGGCCAGCCACCAAGACCCCGAACCGTTCCCCGGCTTAACAACAAACCCGGCTTAATCCGAGTGGATGATCGGCGTCTCGCCGGGCTTGAGCGTGGCGCACGCGTCGCGAAGCATGCCGTTGGCCAGGGCGGCGTTGGGGCTCGTGCCGATCGTCCAGGCGACGGGCATGCCGTCGTGGCAGTCGATGACCGGCGACAGGTACACCTTGCCCGCCGGGATCGAGAACTCGGTGATGTCCGTGACCCACAGCCGGTTCGGCGCGGTGGCGTGGAAGTCGCGGTTCACGAGATTCGCGGGCGCGCCTCCGATCTCGCCCTTGTACGAACTGTAGCGCTTCGCGCTCTTGAGCACGGGGACCATGCCGTGGCTGGTCATCAGGCGCATGATGCGCTTGGCCGACACGATGATGCCCGCGCTTTTGAGCTCGAGGTGGATGCGCTTGTACCCGTAACGCCTCCTGCTGCTCCCGAACGCCTCGCGCACCAGGGACAGGAGGTTCGCGTTCTTGTCCGGCCGGCGCATGGCCTTCAACTGGTAGTAGTACGTGCTGCGCGCGATGCCGACCTCCTTCAGCAGGCTCTCCGCGTTCACGCCCAACGTCTCACTGATGTCCTTGATCAGGGTCGTCTTCTCTCGGCTTGTCAGGTTGTCCGGGTCTGCGCCCGGCTCTTTTCCCACCAGTTCCGCCGCACCCTTCATGATCGCCAACCGGATCTCCATGGCCCGCTGTTCGGCGCGCAGACGCTCGAGGTCGGCGCGCAACGTGGCGATCTCGCCGCGCAGCGCGTCCGGATCGTCCTGCTGCGAGGAATCCCCGCGTTCCGGTTCCCTCTTCGCCACCATGAGTCCTTTCGCGTCTCCGAGCAGTTGACGCTTCCAGTTTCGCACGACCGACGAATCCACACCCACCGCCTCCGCGGCCTCGCGCGAACTCAATTCGCCGGACGCGACCTTCAGGACCGCATCCCGTTTCAATTCCCCGGGAACCGGGCCACGGCGAATCCGGCGTTCGCCCGGCGCGAGCTCGTCGATCCACGAGGCAAGCACCTCTTTGCTCGGATACCCCATCTGACGCATCGTGCGGCTCGCACGCCGACCATGCGTCAGATAATGGTCCACGGCCGCACGCTTCTGCTCCTCCGTGTAGCGCGCATACCGTTCACCACGCTGCGAGGACACGCCCGTCCCCTGTTCGTCGAGCCAGTCCCGGTGCCACATGCGCAACGCCTCCCGGCTGGGATACCCCAGCTCGCGGATCACATCCGCCGCGCAGCACTCGTATTTCACATACAACTCGACCGCGCGTTGCCGCTGTTCCCTCGTGTACTTCGCCATGGCCGTCTCCTCCTCGGATCACAGTCCAAGAAAACGTCACCACCCCCCCGCTGAATCGTCGTCAGCGAAGCAACTCAGAGAGTTAGTAGAGGAAAAACCTCGCTAAGTGGCCTTTTAGTAGAGCAATGCCTCGGTCCGCCCGAGGATTTGTCTCACTGAGACTGCTCAGCGAAGCAAAAGCTCGGCTTAACCGCAGAATCGCTTCACTAACCGCCTATCAGTGAGTCAAGATCTCAATTCACTAGAGGATTTGCCTCGCTAATATGCAGGTATGCTCAATATACCGACGTACTGAAATCTCCACGAAGATGAGAGGAACTCAAATGGCACTTAGGTTTCTCAGCACCAAAGAAGTTAGCGAGCGCCTCGGCGTCAAGAACGCATCAGTATATAAGCTGCCGGAACCTGACGTATATATGGCACTACTAAAGGTTAGCTACCTGAACAATAGATGATTGGAATGCAAGCCGTCCTGGTCGCGGTGTTGGCGGTGGAAGGTCCCTCAAGAAGAAAGACTAGACGCATCAGAATTCTTCAGCATCGTGTTACTCACCTGATTCTAATCATCTTCAGCCCCAGCTTCTGGCAACGAAAATCCATCTTGACTGAAGTATTCAACCCTCTTAATGACTGTTTGGTGGGCATCCTCATCATTGCCCCACCAGCGCCAACCCCATTCAGACGGATCTGGCACTGATTGCCTGCAATCCTTAGCCATACGCCGCAGTACACGTGGATCGAATACTCGTCCAACTCGAAAGTTCGTCAATCGATTACGTGGAATGAACATACCTACCATTCGCCATTGCTTACGCGCTTTCCCAATCACAAACAATGTTCCACCGTCATCCTTTAGGCTCGTCCTCCATTCAGTCGACACATACACTTTTGTTCCAGGACTGAATATCTTCGTTCCATGCTCAATATGATGGTCAACACCAACCTCATGCTCATCTACGACATTTGCTATTACGCACCAAGTCCATGGCTCTTGCTCATCGTTCTGAGGAATACACATGACAACCTCACAGTCATCTTCATCGCCGATCGCACTGTTTGCGTATACCAAACCGCTACTTCTCTACCAGTTAGCCAGTGGAGTCGTTCACAAGCAAACTGTAGAGCCTTCTTGCCATACATGATTCGGACAAGCACTTCTACGTCCTGTGCGATATTTTCGAGCTCTTAACAAACAATGCCATCGCATTGCTCGACATGCTGCAGGTATGCCCCGTGTTCTTGGTGTCGGTTCAGTTCTCACGTTGCTGCGTGCAGCGTCAATAATTCGCTCTCGGCGTTCCACGATGATTCTCATACATTCCGGACTAGTGTGAATGGCAGATGCAGCTAATTCGCCCAGTTCGAAGGAGGACATTATGGGATTGTTTGATTCGCTGAAGAACATGTTCGCGCATCATGAGCACCATCATGGAGCCAGCATCGGTCAGCCGCTCACTCTCGCCGACGCCAAAGCAGTGCTTGCCTTTATTGTGGTGCATCAGCAGCTTGCGGACATGCGCAAAGTGGCGGATGCGGTCAAGCAATTGCAGGACGAGATGCCGCAGTACATCACATTCGGCATGTCGCATTATTACAGCGAGCCTAAGCGCGTGCGCTTCCAGTCCGAGGGTGGCAAGTTCATCGATGCGGACGCCATCGCCACCGCATTTGCCGAGACCACCGTATTGCAGGACGAGTGCAAAATCCAGCATCTGATGGGAGATATCGAAGACAACCGCGAGCATCGCGATCCGGCAAAGACGCCAGCAGTACCGATTGATGAACTCGTGCGCGTCACCAATGAAAGGCTTGCGGCTGGCAACGATGAGGGGCAACGCCGTGCATGGCTGTTCGCCTTATTCGATCAGCTCGATGACATTGTCGAAGCGACAAAGAACAATCCCGAGCCGCTTGCCGCAGCGTTGAATACGATTCTACGAAACAGCTCCACAATTATTGGCAAATCCGCCACTGCCGACGCCGGCAACAGCAGCAACAATGCCAATGCCGGCGATGCACGTTCCCGTATCATCTCCCTAATCGCCGACGCTCTGTTCCCGGCCGCAGAATCCTCGAAGACAAGCGAGTCCTCAGCATCCGCCGCCATCCGCGAACTGATGCTCAATCCCACCGCAACATCGCTCGATTACATGCCAGCCATAGACGTACTGCGCGCCCACGGTCTCACTATTTGCCGGTGAGTCCGAGAAGTCAACCGGCGGTTCATACGGCAGTGGTTCATACGGCGCATACCGCACGAACCACTGTGTCCGAACAACGAGAACGCACTACTTCTCCAGCTTCTCCAACTTTTCCAGTGCCTTTAATAGCGAATCGACATGGCCTTTGGCACGTACGTTGTAACGAGCGATAACCACGGAGCCGTCGGGATTGATGACGAGCGTCGAACGGATCACGCCTACGTGTATCTTGCCGTAGAGCTTCTTTTCGCCATATGCGCCGTACAGCTTGTGCACGGTCAGGTCGGGATCAGACAGCAGCGGGAACGTGAGATGATCACGCTGTGCAAACTTGCGCAGCTTGTCAAGCGAGTCCTTGGAGACGCCAAGCACCGTAACGTTTTTCGACGCCAATCGGGCGAGATTGTCACGGAAATCGCAAGCCTCGGTGGTGCAACCGGGCGTCATCGCGGCCGGGTAGAAGTACAGTACAACCCTGCGGCCGGCATCAAGCACGTCAGACAGGTTGATTGATCCGCTCTCTGTAAACCCAGGTATAACCGCCGGCAGAGTGAAATCGGGCGCCGCGCTCCCCTCTTGCAGACGTTCCGGCATTGAATCAGAGCTATCAACAGTAGTGGTCATGATTCCCATCATAGAACCCTTATCAACAGCGCTAGTAAAGTTATTTAGAGGTCAGTCACACAACTGCGGATCGGCAAAACGGCGATTCTGCAACACCGGCAATGTTCGACGCGCGGAATCAAGACACTCACGACTCAGCTCAGCAGTAATGAGATCGGCTTCCCTATCGCCCACCGCAGCATCACGCGCGAATCCGTCGATGATCTCCAGATTCCGTTCCGGCTCCTCCGCCACCGTAAATTGCGCAACCGCGACGGACAGATGACCACTATCTTCGCATGATGAACAAACCATTTTGAATTCATAATTCTCTATGCTCGGCGCAGCATACGTTGTGCCGCGTCGCAATACTACAGCACGAAAGGATCCTCCGTCTGAGAGCAAACGACATAGCCTCACACCAGTCCCAACGTCTTGAAGGCGTTGGCCAGGCCGTCCTCGTGAATGTCGGTGGTGGTGAAGTCACAGAAGGCTTGGATGCCGTGAATGGCGTTGCCCATGGCTACGGATGTGCCGGCGGCCTTGAGCATGGCAGTGTCGTTGTCGGAGTCTCCGATGGCGATGGTGTCGGCAACGGAGTAGCCCAGCAAAGAAGCCACGTCGCGCACAGCGGTACCTTTGTCGATGCCATTAATCAGCAACTCGCCATTGTTCGGGGAAATCTTGTCATACGAACCATGCACGAGCTCAAACCATGGGCTCAAATCATGTTGAGTCTCCTCGAAAGTCACGTCAGGATTCGGCGAGGTGAAGTATGACCCCTTGCTCACACGAATCGTCTGTCCCAAAGTCGAGCCAGCCGGCACCTCCACCTCATCCAACAGGTGCCAGAATCGCGCGAATTCGCCACGATTCCAGGTCTTGCCTTTCGATTCCAGATGTTGACGGTAGCCTTCCGAGATGTACATGCCATCCGCACCTTGCCATTGGTAGCTCTCGATATGATGCTTGGCAAAATACGCCATCGCCGCATCGACCGCTTCAGGAGGGACGAGATGCTGGAACAGCAGCCTGTCTCCGATATTCGCCTGAGCGCCCGCCACGGAAACCACGCCATCGAAACCGAGGTCGAGGATGCTGCGCTCGATTTTCGGCACGGAACGCCCGGTGCAGATGAAGAGCTTGTGGCCGTTGGCCTGGGCTTGTTTGCAAGCGATTTTGGCAGATTCGGGTACGACGTGGTTTTCGTCGGCTAGGGTGCCGTCGATATCGATGAATACGAGTTTGCTATTGGTTGTCATGGTTGCCTTCGTAACTGGTTGCCCCCAGTCAGCTTACGCTGACAGCCCCTCTCCAGAGGGGGCGAAGAAAATCCCGCCTAAAAACCTACAAGCATCACACGGCGTAGGCGGCCCAGCGGCCGTGGGTGTGCTGGACTTCGATGGGCATACCGAACAATTCCGACAAGCGTTCGTCGGTCAGGCCATTCTCCAACGAACCGGTGTAGACGATGGTGCCAGCACCGGGATTACCCATTGAGTCCACGCCCGCTTCGGTGGCGTCCTCAGCGGGAATCGGCTTGCGTCCCATAATGGCGATGTGGTCGAAACCGGCCGGAATCTCCTCCAAGCGATGGGTGACCAGCACCACGGCACGCTCGGAGTTCTCTTCGCCGATTCGGCTCAATGTGCGCATCACCTGCTCGCGGCCGCCCAGGTCAAGGCCGGTGGTCGGCTCATCCATGATGAGCAGCTCAGGATCTCCCATCAGCGCACGGGCGATCAATACGCGGGTGCGTTCGCCTTCGGACAGTCGCCACATCTCCTTGCCTTCCAGATAGGAGACGCGAAAATCGCGCAGCAGCTGGCGGGCGCGGGCGTATTCCTCTTGCGTGTAGGTGTCGCGCCAGCGCCCGGTCACGGCGGACAGGCCGGTGACCACGGCGTCCAGCGGGTCCTCGAACTCGGGGAACTGCCGGCCCAGGTCGGCAGAGGCGAGACCGATGCGGGTGCGCAGTTTGAATACGTCGTATTTGCCGAGTTGATGGCCGAGGATGAATACGCGGCCCTCTGAGGGGAAGGTGCGGGTGGCCAGCATGCCGACCGCGGTGGATTTGCCGATGCCGTTCGGACCGAACAGCACCCAACGCTCCCCCGCGTTGATGGTGAGGTTCACGTCGGTGATAATGACGCGACGGTTACGCCGGAATTCGACGTTGTCGAGTTGGAGGACGGTGTTTGTCATGAGTGAAATACTACCTATGATTCGCGGTCTGACGACTCCCCTCAGTCACCTGCGGTAACAGCTCCCCTCAGAGAGGAGAGCCAAGAAACCGGTACCTGAGGGGAGCTGGCCGGCGCAGCCGGACTGAGGGGAGCACTCGTTGCAGCGCTACTTACTTCTTCTGCTCGTCGAGCACGGACTGGTAGACTTCCACGGTCTTGTCGGCGATGGTCTCCCAGCTGAACACGTCGCGGGCGCGTTCGTAGCCGGCCTGGCCCATCTTCTTGGCGAGTTCGGGGTCAGCCATGATCTTGTCGATGGCGGCGGCCATGTCGTGCACAAACTTGTCCGGATCGGTGGGGGTGCCGGTGCCGTCGTGCAGCTGGTCGATCGGGACCAGATAGCCGGTTTCGCCGTCGACCACGACTTCCGGAATGCCGCCAGTGGCGGATGCGACGACCGGCAGACCGCAGGCCATGGCCTCAAGGTTCACGATGCCCAGCGGCTCGTAGATGCTCGGGCAGATGAAGGCATCACAGCCGTGTTCCAAAGCATTCAGCTCAGGCTTCGGCAGCATTTCTTCAATCCAGACGATGTTGCCGCGTTCCTCATCCAGCTTGGCGAACGCGATCTTGACCTCTTCGGCGATTTCCGGGGTGTCAGGAGCACCGGCGCACAGCACCACCTGAATGTCCTTGGAAATCAGGTGCAGTGCCTTGAGCAGGTATGGCAGGCCCTTCTGGCGGGTGATACGGCCCACGAACAGCAGGGTGGGCTTCGAACGGTCGATGTGGTAACGCTCGAACACCTTCCAACCCGGATCGTCTGGTGCCGGGGTAGCGAAGTCGGCCATGGTGATGCCGTTGTACACCACAACCACCTTGTTCGGATCGAGGTTCGGGTAAGCAGTCAGAATATCCTTGCGCATGCCACCGGACACGGCGATCACACGATCGGCGTGCTCGTAAGCATCCTTCTCAGCCCAGGAGCTCAGATTGTAGCCGCCGCCGAGCTGCTCACGCTTCCACGGGCGGAACGGTTCCAGAGAGTGCGCGGTAATAACCAATGGAGTGCCGTGCAGCATCTTGGCCATGTAGCCCGCCAGGCAGGCATACCAGGTGTGCGCGTGGATGATGTCGGCGTCCACATCATTGGCGATCTGCAAATCAACGCCGAAGGTCTTCAATGCGGGGTTGGCATCAGCCAGCTCAGAAGGCGTGTCATAGCCGACGACCTTCAAGCTGCCCTTAGCATCGGCAGCATTCGGGATAGCAGGAATGTCCGCCTCGGTGCGCTTGCCATCAAACGCACGAACGGTTACGTCGATGCGCTCGGCAAGCACCTTGGACAGTTCCTCGGCGTGTACACCGGCCCCACCATAGACATGCGGCGGGTATTCGCGGGTTAGAATATCAACTTTCATCGGACTGCCTCTCCTTCGTGCGTCAGAAAGAAACTCAAGCACTTCTTACTTTAGGGCACCGCATACAAGAAAACGCACAACTTCCGTCGTGCGTTTTGCTTTTCAAGCCGGATTTACCGGGCAAAAGATCAGACTGCCGTGCCGTTCTGATCCAAATTCGGATTATGCTTGGAATCGCCAGCCGTAAAGAACAGGCTCAGCACACCCACAATGAACACCGCGGAAACGGTGATGATCAGCCACATCGGATGGCTTGGCAGCCACATAACCACGAAGAACGCGATAATCGCGATGGCGATCAGCGTCCAGCTGCCCACACGGAACCACTGACGCAGCGAATGCGGTGCCTTGAACATCTTCGGATTCGTGTAGTTCGGGTTAGTGGTCAGCAGGGTTTCGGTGTCCGCAATCGTACCGCCGCTGGGCTTCCATTCGGTGCCGTCGGTGCCGTCCTGCAGACGCTGGGACTTCTGCTGCAGCTGGTATTCGTCAATCATTCCCGAACGGCCACGGCCACGGGTCTGGTCATACTGCGACGGCACTCCCCTGCGGCCTGCTTTGGCTTGGGCACGGCGTTCTGCACGATTCGGCATTTCACTACTCCTGTTTCGACGGTGACACTGTTGGCTATATTACTCGCTTATCGGCGGCAATTTGCCACCAGTCCATCGGAACCCACTGTGTGTCATTGTATTTTCAGTCAGTGATGCGGGCAGTCGGTGATGCGATAGGTTTGCGTATGGAAGTCGCAAGTGACCGCAGTGCCGTCCGCGAATACCGAACGCTGCACCAGCGGATCATCATCCACGAACTCGTGACGAACCAGTTCCTGCATGCCGACCCGCTCATGGAATGCAGCGACCGTATGGCAGCGTTCGATGTCGTTTTCCGTGCGAGCGCGCTGTTCGTCGTCCATGTCGCCGTCAACGCCGATGTATGCGGCATCGCGAATCAGGTATGGAGCTCCGCCGTTGAGCAAGGCGTACAGCATGTAATCGTCGCCGTCCACCACACGCTCCATCATCCACGGCTCGATAACGCAATCATGGTAGACGAGGTTATACAGCGGCACCGGTACACCTTGGCGCGGCTCGTTGGGTGAGCGCATCTGGAAGTCGTATGGCGCGTAATGGCAGAATATCAGGCTTGGCACTGCCCAGTCCGATACCTCTTCGGACGAGGAGAGGATGCCGTGCGAGAGCAGATATTCGAAGCATTCGGCGCGGCGGTCAAAGCATTCGCGGCGGGTCATGCGGTGTTCGGGGTTCGAGCATTCGTCGCCTTCGTTGCAGGTGAAGACATCCAAGTATGCACAGTCGAGTTTGATGCCATGCGCGGCAATCTGGGTGAAATTGCGGCGCACGTAGTCCGGTGCGAGCTCGGCGCACAGGTAGGTCTGGCGGCCGCCCGCCCAGCGTGCGTGTTCGGGCATCGTACCGTCTGCCAGCCGAATCGCATTGTTGGCATCAAAGGTTTGCGCGGTGAAGTAGTAATCGCGGTACTGGTCATGCGTGCCGAAAATATCGCCTTGCTCATGGCAGGCGTCGACCAGCGACTTCATGCCTTCCCAGCCGCCTGCCTCCTGACAGGCCGGCAGATAGTCGGGGTGTGCGTTGTCGTATCCGGGCTGTGCCCAACCATCCAAGTGCATGTACAGTCGGCCTGCACCCATGCCGTGCAGTGTTCGCATTTGCTTTTCGCGCTGTGCGAAGGTGACCAGCGACTCGTTTTTCTCGGGGTGGTCCTTATCGTAGTAGTACGAGTCGGGCTGCACTTTGGTTTTGATGCCGATGTGCACCCACGAGCGACCAATCAGGTCACGCACGGAGGGATTGCGCGCCGCCTTTTCGGCGAGCGTACGCAGGCGACCTCGTTCGTTGACGTACGAACGATAGGCCTTGCACACCGCCGTGTGATCGGCGTGGTCGAGGAACTGGTAGCGTACCACGCGGCGATAATTCATTGTGCCGAGGCTTGGCTCAAACCAAGTATTGATATGGGTGTACGGGCCATTGCTGGGATGGTCGATGCCGTAACCGGCATTCCATGGAGTTTCGCAGATGGCGATATACCCGTGTCCGTCTGCGCGGAGCTGCGCGAACCACGGCATGTAACCGCCAGCCGTTTCGAAGCGGCCGTCGAAGGCGATGTCTTTGGTGCTCACGGCGGTAGGCCATGTGTTGGGGATCATCACACCTTGCTCATGGGTGATGAGTGTCGTGTCATGGTCGTCGGCGCAATCGAAGTCCATGGCTGCGGGCCACGTCACATTGGTGATGTTCAGGCCTTGCTCATTGAGCGGAATCCATTCGAAGAGCACATCGCCTGAGGCACGCTCCACCCATACATAGGTTTCAAAGGAGTATGCGCTGTGCCCAAAGCCGGTGAAGATGCTGCGAATGCCGGTTCCCGTGCCGGTTTCACGCTGCTCATGGGTGATGGAAGTGGCATCCGCGAACGCGAAGGTGCCTTGCGCGCATTGCAGGGTCGGCTTGAAATCAGCGCAGGTATTCCATTCGGCACCGTCGCGCGTAAAAGCGAACTGCATTGTTCGTTCATCGAATCGCACGGTAGTGCCGGATACGGTGAATTCCATAGTTAATGTGCTCCTGTATGTTCTCGATTGCTCCCGCTTACGGGAGCTCGCTCATATAACAAGATTAGGGGTGGTCTGCTGTTTGAGACCACCCCCAGTCGGCTTTGCCGACAGCCCCCGCCAGCGGGGGGCTAGCGCTGTCTGTTTATTACTTACTGCTTACTGCTTCTTGGTCAGTGCGGTGAACACTGGGCCGCCGCCGTAGTCGAATGCGACGCCGGAGATTGCGGAGGTGCTGGCTGCGGTGGCATTCTGGTTCCACAACGGGATAGCCGGAAGGTCCTGCAGCAGAATCTCCTCACCTTGCTGATAATACTTGTCGGCTTCCTCGGTGGACGGGGCGGAAAGAGCCTTGTCCATCATGGCATCGAACTCGGGGTTCTTGTAGTTGCCGCTGTTGCCGCCCTTGCCGTCGGCCGAACTGGAATCGTACAGCTGTACCAGATAGTTGTCCGCGGATGGATAATCAGGGCCCCAACCGCTACGGTATGCGGAGGTCATCTTGCCTGAATCCACATTGGACAGGAACTCGTCGGAAGTGGACATCGGGATGCTCTTGGCATCGATATCCAGCGTGTTCTTGATGTAGTTGCAGATTGCCTCAACCCAGTTCTTCGCAGTGCCATCAGCATTGTATGCAATGCCGAACTCACCGCTCCACGGGGAGATGGCGTTGGCCTTGGCCCACAGTTCCTTGGCCTTGGACGGGTTGTACTTCAGTACTTCATTTCCCTTGAGTTCCTTGGAGTAGGCGCTGATTGGGGCTGCAAGGAAGTCGACGGCGGGCGTGGCGGTGCCGTGGAAGATCTTCTCGGCGACGGTCTTGCGGTCGATGGACATGGAAATGGCCTGACGACGCAGGTTGCCTTCCTCGTTCTGGCCGAAGTGTTCCAGCCATTCAGGAATGGTGAAGGTGAGCGTATTGCCACCGGGCTCGTTGTATGCCTTCAGCGACTTGTCGGATTGGAAGGAGGTAAGTGCGGTGTCAGGAATCGTGTTCGTGAAGTCCAGGTTGCCACCGCGTAGGTCGGCGTATGCCGAATCAGGCGAGGTATAGATCTTGAAGTTCAGGCCATCGTTCTTGGCGACACGATTGCCCTTGTAGTCAGGGTTCTTCACCATTTCGATGCTGTGGTTGTGCTGCCAGGACACGAACTTGTATGGGCCGTTGCTCACTGGGTGCTGACCGAACTTCTTCGGGTCCTTGAACGCGGATTCGGGCAACGGCATGTAGGCGTGGCTGCCGGCCTTGACCGGGAATGCCGAGTCGGGCTGGCTGAGCTTGACATCGATGGTGTTGTCGTCAACGACGGTCAGGCCGCTCAGCGTGGCCTTGGGGTCCACGTCCGGCTTTTGCAGATCATCATAGCCTTCGATTGTGCTGAAGAAGCTGGCGCTGGCCTGCTTGTTGGCACTGTTGGCGGTGTAATTCCATGCGTTTACGAAGGAGTGCGCGGTCACCGGAGTGCCGTCGGTGAACTTCCATCCGCTCTTGAGCTTGATGACGTAATGCGTGGCGTTGTCGCTGGAGGTGATGCTGTCTGCTACCTCGTTGTGGATGCCGCCCTTCGCATCGTAGGTCACCAGACCTGCGAACAGCTGGTCTACAACCTTGCCGCCACCGGCCTCAGTGGTGTTGCCGGGGAATAGTGGGTGTGCCGGCTCACTGCCGTACACGGAAATGATATTGGAATCTGAAGCATTGCTGGAATTGGAGGTACCGGTCGATCCGCAGCCGCTGAGCAGCATGACGATTGCCGCACCGGCCGCGACCAGTGAAGTGACATGACGTGTGTTCATGAATCTCTCCCAAATATTCTGGCGTCGTCTTTTTGGCGACGAAAGACACCATAGGAGCTTCATGTTAACCACGTATGCAATATTCTCGAAATATAGACATTACTTAAGACTCAAGGCAGTAATTAATCCCAGAAACGCAAAAATCCCCTCATGAAGAAGGGATTTTCATGTTTCTGTTTGGAAAGTATTCAGCGAGGCAGCATCATCGGACGCTGGCTGGACTTGATCGGGGCCGGCAGCTCGCTCTTTTCCTTGGAGAGGTACTCGTCCACGGCTGCGGCGCAGGAGCGGCCTTCGGCGATGGCCCAGACCACGAGGCTCTGGCCACGGCCGGCATCGCCGCACACGAACACGCCATCCTGGGAGGTGGCGAACTTGTCATTGCGAGCGATGTTGCCACGCTTGTCGAGTTCGACGGGCAGCTGGTCGAGGATGGTCTCGGTGTCCGGGTGCAGGAAGCCCACGGAGATGAGGACCAGATCGGCGGGCAGCACGCGCTCGGTGCCGGGCTGGCGGGTGAACGGACCATTTTCGCCGGGAGCCACGGAGACGACCTTCAAGCCGGTGACATGACCACGCTCATCGGCCACGAAGCCTTCGGCGGTGGTCGAGTTATCAATGGTGACCTTGGCCTTCTCCTCTTCGGTGCCCTCGAAGTTCACGGAGTCGGTGGAGTAGATGTACTCGCCGCCCTCTTCCATGGAGGAGGTCTTCTGGTAGGTGCGGGCGAAGGTCGGCCACGGGCTGTTGTCCGGACGGCTTGACGGCTCTTTCGGCATGATCTGTAGCACGGTGACGTCCTTCGCACCCTGACGGATCGAGGTGCCGAGGCAGTCGGAACCGGTGTCGCCACCGCCGATGACGATGACGTGCTTGTCCTTGGCGGTGATGTCGTGCACCGGCTTGACGCCGAAGATACGGCGCGTGGCGTCGGGCAGGAAGTCGAGGGCGAAGTGGATGCCGTCGAGCTCGCGGCCCGGAATCTTCATATCGCGCGGCACGCGGGAGCCGATGGCCACTACGACGGCGTCGTAACGGTCACGCAGGTCATCCCACGTGATGTCCTTGCCGATTTCCACGTTGGTGCGGAAGCGGGTGCCTTCGGCCTCCATCTGCTTGACACGGCGGTCGATCAGACCCTTTTCAAGCTTGAAGTTCGGGATGCCGTAACGCATCAGACCACCGATGGCGTCGTCCTTCTCGTAGACGACGACGGTGTGGCCGGCGCGGGTGAGCTGCTGTGCGGCGGCGAGGCCGGCAGGGCCGGAGCCGACGACGGCGACCGTCTGGTCGGTCAGACGCTGCGGCGGCAAAGGCTTGACGATGTCAAGATCCCAGGCCTGATCGATAATCGTGCATTCGTCGTTGCGAATCATGGTCGGCGGCTGGTGGATGCCGAGCACGCAGGCCTGCTCGCACAGAGCCGGGCAGATACGACCGGTGACTTCAGGGAAGTTGTTGGTCATGGACAGACGGTTGTACGCGTCCTCCCACTTGCCCTGACGGACCAGATCGTTCCACTCAGGAATCAGGTTGCCCAGCGGACATCCGGTCATACAGAACGGGGTGCCGCAATCCATGCAGCGGGCCGCCTGCGCTTGGGTCCACGGTTGCAGGCCGGTTTCGGCGTGAACGTCGAACCAGTCCTTGATACGTTCCTCAACGGGGCGTTCAGCCAGCTCTCGGCGGGTACGGACCTTCAGAAATCCTCTCGGGTCGCCCATGTCAGCGCGCTCCTTCCATAACCTGCTCGTACACCTTTTCCCAGGCGCCGGGCGCATTGAAATCTACATTGTTGGCCTTGGCCTCTTCCATGGCCTTCGTCATGGCCACGAACTGCTTCGGCACCACGTGAGTGAACCGCTTGACGGTCTCGTTCCAGTCCTCCAGCAAAGCCGCAGCGAACTGCGAACCGGTCTCTTCAGCATGCTGCTTGACCAGTGCGTACACCAGCTTGGAGGTTTCGGCATCAAGCGACTTGAAGAGCAGTGCACCGGACTTGATGGCACCCGGGTTGACCTTCTTCATATCGAGGTCAAGCACATAAGTGTTACCACCGGAGAAGCCTGCACCGAAATTGCGTCCGGTGGGGCCGAGCACCACAACAGTGCCGCCGGTCATGTACTCGCAGCCGTGGTCGCCCACGCCTTCGACCACAAACGTAGCACCGCCGTTACGAACGCCGAAACGTTCGCCGGCGCGTCCGGCCACGAACATCTGGCCGGAAGTGGCGCCGAAACCGGTGACGTTGCCGGCGATGACGTTGCTGTGCTTGTCGAAGGTGACGCTATCTTCCGGGCGCACGATCATGCGACCGCCGGACAGGCCCTTGCCGGCGTAGTCGTTGACTTCGCCGTAGATGCGCATGGTCTCGCCGCGCGGGATGAACGCACCGATGGACTGGCCTCCGGAACCGTGCAGGGTCATGTCGATGGTGTCGTCCGGCAGACCTTCCTCGCCGTAACGGCGGGTGATCTCGTAGCCGACCATGGTGCCGACCGTACGGTTGACGTTGCGAATCGGCATTTCGATGCGCACGGGTTCCTTGTGTTCGAGGGCCGGCTGGGCAAGTTCGATGAGCTTGTTGTCCAGCGCCTTCTCCAGCTCGTGGTTCTGCTCGATGGTCTGGTGCAGGATCGTGCCGGGTACCGGGCCGGCCTGCTTGAGCACGTTGGACAGGTCGATGCCGCTGGACTTCCAGCGCTTGATGGCCTCGTCCTGATCCAAGCACTCAACGTGGCCGATGGCCTCCTCAAGAGTCCTGAAGCCGAGCTGGGCGAGGATCTCGCGCACCTCCTCAGCGATGAACATGAAGAAGTTGACCACGTACTCGGGCTTGCCCTTAAAGCGGGCGCGCAGCTCAGGATCCTGGGTGGCAATGCCCTGCGGGCAGGTGTTCTTCTGGCAGGCGCGCATCATGACGCAGCCTTCCACGATCAGGGCTGCGGTAGCGAAGCCGAATTCCTCGGCACCAAGCAGAGCGGCGATGACCACGTCACGACCGGTCTTGAGCTCGCCGTCGCACTGGACGACGATGCGGGAGCGCAGGCCGTTCAGGATCAGCGTCTGCTGGGTTTCGGACAGGCCGATCTCCCACGGGGTGCCGGCGTGCTTGATGGCGTTGAGCGGGGCTGCACCCGTACCGCCGTCATAGCCGGAGATAAGCACCACGTCGGCATGGCACTTGGCCACACCTGCGGCGATGGTGCCGACGCCGAACTCGGAAACGAGCTTGACGTGGATACGTGCCTTCGGGTTGGCCATCTTCGCATCGTTGATCAGCTGCTTCAGATCCTCGATGGAGTAGATGTCGTGGTGCGGCGGCGGGGAGATAAGCTCCACGCCCGGGGTGGCGTGACGGACCTTGGCGATCCACGGCGGGACCTTGGCACCGGGCAAATGGCCACCCTCACCAGGCTTGGCCCCCTGGGCGAGCTTGATCTGCAGGTCGGTGGCGTGCACGAGGTAATCGGAGGTCACGCCGAAGCGGGCGGACGCGATCTGCTTGATGCGGCTGTAGCGCTGCGGATCATTGATACGGTCGTCGGATTCGCCGCCCTCACCGGAGTTGGAGCGTGCGCCAATCGAGTTCATGGCGATGGCGAGCGTCTCGTGTGCTTCCTGCGAGATGGAGCCGTAGCTCATGGCACCGGTGGAGAAGCGCTTGACGATCTCGGAGGCCGGCTCGACTTCGGCGATGTCGATGGGCTTGCGGTTGGTGTTGAACTTCATCAGGCCACGCAGGGTCATGAGTCGGTTCGACGTGTCGTTGATGTGGTGCGAATACTTCTTGAACATCTGGTAGTCGCCACGCTGGGTGGACTGCTGAAGCAGGAAGATGGCCTCGGGATCGTTGAGGTGGTCCTCGCCGGTGCGACGCCACTTGTAGTCGCCGCCGGTGCGCAGGTTGCGGTGCGGGGACGCGCTCCACTGGTTCGGGTAGGCCACGCGGTGGCGGATGGCCACTTCTTCGGCGATTTCTTCAAGGCCCACGCCGCCCACACGGGAGGTGGTGCCGGTGAAGTATTCGTCGATGACTTCTTGGCTCAGGCCCACAGCCTCGAACAGCTGCGCGCCACGGTAGCTCATGATGGTGGAGACGCCCATCTTGGACATGATCTTGAGCACGCCGGTGGAGAGGGCCTTGGTGAGGTTCTTCACAGCGGTGTCCGCGTCGACCTTGAGGTAGCCGTTACGGGCCAGATCTTCCACGGATTCGAATGCCAAGTACGGGTTCACGCAGGCGGCGCCATAGGCGATGAGGAGCGCGACATGGTGAATCTCGCGCACGTCACCGGCCTCGACGGCCATGGAAATCTGTGTACGGGTGTGGCGGCGCAGCAGGTGGTGCTGCACGGCGGAAGTCAGCAGCAGGGACGGGATCGGACCCCACGTATGGTTGGACTCACGGTCGGAGAGCACGATGAAGTTCTTGCCGTTGGCGATGGCCTCGTCGATTTCGGCGAAGATCTCGTCAAGTCGCTCTTCGAGGGCCTTGCCGCCGCCGGCGACCTGGTAGAGGCCCTTGACCACGTACGGGCGGTAGTAGCCGCCGAGGATGCGGGCCTTGTCAAGGCGCTTGAGCTGGGCCATCTCATCAGAGTTGACCACGGGCAGCGGGATGAGGATCTTCTTGGCGTGCAGCTCGGAATCGGCCAGCAGGTTCGGCTCGGGGCCGATGGCGGATTCGAGCGAGGTGACGATCTCCTCACGCTCCCAGTCCAGCGGCGGGT
Organism: Bifidobacterium longum subsp. longum JCM 1217; assembly: GCF_000196555.1. Classification (NCBI taxonomy): domain Bacteria; kingdom Bacillati; phylum Actinomycetota; class Actinomycetes; order Bifidobacteriales; family Bifidobacteriaceae; genus Bifidobacterium; species Bifidobacterium longum. The sequence continues at coordinate 981,616 of NC_015067.1, read as the reverse complement.
TGGTGACCTGCGCGAACTTCTGGGTGAAGTAGTCGAACAGCATGCGGCTGCGGCTGGAAAGCGCAGGCATAGGCGCATCGTTACCCATGGAACCGAGCGGTTCCTTGCCGGTGTTGGCCATCGGCGTGAGCAGGAGCTTCAGATCCTCTTCGGTGTAGCCGAAGGCGCGCTGACGGCGCTGGACGGACTGGCCGGAGTGGCTGACGTGCTCGCGGCGGGGCAGGTCGCTCATTTCAACGGAGTTGCCTTCCACCCACTTGCGGTACGGGTGCTGGGCAGCGAGGTTCCTCTTGACCTCTTCATCGGGAATGATGCGGCCTTCGGCGGTGTCGACCAGGAACATCTCGCCGGGCTCAAGACGGCCCTTGGACACGATGTGTTCCTGCGCGATCTCCGGCAGAACGCCGGCCTCGGAGGCCAGAACGATGTAGCCGTCATCGGTGAGCTGCCAGCGGCCGGGACGGAAGCCGTTGCGGTCGAGCAGGGCGCCGACCTGGGTGCCGTCGGTGAAGACGATGTCGGCCGGGCCATCCCACGGCTCGATAAGCGTGTTGTTGTACTCGTAGAAGGCGCGCACGTCCGGATCGAGATCCGGGTTCTTCTCCCAAGCCGGCGGCAGCATCATGCAGATGGCGTGCGGCAGGGAGCGGCCGGCGAGGTGCAGCAGTTCGAGGCACTCGTCGAAGGTGCCGGAATCGGAGTAGCCCGGGGTGGTGATCGGCAGCAGCGGCTCGAATTCACCGAGCAGTTCGCTGCTCAGGCGGCCTTCACGGGCGGAGAGCCAGTTGCGGTTGCCCTGGATGGTGTTGATCTCGCCATTGTGGGCCAGCAGACGGAACGGCTGGGCCAGCGGCCAGCTCGGGAAGGTGTTGGTGGAGAAGCGGGAGTGGACGATGGCGATGGTGGCCTTCATGCGCTCGTCGTTCAGATCCTCGAAGAAGTGGGTGAGCTGCATGGTGGTGAGCATGCCCTTGTACGTGATGGTACGGGCGGACAGGGATGCGAAGTAGACGCCCACCTCATGCTCGACGCGCTTGCGGATGCGGAAGGTCTTGCGATCCAAGTCCACGCCGGCCAGAGCACCGTCCGGAGAGGCGACCACGAGAGTCTTGAATCCTGGCATGGCGGCAAGGGCCTGCAGGCCAAGGCCGTCCGGGTTGGTGGGCACCACGCGCCATGCGAGGACTTCGAGTCCCTCCTCGCGCACGATCTTGGCAATGGCCTGTTCCTGCTGACCGGAGGTTTCGATGTCGCGGTCAAGGAAGGCGATGCCTGCCGCATAGTGACCGGCTTCCGGCAGTTCGGCGGGCACGGTGGCACGCATGAACTCATCCGGCATGCTCATCAGAATGCCGGCGCCGTCACCTGTGTTCTCCTCGGCACCCACGGCACCACGGTGATCAAGGTTGACCAGCACCTCAATGGCGTCGGTGACGATCTTGCGCTCAGGACGCTTGTTCAAAGTGGTGACCATACCCACACCACAGGCGTCATGCTCGTTGGCGGGATCATACATACCGTCCGGAGCGTGGACCGTGAGATCGAGCGGGGCTTTGAATGTCACCGAAATCACCTCAATTGGTTGTGGGCACGTAAGAAAATCATGCCTCTTCGTTCATTGCTGTTGACACAGTACCGTCGCTCCATGTCATTTACGTTTCATGTGTCCATATACCGAGTCGCCATAAAAGTCAATAGTGATTCTCAAGCAATTTTTTTATGGCCAGTTATGGGGGTATTTCGAACTTTTTCGCTCGAAATGTCTATTTGACCACACGAAAATACGATACGGAAACGTCCGTATCGTGAAATGCTGCGTTGGGTGATGTTACGGATTGGCGGCTGTGGACCACCCTCAGTCATGCTTCGCATGACAGCTCCCGCCAGCGGGAACATGAGAACTGTGCATGTCTGACACCATAGCGATCGGCGCGCTCCGCGAACTCACCGAACATGGCATCCACGCGCCCGACGACGTACGGCTCATGGGATTCGACGGTATCCCCTTCTCCGCCTGCACCAACCCACCCATCAGCACTGTGGCGATGGACGTCCCCGCAATGGCTCGTACGGTTATCGATCGCATGGTGACGCTGAACGAGTCGAACCTACGGCATGAACGGCCCGATGACATCACCCATGACCATATCCAGTTCCAGGTGATGCCACGCACGTCGACTCTGGCCGCCTGATACCGGCCGGCACCCTTATGAGTGCCGGCCTTCATCCTTGAAAATATGAAGGCTATGCCACGTACAGCGCGGCGGGATACGTAAGATACGAAATCTCATCGAGCTGATCGACCGTCACATATCCGGCTGGCGCGTTGAGCACGTCCGGAATGCGGTTGACGATTGTGGCGCACGTATGTTCGACGGTCGCCGGCTTGACCACGTGGAACTCCACGTCCGGTTCACCCTCGATCTTCCAATCGCACATATCGCCATCATCCGGCCCGTACACCTTGCCGATACAGGCAGTTTCCAACGTGATGCCCTGATTAGTTTCGGTGGTTACCACGGCGGACATGCCGATGCATTTGCCGACCGGAATCATCTCGCCCATCGTTTCGGAATACACGTCGACATCGCTGAAATACGGCACACTGGCCTGGGTCTGCGATGCGATGGTAAGCCCAAGCTTCTGGGCCAGCGCTTCATTGGAATTCCATACATACGAGGGCACCACGGTTTCGGGATGCGCAAGCTCGGCCTCGAACTCCTCGGCGGTCAGACCGCAACCGTGCGCTTTGGCCAAAGCCAGGCCGTATTCCTCGACGTTGTAGCTCACCGCACCGGTGATCTTCTTGATGCTGTGGCATCCGGCGGCGACGGTGGAGACCATGTTCACCCAGTAGATGTCCTGCATGCCGGAGCCGACCATGGTGGCACCGGCTTCCTTGGCGATGATGTCGAGACGGTTCGTGGTGGCCGGATCGGTGGTCCACGGGTAGATGCATTCCTCGCAGGTGGTGATCACGCTGATGCCGCGGGCCAAGCACTGCTCGCACATGGTGGCGATTTCGTTCTCGAAGCTGAATAGCGTGACTACCGCGATATCCGCGTCGCACTCGTTGAGTACAGCCTCGGCATCGGCGCGAATCGGCACATTGATGGGGCCGATGCCTGCAAACACACCGGCATCCATGCCCACGACTTCCGGGTTCACGTCGATGGCACCGACGATTTGAATGCCTTTCTCGTGCATATAGCGAATCGTGTACTTCGCCATTTTGCCGCAGCCGTATTGAATGGCTTTGATTGGTTGCATACCGCATGCTCCTTTGCAACAGTGCATATTGGCCATTGGAGAAGTCTCGCCGTCGAGACCAAGCCAATAGCCTTTACTCTACCGACATCAGGCTGGGCATTCACTGATATCGGCGGCACTGGAGTGTCGGGGAGAGTCGGTGTAGCGGTACCACTACCGAACAGAAGGGCTGGGCCAGTACAGGTCCTCCCGCCGAATCACGGCATCTCGCTGATTTTCTGCCCGCCGGGCAGGGGCCCATGCCCATCGGCGTATGCGCCGCTGATCTGGCCGAATCCAACGACCCGAGAGAACGACGCGCAGGGGCTCGAAACCCTTACAGAACTCATCACGGCATACAACAAGGAAATGAGCAATGATTTCCCGCATTGCAATCCCCAGCGGCGCTCATCCGTGGAATATCGTATACATGGTGGCCGAGCGCATTGCCGAATCATGACTGCTCACCGGCGGTCTCATGGTGCAGTTGCACGCCATCATGGGCGGTCTCGACGTGCGTCCCGCTACCGACGCGGATCTGCTTGGCGCGTTGATTCTTAAGAGCGCCGCATACCAAGCAGACCATGCCGGATATGGAGATAGACATCTGTACGATGCCGCAATGCTCGCATCCCTCATCACCGACCCTGATGCCGAAACTCGGCGACTACATAGCCACACGGATCGCAGACGTATCAAGCTCCCGTACGACATGCTCACCGATGAATCACCTTACTGGAACAACCTTGACGAACAACATCGCAGAACAGGATTCGATGCCATAGAGACACTGGCCGATTGGTAGCCGCTCTACCGAACCCGGCTGTGGCGGATACCAGTCAGACCAATCCCGCCTACAACCTACTTCCGGTTACGTAGGGCGTGGAGCATGGCGACGAACACGATAACAATGACCACGGCCATGATCGTACAGATGAGTTTGCCGGGGATGCGTTCGTCGCGGGCCGATTGCATCACGGCGTCTGCCGCTGAGATAGTGCCCGAGGTCTGGGGCTGAGTCTTCAGAGTTGCCGATTGTTCAAAAGTCATACTCTAACGATAATGCTACAGAAAGCGGTTACCATAAAGCGTGCTCACAGTCGCCCGTCATGCGGACTTTTCGAAAACTGTTGATAAATAGCCATTTTCCGCAAAAGCCCTTGCAAAACACTATGATTTAGAATATCTATTAGTATGACGTAAACCATATTACAAACTACTTAAGGTAAGCGCTTACAGTTCGGCATGAGAGACTCCTCACCACGATATGGATGCGCTACAGTCACTATGATTGATACGCACGCCCCATCGACTACGCGATTTCACCGTCGCCGTACGCGCGTTCGGAGGCTCGCAGACACGGCTTGCCTTGCACCACCTCGACCTGCGAGGGCGGCGCGTCATCGCCGGCGCGCTTGGCCTGGATCTGTTCGAACAGCATTCGGAAGGACCGCTCCCCCATGTCCAGGAAGTTCTGGGTGTAACTGGTCAGCGCCGGATTCCACATGGCACCGAAGTTGCGGTCGTCAAAGCCTACGACGCTCACGTCAGCAGGCACGCGGCGACCAACCTCCCTTAGACCCCGGATCACAGCGATGGCAGTCTCGTCGTTGCCGGCGAAAATCGCAGTCACATCACCACGACGGCCCAAGGTGCGTCCAGCCTTGACCGACTCCTCCAAATCATCGTCGGGCACGATGATTGGGTCAGGTGCCGTGACGCCGCGCTCCTTGAGCGCGTCACGCCACCCATTGGTGCGGGTGTTATCGGTCGGACCTTCCGGACGCCCCACATGGAACACGGTGCGATGGCCGAGATCCAGCAGATGCATGGTCATCCAACGGCCGCCATCCCTTTCGGCGTTGATGACCTGGTATTCACCGTCGCCGAGGCTGCCACCCACCACGACCATCGGCATATCTTTGGGAATGTATTCCAGTGCGGCGATGCCGGCCCGGTCGTACTCGTAGACGATCACGCCCGCCGGCCTGATCGACAAACCCATGCGCACGCGAGCCTTGACGGAGTCCATGTCGGACTCGTCCAAAGAAACAATATTGAGCAGGAACCGACGTTTACGGGCGGCGGCCTCCACCCCATGGTTCGTTTCGGACGTGGAGAAGGCGGAAGGATTGGCCGCGAACACCACCACGGAGTCCATCTCCCGGTTCGACAGAGCGCGCGCCACAATGCTCGGCTCGTAGCCCAGCTCCTTGATGGCCTTGGCGATGCGTTCACGCTTGTCTTCGGTGACGTTGACGGTGCCGTTGAGATACCGGGAGACGGTCGGTGCCGAGACTCCGGCCAGTTTGGCCACGTCCTTGATCACCGGCCGGGTGCGGCCCGCACTTCTCGCCATCCTTGTCTCCCCTGTTGTTGTCAGTTGTTGTTATTGCGTATGTTAGAGAACCGGCATCACTATGACAGCCATCCAGTCACACCCATATCCGTTCAGCCGCGCTCCGACTTCGGTTCTCCGTTTTTCGCCGCGATTCATTGTAGTTCATGACGGGGGAACCTATACCCAAATCGATAACTTCGTGAAAACCGTACGCTGAGTTGCGGTGAGTGTACGGTTTCCGCGAAATCATCCCTAATTTCGTGAAGAACGTACACTGAATCGTCGTCAACGTACGGTTTTCACGAAATGGGGCCTCATCTCGTGAAGAACGTACACTGAGTCATTCTGAGCGTACGGTTTTCACGAAATGGCAGCTGATTTCGTGAAGAACGTACGCTGAAGATGCCCCCGGTGTCACTGATGACTGTTTTCGGTATGGAAGGCGGCGCAGCAAGGTGTCCTAGGCTAATATCGCCTCCGACAAGACCGTCGGCAAAGCCGTCGACGTCGATTCAAGTTATCCACAGCAACAATTCGCGTGACATAGTATCCACATTTGCCGGTTGAGCTTGTGCAACGATCAAAATCACCCTTAGCGTCGAGATATGAAAGAACACAAGGAAGTTTCTGCACTGCTGCAGCAGGCGAAGCAGGAGCGTCGCTGCTGCTATGGCACCAGTGATGCGCAACGGCGCGCCCTGAAACGTCGCCTGCATGCCGGGGAGCTGGTGTCACCGTATAAGAACCTGTACGCCGACCGAACACTTTGGAACACCATGACCAGAGAGCAACAGTCATTGCAGGTCATACGTGCGTTGTCCGCAATCCACCCTCAGTGGGTATTTGCGGGGTTGAGTGCGGCGTGCGTATACGGACTGCAGCACAACTATTCCCTGCACGACGGCACAGTGCACATCGCCTCGAAGTCCGGCATCGGCGGCGGAGACGAGGCGCGTCTCAACCGCATCTATATCAATCGGATTCCGACGCGGAAGCATAACGGCATTCTCTTGACGACTCCGGCGCGAACGCTGCTCGACTGCGCGGCATTCCCATTCCCACAGGCGCTGCCCATATACGATTCGGCTCTGAGAAAGTCCCTGACGACCATCGAAGAGGTGCAGTCGCTGATGATTCAAAGCGTCTGCGACGAGGTCTCCGTGACCAAGCTGCTGAAGTACGCGGATCCCCTGAGCGAAAACGGCGGCGAATCATTGATGCGTGGCCAGATCACCGAATTGTCTTTCGGCATCCCCCTGCTGCAGGTGCAGTTCATGAATCCCGACAATCCCGCAATGTCATATCGCGTCGATTTCTGTTGGAAGCTCGCAGACGGCCGCATCATCGTGGCAGAATACGACGGCATGGCCAAATACGCCGACATCAGCAACAAGAATCGCGCAAGCCTCCAGGCGAAAATGGAGTACGACCGCAGACGTGATCGGCATCTCCGGGAACAGGGCGTCACCGAAATCGTCCATGTGTTCTATGAGGATCTGCTACGCCCCATCAATCTTGAGACCAAGCTGCTCAAGGCCGGTGTGCCCAAAATCCGGTGAAGATAGGCCCCATTTCGTGAAAACCGTACGCTTACGACGACTCAGCGTACGATTTCCGCGACATGAGGCCATACCTCGTGAAAACCGTACGCTCAGAACAAGGCCGTCAGAAGGTCGACTAGACAACCTCTTAACTACCGAATGGTATCTAAAGAACGGCGATATTCCGCCAGAAACGCCGAGAGCGGAATAGTCCCCTTGCGTTTGTCATCGGACTGCGTTATTCTGAAACCGGTTTCAGAAAGAAGCCGATAAACAAAACTCAAAGCCCCAAGGTTTTGACCAACGAAAGGAAACATGATGTCTCTCAAGGATTCCATGATTCGCGGTCTGGCTGTGTACGGCCTGAGCTCCATGAGCCAGTGCGGTCGCGCCAACAGCAGCACGCTCGTCGACCTGATCAACGAAGCCAACAAGAACGCTCGCTGAGCCATCGGCTCCGGTCCGGCAATCCAATCAGATTAGCCACGGACCCCATAACAACAAAGCTTAAACAACAATCGCAAAGCCGCTCACGGCGATGCGCAAACGAAAGGTAATGATTATGTCTCTCAAGGATTCCATGATTCGCGGTCTCGCCCTCTCCGGTATGGATGCCATCGCCCGCGCCGGCTACGCCGACTCCAAGATGTTCGCCGACATCATCAACGCCGCCAACAAGGACGCTCGCTGAATCTAGCGAACAATCCCGTTCATGAGATTGCACGACACATACGAAGGCAATCCCCCGCAGGCCGCAATCGGCCGGCACACCACAATAATTGAATAACGCAATAATTCAACACAGTAAAACTGAACAATAACCGGGACAACGGGGTCCATATATTCTTTCTTTTCCCATCGTGCGTACGCCGCGCCAGCACAGGTTCACATACGATGCACACGGCCGCCAATACACGATGCGTCATCATCAACGCCCTCACCGCATCATGAGATACTCCCCCGTCCGTTGTCCACACTGTTGCCTCTACAATGCCTGTGATGCACGCCGAACGGCATCCTGCACAGTGACTGAAGAACGAAACACCAAGGGACGGAAATGGATAACGAACTCTTCGAAAAGGCGCCGATTCCGAAGGCGTATTTCTCGCTGGCGATGCCCGTGGTGCTCAGCATGCTGGTCACCTTGGTGTACAACATGGTCGACACCTATTTCATCGCGCATACGGGAAACACCGATATGGTGGCGGGCGTCTCCCTCACCGCGCCAGTGTTCACCGTGATGATCGCCCTCGGCGACATCTTCGGCCTCGGCGGCAGTTCGGTCATCTCGCGCTTGTTCGGCCAACACCGGTTCGCCGACGGCAAGCGACTCAGCGCGTTCTGCTTCTATGCCGCCATCGCCACCGGCCTGCTGATTCTGGTGCTGGGCCTGGCGTTCCGCGACCCGATGCTCGCGCTGCTCGGCGCCACTGACGACACTTGGCAGTATGCCTCCGACTTCTACACGCTGATCATCGTCGGCTCGCCGTTCATCATCGTGTCGATGACGCCGTCCAACCTGCTGCGCACCGAAGGCCACGCCGTGCAGTCCATGATCGGTTCGGTGGCCGGCACGGCGGTCAACATCGTGCTCAATCCCCTGTTCATCCACGGATTCGGCTGGGGTGCTGCGGGTTCGGCCGGTGCCACCGTGATCGCCAACATCTGCACCGACGCCTATTTCGTCTGGTTCACGCTGCGTCACAGCAGCAACCTGTCCATCGACCCGCGGACCGTCATCGACCGCGCGCGCCGGCGTCTGGCGGTCACGGCCCGGGAGGTCGGGAGCATCCTCGCCATCGGCATCCCCTCGGCGATCACGAACCTCACGCAGAGCGTCGGCATCGTCATGATCAACCTGTTCCTGCTCCCCTACGGTACCGACGCGGTAGCCGCGATGGGCATCGCGCTGAAAGTCATCATGATCGCGGTGCTGGTTTTCGTGGGATTCGCGTTCGGCGCGCAGCCGCTGATCGGCTACAACTACGGCGCCCGCAATATGCCTCGACTGCGCGGCATTCTGCGTTTTTCCTACCTGTTCCTGTCCCTGTTCGCCCTGGTGATGACCGTGGTGCTCAGCCTGTCCGACCGTCTACTGATGGGATTCTTCATCGAGGACGCCACCATCATCACGCTGGGCGCCGGCATGCTGCGGGTTCAGCTGCTGAGCCTGGTGTGCGTAGCCGTCGTGATGGTCACGACCTGCACCTTCCAGTCCGCAGGCAAGGCGGTCGGCGCCTTTGTGCTGTCGATCAGCAGGCAGGGTGTGATGCTGGCGATTACCCTGTTCGTCGGCTCCCGGCTGGCCGGCTATCAGGGTGTAATCGCCGCGCAGGCCATCGCCGATCTGCTGACCGCGATTGTGGCGGTCATCCTGTTCGTCGTGATGTTGCCTGAGCTGCGCAGTCGGAAAGCTCGCTGATAGAGCAACACGAGGTTTAGCAGACACGCATTCGGAGAGCCAATACGCTGCGTAATATTGCGCGCGATATTGCGCAATGGGAGGCGGTGCCGTTTTGTTGGACTCATCGTTGATTCCATCACCACCAATCATGTCACAAGACCGAGCTCGCGTCGACGATCCATGATACCAGTTCCACGATGCCGGTGTCGCTATCTTTGCGATACACGGCGGTCAGTTCGCCGCAGCTCACGGTTTCCAGTGTGGCGCGCACGTCTTCCTTTCCGGTACTCGCTCCCGCTGCGGGAGCTGTCTCGCATAGCGAGACTGAGGGTGGTTCTCAGCGCTGCCCCCCCCAGTCGGGCGAAGCCCGCCAGCCCCCGCCAGCGGGAGCCTGCTCACAGTTGTAGGGTTCGTACGATTTGTTCGGTGGTGCGGGTCACGTTGGCGGCCGCGTCGGCCAGCAGTTCGCTGAGGCTGGCGGCTCCGGGCGCGATGCCGAATACCGCGTCGATGCCGACCTCATGCAGCTCATCGATGCCGGTGCCAATATGCCCGGCTACTGCGATGACCGGCTTGCCGTGGCGCTTGGCGGTTTCGGCCACGCCGGCCGGCGTCTTGCCGAACTTGGTCTGGAAGTCGATGGAGCCTTCGCCGGTGAACACCACGTCAGCCCATTGCGCGGCCGCATCGAGTCCGGATTGTTCGATGACGATGGCGATGCCCGGGCGGAATTCGGCGTTTAGGAAGCCCTTCAGCGCTGCACCGATGCCACCGGCCGCGCCGGCACCCGGCACGTCGTTCACGGCAACGCCGAGCTGGCTGTCGATTACCTGCGCAAAATGCGCGAGGGCGGCGTCCAATGTGGCGACATCATCTTTGGACGCACCTTTCTGCGGGCCGAACACGGCGCTGGCGCCGGTGGGGCCGGTCAGCGGGTTGGTCACGTCGCAGGCGGCGGTGATGGCGACGTTCTTGAGAGCCGGGTCCATCGTGCTGATATCGATGGTGGTCAGATTGGCGAGGGCCGCTCCCCCGTGTGCCAAGTCGTTACCGTTCTTGTCCAGAAGACGAACGCCGAGGGCCTGCAGAAGTCCGGCACCGGCGTCGTTGGTGGCGCTGCCGCCGAGCCCGACGATGATGCGCTTGGCTCCGGAACGGACGGCGGCGAGCATGAGTTCGCCGGTGCCGTAGGAGGAGGCGATCAACGGGTTGCGTTCTTTGGCTTCAAGCAGTGCCAGTCCGCTGGCTTCGGCTGTCTCGACCACGGCGGTCGTGCCGTCGGCGAGCAGACCGAAGTGGCCTTCGACAGGCCGGCCGAGCGGGTCGTGGACCGGCACGGCGCGCATCGATCCGCCGGTGGCGTCGACAAGCGCGCGTGCGGTGCCTTCACCGCCGTCGGCCATGGGAAGGCAACGGACCTCGGCATCGTGGTCGGCATTCTCAATCCCCTGAGCCATCGCCCGGGCCGCCTCCATGGCGGTCAGGCTCTCTTTGAAGGAGTCAGGGGCGCATAAGTATCGCGTCATGCTTCGAGCATACCGCACGACACGACGAAACGGTAAACGTTTTCCGTAATTCGCGTGATTATTTTTTTGTTCAGAATTCAGGCTTTCCAATCCACAATGCTACTATTGCAAGCAAAAATGCGATATCGTTGCGGTAAACGTTTAGACACGTTTTCCGTTTCAGGGAAGAAAAGGATCGATTCGATCGTGGCTGTACAGAACGATAAGGCGCAATCGCCAGCGACATTGATGGATGTCGCCAAAGAAGCCCAAGTCTCCATCGCCACCGCATCCCGCGTGCTCAACGGCAGCACCCGCAAGGTACGCAACCAATCGTATGTCAAGGTGATGGAAGCAGCCACCAAGCTCAACTATCGTCCCAACGCCTATGCTCAGGCAGTGGCCAAAGGCACCGCACCGAACATCGTGCTGCTGGTCTCCGATATCTCCGATCCCTACTTCGCATCCGTATCTCAAGGCGTGGTCAAGGCGGCGGCCGAACGCGGCATTTCCGTGACCATCGGCGTGGCAGCCACCCCGCACGAAGAGTTGGAGGCGGTGCGTAAGTCCGTATCCACCAGGCCGCGCGGCATCATCATCTCCGAAAGTGAATACACCGACGCGCCGGAACGCCAGGCGTTGCAGACGGAACTCACCCAGTACGAAGCATCCGGCGGACGTGCCGTGTTCGTGCTCAACCGCAACCTGCCCTTCCCGGCCGTGGACATGGCGAACGATGTCGGCGCGCGCGCCATCGCAAAGCTGATCGTCGATTCCGGGTATACGCGCCCTGCGATTCTCAAGGGCGATGACGCACATCGCTCCTCCAAAGAACGACTGGCCGGCGTGATGGAAGTGTTGGACGAGGCAGGCATCACCGTGGATCCGAAAGCCGTGGCGAATGGTAAGTTCAGCCGTACCGACGGCTATGCGGCCGTCATGCAAATGGCCCGATCCGGACTGCTGAAGCCGGGCGAAGGCGCACTGTACGACGGCAAAGGCATCGATTCAATCATCGCGCTCAACGACGTGATGGCCATCGGTGCGATGACCGCGTTGCGCGCCAACGGCATCGAGCCGGGTCGGGAAATCGGCGTCACCGGTTTCGGCGACATCCCCTACTCCGCCGACGTGTTTCCGCCACTGACCACCGTGCATCTGCCGCTGGCCGAAATGGGCCAGGCCGCCGTGGACAGCATCCTGTCCAACCGCGATGACGGGGAGGCCACCGGCGGCACTGCCAACCGCCTGATCTACGTGCAAAGCGCCCCGGACGTAGTCCTACGCGGTTCCCTCCCCCGCCGGTAAAACAAAAATAGCTCCCTCTGACGGTGTAACCACAACTAGCGAACAGGTAATGGCGACTGCCGCGCACCATACCACCGACTCATACACCGACGAAATCGAAGAACTGTTCGATTACCGAGTCATTGAGCAACCGGCCACGACGAGTGGGCACCACTCGATGATTATCGGATACGGTAATCAGGCCTTCGCTGACCATTGGGGCGAGTTGGTCAAGGGAAACATTACGGAGAGTCTGGGGCGTGCTGCTCATACCCGCATCGTTGATGGCGCGGTTGATGCGGTCGAGGTCAAGGCCCTCGTGCAGGCGCAGCCCGAGCATGATGAGCTCTTCGAGGTTTTCCTCGGGAGTGATCGTCTCGCTATCGGCCCACGGCACACGGTTCTCGTTGATGGCCGTGCCCCACAAACGCGGGTGCGCGATGTCCCAGCTGCGCAGACCGTGTGAGACAGAAACCACCCCCAGTCCGGCATCCGCCGGACAACCCCCGCCAGCGGGGGCATGAATTTCTTGGGAGTTGTTCCCATGCGCGTTGATCATACCTAGTTCGGCGTTGGCCTGTCCATCAGCTGAGGCAGAGGCAATGGCTTCGGACTTGCTCCCGCCAGCGGGGGCTGTCAGCGAAGCCGACTGGGGGTGGTCAGCCTCGGTCACCGCGTTGTAGTGGGAGTGGGCACCTGGCCCTAGACCGGCCCAATCAACGTTGCGCCAGTAGCCGAGGTTGTGCTGGCTTTCGTATCCGGGGCGAGCCCAGTTGGAGACCTCATACCATTCGAGGCCGGCGGCGGCGAACAGGTCGTCAGCGATCTCGTATTTAGCGGCCTCGTCATCGTCATTGGGCTTGGGCAGAGTGCCGGCCGCGATTTGACGGCCCATTTTCGTGGTGGGTTCCACGGTCAATGCGTAGGCGGAGATGTGGTTTACGCCAAGATCGATGGCGGTCGTGACCGAGGTGCGCCAATCGTCAAGGCTCTCCCCCGGAGCGCCGTAAATCAGATCCACGCTGGAGCGCAGCCCAGCCTTGTTCGCCGCATTGACGCCTACGGCCACGTTGGCCGGCGTATGCGTGCGGTCGAGGGTTTTGAGCACGTGCGGCACGGCAGATTGCATGCCGAAGGAAACACGGGTGAAGCCGCCGGCAGCGAGCTCATTGATGTAATACTCGTTGACCGTGTCCGGATTGGCTTCGGTAGTGATTTCCGCGTCGGGCGCGATGCTCCAGATCTTGCGGACGGCATCGAGCATGGCGACCAGATCGCGGGCGGCGAGAATTGTGGGGGTGCCGCCGCCGAAGAACACGGTGGAAACCGGCGGCTCCTCGATGCCGTGGTCGAGCTGCCACTGCTTGGTCAATTTCATTTCCCGAATGACCATATTGGCATAGTTGCCGCGCGAGGCCCCCGCACCAAGATCCGTAGCCGTGTAGGTGTTGAAGTCGCAGTAACCGCAGCGCCGCAAGCAGAACGGGACGTGGATGTAGACCTCGAACACTAGCCCTCGGTCTTCTGAGCGGCGCGGATCTTGTCTTTGGTGTCGCGGTCGTTGGAGTCCTCGCCGGTGGACAGGGCTGCGATGAACGCCTCCTGCGGCACCTCCACATGGCCGAGCATCTTCATGCGCTTCTTGCCAGCCTTCTGCTTTTCGAGCAACTTGCGCTTACGGGTGATGTCGCCGCCGTAGCACTTGGCGAGCACGTCCTTGCGTAACGCACGAATGTTCTCACGTGCGATGATGCGCGAACCAATCGCAGCCTGAATCGGAATCTCGAACTGCTGACGCGGAATCAGACTACGCAGTTTCTTGGTCATCATCACACCGTACGAATACGCCTTATCGCGGTGAACGATGGCACTGAACGCATCGACCTTCTCGCCCTGAATAAGGATGTCCACCTTGACCAAATCGGCGGACTGCTCGCCATCCTCATGGTAATCAAGGGAAGCGTAGCCCTTGGTGCGGGACTTGAGCTGGTCGAAGAAGTCGAACACGATTTCCGCCAGCGGAATGCGGTAGTGCATCTCGACACGATCGGTGGAGATGTACTCCATCGTGCCCATAATGCCACGGTGGTCCTGGCACAGATCCATCACCGCACCGATGAATTCCTTGGGCGTGATGATGTCGGCGGCAACCATCGGCTCGACAATCTTCTTGATCTTGCCGTCCGGGAATTCGCTCGGGTTGGTCACATGATGCTGGCTGCCGTCCTCGGCGGTCACGTCGTAGGTGACGTTCGGGGCGGTCTGGATCAGGTCGAGGCCGAACTCGCGGGAGAGTCGCTCGTTGACGATTTCCATGTGCAGCAGACCCAGGAAGCCGCAGCGGAAGCCGAAGCCTAGGGCCACGGAGGTTTCCGGCGTGTAGATCAGGGCGGCGTCGTTGAGCTTGAGCTTGTCGAGTGCATCACGCAGTTCGGGGAACTGGGCGTTGTCGATCGGGAACAAACCGGCGTAGACCATCGGCTTCGGGTCGCGATAGCCGGGCAACGGCTCGGCGGCCGGGCGGACGGCCGAAGTCAGGGTGTCGCCCACCTTGGACTGACTCACATCTTTCGCACCGGTGATGATGTAGCCGACCTCGCCGGCACCGAGTGCCTTGGTGCGGGTCATATCGGGGCTGATCACGCCGATTTCAATGGGATCGTGGGTCATGCCAATGCCCATCATGTGGACCTTTTCGCGGTCGTGCAGTTCGCCGTCCTCCATACGGATGTAGGTGACGATGCCGCGGTAGGAGTCGTAGACGGAATCGAAGATCAGCGCGCGGGCGGGGGCATCGGGGTCGCCGTGCGGGGCGGGCACGTCCATGACGATCTGGTCGAGCAGGTCGGCCACGCCTTCGCCGGTTTTGCCGGAGACGCGCAGCACGTCGCTCGGCTCGCAGCCGATCAGACCTGCGATCTCCTCGGCATGCTTGTCCGGCTCGGCGGACGGCAGGTCGATTTTGTTGAGCACGGGGATGATGGCCAGATCATGGTCGATGGCCATATACAGATTGGACAGGGTCTGCGCCTCGATGCCCTGGGTGGCGTCGACGAGCAGCACCGCGCCTTCGCAGGCGGCCAGTGCGCGGGACACCTCATAGGTGAAGTCCACGTGGCCGGGGGTGTCGATCATACCGAGCGTGTATTCGGTGCCGTCAAAGGTCCACGGCACGCGCACGGCCTGGGATTTGATGGTGATGCCACGCTCCTGCTCGATATCCATACGGTCGAGGAAGCGATCGCGCATCTCTCGCTCGGGCACAATGCCGCTCAACTGCAAGATGCGGTCGGCCACGGTCGACTTGCCGTGGTCGATGTGCGCGATGATACAGAAGTTGCGAATCACCGACTGATCCGTGGAACCCGGCTGATTGTGTTGGACGACCAACGCATTCCTCCTCTTGGCATATACTCAAACTTCACCTAGTGTAGCCGAGGGACTGTATTCGGCGTGGCATTGCGCGGGTTTTTCCGGGGCTCATGCTATCCTCTAACTTTTGTATGTCCTTATAACACACATCGTTTGGAGTAAACGTGGCAAACATTAAGTCGCAGAAGAAGCGCGTGCTCACCAATGAGAAGGCGCACCTTCGCAACGTGGCTGTGAAGTCCGGCCTGAAGACCGCCATCCGCGCCACCCGCGAAGCCATCGCCGCCGGTGACAAGGCTGCCGCCGAGGCCGCCTACAAGGTTGCCGCCCAGAAGCTCGACAAGGCTGCTGGCGCTGGCGTGATCCACAAGAACCAGGCCGCCAACCGCAAGTCCGGCCTCGCTGTTGCGATCAACGCTCTGTGAGCATAAGCCTCTTAAGGTTTTAGAAAGTCCCGCAAGTCATCTGGCTTGCGGGACTTTTTGTATCTCCGTTCAAAGAGGTACATTGGCGGTCTTGCGAAATGACATCTCCGTTCAGAGAGGTACCGAATACGGGAAAAACCAACTATAAACGCCATCATTGCAACACTTATACTCAACGTTTCGTGCTTCAGGTACCTCTTTGAAAGCAGTTAGCATTCTGCAGAAGGCCAGATGTACCTCTTTGAAGACAGTTAGCCCTGAGGCGGCCTTGAACCATCCTGAGGCTTGTCTTCTTCGTCCTTGGTGGTATCGCCGGGATCGACGGTATCGGCGTGCGGATGGATGACCGGGCGCTTGAGATATCGGCTTTCGCTGGGCAGGTAGACGCGATGACGTTCGACGGCTCCGGGCAGAGTGACGTTGAAGCCTACCGAGAGCAGTCGCAGCGCCACCACGATGATGACGATCAGCACGTCGAGCAGCATTTCCGAGCGCATGTCGAACCAGCCGTAGCTTACGCCGCGCCATACCAGCACGGTCAGGATGCAGCCGATGAACGAAGGCACAGCATAGAGGTGTTTGTCTCGAATAATCATTGGCACGTCGCCAATGAAGATGTCACGAATGAGGCCGCCGGCCAGTGCTGTGAACATGCCAAGGAATACGGCTGTCATGCCTGAGGAACCGTAGGCCAGAGCTTTTGCGGTGCCGCTGACTGCGAATAGTCCGAGGCCCAGAGCATCGATGACAGTCATCGTCCATTTGAGTTTGGTGATCTCCGGATGGGCCACCACCACGATAATGCCGGAAAACAGCGTGGTGAGCACATAGCCTTTGTCGGTGATGCCGACCGGCGGCAGGGCACCGAGCATCACGTCGCGCACAAGACCGCCGCCGAGTGCGGTAAGCCATCCGCACAGCATGATGGTGAAGATGTCGTAGCCCTTGCGAATGGCGGCAAGTCCGCCCGATAATCCCCAACACAGGATTGCTAAATACTCGATGACCACAAAAACGATGTTGTTCTCCAACGCCACCTGCATGAGCCACTCCCCTCTGGTACCGCTTCGGTTCGTCTCAGTCCGTCTTCGTTCTGTTCCCGTTCATCCTTATTCGGCGCTACAGCCCGTCGTACCCGAGCCTACAACAGGCCTTGCCTGAGTAGTATGGCCGGGGAGGAAGGGGCCACTAAGACGTGAATAGGATGGCAATGACGCCAGCTTGCCGGTAGTCGTTGGCAACTCAGCACCTCTAAGTTTTACGATCCGTGATCAAAAAACATGTATGGACTTAATCGTTGTTGATTTCTGATTCAATCAAGGCGACTTTTTCTTCGACATCACGCAAGCGATTGCGCAGTGCGGACTCGATATCGATGCCGTCAACGCGGGCCTTGCGCACGACGGCGAGGATTTCATCGGCGTAGGCATCGGCCTTCTCCCGTTCAGCGGAATTGTCGCCGCTTGATTCGGATTGGTTCGCCGCTTGAGGATGTACATCATCTCGCTGAGCATCAGCCGCAGCCGACTCATCAAACGCCGCGAACAATCTATCAGCATTCGGCGATTTGGAGATACGAGAAACGACTTTGGCCGCGCGAGGCAACGCACCTTGAACGCGGGAAATGCCCTCAAGCACGGATTTACGATGCTTTTCCTGCTGTTTCATCTTTTCCCATAGAGCCAGCACAGCTTCCGGGGATTCGGGTTGGGCAGCTTCTCCCCCGTCGTTACTGTCAGCATCAAAAGCATCAGAAGAATCAGAGGAATTGCCGGCATCATCAGCCGCAAACACATGCGGATGCCGAGTGATGAGCTTGTTCACCAACCGATCGGCGACCTCATCAATACCGAACGGGTCCTCAGTATCCGATTCGCAGACCCGCGCCTGAAACACGGATTGCAGCAACACATCACCCAGTTCCTCGCGCATGTTGTCACGGTCGTGAGTCTCCACCGCGTCGACGTATTCGTAGGTTTCCTCGAGCAGATTCTTGAGCAGCGACTTGTTCGTCTGCTTGCCGTCCCACGGGCAGCCGCCCGGCGAATACAGCACATCCACCACGGCCTTGACCCGGTCCAGCGCCGTCGCTGCCTCAGCCACCGGCTTCAATTTCGAGCAGTGTTCGAAGCCTGACGGCAAACGGTAGGCTGAAGCATGGTATTCCGTCATGTCACTCATCTTGCTCATAGGTTTGCTCCTGTTCTCATCTGGATGAACCATAACCACCCCCCGCAACGTGCAGAAGACCTAGATCATATTATTTGTTGCGGAATGTTGCTAAATCCATCTGTATCTCTCTAGCCAAGAACATTTCCAATACGCCAAGACCCCTTGGAATTGTTGCTGTTCCAAGGGGTCTTAGTCAGAAACAAAAGGCGATTCAGCACACTTTCCACATCCAGTTGTGCGGGTCCTCGACTTCGCCGAGCTGGATGCCGAGCAGCTCGTCACGCAGTTCGCAGGTGAGCTTGCCGGAGCCGCCGTCGGCGACGGCGACATCGAACTTCTCGGACTTGAAGCGACCGATCGGGGTGATGATGGCTGCGGTGCCGCAAGCGAACACCTCGGTGACCTCACCGGACTTGATGTCCTCGAGCAGCTGGTCGAGGGCAATCATGGTCTCGACTACGTCGTGGCCCTTGTCCTGCAGCAGCTGAATCAGGGAGCGACGGGTCACACCCGGCAGAATGTTACCGGTCAGGGACGGGGTCTCCACGTGGCCATCCTTGTGCACGGCCATCATGTTCATGCCACCGAGCTCTTCGAGGTAGGTCTTGGTGGCGGCGTCCACGAAGCACACCTGCTCGCAGCCGTTCTCAACCCCCTTGTACTCGCCGAGCAGGGAGGCGGCGTAGTTGCCGCCGCACTTGGCGAAACCAGTGCCGCCAGGGCCGGTGCGGAACCACTTGTCTTCAACCCAGATGCTCACCGGCTTGACGCCGCCCGGGAAGTACGGGCCGGACGGGGAGGCGATCACGCAGTAGTCGACTTCCTGCGGGGCGCGCACGCCGAGGAACGGCTCGGAAGCGAACATGAACGGACGCATGTACAGCGTGTACTCGCGGCGGGACGGCACCCAGTTGGCGTCGCGCTTGACCAGCGCGGCCACGGAACCGAGGAAGTCGTCAATCGGCAGCTCAGGCAGGTACAGACGCTTGGCGGAGTTCTGGAAACGCTCGGCGTTCGCATCCGGGCGGAACAGCCAGGTGGAGCCGTCGGCATGACGGTAAGCCTTGAGGCCCTCGAAGCACTCCTGTGCGTAGTGCAGCACGGAAGCACCCGGATCCATCTTGAGCGGTGCGTACGGTTCGACGCGGCGGTCGGACCAACCTTCGCCCTTGGTCCAGGTCATGTGGGTCATGTTGTCGGAGAACACCTGGCCGAAAGCCGGCTTGTCGATGAGGGACTGGCGCTTCTCATCGGATGCGGGGTTGTCGTTCGGCAGTACGGTGAACGGTTCGGCGAGCTTGTCGAGCGCTGCCGGATCGTGGTGCGTGTTTTCAGTCATTACTAGCTACTTCTTCTTGACTTTGGCGGCCCGAAAGCCACCATATGGGGTGTGTGCTGTGCGCTTGTGGCGCGAGCTCTGTTGCATACTTTTGCACACCCATGTGTTACTCGTGTGGCAGAGTTCACATGGTGAAAAAACGAAGAAGCCCGCACCGTTCTCAACGGCTGCGGGCTTCCACGTTTCAGTTATGTTCTGAATTGTTCGCTATCGAAGCGATCGACTCACTTGGCGTCGGCAGCCGGAGCAGCAGCGTCGGCAGCCGGAGCAGCAGCTTCCGGAGCGGCGGTGGACTCAGAAGCATCTTCCGGCACCTCAACGGTGACGACGGACTCTTCCGGGTCCTCAACGTCGAGCTCAACGCCTTCAGGCAGAACAACGTCCTTAGCGAACACCTTGGTGCCGTCGGTTAGGCCCTCGACGCTCACAACGATCTTCTCAGGCAGGTTGGCGACGTCAGCGCGAACCTTGAGCTCCTGAATGTCGACGAATGCCACAGCAGCGCCCTTCGGGGTGCCTTCAACGAAGACCGGCACCTCGACGTCGATCTTCTCACCGGCCTTGACCTCAAGGAAGTCAACGTGCTCGATGATGCGCTTGACCGGGTTCTTCTGCACGTCCTTGACGACGGCCATCTTGGTGTTGCCGTCGAAGGCGATGGTGAACAGGGCGTTGGTGTGACGCAGGGCCAGGGTGGTCTCGCGCATCGGCAAGGTCACGAAGGCGGGCTCTTCGCCGCCGGCGTAGATGGTGGCCGGAATCTTGTTGGCAACGCGCAGACGACGAGCAACGCCCTTGCCGAACTCGGAACGGGCCTCGCCCTCAAGCTTAATGGTGGTAGCCATAATGGATACTCCTTGTAGTTTCGTTTCGTTCTGTCTCGCTCAGACGCCACGACACGCCGAAAGACACCCTACAAGGAGTGAAATACACCGAGTCGATAACGGAAGCTGTGTCATGTGTCAGCACGCACACTTCCCTCGCCAAAGCAACAATTGTCAAGTATACGCCAACTCCGGACTTTGGCGCGGTGATGCTTCGATGACACTGCATCCCGGCCGTCCCAGCCACGTCAACGTACGGTTTCCGCGAAATAATCCCTAACTTTGTGAAGAACGTACGCTTACCCGTTCTCAACGTACGGTTTTCACGAAATCGTCCGCCATTTCGTGAAAATCGTACGCTCAGCGACACTCAGTGTACGGTCTTTCACGAAGTTGGGGATGATTTCGAAAATAACGTACGATGGTGAGTACCGTATCGGGAGGTTGATATGACTCGTTCGGACGACGTCATCAATGAGGATGGCCATGACGTCATCGCCGCACACACTCGCGTTGTCAGGGGTATGGCTGCGGCACTTGCCGCGATAGCCGCCACAGGAGCCGGCGTCACAGCCGCGGCCGCCAACGTCATGTTCACGTTCGCGCTGGACACCAAGGCCAAACGTTCGATGTTCAACATGCCGCACGAGGAGACACCGAAAGGCATCGAATTCGACATGTCCGAGCAGCTTGAGGCCGCCCGGTGGTTCGAGGAGGCCAAGCAATCGGTCACGCTGCGCAGCCATGATGGATTGAAACTCCACGGCTGGCTGTTGGACCCGGATTGTTCCGACCCACAGCCGCATCTATACGCGATCTGCTGCCATGGCTATGCCGGAGAGCCCGCGGAAATGGCCAAATGGGCGCATCGCTATGCGCAACTCGGTTTTACGGTCCTGCTACCCGCGCAGCGCGCCCATGAGTTGAGCGAAGGGCGTTACGTGGGTATGGGATTGCTGGAAAGCGACGATCTGTTGGGCTGGGTTTCGCTGATCACCGCAGCTGATCCGGATGCACGCATTCTGTTGCATGGCAATTCGATGGGCGCCGCCACGGTGATGATGGCGGCCGGCGATGCGCGACTCCCCCGCAACGTCGTCGCCGCGATTTCCGATTGCGGATACAGTTCCGTGGTCTCGCAGTTTACGGATAATGCCGAGGCGATGTTCCGTTTGCCGCACTCGTTGGCCGTGCTGCTGGTCAAAGTGGCCAGTCATGTGTCTGAACGCAAGGCTGGATACCGGTTTGAGGACGCCTCCTGTGTGAAGGCATTACGGCACGCGACTATTCCGATGATGTTCATTCATGGCGGAGCGGATACTTTTGTCAATCCGAAGTATCTGGACATCAATTACAACGCCTGCGCCAGCATCGACCGCGAGAAGCTGCTGATTCCCGGCGCCGACCACACGATGAGCGCCAGCACCGATCCGGACCGCTATTGGCGTCGCGTTAACAGCTTTGTTAAGCGGGTGTTTGGGCTGTAGTAGATATAGAGCTCGGCTCCCCTCTGTGAGGGGAGCCGCCAGCGAAGCTGACTGAGGGGAGCACCCGCGTATGGGCTACTCCCCTCAGTCTCACTCCGTTCGACAGCTCCCCTCACAGAGGGGAGCCAAGAATGGTTACGCGAGCAATTCCTTGACGGCGGCGATGACGGACTGCAGACTCTTCTTCGCGTCACCGAACAGCATCTGGGTGTTGTCTTCGAAGTAGAGCTCGTTCTGGATGCCGGCGTAGCCCATACCGCGGCCGCGCTTCATGACCACGACGTTCTGGGACTTGTCGACGTCGAGAATCGGCATGCCGGAGACCGGGGTGCCGGGACGGCGAGCAGCCGGGTTGGTCACATCGTTGGCGCCGACGACCAGAGCCACGTTGGCCTGCGGGAACTGCGGGTTGATCTCATCAAGATCCACGAGCTCCTCGTAGGGCACGTTGGCCTCGGCCAGCAACACGTTCATGTGGCCAGGCATACGGCCTGCGACCGGGTGAATGGCGTAGGAGACTTCCACGCCGTGGCCCTTGAGCAGTTCGCCGAGGTCAGCGAGCTCGCGCTGGGCCTGAGCCTGAGCCAAACCGAAGCCGGGCACGAAGATGACCTTCTGCGCGTAGACGAGCTGAACGGCCAGATCGTCCGGCGTGGTCTCCTTCATGGTTCCTTCCGGACCATCGCCAGCAGCGGCGGCGTCAGCACCACCGCCGAAGCCACCGGCCAAGACGGAGAGCAGCGGGCGGTTCATGGCCTGAGCCATGAGGATGGACAGGGTCACACCTGCGGAACCGACGAGTGCGCCGGCCACGATCAGGGCGACATTGTCAATCGCCAGACCGGACATAGCCACAGCCGTACCGGTGCATGCGTTGAGCACAGAGATGACGACGGGCATATCGGCGCCGCCGATCGGAATCACGAACACCAAGCCGTAGCACAGGGCGAACACGGTGGTCAGAATCGACCACAGCAGACGCTGTTCGGGCTGGACGCACAGCATGACCAGCGAGACGACAGACAGCACGGCGAACAGAATGTTCCATACGCCCTTGCCCGGCAGGTTCAGCTTCTTGACCCACTTGATACCCTGCAGCTTGCCGGCTGCGATGAGCGAGCCGGTGAAGGTCACAGAACCGATGAGAATACCGAGACCAGCGGTGATGAGCACCACGATGTCCGGGGTGCCTTCCTTGGTCAGGATGTCGTTCAGGGCCACGAGTGCGGCGGCGCCACCACCCACGGTATTGAACACGGAGACCAGCTGCGGCATATCGGTCATCTTCACCTTCTTGGCGGAGACGACACCGGCCACGGCACCGATCAGGATGCCGACGACCAGCACCACCACGGCGACAATGTTCACGAAGCCCTTGGCGAAGAGCACGATGAACGCCATGAGCACGGCCACGACCATGCCGAACGCGGAGATCTGGTTACCCTTGCGGGCGGTCTTCGGCGAATTCATGAAATGCAGACCGACCACAAACAGGACGGCAGAGAACAGGTAGACGAACCAAGCGACGATGTCGATGGCGCCAACGGTTGCGGAGGTCATTACTTCGACTCCCCCTTCTTCTCGTTCTTGCTGGACTTGAACATCTCAAGCATGCGGTCGGTGACCACGTAGCCACCAACGACGTTCATGGTGCCCAGCACAGCGGCCAGGAAGATGAACACGTAGGCCAGCGGTCTATTGGCTTCGGCTGCCACGATCACAACGCCGACGATGACGATGCCGTGGATGGAGTTCGCGCCGGACATAAGCGGCGTGTGCAGGGTGGCGGGCACCTTGCCGATGACCTCGATGCCGATGAGCAGCGCGAGGACGAACAGGGTAATGGAAACGACGAGAGTAGGCATGGTATTCCTTCTTCCTTACTTCTCGGACTTCTCGGCATCGGCAGCAGCTGCCGGGGCGGCGGCGCGGCCGGCAACCACCAGCGCGTCGTCGAGTTCTTCGGTGAGATCCTGGCCGAGCTTGCCGTCACGCACGAAGTGCACGAGGATGTCGGCCACGTTGCGCGAAAGCAGGTTGGATGCGGTGGTGGCGACGCCGGAGGCCAGGTAGGGAGCGCCGATCAGCTTGACACCGCCCTCGGTGACCTGCTCACCAACGGCGGAGCCTTCGACGTTGCCGCCGAGGTCGGATGCTGCGCAGTCCACGATCACGGCACCACGCTTGAGACCCTTGACGCCGGCTGCGGTGAGCAGCACCGGGGGCTTACGGCCCGGGACCTTGGCGGTGGTGATGATGATGTCAAAGCCGGCGGCCTTTTCGTCGACGGCAGCCTGCTGCTGAGCCTGCTCTTCGGCGCTCAGCGCGCGGGCATAACCGCCCTCGCCCTGGCCCTTGGAGAAGTCAAGTCCCAGATCAAGGAACTTCGCGCCGAGGGACTCGACCTCGCCCTGGGAGGCGGGACGCACGTCGTACGCGGTGACGACCGCGCCAAGACGCTTCAGCGTACCGATGGCCTGCAGGCCGGCGATGCCGGCACCGAGCACCAGCGCCTTAGCCGGGCGAATCGTGCCGGCGGCGGTGGTCATCATCGGCAGGAAGGAACCGTAAGCATCGGCGGCGGTGATGGCTGCCTTGTAGCCCATCACGGAGTTCTGAGAGGTCATCTCATCCATGGACTGGGCGCTGGAAAGCTTACGGGGCAGCTTTTCGATGGCGATGCCCACCAGACCGGCCTTCTCGAGCGCGGCCACGTAATCGGCATCGGTGAAGGAACCGAGCATGCCAATGACCCACTGGCCGGCCTTGAGCTTGGCCACGGTCTCGGCGGACGGTCGGTCCACAAAACCGAGCGCGTCGGCTTCGGCGAGCACCTCGTCACGGCTGGTCACCTTCGCACCGGCCTTTTCGTAATCCTCATCGGTGTAGTCGGCAGCAATGCCGGCACCTGCTTCAATCAGTGAGGAGACACCGCTCCTCTTCAGCCGGGTGACGATATCCGGCGTCAGCGCGACGCGGGATTCCGTTTCGGACGTTTCGTTCAAAACGCCGAACACCACGGTGGCTTCTGGGTTTTGCGCCATGAGAGCCCTTTCTTGTTCTACTTCAAAATGGACATGGTTATCCGCATGGTAAGTGTAGTCGAAAGGTAAAGACCATGACTTGAGATTCCGCCAATCGAAATAGAAACGAACCCGAAATTAGTAAGAAATACGAATGTGTCCATGTGCATTGCGGATGAATTGCTCGGAAGTCGTCCAACAATCACCCGGCATCGATCAGCAACCAACCGCTCAATAATTATCGACAATCACCGTTTCGTAGCTCACGGTTACTCAACAATATCGGGACCTGTGCAATATTTTGCCACGCACTCCCCTAACCCGCCAGAATCCTACGGTTGCGTAAGGTGACGAGTTCGGTTTGGGCGATTACAATTTGAACTTTGAGAAGCGTTCGCCTCATGGCTGGACGACACTGAAAGGTTTACAGGAGCAAGACTTGTCGGTTATCAATTCCTTCACGCAGCACACGATCAATCTCACCCGTAAGGCGCTCAGGTTGGGATCCGACTTCGTCCACCCGGTCCACGACGACACCCCGGACGAGCCCGATTACCTGTCCAACGCCGACGTGCCGGTCGAGGCCAATATCGCTTTGCCTCACAGCGACGATTGGGACGACGGCCACCTGACCGTCACCGACATCGACCCCGCCACCGGCCTGCTCACCACCTCCACCGAAGGCAATCCGCCGCTGGACGAAGGTACGTCCATCTACGACCTGTATGCGGACCGCGCCGAACGTATGGGCGATGAGCCGCTGTACACCTACAAGTCCGGCAACGATTGGGTGACCGTCACCGCCAACGAGTTCCTGGCTGACGTGCGTGCCGTGGCCAAGGGCCTGATTCATTACGGCCTGAAGAAGGGCGATGCCGTGGCATTCATGTGCCGCACTTCCTACGACTGGGACCTGACCGACGCGGCGATCATGGCGTGCGGCGGCGTGCTCGCCACCATCTACGACACCGATTCCGCCGAGCAGATTCGCAATATCGTCAACAACTCCGATGCCCGACTGCTGATCGTGCAGGACACGGACATGCGTAAGAAGGCGGATGGGGCCGTCGAAGAGTGCCCGTCCCTGGAGCACATCATCACCATCGAGACCGGTGGCTTGGACGAGATCAAGGCCTACGGCACCACGGTCTCGGACGAGGAGCTGGACGAGCGCATCGATTCGGTCAAGAAGACCGACCTGTGTTCCATCGTGTACACCTCCGGTTCCACGGCCGCGCCGAAAGGCGTGGAGATGACCCACGAGCACTACTGCCAGACCGCGCTGAATCTGCCGGCCTACATGCCCGATCTGCTGCACGACAAGAGGAACACCATCCTGCTGTTCCTGCCGCAGGCCCATTCCTTCGCCCGCGCCATCAACTACATCGTCGTCTCCTCGAACGTCCGCATCTACATCGCCACCGGCATCAAGACGCTGATCAGCGATCTGCAGGTGGCCAAGCCCACTCTCATGATCGTGGTGCCGCGCGTGCTGGAGAAGGTGTACAACGCCGCGTCCCAGAAGGCCGGCCACGGCCCCAAGGGCGTGGTGTTCGCCTCCGCCGTGGTGGCCGCGCAGAACTATATGAAGGAGGTCTCCGCCAATGGCAAGGCAGGTGCACTGACCCGCACTCGCCGCGCTGCCTTCGATCCGATTGTCTACTCTTCGCTGCGCGAAGTGCTCGGCGGTCGCGCCAAGTGGATTGTGGCCGGCGGTGCCCCGCTTGACCCGGAACTGCTGGCTTTCTTCCGTGGCGCGGGTGTGCCTGTATACGAGGGCTATGGTCTGACCGAGACCACCGCACCGTGCGCGTTCAGCCCGCTGGGTACGCCGTTCCACGCTGGTTCCGTGGGCATCGCATTCCCCGGATTCTCCCTGCGCATCGCCGAGGACGGCGAAATTCAGGTCAAGGGTCGTGCCGTGTTCCCGCGCTATCACAAGAACGACGAGGCCACTGAGCTGTCGTTCACCGAAGATGGCTGGTATGTCACCGGCGACTTGGGCCGTATCGACAACGATGGCTTCCTGTACATCACCGGTCGTAAGAAGGATCTGATTATCACTGCAGGTGGTAAGAACGTCTCCCCCGGCCCGATCGAGGAAGTCATTCAGCGTTGCGAGTTCATCTCCCAGGCGCTGGTGCTGGGTGATAAGCGTCCGTTCATCTCCGCATTGGTGACGCTGGACGAGGAGTCGCTGCGCCCGTGGCTGGCCGCCAAGGGCCTGGACGAGAACATGCCGCTGGAGGATGCCGCCAAGAACGCCGCCGTGCGCGCCGAAGTGCAGAAGTGGGTCGATCAGGCCAACGAGGGCGTCTCCCGCGCCGAGTCCGTGCGCAAGTTCATCATCCTGCCCGAGGAGTTCACTCAGGAAAACGGCCTGATGACCGCTTCCATGAAGGTGATTCGTCCCAAGGTCATCAAGCGCTACTCCACCCTCCTCAACACCCAGATGTACACGAAGCGGAAGTAAACCGTATAGCAAAAGCTCCCTCTGACGAGGGAGCTTTTTTCGTCTATAAGCCTTAGAAGCCCAGGCGCTCCAGCTGCTTGGGGTCGGACTGCCAGCCTTTGGCTACCTTGACGTGGAGGTCGAGCTTGGCTTTTTGGCCGACGATGCGGTTGACCGGGGTGCGCAGCTTCTTCTTGACGTAGGTGAGGTTCGAGGCGCCCTTGCCGATGATGATCGGCTTCTGGGAGTCACGCTCCACGTAAATGGACACGTTGACCTGCGCCTTGCCGTCATAGCCCTGACCGGTCTCGTTGTCTTCCGGATAGTCGATGGAATCAACCACCACGGCCAGCGAATGCGGCAGCTCGTCGTCCAGGGTCTCAAGGAACGCACCGCGCACGAGTTCGGCGATGGTGTCTTCCGGACGCTCCTCGCTGATCTGATCGTCCGGGTACATCTGCGGACCCTCGGGCGTGTGCTCAATGAGCACGTTCTTCACTTCAGCCAGATTGTCGTGCTTCAGGGCGCTCACCGGCACGATGTCCGAGAAATCGGCGAAATCGTTGATTTCGATGAGCTTGTTGATGAGTTGCTGACGGCCAAGCTCGTCGATCTTGGTGACGATGGCAATCAGCGGGATGCGCCACTTGAACGTACCGTCCTCACGCTTGGTGGCGAAGTCGGTACGCAGTCGGGAGAGAATACGCTTGTCGCCGGGGCCGATTTCCTGATCGGCGGGCAGCAGGAAGGCCACCACGTCCACATCGGCCAGAGATTCGTCGACCACGTCGTTCAGACGCTGGCCGAGCAACGTACGCGGACGGTGAATACCGGGCGTGTCCACGAGCACGAGCTGCGCGTGGTCGGCGGTCAGGATGCCGCGGATCGCCTTACGGGTGGTTTCCGGGCGAGAGGATGCGATGGCGATCTGCTTGCCGATCAACGCGTTGATCAACGTGGATTTGCCGACGTTCGGGCGGCCGACCACGGCCACGAATCCGGAGCGATACGGCACGTCCTGCTTGGTCACGTTCGCCGTTTCACCGGTCGCGTCGACTTCGGCAACGCCGGCAACATCGGAAGCATCGGTAACGTCAATGTCATCGACGTCGTTCGTGCTGTTGTTCTGATCGGTCATATCACTCCTTGCTGGCGGTATCATCGCCTTCGACGGGCTCGCCGTCAGTTTCCTCATGGGTCTTGTTATTTTCCTCGCCGCCCTCGACGTGCGCCGGTTCTACGACGATGGTGGACACCTTCTTGCGGCGTCCGGCGGAGTCCACGGCGGTCAGTCGCAGACCGCGCGTCACAGCCGAGGCACCGACAATCGGCACTCGGCCCAGAATCTTGGTCAGCAGGCCGTACACGGTATCGACATCGTCCTCATCAATGTCGATCTCGAAGATCTCCTCCAGATCGGCAATCGGCGTACGGGCGGGCATCTTCCACTTGTTGTCTCCGATTTTCTCCGGCTCAGTACGCTGGGTGCGGTCGTGCTCGTCTTCCAGCTCGCCGACGATCTGTTCGATGGCATCCTCGATAGTCACCATGCCGGCGATGCCGCCGTACTCATCGACCACCACGGCCACATGCTGGCGGGAACGCTGCATCTCATGGAACAGGTCGTCCACCGGCTTGGATTCGGGAACAAGCAGCGGCTGCCGGACGATGGATTCGACCGCGCGCTCCATGGCCGCCGGGTTGAAGGCGGTGGCACGCACGGCATCCTTCAAATAGGCCACGCCGATCAGGTCATCCACATCCTCACCGATCACCGGCACGCGGGAGAAGCCGGAGCGGGAGAACAGTTTCAGCGCGGAAGACAGTGTGGAGTCGCGCTCCATGCAGATCATATCGGTGCGCGGCACCATGATCTCGCGAGTCAACGTATCAGACAGGGTGAGCACGTTGCGCAACATTTCGGAGACTTCCGGATCGAAGTCGTTGGACTCCACCAGTCGGTCGATGGCGGCCTTGCCCTGCTCGAGCTGAATCTTCTCAAGCTCCTCGTCGTCGGACAGATCGGAGTCCTTGGAGCGGCGGCCCGGTCCCTTGGAACCGGACTTGTCGCCACCGATGCGTGCGAACGGCGTGAGCTTGGTGGCCAACGACACGATGCGCGAGTTGGAAATCATGATGCCGACCGGCTTGGCCATGCCGGCGGTGCGCGGGCGGACCAGTACGGAGACCACGGCTACGATAATCGCGACCAGGAATCCGGAGAGCAGTTCAATCCACAGTTCCGCACCCCACAGGGATGCGATGGAAGACACCAGTACGCCGTCGAGCACATTGCAGGCGATGCGGAAGAACGCACAGCTGCCGGCGGTGGCGTAACGGTCGGCGATGAGCCGTTGCACGCGATGAATCTTGTCGATCTTCTTCATCTTGAGGAACTGGCTTGCTTCGGAGTCGGTCTGCACCTCGAGGATGAGATTGTTAAGGCTGGCTCGCGTTACGCGGGCCACGGCGCCTTCAGCGGCGGCCATGGTCAGCGAGAGCCAGACGAACAGGGCCGCCACGAGTACAAGAATGACGGTGATGGCGATCGGCGTGGTACTGGAATACTCCATAATGATTTTTCGGTGTCCTTGAATGTCCTTGAACGGTATCGAATAATCCGGATTTGGTGTGATTGATTTGGGAGCTTATTTGGAATCGAGGTCGCGGCCAGCACCGTGCGCGGCGTCGTACAGGGCCAGCGCGTCGGGTGTGCCGGCGGGCAGCGTGGCCTGCACGTTGGCATCGTGGCGTAGGGCGAAGAAGGTGAGCAGCAGCTGTCGCTGCAGGCCGAACATCTGGCGCTCCTGCTCGGGGGTCACGTGGTCGTAGCCGAGCAGGTGCAGGATGCCGTGGATGGTGAGCAATAGCATCTCCTGCATGGTGCTGTGCCCGGCTGCGGCAGCCTGTTGGGCAGCGACCCACGGGCAGATGACGATGTCGCCGAGCACTCCTTCCATCACGGTTTTGCCGTCGCCGGGGCGCAGCTCGTCCATCGGGAAGCTCATCACGTCGGTCGGGCCTTCGAGGTTCATCCAACGCATGTGCAGTTCGGCGATGGGATCGGGATCCACGAACATGATGGTCAGGTCGGACTGGGTGCTCACGCGCATCTGGTCGAGTACCCAAATACCCAAATCGGAGAAGACCTTGGGGTCGATGACCCACTGGGTTTCATTGGTGACGTCAACGCTCATCGTCTGTCTCGCTTTGGTTGGTTGAATCCGCTTGCTGGCGGGCATCGAAGTCGGTATGGTTGCGGCGGCCCTTGCGTTCGATGTCGCGGTGGTCGCCGGCGATGGCGGAGTGACGGTCGTAGGCGGCCACGATCTGTCCGACCAGCTGGTGACGTACCACGTCCTCGGTTTTGAGATGCACGAATGCGATGTCGTTGATGCCGCCCAGGATGCGTTCGATGGTGGCCAGTCCCGAGCGAGGCACGGTCAGGTCCACCTGCGAGATATCGCCGGTGATGACCATCGTGGTGTTGAAGCCCAGACGGGTCAGGAACATCTTCATCTGCTGTTCGGTGGTGTTCTGAGCCTCGTCGAGGATCACGAACGCGTCGTTCAGCGTACGGCCGCGCATGTAGGCGAGCGGCGCCACTTCGATGGAGCCGTCGTCCATGTACCGCTTGAGCTGGTCGGCGCCGAGCATGTCGCCAAGCGCGTCGTACAGCGGGCGCAGATACGGGTCAACCTTGTCATTCAGCGTGCCGGGCAGAAAGCCGAGGCTTTCGCCGGCCTCCACGGCCGGGCGCGTGAGGATGATGCGGCGAATCTGCTTGTCCTGGAAGGCACGCACAGCCTTGGCCACGGCCAGATACGTCTTGCCGGTGCCTGCGGGGCCAATGCCGAAGGTGATGGTGTGCGATTCGATGGCGTTCACGTAGGCCACTTGTCCGGCGGTTTTCGCACGGACCGGCACGCCGGCAGCAAAGGTGATGACGCCGGGAACCGTGGGCTTGCGGTACGTCGGGTCGTGGGAGCCGGCAGAACGTGCATGGGCGCGTTCGTTTGAGGTCGATTGCGCCAGTTTGTCACGCACCGGGCCGTGACCGGGATGTTCGAGGCGCACGTGGTTCTTGAGCACGTTCTGGTCGAGCATGCGACGCACGGTGTCGGCGTCCATAGGCGCGGTGTAGGCGGCTTGGATGATGGTATTGACCAAATCCTCGGCCTGTGCGGCCTGGGCTTCGGTCTGCTTGGAGCGGGAGACGATCGCCACGCGGTTGCCGCGCACGATAATCGTCAGGTCCGGAAAGGCGCGCTCTACCTCGCGAATGACCTCGTCAACCGGGCCGAGCACGGCGACGGGGTCAAGTTGGGGCGGGATGGTGATGGTACGTGTAGTCGTTGCCACGAAGCGGATATTCCCCTACTACTCGTCGAGCTTTTCGCCGGTCATCACGTGCGCGTGCACGTGGAAGACGGTCTGGCCGGCGTCGAGACCGGTGTTGAACACCAGTCGGTAGGCGCCGTGAAATTCCTTGTCGGCGATGTTCTGCGCAATGGAGACGATGTGGGCCAGCTCGGTCGGGTCACCGGCGGCAAGTTCGGCGACGTTGGCGTAGTGCTTCTTGGGCACCACGAGCACGTGGACCTTGGCCTTGGGATTGATGTCGTTGAATGCGTAGGTCGTCTCGTCCTCGTAGACCTTGCTGCTGGGAATCTGCCCTGCGATGATCTTGCAGAACAGGCAATCGTCGGATTCGCTCATCATGCTCCTTGGTTTGATGTTGCTACGCACCAGCTTAGCGCGTGGGCGTTACTCGTAACGTCCCAACACCCGAGACAACAGCGACAACGCTACAGGACCGGCCGTCGCGGCTCTCAGAATATTGCGCCCCAGTACGCAGCTCACCGCTCCGGCCTTGACGAAATCAGCTACCTCCTGCTCACTGATGCCGCCCTCAGGCCCGACCACCACACTGACAGTCCGCGGCCGGCCGTCCTGGAGCGTGCGTTCCACCAACTGCGCAACCTTCTCCTCCACGCCGGACCACGTATCGGTAGCATCCTGATGCAGCACAATCACCACATCGCCATGCACGCAGGCCCTGCGGCAGATGGCCACGACCTCCTTGCTGGACGCGCACGCCTCCAGTTGCGGCTTAAAGGCGCGCCGCGACTGCTCGGTGGCGGCATCCAGTACCGAATTCCACTTCTTGTCTGTACGGCCGACCTTCCACTTGGCAATGGATCGGTCCGCCTGCCATGGCACCACTTGGTCGACGCCAATCTGAGTAGCCATATCGATGGCCTGCTCATCATGGCCGGTTTTCGCCAATGCCTGAATCAGCGCCAAACGGGTGAGCGGCTCGGGTTCGCGCCCCACTTCCACGACTTCAGCCAGTCCGGCTTCAGGATCGGCCATCACTGCCTGGATTCTCAAGCCGTTGCCGTCGGAAAGTTGCAGGCTGTCCCCTGCCTTGAGTCGCATGGCCTGCACGGCATGGCGCTTGATGTGAGCGGGCAGGGTTAGCTTCCAGCCGGCGTGGAGTTCGTCGCTGTTCACCGGGACGTCGTCGACCTGCGGGTCGAAAAGAAAAAGGGCATCAGTCATGACTTCAAGGCTACACGCGACACGCCGGGCACACGCGCGAATTGCATCCCTGTAATTTCATGCTAAGCTATCTACTCGTTGTCCAAACGACACCTGCCCGGGTGGCGGAATGGTAGACGCGCTAGCTTGAGGTGCTAGTGCCTATTTTATACAGGCGTACGGGTTCAAGTCCCGTCTCGGGCACAGATAAACCCCTTGCATTGCAAGGGGTTTTTCGTTATCTGCACACACGAAAGGCCACCAATGCAGTTCATCACGCTGGACACCGTCGACGACCCGCGCGTCGAAGCGTATGTGAGCCTCACCGAAATGCAGTTGCGTAATCGCTTGGAACCAGCCAAGGGCGTGTTCATCGCCGAGTCCCCCAAGGTTATCGACCGCGCGCTGGCCGCTGACCGCGAACCGCTGTCACTGCTGGTCGAGGAACCTTGGCTGGAGGGCATGAAAGACACCTTCGACTTCATCGACGGGCGCTGGGGCGCGGATATTCCCGTCTACGT
Organism: Bifidobacterium longum subsp. longum JCM 1217; assembly: GCF_000196555.1. Classification (NCBI taxonomy): domain Bacteria; kingdom Bacillati; phylum Actinomycetota; class Actinomycetes; order Bifidobacteriales; family Bifidobacteriaceae; genus Bifidobacterium; species Bifidobacterium longum. The sequence continues at coordinate 948,130 of NC_015067.1, read as the reverse complement.
GGCCTCACCTGAGCAGCTCAAGCGTCTGACCGGCTACCGTTTGCATCGCGGCGCCCTATGCGCGATGCGACGCTGGCCGTTGCCCTCCGTAGCCGAGGTCTGCAAGAGCGCCCGCCGCGTGGCAGTAATGGAAAACATCGTGGACCACACCAATGTGGGCGCACTGATGCGTTCGGCGGCCGCGCTCGATGTGGATGCCGTGCTGGTCACACCCTCCTGCGGTGATCCGCTGTACCGACGCGCCGCCCGCGTGTCGATGGGCACCGTATTCCAGATTCCGTGGACCCGTATCACCGGGTTCAACGACGACGGCACCGAAAACAAGCATTACTGGCCGTTCCAGGGCATCGACGAGTTGAAGTCGCTGGGCTTCACCACCGTGGCCATGGCATTGGAGGATCGTTCGATTTCGTTGGACGAACTGACACGCCGTCTGCACGCGCCTGCCGAAGATCCGACGCATATCGACAAGCTCGCGCTGATCTTCGGTACCGAGGGCGACGGCCTGTCCCACCATACGATTGCCCGCGCCGATTTGACCGTGAAGATTCCGATGAGCCACGGCGTGGATAGCCTGAACGTGGCGGCATCCAGCGCAGTGGCGTTCTACGCGACACGCTAAGGAATCGCACGCGCTCCGAAAAGGCCGGATCCTTAACAAATCTACGAAACTGTTCATCGCAAGTTCACGGCACGCGGGGGCGAAAGCCTTGCATGTTCGTTTTTTTCTGCAATTATTAACTATGTAAACCGAATGCAAGGAAGCATCCGGCCCGGCAGTGCGGTGTCGAAAGACGCTCAGTAACAGAGAGGACAGTTACGATGACCAAGAATCCCAAGATTCTGTCGATTGTGCTTGCAGGTGGTGAGGGGACCCGCCTGATGCCGTTAACCCGTGATCGCGCGAAGCCCGCCGTTCCCTTCGGTGGTGTGTATCGTCTGATCGATTTCCCGTTGAGCAACCTGGTGAACTCCGGGTACCGTCAGGTCGTGGTGCTCACCCAGTACAAGTCTCACTCGCTTGACCGCCACATCTCCCAGGTCTGGCGTTTCTCCCCGCTGCTTGGCTCGTACGTCTCCCCTGTGCCCGCGCAGCAGCGTCTCGGCAAGCACTGGTATCTCGGCTCCGCCGACGCCATCTACCAGACCATCAACATCATCGAGGATGTCCAGCCGGACATCGTGGTGATCGTGGGTGCCGATCACGTCTACCGCATGGACTTCGAACAGATGGTACAGCAGCACATCGAGTCCGGCGCCGAGTTCACCGTGGCCGGTATCCGCCAGCCCATCGAGGAATCGAACCAGTTCGGTGTGATTGAGGTCGATCCCGATCACCCGAACATGATCAAGAACTTCCAGGAGAAGCCGCCCACCACCACCGGTCTGCCGGACAATCCGAACCAGATTCTGGCCTCCATGGGTAACTACGTCGCCAACACCAAGGCCCTGTTCGAGGCTCTGGCTCTCGATGAGAAGGCTGCCGACACCAAGCACGACATGGGCGGCGACATCGCCCCGTACTTCGCTTCCCGCAACGAAGCCGGCGTCTACGACTTCAACTCGAACGAGATTCCGGGCTCCACGGCCACTGATCACGCTTACTGGCGCGACGTCGGTACGATTAAGCAGTTCTACGATGCGCACATGGATCTGATCGCCTATGTGCCCGAGTTCAACCTGTACAACCAGGATTGGCCGATTTACACGATGTCCGGCAACCTGCCGCCGGCCAAGTTCGTGCACGCCGGCCGCGACCGTCTGGGCCACGCCACCGATTCGATCGTCTCCCCCGGTGTGATCGTCTCCGGCGGTGAAGTGCACCACTCCGTGCTCTCCCCCAATGTGCGTATCCACTCGTGGGCACAGATTGTCGATTCCGTGCTGTTCGACGGTGTAGTCATCAACCGCCGCGCCCGCGTGTACAAGGCGATTCTTGACAAGAACGTGGTGCTCACCGAGAACTCCACTGTCGGCATCGATACCGAGCACGATCTGGCCCGTGGCTTCACCGTCACGCCGGATGGCATCACGGTTGTCCCGAAGAACACCATCGTCGATGACTGATTGACCAGTCCAGACATGGAAAAGCCCCGCATCATGCGGGGCTTTTCTCGTATAGAGCTCCCTCTGATGAGGGAACTTACTAAGCGCTATCAGTACTTTGGCATATTGTCGAAGCTGAAGCCTAGGGCGGCGAGCTGGTCGCGGCCTTCGGGCGTGATGCGCTCCATGGTCCAGCGCGGATCCCACGTCCAGTCGATGCGGAACTCCTCGACCAGACCGGCCAGCGTGGATGCGCATTCGTCCTCGATAAGGTCGGTCAGCGGGCAGGCCGGCGTGGTCAGCGTCATCGTAATAATGGCGCGGCCTAGCTCATCGATCTCAATGCCGTAGACCAGACCCAAATCGATCACGTCGATGCCAAGCTCCGGATCAATCACCTGATGCAGTGCCTCGCGCACGTCTTCGGCAGTGGCGCGGCCGATATCGTCAATCGCCTTGATCGGAATCTCGCTGCCATCGGACTGTTCGTCATCCTGGCAACCGCATTTGCCGTGGTGACCGCCACACGCACAGGTGTCATCGCCGGACGCAGCAGAGTGCTCGATCGGGCGTCCGTTCGGGAAGCCCTTGGCCAAGGCCGGGTTGGCCATCACGCGGCGAGCGGCCTCCTCGTCCTGCAGGACGCCGTTGACAGCATCGAAAACGGACGGCTGTGGTTCGGGAACCAAATTATCGTTGGACATATTTCCTCAGTTCTTTGCAGCGAGGGCTTTGGCGATGGAGTCCTTCAGCCCTTCCCAGCCTAGCAGAGCGCATTTGATGCGCATAGGGTATTTCGACACGCCTTGGAATACCACGGCGTCGCCGAGCTTTTCTTCCAGGTTCTCGTCGTCCAGACCGGCACCGCGCGATTCCATCAGCTTGTGGAATGTCTGTTCCAGATCCATGGCCTCGTCAACGGTTTTGCCGTCCACCAGATCGACCATCACCGACAGGCTGGCCTGCGAAATGGAGCAGCCGTGGCCGTCCCACACCAATCGCTTGATGGTGTGCGGTTCGTCATCGGAGACTTCGACATGGATGGTCGCCTCGTCGCCGCAGGTCGGGTTGAACTGGTGCGATTCACCGGGCGTGCAGTATTCGTGGCTGGCTTGTACGGTGACATTGGCCGCTGCGTCCGCGGACTGTTCGACCGCTGCGTTGGGCGCAAAGGATTCCTTGCCATGCGGATGTTTCGACGCCTCGAGGATGACCTCTTGGTACATCTGTTCGAGGTCATCCCCGCTCATACCGAATTCGTTCATGGTGTTCTGTTTTACTCCACTCCAAAGAACTTACGGATGCCCTTGGCCGCTTCGACCAACGCTTGGGCATCTTCGACCGAATTGTAGACACCGGAGGAGGCACGGTTGGATGCGTATAGGCCGAAGTGGCGGTGTACCGGCTGGGCGCAGTGGTGTCCCACGCGAATCGCGATGCCCTGGGCGTCGATGAACTGGCCCACATCGTGCGGATGCACGCCGGCCACGTCGAACGCCACGGTGCCGATGCGGTCCACGTTTTCGCGCGGCCCGAGGATGCGAATGCCATCGACGTCGCCGAGCTTGAGCAGTTCGGCGGCGATGGTCTTCTCATGGGCTTCGATGTTCTCGAGCCCGATGTTCATCATCCATTCGGCGGCGACGCCTGCGGCCACCACTTGGGCGACCGGCCGGGTGCCGGCCTCGAAGCGGGCCGGAGGGGCCATGTATTGGGCCTCGTGGTCCATGTAGGCGAGCTCGACCATGGAGCCGCCGAAGTTGGCCGGCGGCAGGGCTTCGAGCAGGTCGCGCTTACCGTACAGGAAACCGACGCCGGTAGGACCGTACATCTTGTGCGCGCTCCAGGCGGCGAAGTCCACATCAAGCGCGTGGAAATCGACCTTGAGGTGCGGTACGGACTGGCAAGCGTCCAAGATGAAGATCGAACCTACTTCATGCGCACGCTTGATGATCGGGGCGATGTTGGTGATGGCACCCGTGGCGTTGCCCACGTGGGTGACGGCCACGACCTTGGTACGCTCGGTGATGACTTCGTCGAGGTTGTCCGTACGCACACGGCCGTCCTCGGTCAGGTCGATCCACTTGAAGGTGGCGCCGGTACGGTAGGACAGCTCCTGGAACGGCAGCAGCACCGAATGATGTTCCGCACGCGAGACGACGATCTCATCGCCCGGCTTCAGGGCAAAACGCTTGGCGGCTTCTCCCCCACGCCCCAGCGATGCATTGCCGAATGCGGTGGCGAGCAGGTTCAGTCCGGCCGTGGCACCACCGGTGACGACGACCTCCTCTTCACCTTCGGCCGCATTCGCGCCGACCAGCTTGGCCACCTTGGCTCGGGCCTCCTCAAAGGCCATGGTGCTACGGGCGGCCAGCTCGTGCGCACCACGGTGCACGCCGGCGTTAATTGTACGGTAGAAGTTCGCCTCGGCGTCGATCACCGCATTCGGCTTCTGCGAGGTGGCCGCAGAATCCAGGTACACGAGCGGGTGCCCGTGAATCTCCTGATCCAGAATCGGGAACTGCGCCCGAATCGCCTTAAAATCAACCATTATGTTCCCCCTACTTACGTAACAATTGTACGAAACGAGTGGGAGTCTGACATGGCCTGTTCGCGACCGTAAAGACCTGGCCTAAGCGGCCCGGAGCGTGTCGAGAATAGGGCATGTCAGACTCCCACGGTCACGGACTCAGGCCAGTGCGGACTCGGAGTCGGCGCCTTCGGGCAGGTACTGGTCGTAGCCGTTCTCTTCGAGTTCGTCGGCCAGCTCAGGGCCGCCGGTCTTGACGAAGTGGCCGTCGGCGAACACGTGCACGATGTCCGGCTTGATGTACTTCAAGATACGGGTGTAGTGCGTGACCATGAGGATGCCGAACTGGTTGGCTTCCTTGGCGCGGTTCACGCCTTCGGACACGATGCGCAGGGCGTCCACGTCCAAGCCGGAGTCGGTTTCGTCAAGGACGGCAAACTTCGGTTTCAGCAGTTCGAGCTGCAGCACTTCGGCGCGCTTCTTTTCACCGCCGGAGAAGCCTTCGTTCACGGAACGGGAGGCGAACTTCGGGTCCATCTTGAGGCGCTTCATGGCTGCGGACAGGTCCTTGGCCCACTGGCGAATACCGGGAGCCTCGCCGTCGATTTCGGTCTTGGCGGTGCGCAAGAAGTTGGTCATGGACACGCCCGGTATTTCGACCGGGTACTGCATGGCCAGGAACAGGCCGGCCTTGGCGCGCTCGTCCGGAGTCATCTTGAGGATGTCCTTGCCGTCGAGGAGGGCCTCGCCGGAGTCGACCACGTACTTGGGGTGGCCGGCCAACGTGTAGGCGAGAGTGGACTTGCCGGAACCGTTGGGGCCCATGATGGCGTGGGTTTCGCCGGAGTGGACGGTCAGGGTGGCACCCTTCAGGATCGGCTTGATGCCTTCCTTGGTTTCGACGTGGACGTGCAGGTCCTTGATTTCGAGTGTTGACATTGTTGTGCTCCTAAAAATGCTGTTCTTACTTGTCTTCGAGGACCTGTGCCATGGCGTCGTTTTCACCACGGGCCAGTCGGCGGTCAATCACGGTCATCAGATGTTCGGAGATGGCGGGAATGCCGATCTCCTCGACGAGTTCGCCGAAGAAGCCGCGCACCACGAGCTTGCGGGCGTCGGTTTCGGGGATGCCGCGGGATTCGAGGTAGAACAGTTCCTCGTCGTCGAAGCGGCCCACCGAAGAGGCGTGACCGGCACCGATGATGTTGCCGTTTTCGATTTCGAGGTTCGGCTCGGAATCGGCGATGGCGCCCGGGGTCAGGACCAGGTTGCGGTTGAGCTCGTAGGAGTCGGTGCCGGGGGCGGTGGGCTGGATGAGCGCGTTGCCCACCCAAGTGGAGTGCGCGCCCTTGCCGTCAAGCGCGCCCTTGTAGACCACGCGGGACTTGCAGTCGGGGTGGTTGTGTACCACCATCGTGCGGTGTTCGATGTGCTCGCCGGGGTCCACGAAGTAGATGCCGAGCATGTTGAGGTCGCCCTGTTCGCCGCCGAAGTCCTGATCCATGCGGATGCGGACGATGTCGCCGCCCAAGGTCACGACGGAGTGGCGCAGGGATGCGCCTTCGCCGACGTGGATGCGGTGGTTGGCCACATGCTTGGCGGTTTTGGCCCATTCCTGAACGAACGTGGTGGAGACGTGCGAGTCCTTGCCGGTGGTGATTTCCACGCCTTCGGCCAGTCGTGCGTCACCGTCGTGTTCCACGACGACGTCCGCATGAGCCTTGTCGGCGGCGGCGATCACCAGATGGAAAGCGTCGAGGTCCTCCCCCGCGCCGTGCACCTTGACGAGCACGGGCTGGGCGATCTCACCGGACAGTTCCAGAATGGTTGCGGTGCGGCCGGATTCCCATTCGACTGCGGAGACGCGGTCGTTGGGCTTGGACACAGTGCCGGACAGGCCCTCACCGAGCTTGATCTGGCTGAGCTTCACGCCTTCGGCCAACGGCGAGCCGTCAATCATGGAGACTTCGATCTGCGTTTCGCCGGAAGGCTTGAACACGGTGAAGAACTCGTTGATGCGCTCGATAGGCGTGTAGCGCCATTCGTCCTGCTTGCGGCTGGGCTCCGGGTAGTCGCCTGCGTTGAACGAGCGCACGGCATGGTCCACGGAGGACGGCATAGCGGCCGGAATCGCGTACGGGTCGTTGGGGTCGGCGACCGGAATCTTGATTTCCTTGACGGGTGTTGTGTTGTCGGTCATCGGAATCAGCCCACCGATCCTTCCATCTGAAGTTCCACAAGTCTGTTGAGTTCAAGCGCGTATTCCATCGGCAGCTCACGGCTGATCGGTTCGACGAAGCCGCGCACGATCATGCCTCGCGCCTCTTCCTCCGTGAGACCTCGGCTCATCAGGTAGAAGAGCTGGTCTTCGGAAATCTTGGAAACGGTGGCTTCGTGGGCCATCGAAACGTCGTCTTCGCGAACGTCGACATGCGGGTAGGTATCGGAGCGGGAGAAGTCGTCGACCAGCAGGGCATCGCACACGGTCGAGTTGGACGAACCGTACGCGCCCTTGACGATTTTGACCAGACCGCGGTAGGCGGAGCGGCCACCACCACGGGAAATGGACTTGGCGACGATGGTGGAGCTGGTGTGCGGGGCGAGGTGAATCATCTTCGCGCCCGTGTCCTGGTACTGGCCCTTGCCGGCGAAGCCGAGGGACATGGTGGATGCCTTGGCGTACGGTTCGGCGAGGATGCAGGCCGGGTACTTCATGGTGGCCTTGGAACCGATGTTGCCGTCGACCCATTCCATCGTGCCGCCCTCGCGCACGTAGGCACGCTGGGTGACGAGGTTGTAGACGTTGTTCGACCAGTTCTGCACGGTGGTGTAACGCACGCGGGCGTGCTTTTCGACGATGATCTCGACGATGGCGGCGTGCAGCGAGTCCTCGGACCAGATCGGGGCGGTGCAGCCTTCCACGTAGTGCACGTAGGAGCCTTCGTCCGCGATGATGAGCGTGCGCTCGAACTGACCCATGGCCGGGGTGTTGATGCGGAAGTACGCCTGCAACGGGATGTCCACATGCACGCCCTTCGGCACGTATACGAACGAGCCGCCGGACCATGCCGCGGTGTTGAGGGCACCGAACTTGTTGTCTTCCGGAGGCACGACGGTGCCGAAGTACTTCTTGACGAGTTCAGGGTATTCGCGCACAGCGGTGTCCGTGTCGACGAAGATGACGCCCTGCTTCTTCAGGTCCTCCTGGATGGAGTTGTAGATGACCTCCGACTCGTACTGGGCGGCCACGCCGGAGACGAGGCGGTTCTTCTCCGCCTCCGGGATGCCGAGACGATCGTAGGTGTTGCGGATGTCGTCAGGCAGTTCGTCCCAGCTTTTCGCCTGCTTGTCGATTGGCTTGACGTAGTACTTGAAGTCGTCTGCGTTGAAGCCGGAGAGATCCACACCCCAATCGGGCATGGGCTTTTCGAGGAACGCCTTGAATCCACGCAGACGCATGTCGAGCATCCACTGCGGCTCGCCTTTGTCGGCGCTGATCGCGCGTACGACGTTCTCATCAATGCCTCGTTTTGCGGCTTCGCCGGCGGCATCAGAATCATGCCAACCATAGTTGTAGTCGCCGAACTGGCTGATGATCTCGTCATCCTTCTTGATCTTGTCCTCGTTGACGCGGGTACGATCAGCCACATACTGGCTCATCTCCACGTCAGCGGCGGCGTTTGGTGCTGTGTTTTCGGTCACCATCCTGCCTTCCTTGTATCACACTTAATCCTATGAAAACCTAGCAGAACCCAAGTGCAAACACTAGCCGCCCTGACGCATATTGGCTGTGGGCTTGATTACACGAATGCGATACAGCGATATTGGAGCCGGGCAAGCTTGTCCCATGCACACCGAACATCGCGTATGCGGCATTATGTGTCGCACCACTGCATGCCGTATTTGTTACATATCACACTGTTGCATATCACACTTGGATATGCACGCTCGTGCCCATATTGCACCAGTTGTAGAACCATTCGGCCACATCCCATCCGATACCCACGCAACCATGAGATCCGTTGGCAATGGAGGGCATTACGGCATCCGCTACATATCCGCCGGCAATACGGTGGATTGCGCAACCGGAGGAGAAGTAATTGACGAAGCCCACGTCTTTGACATCCCATGTTTCCACCGTGCCATCGGCAAGATTCAGCGTGCCGCTCATATCTTGACTGGGCAACTTTTGCCATACGTTGAAGTCACCTGTCGGCGTACACATCATGCCAACGCATTCGCCGGTGACGTTGTCGTTGCCCTCCGCGACCACGACATTCAATGTCTTGACCACCGTGTCATTCTCATAGGCATAGAGCTTACGGTCGGACAGGTCAATCGCCACGCGATGAGCGACCTTGACTTCCTGTTTGGGATCTACCTTGCCGTCCACATTCACTGAGCCAGTTCCCGTGGCCAGCACCTGAGCCAAGCGAGCACCAACCTCCGTATCCGCGCCATCGGCAATCACAATGCCATCATGGCCTTCTGTTTCAGTGCTCAGCACCTCGCCAGCATTATTGACGACGACCTTCTTGTCTTCACGTTCCAATTTGAGATTCGGCTTGATTTGCTCGTCATAGTATTGCTGCAGCTTATCGGCATCAAAGACCACGTAGCCATTACGTACTTCATTGTCTTTCAGCTTTGACTGCTGGTTGGCGTCGATGCGCATGGCCGAACCCAGCATGGACGCATTCACGGTGGCGATGTCTTTATCCGCCACCTTGATGGCCACGGCATTGTTCACTAGGGTTTCCAGCGTGGTTTTCGCCTCATCGGCAATTGCATTGGTAATCGTCGGTTCGGTTACGTCGAGTTCCACCCGAACGGTCTGTGGCTGGACACTGCCCAATGACTCCACTGTGGAAATGGCTTGCTTCGCAATGCTGGTGGCGTTGGCTCCCTGGCCATTTTCTCCCGCAATAACGTTGAAGCCACTGTTGTTATCGTTCAATGCGACTTGCGCGTCAACAGGTTCTTGTGCATCAATGTTCAGCGCCTTATCTACCACACTGCCATCAGCGAGCTCGGGATTGATTTGCGGGGCCACATCATGCGTAATCCAGAACGCATACTGTTGCCACCATGCGTCACCGCGTTGGGCATTGATGACATCGGATGCGATTGCTTCACCATCAACTTCGATGCCGAGATCTTTCAGCGTGAACGTCGCCGACTGCCCCTGGTATTTCGCTCGTACCGCGGTGTTGTCGACCTGGTCGTTGATTAGGTCGACAATCTCCTGCTCGGTTTTGCCGGTAACTGAATTTCCCCATAGCGTTGTGCCAGGCAGCACGTGATCTTGGAAGAACCAAACACCGCCGCCACAGGCAGCCCCCAAGGCAACCAGCAGACAAGCAATCACCACCCACGGCCAGATGCGGCGCCTCCTCATCTCATCGCCCTGAATGGAATCTGATGCAGCAGCATCCACACTGTCTGCCACAGTGCCGCTGACGGCATTATTCGCACCAAACAGAGGCGCAAACTGCTGGGTCGAGTCATCAAGGTGTTCGGTCATGGTCGGTCTTTCTGCGATGGCCTACTAAGCGTTATCTGCATACTACCAACACACCATAGAAACGGTAATTTTTTACCGTCGCCTTCCAATACATCATGCTGCATGATGCTCATACAACAAAAAAAGACGTGGTGGCGAAACATCATTAGATGTTTCGCCACCACGTCTTTACCGTATGTCTTGCGCTACGCCGATGACGGCAGCCAGCACATCATGCCGCGATATTATGCACGGCACAAAAGTGAGTCAGCGTGCCGCCTGATGGTCGAGCGCGGCCTTGACCAGGCCGGCGAACAGCGGGTGCGGCTTGGTCGGGCGAGACTTGAACTCCGGGTGAGCCTGGGTGGCCACATAGAACGGGTGCACGTCCTGCGGCAGTTCCACGAACTCGGTGAGCTCGCCGTCCGGGCTCTGGCCGGAGATGCGCAGGCCGCCTTCGCGCAGACGATCCTTGTAGGCCACGTTGACTTCGTAACGGTGGCGGTGGCGCTCGGTGACATGCGTGGTGCCGTACAGTTCGGCGACCAGCGAGCCTTCCTCCAGCTCAGCCGGGTAGGAGCCAAGACGCATGGTGTGGCCCATGTCGCCCTTGCCGGCCACGATGTCCTTCTGCTCTTCCATGGTGGCGATCACCGGGTTGGCGCAATCGGGCTCGAACTCGGAAGAGTTCGCGTCTTCAATGCCCAGCACGTGGCGGGAGTATTCGATGACCATGGACTGCAGGCCCAGGCACAGGCCGAGGGCAGGCAGCTTGGTTTCACGGGCGAACTTCAGAGCGCCGATCTTGCCGTCGATGCCGCGGATGCCGAAGCCGCCGGGGATCACGATGCCGTCGACGTTGTCGAGAGCGGCGGCCGCACCTTCGGTGGTTTCGCAACGATCGGCCGCAACCCACTTGACGTTGACCTTGGCCCAGTTGGCAAAGCCGCCGGCCTTGATGGCCTCGGTGACAGACAGGTAGGCGTCCGGCAGATCGATGTACTTGCCGACGATGGCGATGTTGACCTCGTGCTTGGGGTGGTGCACACGCTCCAGCAGGTCGGCCCATTCGTCCCAATCGACGTCATGGAACGGCAGGCCGAGCTCACGCACCACATAGGCGTCGAGGCCCTCCTCGAACAGGATCTTCGGCACATCGTAGATGCTCGGCGCATCCACGCAGTTGACCACGCCTTCGGCATCGACATCGCACATCAGGGAGATCTTGTCCTTGATGGACTGATTGAGCGGGCGGTCGGAGCGCAGCACAAGGGCGTCCGGGGAAATGCCGAGCTGGCGCAGCATCATCACGGAGTGCTGGGTGGGCTTGGTCTTGAGCTCGTGGGCGGCGGAAATGTACGGCACCAGGGAAACGTGCACGAACATGCAGTTGTCCGGGCCGAGATCGCGGCGCACTTCGCGGGCGGCCTCAAGGAAGGGCTGGGACTCGATGTCGCCGACGGTACCACCGATTTCGGTGATGATCACATCCACGTCATCGGAAGCCTGGGCGCGCATACGAGACTTGATTTCGTTGGTGATGTGCGGGATGACCTGCACGCACTGGCCGAGGTATTCGCCGGCGCGCTCCTTGCGCAGCACTTCCTGATAGATCTGACCGGTGGTGACGTTGGCCTTCTGGCTCAGGAAGACGTCGAGGAAACGCTCGTAGTGGCCGATGTCGAGATCGGTTTCGGCACCGTCTTCGGTCACGTAGACCTCACCATGCTGGAACGGGTTCATGGTGCCCGGGTCGACGTTGATGTACGGATCGAGCTTTTGCTGCAGAACATGGATACCGCGGCTGCGCAGCAAACGACCGAGCGAAGATGCGGTCAGGCCCTTGCCGAGAGAGGAGACAACGCCGCCAGTGACGAAAATATGCTTGGTGACGTGTTCTTGAGAATTACCATGTGTTCTTCTAACCATGGAATTTCACTCTATCATCCGTGTATGACCCGGCGTGTTCACCAGACGCGTCGGCCCCGACATGGCGTACTTGAACAATACGAATAGTAGGCTCGTCAAAAAGCATACGCAAGGTCATAATCACGTCAAACGTCTTATCCGCCAGCTATTGCAGGTATTGGTCGAGACGCACTAGGCCTAACGCATATAGGACAAACGCTGTTTTCAGGTTTTTCAGCGAGGCCCATTCATCGGCACCGTGCGCGTTGCCGGCACCTGGTGCGATGAATGGCGGGGTCTCCAGGTCGATGCCGTCGACCGCCGGCACATGGTCGGCATGGAATTCGGGACCGAAGTTGAGTGCGCGCGGGATAAAGCGGGCGTGGGTGCCGTCGCCGACAGCCACGGGTCGAGCCTCGCAACCGAGCACGTCGTTGTAGGTTGCGGTGAGCAACTGGACACGCGGGTCGTCAGCCTGCACGTAGTATGGGTCATCGTTAAGGATGTCGACAATGCGGCCGCCCGCCGCTTCGGCTTGTGCTTGAATACGCTCGATGATTTGTTCGTGTGCCTGGCCTACCGCATAACGGATGTCGAAGTGCAATACGATGGCATCTTCAGAAGTCTCACCTGATACCGCGCCTAATACCTTGTCTGCTTCAGCGAACTCATTCGCCGGTATAATCAAACCACCATTGGCGGTAGTCGGTCCGCTTTCCGCATTCTCGCAATCGATACCCAAGCCGGTGCCATATGAGTCTTTTGTCCATTGGGCAATCGCCTGCGCTGCAGTGAGGTCACGGCCTTCGAGCAGACCGGACCGGGCAAGCGCCGTAGTGAGCACCGCTATAGCGTTTACGGTACCGGACGGCTGGCAGGCATGACCGGCGACACCGGTGGCCTCAATCGTGACGCCTTGCGCTGTTGCGTTGATATGCAATCGCTCGGCGATATCTGGAGCGATGTTGCCGCTCTGGCAGAATGCTTGCCGCACGGTAGATTCGTCGACGCCGGTGAGGGTGATTGCGGCGGCCCCGGGAACCGTGTTAGTGGCGGTGCCGGCATGCCAACCGCGCAATTGCGGCCCGACCGGCAGTTCGACATCCACATCGAGCAGCCCTTTTTGGATATTGTTCACCGGGAAGGGACCATCGGTGACGATGGCCTGGTACGGCGCGCCGATGTTGGCGACGAACCATTTGATGTCGTTGAGCGCGATCTCTTCGGAGCCGCCGAACAGTATACGTACGCGGTGGCGGAAACGGTGGTCGTGTTCCTTGAAGAAACGGAGTAGGAAATAGCTGGTCAGCGCGACGCCTTTATTGTCCAATGAGCCGCGACCGATAACAATATCGCCAATAACCTGCGGATCGAAGGCATCGTGCGTCCAACCGTCGTCGGCGGGGACTACGTCGAGGTGGTCGACGAAGGCGATGTCACGGTCGGTCTCCACGTTCTCCTGTGGATAAACGACTTCCATGACGTGGCCGGTGTAGTCGCGCGTAGGCAGCCCGTCTCGTCCTGCCTTGGCCAGCATATGGTCGAATACACGGCGTACTTCGGGTCCATAAGGCGCGCCCGGACGAGGATTCGGGTCCGATTCGTCGGAAACCGACGGGTAGCGCAGCAGCTCACACAGCTCATCGACGAACTGTGCGCGGTGGGCGTCAAACCAGCGTGACGCGGCATCGACGAGATCACGTTCCGTGGCGGTGAGAGTCATGGCTTCCTTTACTTGGACGCTTATGGTTTCCTCAGGTAACAGGAATCCCGGGCGCAACGTCGACTGCTACCCGGGATTGGCTGGAGGGCTTGGTTCTATTCGCTCAGCAAGTGCGCCACAGCATCGAGCGCGAGCTTGTAGCCGTAGAAACCCATGCCGGTGATGGTGCCGGTGGCCACAGGGCTGATTACGGAACGCTTGCGGAACTCGTCGCGGGCGGACGGGTTGGAAATATGGACTTCCATAAGCGGCAGGTTCTCGTCAATGACCATGTGCGCGGCGTCGGCGAGAGCATACGAATAGTGCGTGAAGGCGGCGGGGTTCATGACCACCGGGGTTTTCTCGTCGGCGGCTTGGTGCATCCAGTGCACCATTTCGGCTTCGTCGTCGGTCTGGCGCACCTCGACTTCGAGGCCGAGGTCCTTGCCCCATTCGGTGCAGAGCTTGCGCAGGGTGTCGAGGTCTTGACGACCGTAGACGTCGGGCTGGCGGACGCCGAGACGTCCGAGGTTAGGGCCATTGACAACGATGACTTTGGTCATTGGGACTCCTTTTGTTTGTGCTTCTCTCCCTCCGCCCCTTCGGGGCACCTCCCTCATCAGAGGGAGGTAGAAGGTAAATCCGACTCCGGGGTACCTCCGTTAGAGGGGAGCCAAGTACTTTTTTCTGAGGGGATGGCGAACGGCACGGCCTACGGCCGTTCAATTACTGCTGGATACGACGGAATGCTTCTTCCACGGCTTCGGCGGGCGGGTTGTCGAGGTGTACGACGTGACCAATCTCGTCGAGGACCACGAAGCGCAGCTCATTGCCGCGGGCCTTCTTGTCGCGATGCATCAATGCGAGCACGTCGTCGAACGAGCCGCCATTCCACGACGTCGGCAGACCCATCGAAGCAAGCAACGAGCGGTGATAGTCAACCAGATCCTGATCGATGTAACCGATCAGATGGGCCAGCTCGGCGGCATACACCATACCGACGGCCACCGCATTGCCATGCCTCCAGCGGAAATGCTCGAGCTTTTCGATGGCATGGCCCATCGTGTGCCCGTAGTTGAGGAATTCACGCAGACCCTTCTCCTTCAAATCGGAGGAGACGTGGTAGGCCTTGACCTTTACCGTGCGCTCAATGAGCTCGGCAACCACGTCTTCGAGCGGCGAGCCGAGGAATGTAGAGCCGTCGAAAGCGCGCAGTTCAGCTGCGTGGTCTTCGAGGATATGCAGGATTTCGGGGTCGCGGATGAAACCGGATTTGGCGACTTCGCCGAGACCCTCGATGAAGATGTCATTGGGCAGCGTAGCCAGCGTCTTGGTGTCGGCCAGCACACCGGCAGGCGTGTAGAACGAGCCGACGAGGTTCTTGCCCTGCGGGGTGTTGATGCCGGTTTTGCCACCGGTGGAGGCATCGACCATGGCCAGCAGCGAGGTCGGGCAGTTTACATAGCGCACGCCGCGCATCCACGTGGCAGCCACGAAACCGGCCAAATCGGTTGCGGCACCGCCGCCAAGCCCCACCACGGCATCGGATCGGGTGAAACCTTCGTTGCCAAGGCGTTCCCAAATGCCGTTGGCCACGGTAATGGTCTTGCCGGGTTCGGCATCCGGAATCACGATGTCGGAAACCTCATAGCCGCCCTGACGCAACAGGGCGCGGGCACGATCGGAGTGTCGCTGCACCGGCTGAGTGTGGATAAGCGCGATTTTGGCGGGTTTGGGTCCCAGCACGTCGACCAGATGGTTCATGGCACCTTCGCCAATGACCACATCATACGGCTCAATTGCCGCTCCGGTAACATGCACTGCTCGCTCAGATACCATATCAATCACTTTCTTCGCTGCGCCCTGAGGCGTAAGCCCCCGGGTATGGACATGAACGTTGGCGACCTCGCGGAATACTGGGTCACGCTGCTTGAACAGTTTTTTCCAACGGGAGTTGGCGTTGCCATTGAGCATGGGCCGGCCTCCCCCACGGTTCGCGCGTTCCATGGCTTCCGCCGGATCGGCATCAAGGTAGACCACACGACCGCCATGGTCGATGTAGGAGGCGAGGGCATGCTGGGTGGATGGCGTCATGGGAGCGCCACCGCCCAGCGAAAAGATACCGTCGAAATCCTCAAGCATATCGGCGATGAGATCGGCCTCGACCTCGCGGAATGCCGGCTCACCGTATTCCTCGAAGTAGGAGGGAATCTTCATGCCCACTTCACGTTCGATCTCCACATCGGCATCGGCGAACGGCAGACGCAACATATGCGCCACTTCCTTACCGACACGTGTTTTGCCGGCTCCCATCATGCCGATGATGACGGCGCGGGGGCGTGCGGTCATAATCTACGAATCCTCTCGACGATTGGTGAGTACAGTTGCTGATGGTTCCGCGGCAGTCGTCACGAAACCATACGCCCTTCGTTCAGCGCATGTGCTCCGGCCACGAGGCGAGATACGACTCAAGGTTGCGCCGTGTTTCGGCAACACTGTCTCCACCGAACTTATCCAGCGCGTACTTCGCCAAAGTCAGACGCACCATGGCCTCGGCCACCACGGATGCCGCAGGCACGGCGGTGCTGTCGGAACGCTGGTTGATGGCTTGTGCGGATTCGCCGGTCAGCACGTCGACCGTACGCAGGGCCTTGGGGATGGACGGAATCGGCTTCATGGCACCGCGTACGCGAATCACCTGGCCATTGGACATACCGCCTTCAATGCCGCCTGCGCGGTTGGACAGACGGTCGATACGGCCGTCGGCGTTGACCACGATCTCATCGTGCGCCTGCGAACCGGGGCGGGAGGCTTCCAGGAAGCCGTCGCCGATCTCCACACCCTTGAACGCCTGAATGCCCATGATCGCGGAGGCCAGAGCCGCGTCCAGTCGGCGGTCGGACTCCACATACGTGCCGATGCCGGCAGGCACACCGTAAGCCAGCACTTCAATCACGCCGCCCAACGTATCGGAGGCCTTCTTGGCCTCGTTGATGCGTTCGATGATGCGGGCTTCGGCCTCTTTGTCCAGCGTACGGACAGGCGAGGCATCAAGCGCTTCCAGATCGTCGGGGGTGGGCAGAGGCAGGTCGGGGTTGGTCTGCACGCCACCAAGCGCCACCACGTGGGCTACGGTGCGGATGCCGAACGCCTGATCCAAGAACTGCTTGGCCACCTCGCCCAAAGCCACACGGGAGGCGGTCTCACGGGCGCTGGAGCGCTCCAGTACCGGGCGGGCGTCGTCAAAACCATACTTGCGCATGCCGGTCAGATCGGCGTGGCCCGGGCGCGGGCGGCTCAGCGGCGCATTGCGGCCTTCGCGCGGCAGGTCATGGTCGAGTGCATCGGCGCTCATGACCTCGGTCCACTTCGGCCATTCGGTGTTGGCGATTTCGATGGCCACCGGCGAGCCGAGGGTCAGGCCGTGGCGTACACCGGTCAGCAGACGGACCTTGTCTTGCTCGAACTTCATGCGGGCACCGCGACCATATCCAAGTCGACGGCGTGCCAGTGCGGAAACGATATCGTCCGTGCTAATACGCACGCCGGCCGGCAACCCTTCAATCATGGCCACCAATGCTTCTCCGTGAGACTCCCCTGCCGTCTGCCAACGCAGCATAACTTCCCTCGTTTCATGTGTGTACGTCTATGTGTACGTCTAGCTAGGGGTTAATGTTAAGCCATGCCATACCTGTTCACGCTACCCGGTCTGCTATGTGGGCTTGCACTGTCCATTGAGGATGTTCGTCATCGGCGGGTGCCGATCGCGTGGGTGGCTGCGGGCGCGTTGCTTCAGCTGGCCGCCGATTTCGCGTATGGAGTGGTGGTGAACGACCTGTTCGTGCTGTTGCAGGCGCTGTTGTTCACCGTGCTATGTTGCCTGATCCAGTTCGCGTTGGCGTTGCTGGTGCCTCGGTCATTGGGATTCGGCGATGTGACCGCCCTGATACCTATGGGATTGTCTGTCGGACTGTTTGGCCTGTTGCCTGTGGTGGTCTGGTGGCTGGCGATGGGCGTTGCCGGCATCACATGGATTGCCTTGTGGACGCGATTCGACCCACAACGCACATCACCGGCACATGCGGGCAAGGTGCCGTATGTGCCGGTGATATTGGCGGGCGCGATTGTGGCGGTGGCTGTTGGGGTGTTGTCCTAGATTTCTTCCATCCGCTTCGCGGGAGCCCCGGGCTTAAGTTGAGCGTTACATTCCCTGCAGTGCTCCCCTCAGTCCGCTTTTTTGCGGACAGCTCCCCTCGGCGAGGGAGCCAATGAAGAGACCAACGTCCGATCAGCTTCCCCAAGCGAAGGAAGCTAACGGGATGACTACTGGTTTTCGGCTTGCCACTTGCGTAGTTCGGCCACGTTCTGGTCATGTTCATCGGCGGTTGCGGCGAACTTGGTTTCGCCGGTGTCCAGATTGACCGTGCAGAAGTACAGCCAATTGCCGCCTTCGGGGTGCAGTGCCGCTTGAATGGCGTTATCGCCGGGATTGCTGATCGGCGTAGGCGGCAGGCCGGAGATCTTGTACGTGTTGTACGGGTTGGACTCGTCTTGGGTCATCTCGGTGGTCACCTGCGCGGGCTTGACGTTATTGCCATAGGCCACGGTGGAATCCATGCCCAACGACATGCCCTGCTCCAAACGGTTCTCGATGACTCGCGTCACTTTGCCGTAGTAATCGGCTTTGTTGACCTCGGCCTCGGCGATAGAGGCGATGATCATCACCCGTTCGCGGTCACCGCCGGCCGGCACGCCCAATTCATCCAACTTGGCGATACGCTTATCGACCATGGCCTTGAGGATTTCCGAAGCGCTCTTCATGCTCTTGACGTTGTAGGTTCCCGGCTCCAGCCATCCCTCAAAGCTACCGCCCGCTTCATTGGGCAGAATATCCTTACCCTCGTTCTTGATAATCGTGTCGAATTCGCTTTGGGCAATGCCGGAAAGCTTCGCGGCGTTGGCGAACACATCGGTGGCACGTTCACCGGGACGAACCTCGAGGAAGCCCGCCGCCTGGTTGGTGTCGGAGAGAACGTCGATCACTTTGGATGCGGCCATATGCTTCTTCAATGTGAACGTTCCCGGATAGAGTGTCGTGCTATTGGCGTTGACCACGCTGGTGAACGCGGCAGTAGACTTGATGACTTCGGCCTTGAGCAGATTATCGGCGATCTCCGCCGCGCCTTGGCCCTCGCTCACGGTGAATTCGACCTCGCCATAGCCCGGTCCCGGATAGTCCGCGATGGCCGTCGACTGGTTGCTCCGGCTGTCGCGCCATGCGATGAGCTTGGTTACGCCGAAATAGCCGCCGCCGATAAGCAGGGCGACGATGGCGATAGCGATGATAATGCCACTGATACGCTTGCGCCTGCGCTGTGCACGTCGCTTGCGCATCTCCCTGCGGGATTTCGGCGGTTCTGGCGGCTCGGCCCCGCGCATTGGTTCTGACCCCTGTTCGACCCAATGCGTGTTGTCATCAAAGAACTCGTTAAAATCATCGGTCATAACCGATACCTCACTGCTCCCGGGTACGGTCGAGTGCCGTCTGCAAAATCACCACTGCCGACTGCTGGTCAACCACCGGCCTGTGCTTGTTCGAAGCTTTATGGGCCTCGAACAGCTGACGATGCGCACTGACTGTTGTCAATCTCTCATCTATCAATGATACCTGCGGAATCTGATACTCCGTAGAATCACTGTCTTCACTCTCTGCTTGCAGCCTCTTCTCCAGATTGGCCGCCCACCTGCGCGCTTTTTTGGCGCTTTTGCCTTCTGTACCGTCCATCTGCAGGGGCAGTCCGACGATTACATGGTCCACATGTTCGTCTTCGATGACGTTCAGGACCTCGTCAATAGCAAAGAAATAGTCGCCGGCAACATGAATGTTGCCAGCAGGATGTGCAAAGGTAAGCTCCGGGTCGGACAGTGCCAGTCCGACCCGGGCATTACCCAAATCAACGCCTAACCACACCACTGGCGGAATCAGGCTTTCTGCGCCTCGTGCTTGAGCGCTTCGAGGGCCTCGTCGATCTTGGAGGCATCGACACCGCCACCCTGGGCGAAGTCCGGCTTGCCGCCGCCACCGCCGCCGAGGACCTTGGCTGCGCCACGCACCAGATCACCGGCCTTGATGCCGGCCTTGCGGGCGGCCTCGTTGGTGGCCACGGCGACCATCGGCTTGTCATCCTCGTTCACGCCGGCAAGGGCCACCACCACGGGGGCGTCTTCACCGAGCTGGGCGCGCACGTCGAGTACGGTCTTGCGCAGGGCATCGACCGCGCCAAAGTGGCCCACGTTCTTGACGGCCACCTTGACCGGGGCCGCGGAGTTCTTGGTGTCAGCAACCAGCGCCGGAACCGAGGCGGCCAGCTGGGACTCGTACATGGAGGCCAAGCGACGATCGGATTCCTTGAGCTTGGCGAGCAGGGCGTTCACACGCTCGGCGAGCTCGTCCGGACGAGCGTTGAGCTTGTCGGACAGCTGGGAGACCAGCGCGTGCTCACGAGCGTTGAAGTCATAGGCACCCTGGCCCACGACGGCGTCGACACGACGCACGCCGGAGCCGATGGAGGCTTCGGACAGGATGTTGACCATGCCGATCTTGCCGACGTGGTCCACGTGGGTACCACCACACAGCTCGCGGCTCCAGCCGTCTTCGCCGATGGAGACCACACGTACGATGTCGCCGTACTTCTCGCCGAACAGGTGCATGGCACCGAGGGCGATGGCGTCGTCGAACTTCATTTCCTTGGTGGTCACGGCGAGGTTGTCGCGCAGCTTGTCGTTGACGCGCTCCTCGACTGCGGAGATCACGGACTTGGCCGGGGCCTTGGACCACTGGAAGTCGAAGCGCAGACGGTTCGGGGCGTCTTCGGAGCCGCGCTGGGTGGCCTGCGGGCCCAGCTCCTCACGCAGCGCCTTGTGCACCATGTGCGTGGCGGTGTGCGAGCGGGCGATGGCGCCACGGCGGGCCAGGTCGATGTTGGCGTTGACTTCGGCGCCGACGACCAGCGTGCCTTCGGTCAGACGGCACTGGTGGACGATGAGGTCCTTGATGGGCTTCTGCACATCGTCGACTTCGAGCACGGCGCCGTCGTCGGACAGGATCTCGCCCTGGTCGGCGAGCTGGCCGCCGGCCTCCGCGTAGAACGGGGTGCGGTCGAGGATGACCTCGACGTTGGCCGGGCCGGTCACGGCGGGCACGGAACCCTTGCCTTCCTGCATGATGCCGATCACCTTGGCGCGGGCGGACATGTCGGTGTAGCCGAGGAAGTCGATCGGGCTGACGAGCGTCTTCTTGAAGTCGTCGTAAACGGAAAGATCCACGTTGTGACGCTTCTTGAGGGCGTCGGCGCGGGCGCGGGACTTCTGCTCGGCCATGAGTTCGCGGAACTTGGCCTCGTCCACCTTCACGCCCTGTTCGGCGGCCATCTCGAGGGTCAGCTCAATCGGGAAGCCGTAGGTGTCGTGCAGCTTGAAGGCGTCCTCGCCGGCCACGACGGGCTCGGCGGAATCGCTCTTGGCCTTGTTGACGGCCACGTCGAGAATCGTGGTGCCGGTCTCAAGGGTGCGGCGGAAGGCGTCTTCCTCGCCATACGCGGATTCGGACACCTCATGGAAGGTGTCGTTGAGCTCCGGGTAGCTGGCCTCCATGGCGGCCTTGGAGGTCGGGAAGAGGGTGGGCAGCACCGGATCGGTCACGCCGAGCATGCGCATGGAGCGCACGGTGCGGCGCAGCAGGCGGCGCAGCACGTAGCCACGGCCCACGTTGGACGGGCGCACGCCGTCGGACATGATCATCAGGGCGGAGCGCACGTGGTCAGCGACCACGCGGAAGCGCACGTCGGCGTCCTCGTTCTCGCCGTACTTCAGGCCGGAGAGCTGCTCGGCGGCCTCGATGACCGGGAAGACCTCATCGGTCTCGTAGATGTTGTTCTTGCCCTGCAGCAGGTAGGCCAGACGTTCCAAGCCGGCACCGGTATCGATGTTCTTGTTCTCAAGCTCGCCCACGATGTGCAGGTCGGTCTTGGACTTGACGTTGTCGACCTCGTAGTTCTCGAACACGAGGTCCCAGATCTCGATGTAGCGGTTCTCGTCGGCAATCGGGCCGCCTTCCTTGCCGAAGGCGGGGCCGCGGTCCACGTAGATTTCGGAGCAGGGGCCGCCGGGTCCGGGGCCACCGGTGGTCCAAAAGTTGTCTTCCATGCCCATCTTCTGGATGTGCTCGGGGTCCACGCCCTCGTTGATCCACATGGAACGGGCTTCGTCATCGTCGGTGAACGTGGTCATCCACAGCTTCTCGGGGTCAAAGCCGTAGCCGCCCTCATCCTGCGAGGTGGTGAGCAGCTCCCAGGCGTAGTGGATGGCCTCTTCCTTGAAGTAGTCGCCGAAGGAGAAGTTGCCGAGCATCTGGAAGAAGGTGCCGTGGCGGGTGGTCTTGCCGACCTCGTCGATGTCGAGCGTACGCACGCACTTCTGGTTGGAGGCCATGCGGCGCTTCGGCGGGGTCTGCTCACCCATCAGGTACGGGATGAACGGCACCATGCCGGCGATGGTGAAAAGCGTGGTGGGGTTCGGGGAAATCAGGGATGCCGAGGGCACGATGAGATGGTCGTGCTTGGCAAAATAATCGAGGTATCGCTTTGCGATGTCCGCAGTGCGCATGAGCGGATGAACTCCTTGTTTGGGTAATGGGCGCAGTTGCGCCTGGTATTGGTGGAAAAGACTGGATTATGAGGATTAGTTTGTTCTAGCTGATTCAGTGACTAGATGGCAAGGCGGCATGCGCGTGTCAGTTGGCGCGCTCGATGTACTGACGGTTGAGCTCAGCCTCGCGGGCTCGACGGGTGGCATTGAACTCGTTGACCAACCCTTCGAGTGTTTTCATCGGCACATTGTCCTGATCGGGGCCAAGCAGGAACTGGCGTGCCGCATCAGGCGTATTGGCCTTGACATAGGCCTGTGCCTTGGTGACGGCAACGATTCCGATGGCCACGCCGACGCCGACCCAGAAGATGCGTTTGAACATCACTCCCCCTTCTCGGCGGTGTCGTTGACGGTGGTTTTCGCGGCGTTCTTCGCAAGGAAGGACTGACCCGTGGTTTTCAGCGCGTAGAAGGTGGAAGCGATCTTGATGATGGGCTTACCGAGGAAGGAGCCATACAGATCGGTCAACGCACCAACGTTGTTGGCGGTGGTGGAAGCCGCGGCGGAAATCTTGTTCACGTCTTCGAGCGACTTGTTGACCTGCTTGACGGTGGTCACGCCTTCGTCCAGCGCGGGGATGGCGTGTTCACCGGACTCCCGGACCGTCTGCGATATCTGATCAAACATCTTGCCCAGCCTGATCAGCGGATAGATCATGAAACCGGCCAATACTGCGAACGCGATGGCCGCGATCAGGCCAGCGATCTCTCCGACTCCCATTGTTTCCTCCTTGCGGTCACACTTACTCGCCTAAGGGTAGCACTCCTTCCCTATTTCTTGGCATACCATTGCATGCGCAGGGCGAAAACCGTGCGCGTAGGCGTATGCGGCTATAGGCGAAAGGCTGTCCTGCTGACGCTTTCGTTTGCGGCGTGCCGCCGTGGACCGTACGTGCTATTCGATATGTATTGCTTGCTATTTGCTACTTGCCGTACGAAACGATGGTCACGGCTTCGCCGAACGGCTTGTCGGTGTCGAAGTCGATCACGGTTACCGAACCATTGGCCGGGCGTTCGTTCAGATCGAGGTCAGGGCCGCCGAACCGGTGACCGAGGCTAAGCAGTGTGTTGCCATGCGAAATCTGCAGCACATCGTCGCCGTCCTTGAGATTCGGGTTGTCGGCGATAAGACGGAACGCACCTTCGACGCGCGTCCAATATTCCTCATCGGATTCCGCGTCGTGGAAGGGATCGGCTTCCTTGAGAAAATCACGCGAGGCCCCCAACCCGAACTTCTCGACGATTTGGTTGTAGGTTTTGACGCCGTGGGGCGCTCCCGCGGCGTACCAGGCCATGGCCATGTCAAGTCCCTCGTAGTAGCCGTAGAACTGCTCGCGGAAGTGCATGTCCGTCACGAGTGCGGGGCGCGGGTTACCCGCGGCTTCGTTGATGTCGAGAATTTTCTCGGCCGTCTGCTGGGCACGCGTGGTGTCCGAACAGTAGGCGGCGGCGAACGTCAATCCTTTCAGTCGCTCACCGGCCTTGACGGCATCGGCGACGCCCGACTCGGTCAGCGGCGAATTCGACCATCCCTGCAGACGGTTGTATCGGTTGAAATAGGTCTGTCCGTGACGGACCAGATGCAGATGAAGAATCATGGTTCTGATTATGTCACCATTCCGGCGGTTTCGGTGCGGGTTGCCGGAAGTCATAAGTCATAACGGCATAGGTCACTACCTGAGATATGCGTAATCCGGGCAGTATACCTAACGATTCCTGAGAGTACACTTAGAATACTGTGAGCATAACCTTGAAACCTGCACCATCTCGATCGTCTGTGCCTGCCCATTTCAGGGGTATCGATGGACTGCGCGCTCTGGCGATTCTTGGAGTCATAGCATTCCACACCCGCCCGTCGCTATTGCAGGGCGGATTCATTGGCGTGACGATGTTTTTCGTTATCACCGGTTTTCTTGCCACACGTTCGGTACTGAACATGGTGGACCGCACCGGGTCCTTTGGATATGGCCGATATCTGATCCGCCGCATTACTCGTTTATGGCCGGTGATGCTGGCGACCATTGCCGTGGTGCCTTGGCTCACTTGGATGTTCGCTCCCAGCCTGTTGCAGAAAGTGGTTTCCGATTCGCTGCCGAGCGCCTTGTTCGCCAGCAATTGGGTGTACATCTTCCGCAAGGTGCCGTATTTCGAGGCGGCCGGATTGCCTTCTCCTCTGACCCATCTGTGGTTCTTGGGCGTGACGATGCAGTTCTATCTGGTTTGGCCGTTGCTGATGGTGGTGCTCGGCAAAATCACCAAGTCCAAATGGGTGCGCTCCATGGCGATTCTTGTCATCATGGCTGCTTCCACCGCCGACATGGTGCTGCTGTTTGACCCGGCCAATACCTCCCGCGTGTATTACGGTACCGATACTCGCCTCGCCGAGCTGGCCGCCGGCGCACTGTTGGCTATCTGGATTGCGCCTTCCTCGCGAGGTACGGAAGCTGCGGAAGCTGGAGCGGCTTCGCAAACAGTGCAGATCGAACGTCAGGCCGGCGACAAGACGGGCGCCCGTCTCACTATCGTCTGCAATGTTCTTGGCACCGCGGCTTTGGCGGCACTGCTGACCGGATTCTGGTTCGCCAACGGGTATCTGTCGTACATGTACCAAGGCGGGTACCTGATTACCGCGTTCATATCGTTGTGCGCCTTGGCCTGTGCCGTGAACAATGACTCAATCTGGTCGCACGTGCTGGGTTGTGCTCCCCTACGCTATATCGGGTCGCGATCGTTCTCGCTGTACGTCATGCATTATCCGCTGCTGCAGTTCATGAACCCGGCGACACGAACGCAGGCGTTGCCGTGGTGGGGTTGGGTTCTTGAGGCCGTCGTGGTGTTGGCGGCGTCGGAAGCCTTCTACCAGCTGGTCGAGGCGGCCCGTAAATCGGTGCAGATGCCTCGTAGCCAACACGCCAAGCCGCTGCCGAAAGCCGGCTACCGGCTGCGCCCGGGCGCGTGGGTCATGTCGGTTATCGGATTGGTGACCGTTGTGGCGCTGACGTGGGCACCGGTGGACTGGAATGGCATCGCTCAAGCGCGAGCCATTCAGCTGCGCCCCGAACTCGCGGCACCCGCCAAGCCGGTCAAGAAACCGGCGAAGCCCGAGCCCGAGTCTTCTGCCATAAATGCCGCGAACGGCGAAACCAATACCGCTGACGCGAATAAGAACGGTTCGGATTCTCAGCCGCCCATCATCAAACCGATTGCGGAAAAGGTGCCAAACAATCTTGACATTTCGAAGTACGCCTATGATCCGGCAACGGAAAGCTGCAACGCGGATATGATGATGGTCGGCGATTCAGTGACGTCGGGTACTTCGGACGCCATCCAGGCCGCATTCCCGAACGCTTTTATCGATGGCCTGCCGAACCGTCAGCTGCCGCAGGCGGTGGATGTGTATCAGCAGGACACCGCTGCCGGCCACAGTGGCAGTGTGGTGGTGTTTGGCCTCGGCACGAACGGCGTGATTTCGAATGAGCAGGAAGTGCAACAGCTCATTGACCTGACCGGCGGCAAGCCGACATACTTCATCACCATCCGTATGCCATACCCGTGGCAGGAGAACAACAACAATACGATGCTGCGTGAGGCCGCCAAGAAGAACAAGAACGTGGGCATCATCGATTGGCATGGGTATAGCGAAGGTCATAGCGAATACCTCAACGATGACGGCATTCATCCGAATATGACCGGTGCCTATGCGTACGCGACGATGATTCGCCAGGCGGTGTGCGGCCAGTAATCGCCCTACAACGCAGGAACCCCGCGGCTTCTCGAAAGAAGCGCGGGGTTCGAGCGGTATGTCCTGGATTTGTTGACCAGAGGGCCCGAATCAGCGGGCGTAGAATTCGACCACGTACTGGATGTTGACCTGCACCGGGATCTCTTCGACCTCCGGCTTACGGGTCACAGTGGCCTTCAGGGACGGCAGGTTCACGTCGAGGTAGCCGGGGACCGCAGGCAGCACGTCACGGTGCACGCCTTCGGCGGCGATCTGGAACGGAACCATGGTCTGGCTCTTGGCCTTCACCTGAATGGTCTGGCCGGGCTTGACGCGGTAGGACGGGCGGTCCACGATGTTGCCGTCAACGAGGATGTGACGGTGCACCACGAACTGACGGGCCTGGGCGGTGGTGCGGGCGAAGCCGGCACGCAGCACCAGGTTGTCGAGACGGGTCTCGAGGTCGGTCAGCATGGCGTTACCGGTCTGGCCGGCAGTACGGGTGGCCTTCTCGTAAGCGGCGCGAAGCTGCTTCTCGGAGATGCCGTACTGAGCGCGCAGACGCTGCTTTTCGCGCATACGCACCGCGTAATCGGACTCGGTGCGGCGGCGGTCACGGCCGTGCTCGCCAGGAGCGTACGGACGCTTTTCGAAGATGCGCTGAGCCTTGGGGGTCAGTGCGATGCCGAGGGCGCGAGACAGACGCACCTGACGGCGAGAACGCTGAACGTTCGTCATTGGATTAATCCTTCTGTCGTTATCTGAACGGAACGCTTGCCTTGCATATGCCTAACAAGCGCTGAGTCGGGCCTCCCCAGCGCTTCGTCGTGAATAAACACGAACGGGTTGGTTTTCTTGCGATTACCTACCGCCGACCCGCTGATGGGCTATGACTCCAGACGGTATCTACCTGTTGGCAGACACCAGCAGACCATATTACACCGAGGCTATGGACAGCACTCCGGCGTCCATGCGATACACCCGATCTGCGTATTCGAGTGCATCGGGATCATGGGTGACCATGAGAATCGCCGTGCCGTTGTTGGCTTGGTCTCTGAGCAGACGCATTACGATGTCGGTGCTCTCTTGGTCGAGGTCGCCGGTCGGCTCGTCGGCGATGAGCAAGCTCGGCTGGTTCATCAGCGCGCGGGCGATGGAGACGCGCCGCATTTCACCGCCGGACAGCTCGCGCGGGTAGCTGTCTGCCAGATCGGCAACACCAAGCTGGGTGAACAGCGTGCGAGCTCGGGTGGCGAACAGGTCCGAACGGCTCGCAGCCGTGTTTGACGGCGTGTTTTCCCGGTCTGTGATTGGCGCAATGACATCCGGCATGAACGGGTCGGCGGCTGAATCGGCGGCCGCTTCATCATTGGTGGCAGCGGCTTGCGCCACGGCATCCGTTGCTTCTGCGTTTTGGGCGAACGGCAGCGGCTCCGGAAACATCGTTGCGGGCAGAATCACGTTGTCGAGCACGGTCAGGTTGCCGAGCAGGGTCTGGCTTTGAGTCACGAATCCGATGGTGCGATTCCTCAGCACGGACAGTGCTTTATCGCCCAAGTCGGCCACATTGCGTCCAGCCACGCTCACGGTTCCCGAGGTCGGGCGAATCAGCCCAGCGACCATGTTGATCAACGTACTTTTACCGTTGCCCGACCGGCCGACGATGGCGATGAATTCGCCGGCATCGACGGTGAGGTTCACGTGGCTGACGGCGTCGAACGGCGTGCCGCGGCGGACGAACTGGCGGGTCAGGTCCGTCAAGGTCAGCAGATGGTCCGGGGAGGGCGTCTCGGTTACGTGCGGCGAATCCGGCGCAGTCGGCGCGTTCGGCTGAGCTGGCGTGGTCGGCTGGAGCTTGGTCGGCTCAACCGTGGTCGGCTGAAGCGGCGTAGTTGTCTCAGTCATATCACTCCCCCTCTCGCAGGGTCAGGTAGGCTTCGGGCCGGCCGAGACGCCACATGGTGGCCAGCGAACCGATGATGCCGATGACCGTAGAGCACACAATGGTCACGGCAATGAATCCGATCACCGCAACCGGGCTGGCTTGCAGATACGGCAATTGAAGCTGTTTGCCGATCAGCGAACTGAATGGGAAAATCACCAGGCTGGCCGCGCCGACGCCGATTACGCCACCGATCAGACCGATGATGGCGGATTCCTTCAGAATGATGGCATTCAACATGCCGCGCGTGGCGCCCATGATGCGCAGGGACGCGAATTCGCGTTTGCGTTCGTTCACCGACGAGGCGAATACGGCGAGCAGCACAATCACGCCCATTACCCAGATCACCGCCACGAAAATCTTGAGGTAGGTGACAAGCGCGGTCAGCGAAGTTCTGGTGTTGGCGGTGATGCCGCCGGGGTATACGTACCCCAAATCGGCGAATCGGGAATCAAGACGCTTGATGTTCTCAGCTACGGTCTGCGCTTCGTACCCCTGCTGCGTCTTAATCATCACGGTGGAGACGGCTTTGCCGGCATATTCGGCGGACATGACCTGCTTGGAGACCTTGGCCGAGGCGGCGACCATGTCGGGCACGGTGTTTTGGTTGATGAACACCGAGTTGTCGAGGCTGGTGCCGGTGTTGGCGAGCTGGGCGACGACCGGCCATGAACGGCCGTAGAGTTCGATGGTGCCGTCGGTGGACACGTTGACGTTTGCGCCTGCAATCATCTGACCGTCTTCAAGGGGGCCTTCGAACTGGGAGGCGACCCATGGTTCGATGACGAAGTCAGTGTCCGGGTCGTAACCGATGATCTGCAGCTTTTCGGCACAGCAGGCGGCGGCCAGCGATGATATATAGGTCTGTTCGGTGGCCTGTGCGATGCCGTCGGCCTGCATGACCTCGTCGGCGATGTCTTTGGTGAAATAGAAAGTGCTGGGATTGCCGTTGGTGAGCAGCGCTTCGGCCTTCTGCACGGTGTTTTGCGGCACGACCATGAGGTCGGCGCCCAGGCGCTTTTCCATACTGGTCATGCCAGTGTTGAGGTTCATGGTCAGCATGGTGCCGCCGAAGAATGTCAGCGCGAGGATGGTGACGACGGCGAGCAGTGCGCCGGTGCGGAACGGCTTGCGTTTGAGGTTTTCAATCGGAAGGCCGCGCAATGCGATATGGGATGGCACGATGAATCCTTATGTTGCTTATAGTGCGGTTGCAATAAGCGAGGCCGGAGTCCAGCGTTCGGAATGGCTGGGCTCCGGCCGTCTGCTCGATCAGTTGCGCTTGGCGGCGCGAGAGTCGAGCCAGATGGCGATGGCCGCGAACACGATGGTGAGCACGCCGAGCACGATGAGCGTGGGCAGCATAACCATGCGACAGTGCATCATCGCGCCCTTGCAGATGCCGATCAGAAAGGTGGGTACGGCGAG
Source organism: Bifidobacterium longum subsp. longum JCM 1217 (assembly GCF_000196555.1). Classification (NCBI taxonomy): domain Bacteria; kingdom Bacillati; phylum Actinomycetota; class Actinomycetes; order Bifidobacteriales; family Bifidobacteriaceae; genus Bifidobacterium; species Bifidobacterium longum. Next base: position 918,645 of record NC_015067.1, on the reverse strand, counting down.
TAGTAGCAGGGCGTCGGCTGCGGCGGCGATATTGAGGCCGATGCGAATCTGCGGGGCGACGAACAAAGCCACGACGCCGAACACGAGGATGACGACGCCGATGCCGGTGGCCGCCTGCTGCGAGTAGTGGCAGGCACCCGGCATGTCATGGCCGGTGCAGGCGTGCGCAAAGGTCTGGGGCGCGATGGTGATCAGCGCGCCGAACAGAATATTGGGCACGGATGCAAACAGCTTGTTCTTCATAACTACTTTTTCCTCTCCCCTGTTCCCAGGGCTCGTAGGCACAACCTCCGCATTATGCCCACACTGTGATGAAGAACACAAGTCTTGTTTTTTGCGAATTTATTTGGTATATAACTCAGCCCCTCGTCAGAGGGGCCAATTTATCTACAACTTCTCAATCGGCGCTACGCGGAGCATGAGGCGTTTGACGCCGGCGGAGCCGAAGTCCACGGTGATTACCGAATTGCGGCCCTTGTCTTGTGCGTCGGTGACCTTGCCGAGACCGTACTGGTCGTGGCTGATCATGTCGCCCACGGCGAAGTCGGCGATATTCAGGCCATTGTCCTTGGTGAGCTTCGAGCTAGGCACGGCAGAGCCGGTCGAATCGGATTTCGGTGCGGTACGGCGCGTGGTGACCTTGCCGCCACGGGTGCCACCATATGAACCGGACGAAGAACCGGAACGGGAACGCGACCCGTAGGACGACCTCGAACCGGAGCCTGAAGAACCATAGGACGAACCCGAACGGGAGCGGGAACCATAGGAGGACGAGCCGGAGCGGGAACCATACGACGATGAACGGGAACCATACGACGAAGAGCCGGAACCCGAGCCATACGACGACCCATACCGCGACCGCGACCCATAGGACGAACCCGAACCGGACGAACCACGCGAGCCGAACGTCGACGACCCGCCAAACGCGGCGCCGCCGAAATCGTCATCATCCCAGCCGCCCAAATCGTCGGCGAATCCATCGGTCTCCCAGCTGGCGCGCATACGCTCCACGCCGGCTTCACGGCGTTTCCAATCAATCAGCGAATCCGGAATCTCGTCGAGGAACTGGCTGGGCATCATATCGGCGGCCTGGCCCCACTGGGAGCGGACGGCGGCGCGCGTGACATACAGTCGCTGCTTGGCGCGCGTGATGCCCACATAGGCGAGTCGGCGTTCCTCCTGCAGTTCAGTGGTGTCTTCCATCGAACGCGAATGCGGGAAGGTGCCCTGTTCCATGCCGGTCAGGAACACCACCGGGTATTCGAGGCCCTTGGCGGTGTGCAAGGTCATAAGCGTCACCTTGCCGGAGTCCTCCGCCTCGCCGGGTAGTTGGTCGGAGTCGGCCACAAGCGCGGTGGTCTCCAGGAATGCGGACAACGTGGCGTCAGGCGTGTTCTGTTCGAATTCGGCGGCAGTGGACTGCAGCTGGGAGAGGTTCTCCAGACGGGAGGCGTCCTGCGGGTCCACGGATTTCTCGAGTTCGGCCCTTAAGCCCGACTTCTCCAATACTTCGGCCACGATCTCGCTGGGCTTGGAGTCGTGCGCGCGCGTGAACTGCGAGAGCGCGCCCATCAGATCGCGGAATGCTCGTAGCGAGGTGGCGGTGCGTGTCGGCACCTCGATCTCATCCAAGTGCATGAGTGCGTAGAAGAAGCTGGTGCCATGCTCGCGCGCGTAGGCGAGCAGCACGCCTTCGGCGCGGTCGCCAAGCCCACGCTTGGGCACGTTGAGAATACGGCGTAGATTCACATCGTCGTCCGGATTGACGAGCGCCTGCAAATAGGCCAGCGCATCCTTGATTTCGCGACGTTCGTAGAACTTGGTGCCGCCGACGAGCTGATACGGCTGATTCGTGTTGATCAGCGCCTCTTCGAGCGAGCGGGATTGGGCGTTGGCGCGGTACATGATCGCCATGTCGGAGTAGGCGATGCCCGCTTCGGCGTGCAGGCGCGCGATTTCGGTGGCCACCCACTGGGCCTCCTGCTGGGCGTTGTCCGCCGCGTAGCCGACGATCGGCTCGCCCTTGCCGAGCGCGGTCCACAGTTTCTTGGGCTTGCGGCCCTCGTTGTTGCTGATCACCGCGTTGGCCGCATCCAGAATGGTCTGCGTCGAACGATAGTTCTGTTCGAGCATGGTGGTCTTGGCGTTCGGGAAGTCCTGCTCGAAGTCCTGAATGTTGCGGATGTCGGCACCACGGAACGCGTAGATGGACTGGTCGGAATCGCCCACCACGGTGATCCAGGCGGGGCCGGACTTGCCGGCGTTAGGCGCGCCCGGGATGGCCTTCTCCCCCGTGTCCACGCCGGCCAGCTCGCGCACGAGCACGTACTGGGCGTGGTTGGTGTCCTGATACTCGTCGACCAGAATGTAACGGAAGCGGTGATGGTAGTACTCGGCGACGGCCGGGTCAGTGCGCAGCAACTCGACCGTGCGGCCGATCAGATCGTCGAAGTCGACGGCGTTGGCCAGGGCCAAGCGATGCTCGTATTCGGCGTAGATCACCGCGTAGATGGCTTCAAGGTCGCCCACCGTGCCGAACTGGTAGCCGCGCTGGCCGGGCGTGAAGTCGGGCGCGTGAACGGCGAGGTTTTCCTTCCAACCGGTCAGATTGTTCTTGAGGTCGGAGATATGGCCGAGAATCGAGCGTGGAGTGTAGCGCTTGATGTCGAGGTTGAATTCGGTGGCGATGATTTTGACGAGTCGCTCGGAGTCGGCGGAATCGTAGATGGAGAAGCCGGACTTGAGTCCGATGGACTTGCCGTCGCGCCTCAGAATGCGCACGCAGGCGGAGTGGAAGGTGGAGACCCACATGCGCTGGGCCACCGGGCCGATCAGCGAGCCGAGTCTTTCGCGCATTTCGGCGGCGGCCTTGTTGGTGAAGGTGATGGCTAGAATCTGGCTCGGCCATGCGCCGAACTGGCTCAAGATCCAGGCGATGCGGCGGGTCAGCACGCGGGTTTTGCCGGAGCCTGCACCGGCTCCGATCAGCAGCGCCTGACCGCGGTATTGCACGGCTTCCGCCTGCTGCGGGTTCAGGTCGCCCACGAGTTCCTGTGCGCTGCGTGCGATGACTTCCGGCTCGTCGTACACTGTTGCCTCCCTTTGAATCGCGACATTCATGTTTACCACATGCACGGGTCAGCGCAGGACAACGTACACTTACGAGTATCCATATCATTCACTGACATACAACAATGGGAGGTTCAATGCAGGAACTTGAGGAGCGAATCCAAAGCGAGGGAACGGTGAAGGCGGGTAATGTGCTCAAGGTGGACGCGTTTCTGAACCACCAGTGCGACGTACGCCTGTTCGACCGCATGGGTTCGGCATGGGCCGCTCATTTCGCCGGCAAGCACATCACCAAGATTCTGACCATCGAGGCGTCCGGCATCGGCATTGCGTGTGTGGCGGCCCAGCATTTCGGCAATGTGCCGGTGGTGTTCGCCAAGAAGGCGCAGTCCATCAACCTTGACGGCGACCAGTACACCACCACGGTCTATTCCTTCACCAAGCAGAAGGAGTTCCCGGTGATCGTGGCCAAGAAGTATCTGAACGCCGGCGACCATGTGCTGCTTATTGACGATTTTCTGGCCAACGGCAAGGCGTTGCGCGGTCTGATCGATCTGTGCGAAGCAGCCGGTGCCACGGTCGAGGGCATTGGCATCGCCGTGGAGAAGGGCTTCCAGGGCGGCGGTGACGCGCTGCGCGCTGAAGGCTACGATGTGGATTCGCTGGCCATCGTCGAGTCCATGAATCCCGAGACCGGCGAAATCACATTTAGGCACTGAGCACATTGGCTGCTCCCGCCGGCGGGAGCAACAGAGAGAAGAAGAGAATCATGTCAGAGAAGAAAACCAATCATTCCGTATCCTTTGAGGCGTTGTCTTCGCTGGACGCGCCAGTATCCTTCTGGAAGGGCATTCCGTTCGGCCTGCAGCATGTGATGGCCATGTTCGTGGCGAACCTCGCCCCGATCTTCATCGTCGCCTCGGCCGCGAAGATGACCCCGGCCCAATCGGCCACCATCATCCAGTCCGGCCTGCTGGTTGCGGGCCTGGGCACTTGCCTGCAACTGTACGGCGCGTGGCTCATCGGCTCGCGACTTCCGATGGTCACCGGCATCTCCTTCACCTACGTGGCGGCCGCCGTGGCGATCTGCGCGGACAAGGGCTATGGCGCGGTGGTCGGCGCGGTAATGGTCGGCGGTCTGCTGGAACTTGTGCTGGGTTTGACGGCCAAGTATTGGCGTCGGTTCGTGCCGCCCATCGTCTCCGCCATCGTGGTCACGTCGATCGGCTTCTCGCTGCTCAACGTGGGTGCCACGAGCTTCGGCGGCGGCAGCGGAGCCAAGGACTTCGGTTCCTGGCAGAACCTGACGCTCGGGCTTATATCTTTGGTTGCCTGCCTGGCGTTCCAGCTGTTGATGAAGGGCACGGCCAAGCAGCTGTCCGTGCTGTTCGGTCTGGTGGTCGGCTATGTGGCGGCTATCTGCATGGGCAAGGTCGATTTCTCCGGTTTCCAGAACCTCGCCATCGTGTCCGTGCCGCAGTTCATGCCGTTCAAGCCTGAGTTCGACTGGGGCTCGATCATCTCCATCGGCCTGCTCTACGTCGTCTCCTCGGTCGAGGTGCTGGGTGACACCGCCGCGCTGACCAAGGTGGGCCTGAACCGTACGCCCACCGAACGCGAGACCGCGGGCGCCATCGCCGGCGACGGCCTGATCTCCACCGTATCCGGCCTGTTCGGCTGTCTGCCGCTGACCTCGTTCGCACAGAACATCGGATTGGTGGCCATGACCAAGGTCGTCAACCGCAAGGTGATTCTCTCCGGCGGACTGATTCTGGTGCTGGCGAGCTTCGTGCCGGCCATCGCCGAGGTGTTCAACTCGCTGCCGCAGGCGGTGCTCGGCGGCTGCACGATCATGATGTTCGGCAACATCATTCTTTCGGGCTTCCAGATGATTGCCGAGGCGGGCTTCACGCAGCGCAACATCACGATTGCGGCGCTTTCGCTGACCATCGGCATCGGCTTCACCCAGGTGAGCGACATCTTCACGCAGTTCCCGGCACTGTTCCAACAAATCTTCGCCTCGAACTGCATCGCCGTGGCGTTCGTGGTGGCCGTGATCCTGAACACCGTGCTGCCCAGCGAGGAGCACTTCCTCTCTGCGCCCAAGGAGGCACCGGCCGCGGACGCCGAGTGATAACAACGCAACATATCAGCTGCGCATAATCACATGATGATGCCCTATCGTCTTGCAGGATGATAGGGCATCATTGATTTTGGGAGAGACTACAAGTTGAACCATGAGTTCGAGCCGGTGGCGTGTCGATCAATCGTCATCTTCCCATTCGAGGATGTCTCCGGGTTGGCAGTCGAGTGCCTTGCAGATGGCGTCCAACGTGGTGAAGCGGACGGCTTTGGCACGTCCGTTCTTCAGAATGGACACGTTGGCGGGAGTGATGCCAATTTGTTCGGCGAGCTCGCCGACGCCAATCTTGCGTTTGGCCATCATGACGTCGAGATTGATGCGAATCGTCATCTCAAATCACCTGCTCGAGTTCGCGCCCGAGCCGGACAAGGAGAACAGTTTCCATACGGCCACGAACGCCGCTTCGATGCAGAACAGGAACAGCACGCCCATAATGAGATATGGCCAGTGCATCGACGTCTGGCTCGGGTAGAGGCCGGCCAGCGCGCCGCTCAATCCCGGTACGGCGAATAGTTGGCCCCATAGGCAGGCCAGCCAGACCAGAATCACGATGGCTTTCAACGCGAGCAACACCCATCGGTTCATGTAGTTTTTCATAGCCCGGTCCTTTCAGGTGCCGACGTTTTTTTGGCGACACCGCGAACATCGATATGACTATATCGAAAAACGATATACCTTGCAAGGCGTATTGCGTCAACCGGCATTGGTCGCTCGTATACATATAGGCTTCGGCAGACTGTCAGCAGACCGTCAGCTCAACGGAGCGAACGCCATATGAGCCACCCATTCGCGCACGAGCGTGATGACGGCTTCGGGTTGGTCGATGTGCGCGTTGTGACCGGCATTGTCCAGCGTCACGAAGGTGGCGTTGGGATAGTGCGGCAACAGGGCTTGCTGATCTTCGTATCCGACGATCTGGTCTTGCTTGCCGGTGACGATGAGCACCGGACCCGCATATGTGCCGAGCATTTCCTCGGGATTATCGGCCAGCCAATAGCGCTGATCCAGTCGTTCGCATGCCGCACGGTCGCACAACGCCACGCCGGGCAGGATGAACCGTTGGTAGCGTCGCCACGCGTCGAATGACTGGTTGACGCCCATGGTAATGAAATCGAACACCTGTTCCTGCGGCAAGGAGTGCGTCAGCTTGGGATTGGGCTGTGCAACCACATGTTCGGCCACATGCCGGCCGGCATGCTGCGGGTCCACGACCGGCGCGATCAATACCATACCGGCCACTCGGCGAGGTTCGCGCGCCAATACTTCGCGGACAAGCGCACCGCCCATCGAGTTGCCGACCATGGCGAATGGAGCCGCTTTACCGACAAGACCGTCAATGGCCGTTTGCAGCCAATCCGCCATTTCCGGCAGCCCGCAGGCATGCTCGGGCAATGCCGGCGTACGGCCGAAACCGGGCAGATCCAGATATATACGGCGAATTGAATCATTGCCGTCAAACGCCTTGTCGAGCATCATCAGCGAACGATGGTCCACACCCATGCCATGCACGAACACGACGGGCAATCCATCATCATTGCCCTCAATCGCGCAGTACGGCTGCAATTGCGCCATGTGTTCCTCTCCTTCAACCCGGTACAAATCGCCTTTCACACAATAGCGGCAGCAGCTCCCTTGGTGTCGGAGCAATCCCGACCGCCATTCTCGGTTTCGAGGGGCTGATTTGCGCGGATGTCATGAAGCGTGAAGACTTGTCACAAAGTCGCGTGATGACGCAGCCGCCGTTCAGGTGGATATGCCACGCTGTCATGATGACGGCCGAGCCGGAACACGGCAAATCCCGCATGCTGCATAGGCCAGCCGGTCACGGTCAGCCATGACACCGAAATATTGGAGGCGCAATGGGACAACAGGTGCGGTACGGCAGACGCCGCTCCCATGGCGCGGGCGCGCTGATTGCAGCCGTCATACTTGTTGTTGCGGCGCTGATCGCGGCATGGACGCTGCTGCCACGGCTATTCACGCCTCGCGAGACCGCGCGCACGGCCGAGGAAGCATATTGCGCGGCGGTGTCGTCCGACGGAGCCCGCCGCACCTTGACGCCTGATCAGGCGCAGAACGCGGCGCTGATTGCGAACATCGCCGTCACGCGCGGACTGCCGGATCACGCGGCGACGGTGGCCATCGCCACGGCCATGCAGGAGTCGAGGCTGACGAATCTGGACTACGGCGACTTGGATTCGCTCGGCCTGTTCCAACAGCGGCCCAGCCAAGGCTGGGGCACGGCGGAGCAGGTGTCCGACATGACCTATGCGACAAACATCTTCTACGATCATCTGCTGCAGGTGCCGGATTGGGAGACGATTCCGGTGGAGGACGCCGCGCAGGAGGTGCAGCGCTCAGGCTACCCGGAACTATATGCCGCATGGGATGCGATGGCACGCGCTTGGGCCTCGGGGCTGACCGGTGAACGGTCGGCGGGCGTCACGTGCGCGTTGGAGCCAGCAACCTCCTCGGACGCGGACGGGTTGGTTGTCGCCATAGGAGGTACACTGCCGAATGTCAATGTCTCGGTTGTGCCCCCAAATGGCAAAACCGGCACGAACAACGGCGCTGCGACCAATACGGCCAGCACAACGTTGACGATCACGCTGCCGGACGGCCTGTCCGCCGACAACCGCACTCGACTTTGCTGGCAGACGGCAGGCTGGCTGGTCACGCATGCACGTCAATACGGCATTGACGCACTGCACGCGGACGGCATGGATTGGAACCGCAAAGCCGGCACATGGATCGGCACCGAAACCGCCGAGCAGACCATCACCTTCACGCTTGCGTGATGTGACCTATACCGCCGTTGCGACCACAAATCCGACTGGTTGGAGCCTACGCCGTCGATGCCGCCTGAGGCACGATACGGATATGTTTTTACTCGTTCGAATGAGCCCAATCCACGACGGCTTCGATGTTATTGCCATCCGGGTCCAGCACGAATGCGGAGTAATAGCCGGGATGGTACGGGCGCGGACCGGGAGCGCCGTTGTCTCGGCCGCCGGCGGCGAGCGCGGCTGCATGGAACGCCTGCACGGCTTGCTGACTGTCAGCCAAGAACGCGATGTGTGTGACCGGCGTGACCGGCGAAGCCTCCGCCTCCAGCCCTTCAATCGGTGACACGTAGAAATCGGAGTGCAGGGTTCCGTCATCCACGCCGAATCCGAGCGTAGGCTCATGATGCGCCTTGACGATATAGCCGAGCGGTGCGAGCGCCTGTTTGTAGAATGTGATGCTACGGTCGATGTCTTTCACGTGCAACGTCAGATGGTCCAGCATGGTCTTGGTCGCCCTCCCCTGGTTCTTGTATTCGATTGCTGCTTGCAGTGTAAGCCCGAACGTTTCCCACAGGGCCGCGCATGGCTATGATGAGAGCAATCGCACGTCGAGTTCGAGACAATATTCAAAACGAATCCAAGGCAATAAGGGGAATGACGATGACCAAGGCACTGATTGTGGTGGATGTGCAGCCGACGTTCTGTGAAAGCGGCGAACTGGGTGTCGCAGGCGGCAACGCGGTCGCCGAGCGGATTGCCGATTATGTGAACGCGCATCGCAGCGAGTACGCGTATATCGCAACCACGCAGGACTGGCATATCGAGCCGGGCGCGCACTGGTCGGCGGAGCCGGATTTCGTGGACACGTGGCCGAAGCATGGTGCGGCCGGCACGCTGAACGCCGAATTGCATCCGGCGATCAAGGCGCTGAATATCGAGCATCATTTCAAGAAGGGCCAGTATTCGGCGGCATATTCCGGTTTTGAGGGTATCGAGGACAATACCGACCGTATCCAGACCCGCGAGGAGGTCGAGGCCGAGCAATCCGCCGGCAAGACGCTGGCCAACGCGCTGAAGGCCGCCGGCGTGAGTCGCGTGGATGTGGTGGGCATCGCCGAATCGCATTGTGTCAAGGACACCGCGCTCGATGCCAAGAAGCTCGGCTTCGAGGTCACCGTGTTCGAGGATCTGACCGTGCCGGTCAGCGAGGAACTTGGTGTTGCGGCCCGCAAGCAGATGGCTGCGGGCGGCATCACATTGGCTGAGTCCCGCTGATCGGGCCGGATATACCCAGAGCGAAGCACACAGCCGTAGCATCAATCACGCGCAAGATTCCCACGCCACCCAACATAGCCCGCCCGCCTCGACCGGCCGATATCATCGGCGAACACGCGGAACCGAACCCTACATCGACGTTCGTTTCGTCTGGTTTGGCCCATGAATTCTGCATGAATTGGGGTGAACTGGCGGGGCTGGAGGCGAGCGGGCGGCGGATTATGGGGCACAATGGTTTCAAGGAGGCCGCCATGGTCGATGACTATACTGCCAAAATGACTGAGCTGATCGAACTCATGCGTCTGATCGGCAACGATACGCAACAGTGCGAGGTCAAGGAATGCAAGCGCAAGATCTCCTCGACCATCACCGATACGCTGTCCGCGTTCTCCAATGGCTCCGGCGGCTGGATTATCCTGGGCCTGTCCGAAAAGAACGGGTTCACGCCGGTCGAGGGATTCGACGCGCGCGCCATGCAGGAGGCGCTGAGCCAGGCGTGCGAGAAGATGACGCCGGTGGTGCGGCCCGTAATCGTCACCTGCCCGTTCGAAGGCGCGAATCTGGTGTTCGCGCGCATCGACGAGATGCTGCCGCGCGACAAGCCCTGCTTCACCACCGCGCTCGGACCGCACGGCGGCTCGTTCATCCGTACCGGCGACGGCGACCGGCGCATGACCTCCTATGAGGTCGACCGGCTCATCGAGGAGCATCTGCAGCCCACATACGATCTGGATATCGTGCCCGACGCCACGACCGATGACCTCGACCCGCAGCTTGTTGCCGGACTGTTGGCACGCGTGCGCGAACAGCATCCGCGCGTGTTCGCCGACCGAGACGGCATCGATGTGCTGCTGGATCTGCAGGTGTTGCGCCATGATGATTCCGACGAGTCGGAGGTCGGCGGAATCCTGCGCCCCACCTTGGCCGGACTGCTGGCGTTGGGCCGCTATCCGCAGAAGTTCTATCCGCGGCTCGGCATTTCGATAGCCGTGTTTCCGGGGACGAGCCGGGACGATGTGTTCCGGGGCGACGAACGATTGGTCGCCTCGAAGTCGGTGGTCGGTTCGATTCCGGTGATGATCGACGATGCGGTCGACTCGTTGATGCGTTGGATTGGCGCGAAGAAGCCCGACTATCCGCCGCTCGTGTTGCGCGAGGCGATTGCGAACGCGCTCACCCACCGTGATTATTCGCCCGATGCGCGCGGCACGCAGGTGCATATCAGCGTGTTCACCGATCGCATCGAGATCACCAATCCGGGTGGCCTGTACGGCATGGTGACACATGATGTGCTGGCGAGCCCTCATCCGGTGACGGGCGCGCCGTTCGTCTCCACCCGAAACCAGTTCCTGTTCACGCTGCTGGAGTCCACGCCGTATCCGGGCGGCGGGTTTGTGAACCCGGAAGGCGGCGACGGCTACCAGCGCATCGCCGCCGCGTTGCGCGAGGCCGGCATCGAGCCGGCGACCACGCGCAACGACATCAACACGTTCACGATGACCATCACCAAGCAGCGCACGATGGCGAACAGTTCACCGGGCGACGTGGTCAAGGCGATTATGACCGTACTGGAGCGGCATTCGGCCATGAGCGTCAAGGAGATCATGCGCGAACTACAGTTGACGCCGCTGGCCGCCACATCCGGTATGCGCGAGCTGATGAAGGAAGGGCGGGTCGCCCAAGTCAAGTTCGCCGACGACCCGGCACAGCGGTATCGGTTGAAAGGCTGATTTCTCACTCGGCCAGCTGCGTGGTGGCAGGCGCGGCCAGGGCGGGGCGGGATCGGCGGAAGCGGCCGGCGGCCAGGCCGATGCAGATGAACATCACACCGAACAGTGCGACCAATCCCAGCGAGCCGGACCAGCCGGCGACGCTTATGCCGGTTTCCGCCGCCGTGCCGAAGCCGAGCGCGTTGTCGATCGCGGTGCAATACCACCAGCCGGGCAGGAACTTGGCTATGGTCACCATCACGCCGGGCATCATGTCAATCGGCAATGCGACACCCGACGTGAACATGATGAGCAGGCCGAAGATGTTGGCGAACCCGTTGGCCGCCTCTTCCGAGAGCCCGAACTCGCTGAGCATGAATCCGCAGGCGACGGTCATCAGCGCGTACACGCAGGTCGCGCCGAACGTCATCAGCACTCCCCCGACGCTCAGGTGCAACGGATCGAGCCCCGCCGCCATCATCAGACCGATTGACAGCACCAAATAGCCGACGCATACGACGAGCGCGAATCCGCCCAACGTCAGCAACCGCTGGAGTCCCATCAGGACCATGCGTCGGGGCGAGGCGGTGAGACGCCGCCGCACCTCGCCGGTGGTGAACGCGCCCAGGATCATCGATCCGCAGATGGTCATCGCCAGGGACAGCGGGTACAGCGCGGTTTTCATGGTGCCGCCGAATCCGCTGACCGCCGTATCCGCAGCGCTTGCCGACTCCTCGGTCGGCGTATCGACCACGGCGATCTGATGGTTCACGTCTGTATCGCTGGCCGATTCGGCGGCCATTTTGGCGGCCTGGGACAGATCCTTGATATCCGGCTTGTCGACTTGCCCTTCCGGCAGCGAGTCCAGCATGTCTTGGTCCAGACTCGCGCCATCAAAACCGGCGGCCCCTCCTGTAGCGTTCATCATGCCGGCGAGCGCCGCCTGGTCGACCCTCGTCTGCGCGCCGATCAGTGCGGTGCGGGTGAGCGAGAGGAACCCGCCGACGTTCATCCGCGCCATCGACCCGGAGCCGGATGCGTAGCTGGTAACCGTGTCCACGTTCGGCGGATTGTCGCCGTCCGCCGCCGCGGCGACATAATCGTCAGCGAATCCGTCGGGAATGATGACGATCAGGTCCACCCAGTTCGAGGCGACGGCCTGTTGCAGCGTTTCGCTGGTGTCGTCGAGGTCCACCAGTTCGCTGGAATCGCGCAGGTAGGCGCGCATCGACGTGGCGATATCACCCCGGTCGGAGTCGCGGTCGATGATGGCGACGCGCGTCTTGGTCGATTCGAACACCGCGGACATGGAGCCGGATGCGGAGGTCAGCATCGCCCAGCTGATGGACATCATCAGGATGCCTATGAATACGAGGTAGATCATCAGGTAGACCCGGTGCGCGAACAGCACGCGCAGCGTGGCTTTACAGGTGTTCATAACGTTGCCTCCTCAGCATTGCGATGCCGGCCAAGAGGAATACCGCGCTCATCGCCAGCAGAATGATGCAGGTGGTGATGAACGGCCGGTAGCTGTCGTAGTACAGGATGTCGTAGAACAGGTTCGTCACCTGCTGTGCGGGGTTGATGGTGCCGAGTATGGGCGCGTTGCGGGCTATCCAGTCGCTGATCTGCATGGCAAACCCGCCGTACAGTCCGGTGAACAGCGACAGCGTGCAGGAGATGCCGGTCGACAGCCCGTATTTCGTGTTGTACGAGAGCTTCGGCACCGCACCGAGCAGGGTGCCTGCTGAGCTGGTCATGAACGAGGCGATGATGACCGCGAGGATCGCCGCCGGTTCGCGTCCGCCGAGCGAGACGTTGCAGGCGAGCCGGATATAGGCCAATGCGATGGACAGGGCGACCGACGAGCACAGCCAGCAGGAGAGGAAGCCCGCGACGAGCTGTTTGGCCCGGCTCAGCGGCGCTACGGTCCGCCGTATGCCCAGCGCGGACAGGTTCGCCTGTGCGGCGGCGACTGTGCTGATGGAGTATCCCATGGCCATCATGCAGGACATGGCCAGCAGCGCGTAATAGTATCGGGCGATCTCGTCAGGCTGGAAATGCGTGAGCGTCGTCTCATGGGTCATGTCGACGTTCTGCCCGACGCTGTTCCAGAAGTTCCGGCTGAGCGCGGCCTGTGGATTGTCGGCGATGGTCTGCCGGGTAACGGCGTCGGTGCGGTTGTACAGGTCGATGACGCTGCGCAGGGCCGCGAGGCTAATGTCCAGTCCGCTGTTTTGCGTGGAGTCCTTGGCTGTGACGGCGGTTTCCCGGCTCACGGTCATCGCCAATCGGCCGTTATTGTCGGCGGTCAGATAGCCGTTGGCAGTGCCGTCGGCGAGCCGTTGTTCGGCCTCCTTCACGGTGTCGACTGTGGTGATGGTCAGCAGCTTTTGGTCGATTTCGGCGTAGGTCGTGTCGTCTGAGGCCGATTCCGTTTCCCCGGCCAGCGCGTCTACGAAGGTGCGGGCACCGTCCGCCTGCTGCCAACGGGTGTCTTCGATGACGGCCATCGGCACCGGCTTGAGTTCGTATGCTTCGGCCAGCCCGCCGAACAGTCCGTTGAACATGGTCGCCAGCACAATCGGGAACACGGTCATCCAGAACAACGCCGACCGGTTACGCAAGTTCGCTTTCAATGCGACCAGAAATGTGGTCCACATGATGTCTCCTTACTCAGGAACTCCCCTCAGTCACCTTTGGTGACAGCTCCCCTCGGAGAGGGGAGCCAAGTTATTTGCTTGCCGACTGAGGGGAGCATGGTCAGTCCCTCAGTGCTTTGCCGGTGAGTTCGAGGAACACGTCGTTGAGGGTGGGCGGGCGACTGGTCAGGTGGCCGATGTTGGCGCCGGAGCGTTTCACCGCGTCGAGCACGTCGGTCAGGTTGTGTTCGCCGCGACGGCATCGCACGTCGAGTTCCTTGCCGTCGTAGGTGGCTTCGATCACGCACGGCAGCGCACGGACCTCGGCCATCGCCGAATCCGCCAGATCGAGCGTTTCGATGGTGATGCGCTCGCCCGTGTCGATCATGTTCTTGAGCTCGTCGGCGGTTCCGAGCGCCAGGTGCCGGCCGTGGTCCATGATGAGGATGCGGTCGCAGATCTGTTCGACCTCCTCCATGTAGTGGCTGGTGTAGATCACCGTGGCGCCGGCCTGGTTGAGCCGCTGGATGCCTTCCAGAATCGAATTGCGGCTTTGCGGGTCGACGGCGACCGTGGGTTCGTCGAAGAAGATCAGGTTAGGCTTGTGCGCGATGCCGCAGGCGATGTTCAGGCGTCGCAGCAGACCGCCGGACAGTTTGCCGGGCCGGAACTTGCGGAAGTCCTGGAGTCCGACGAATTCGATGGACTCCTCGACCAGCGGCGCGCGGTCGGTTTTCTTCGGCACGTACAGCGAGCAGAAGTAGTCGATGTTTTCGGTGACGGTCAGTTCGTTGAACACGGCCACGTTCTGCGGCACGATGCCGATACGACGTTTCAGCGCGTAGGAGGTCGGCGTCATCGGCTGGCCGAACACGCGAATCGTGCCCGAATCGTAGGTGAGCAGCGCGAGGATGCAGTTGATCGCGGTGGTTTTGCCGGACCCGTTCGGTCCAAGCAGCCCGAAAATCTCGCCCTGGTTCACGTCAAGGTCAAAATAGTCGAGCGCCACCATGTCGCCGTAGCGTTTGACCAGTTGGCTGACGTGCACGGCCAGAGCCGGGTTGGTTGTCGAGTCGTGTTCGGAAGCTCTGTTGTCGGTTGTCATAGTCACTCCCTTCCTTGGCGATTCCATCATCCCAAGAAGGGGCCGGACGCCGCCACAGGCAAACGTCACGACTTGGCCGTACAGGCGTGACATTTGTCATTACAGTCCTTCGGCGTCGGTCTGCATGGCCTTGTACACCTTATCGACCGGCATCAGGCTGATCTCGTCCATCGAATAGTTGGACGCCCTGTGGCTTTGCGTAATCATCGGTATCATCCCTTTACGGTTGTGTCGACGACATCCGACGCTTGTGCCTCATCTATTCGGGAAGTGTAGGCCCGTTGTCTTGGACCGTCATGCGGGTAATTCCGCACGCCCGTCAAGTTCGTCGTGTTCCGCACACCGCTAGACTGGTGGTGGAAGAGCGTCGAGCCGGGGAGGTGCCATGCGCGTGTTGGCCGAGATGGGCTTGCTACTCGTGTTGGGCCTGGCTTTGGCCTGGCTTGTCAGGCTACGGTCCGATGGCGTGTTCATCGCCGGCCTGCTGTTGGCCGTTTCCGTCGCCGGATTGGTGGAATGGCTGCGTCCCGCGCAATGGTCTTGGGTCTTGTGTACGGCGTATCTCGTCATCGCCGTGGCGGTGCCTTCATGGTGCGCGTTCATGCCGCTCATCGCCTACGATACTGCACGGCTGCCGGCCCTCGCCTCGACCGGAGCCCGGGCTGGGGCACGGACTGCGGCAAGTGGCCGCTCCCCCAGTGTCTCGCGGACCGCGGCCTCTCGCCGTTCCCTTGCCGATGCAATGCGTTCGGCCCCGTGGCTTTCGGCCGCCGCGCGCTGGATATGGGTGTTGCCGCTGATCGCGCTCTGGTTCGCCCGTGGCACCGACCGTCTCCAGACGCTGGTGATGACGCTGGTCGCCCTGCTTGGATTCGTTCTGGGCCGGGCCCGCGCCTCCTCGGACGAGGCGCGGCGCGCGTTGCTGCACGCGCAGGACAGGGCGCGCGAATCCTCGCGGGCCACTCGTTCGCGCATCGCCGACATCGATGAGGAACGCGCCCAGTCGATTCGCATGGCGACCCTCGGCGAGCGCACGCGTATCGCCCGGGAGATCCACGACAATGTGGGCCATCTGCTGACCCGCGCGATCATGCAGGCGCAGGCCGGCAAAACGGTGGCCAAGGCGACGAACGATACGGTCGCTGCGCAAGGGTTCGCCACGTTGGGTGCGACGTTGGATGATGCGATGACGATAGTGCGCCGTTCGGTGCATGATCTTGAGGATGATGGCACTGATTTCGCCGCGCAGATCGATGATGCCGTCACGTCGTTCGACGGCATCTCCCCCGGTTTCGCCGTGACGCTGGCCAACGATATCGCCAAGGCGCCTGCGCCGGTCTCGCGCTGTTTCGCGACCGTGATTCGCGAGGCATTGTCGAACGTGGTGCATCACAGCGCGGCGCGCGAGGCGAGCGTGACGTTGCGTGACTTCCCCGCGTTCTGGCAGTTGGTCATTCAGGATCCGGGGCCGGCCGTGTCCGAGTCCGATGGGTCCCGGACGGCCGCTGCCCGCCCGCGTGCGATGCGCGCCACGCACGTCGGCTCGCGACTCGCCGCCGACGGCGTTGCCGATATGCGTGGTTCGGCCGATGAGCTGATGCGCGGCATGGGTTTGGCGGATATCGAATCGCGCGTGCGCGCCCTTGGCGGCACCGCGGTCTGCGGGCCGTATGAGGACGGCTGGCGTGTGTTCGTATCCGTGCCGAAGAAGCGTTGGACCATGGAATCGAGGGATTGATGAGAATCGCAATCGTGGATGATGATCCGATCGTCTGCCAGTCGTTGGAGACGATTCTGACGGCCACCGGCACGGCCGAGGTGCTATGGATGGCAAATGACGGAGACGCCGCCGTGCGCCGTTATTTCGAGACACCGGCGAGCCGACCGGACGTGCTGCTGATCGATATTCAGATGCCCGGCACCAGCGGTTTGGATGCCGCGCGCGAGATTCTGGCCACGGACCCGGCCGCGCGCATACTGTTCCTGACCACGTTTGCGGACCAGTCGTATATCGCGCAGGCGATGGGACTTGGCGCCAAGGGCTATCTCATCAAACAGGATGTGGCGGCGGTCGGGCCCGCGCTGCAGGCGGTGATGGCCGGTCAGGTGGTGCTCGGCGCGGAAGTGCTCGGCAAGCTCACCGAACGAACTCCGGATCCTGCCGATTCCGACGATTCCAGAGATACCGCCGATTCCATCGAGGGCCTGCTTGGCGAGCGCGAACGTGAGATCACCGCGCTGGTCGCCGAGGGCCTCGATAACCGCGACATCGCCGCCAGACTGTTCCTGAGCGAAGGCACGGTCCGCAATCGCATCAGCGCGATACTGGACAAGCTCGGCCTGACCAATCGCACCCAACTCGCCATCCTCTGGCTCAACGCCCATAGGTGAGGGGGCTTTTGGTCAAGTAGGCCTCTCCCTCCGACATCGCTTCGCGATGCCACCTCGAACGCGATTCAGGACAGCTTGCAGCTGACCTCTTATTCGCTCGTTGTCACTCACCCTCGCCTAAAAACGCCTCCGGCGTTTTCTTCACGGCTCGGCTCATCAGAGGGAGGTTGTGAAAAACCAACCTCAGCTGTTTTTCATGACGATACTGTCGATGGTGTTGGCCACGCGCTCGCAGTCGTCGGAGCACTGTTCGAGGTGACGGTAGACGTCATGCCAGGCGAACACCTGCAGCGGATCGGTGCAGGTGGTGTGCAGCGTGCGCATCGACTCGATGAACAGGTGGTCGGCGTCCGTTTCGATCGTGTTGATGGCGAACACCAGTTCGCGCAACGTCTTGGAATGCCGGAATCGCGGCAGTTCGTTGACCAGCTCGCAGATGCTTTCCGTGGCGCGCACCACCATATCCGACATCTGGACCGCGTCGTCGCGCATGTCGGTCACGTTGTCGTAGTACATGCGGTTGAGCACGCCTTCGATGCTGTCGGTCACGTCGTCGAGCACGTGGCCGAGCTCGTCGATGTCCTCGCGGTCGAACGGCGTGATGAACGCGGTCACCAGTTCGTCCATCATGTCGTGGCGCACCTCGTCCGCTGACTTCTCAATCGCGTGCATGCTGTCCATGCGTTCGCGCAGCTGGCCCGGATTGAAGTCGTGCATGACCTCGGACAGCAGCTTCGCGGCCTGGCATGCGTAGTCCGCGCTGCGGCGGAATCCGTCGAAGTAGAACGTGTCTTTTTGTCTCGCCATGATGGGTGGATTCCTTTCTAGAACACGACCATGAACAGTTTGGCCATTACGAAGCTGATGAGACCGCAACCAGGGAAGGTGAACACCCAGGTGAGCATCATGTCGCGCACCACGCCGAAGTTGATGGCGGAGAGGCGGCGTACCGCGCCCACGCCCATGATGGCGCTGGTCTTGGTGTGCGTGGTGGAGACGGGGATGCCGAGCACGGTCATGACGAGCAGGCACAGCGCGCTTGACAGATCGGCCGAGAAGCCTTGGTATTTCTCGAGTTTCACCATGTCCTGGCCCACGGATTTGATGATGCGTTCACCGCCGACGGACGTGCCCACGCCCATGATGGTGCTGCACAGAATCATGAGCCAGATCGGAATCATCACACCGGTCACGCTGGGTTGGCCATTGCAGAACGCCATGCCGAGGAACAGCACGCCGATGAACTTCTGGCCGTCCTGCGCGCCGTGCATGAAGCTCATGGCCGCCGCGCCCACGATCTGCGCGTAGGTGAAGAACCCGTTGGTGCGGCGGCGGTCCATGCCAGCGCAAATCAGGGTCACGGCCTTGCATACCAACCAGCCGACGGCGAAGCCGAACAGGAGGCTTGCGACCAGACCGTAGAGCACCTTGACCCATTCTCCCATGTTGATGCCGCCGATGCCGCCTTGGATGGCGATGGCCGCTCCGGACAGGCCGGCGATCAGGCTGTGGCTTTCGGAGGTGGGTATGCCGAGCAGCGAGGCGCCCACGCTGTATACGACGATGGAGAACAGCGCCGCGCATAGGGCGATGAGCGCCGCGTTCGTGTCGCCGCCGAAATCGACCATGTTGCTGATGGTGGAGGCCACGGAGGCGTTGAGCTGCGTCATGATGAAGACGCCGAGGAAGTTGAAGATGGCCGCCATGATGACGGCGGAGCGTACGCGCATGCATCGTGTGGTCACGCAGGTGGCGATGGCGTTGGGTGCGTCGGTCCAGCCGTTGACGAAGATGACTCCCAGCGTCAGCAACGTTGTGACGGTCAGAGCCGGGTTGGAAAGCACTTGTTGGAGGAAATGCGCCAGTGAGACGTCCAAGGGGAATTAACACCTTCTTCTTCGGGGGCGGAAGCCGTCACACTGATTGTAACGGAAGAATGGCTACGTAGTTCCCATGGCGCGCGGGTTTTATGGTGTTGTTATGCTATTGCGGCCTGTCAGCAGCAACAACTGGTATTGGGGTGGAGACGGTCGTATTCCTCGCGGGCGCGAATGAATTCGACCTCGCTCATCGGTGTTTCGCCGGGATGCTCGGCCGCGAAATGCTCAAGATAATGGTCGTAGCGGGCCTCGCCGCTGATCTCACGCAGATACCAGACGATGCCGTGCCATACGGCAACGAGTTTGCCGAGCATTTTGTCTCCTTTCGCTGATTATTGGCTCCCCTTGAAAAAAGGGGAGCCAATGACGCACTACGCTGCAACCTGCCCGTTCCGCACAAGCTCATGCAGCTTGGCGCTGTATTCGCGCTGCACCTTCTTCTCAAGCGCGGTGGCGACCAGGCTGGAGGGCGCGAACCACTGGGATTCCACGAACGGCTCCTCGGACGTCGTTTCGGCACCGTACTTGCCAGCGGCGAACGTGCGCGCCACGACCACGATGCCGACTACCACGAAGACGCCCATCATGACCAGGAAGAACACGGAGAGCACGCCGTCCAGATACGCGTTGGACAGCGCGGCCTTGGCGTTGGTCAGCGCCTCGCCGGTCAGCTCGCCGGAGTCGATCTGCGCCTGATACTTGGAGGCGGTGGTGAAGTAGCTCAGCGGCCCGAAGATCTTCTGGAAGTCGGCGGTGAAGGTCACGGCGATGTCCCACACGAGCGGTACCACCGGTATCCACAGGTGCTTCCAGTAGCCCATCTTGGCCACACACACGGTGATCAGCACGAAGCAGGCGGCGGCGAGCAGCTGGTTGGAGATGCCGAAGATAGGCACCATCGCGTTGATGCCGCCGTTCGCGTCGGACACGCCCATCCACAGCAGTCCGCCCCACAGCGCGGTGGCGATCAGCGTGGTGATGATGTTGCCGGGCTTCCAGGTCGGGTCGGCGAACTTCTTGAGCTTGCGCACGTTGCCGAGCATTTCGCCGATCTGGTAGCGGGCCACGCGGGTGCCGTTGTCCACGGTGGTCAGGATGAACAGGGCTTCGAACATGATGGCGAAGTGGTACCAGAAGGCCATCGAGTCGTGGCCGCCCAGGTAGGACTTGAGGAAGTTGGCCATGCCCATGGCGAACGTGGTGGCGCCACCGGTGCGGGAGACGATGGAGGTCTCGCCGATGTCGGCGGCGGCCTGCTCAAGCGCCGCGGCGCCTTCGTAGGTCTTGGCCGCGCCGTTCTCGTCCACGGAATCCCAGGTGACCTGCATCTGGTTGCCTTCGATGTCGGAGACCTTCATCGACTCCACGGCCTTGACGGCGGCATCGGCCTGTTCGCCCGGCGTGGAGGTGGCGGAGATGCTCACGCCGGATGCGGCGGTGATCTGTGCGGCGGACATGTTGGTGGAGAAGTACACGCCCTGCGAGATGGTGATCGCGGCGATCAGCGCGATGACGGCGGTGAACGATTCGACGAGCATCGAACCGTAGCCGATCATGCGAATCTGGTTCTCCTTCTCCACGGCCTTCGGGGTCAGGCCGGAGCTCACCGCGCCGTGGAAGCCAGAGAGGGCGCCGCAGGCGATGGTGATGAACAGGAACGGGAATAGGTTGCCGGAGAAGGTCGGGCCGGTGGAGGTGGAGGCCAGTTCGGTCAGACCCGGCACCTTGACGGACGGGTTGGCGATGATGATGCCGATGACGAGCAGCACGAGCGTGCCGATCTTCATCAGCGTGGACAGGTAGTCGCGCGGGGTGACGAGCAGCCAGTGCGGCAGCGCGGCGGCGGCGAACGAGTAGATCACCAGGGCGATGACGAGCTGCTTGGCGTCCAGTGTGAACACGGCGGCCACGGCCGGGATAGAGGCGATCCATCCGCCGGCGACGATGTCGAGCACGAGCAGCACGAAACCGAGCAGCGTGGTCTCAATGACACGGCCGGGGCGCAGGAAACGCTGGTAGCAGCCCATGATCAGGGCGATCGGGATGGTCATACCGATGGAGAACACGGCCCACGGCGAGGCGGCCATGGCCTTGATGGCCACGAGCGCCAGGAATGCCATGGCGATGGCCGTCATCACCACGAGGAAGATGGATAGGATCATACCGCCGAACTTACCCATTTCATCAGTGGCCATCTGGCCCAGAGAGCGACCGCGGCGCTTGGCGGAGATCCACAGCACCAGCATGTCCTGCACGGCGCCGGCGAAAATCACGCCGAGGATGATCCACAGAGTGGAGGGCAGGTAGCCCATCTGCGCGGCCAGGATCGGGCCGACGAGCGGTCCGGCGCCGGAGATGCCGGCAAAGTGCTGGCCGAAGAGCACGCGGCGGTCGGTGCGTTCGAAGTTCGCGCCGTCATGCACGCGCTCGGCCGGGGTGGCGTTCGCGTCGTCGGTGCGCATGATCTTGATCTGGATGTAATAGGCATAGAAGCGGTAGGCGATGGCGTAGGAGCTCAGCGCCACGACCAGGAACCAGATGGCGGAGATCTGCTCACCGCGCGAGACGGCCAGAATCGCCCATCCGCAGGCACATACGATGGCGATGGCGGCCCACAGCAGGGCCTTCTTCCATGTCCATACCATTTTGGGACGCACGCCTACGGGCAGTCCCTTCGAATTGCGAATCACACGTTCGGCTTCGTCCGGCGTGTAATCGTCCTTGAATTCCAACTTGCCAGGTGCCGGGGCCTGGGCTGCGGCGGTGGTCATAATAACCCTCTGTTCCTCTTCAATAACCTTTGCGGGAAAGGTTCTCTTCATTGCGACCCTTTTGGGGTATCTCTCGTCTGCTTATGGCACTGGTTGGAAGCGTAGCCACGGCATGTAGCGCCTCAGGAAAATGTCCCAATATGTGAGCTTGGCCACATGTTCACGGACTGCGTTTCATGCCGATTACCCGGGATTCGCACCGCGATGTGCGAAAATGGACACGGTGTCAATCAGGAGGTGCACAGTGGTTGTAAGCATGGATTCGAGCCGCACAATGCCCGATTGGGTGAAGTACGGGGTGTTCTGGCACGTGTATCCGCTGGGCTTCTGCGGTGCCGATATCAGGCCCGCCGGCCCGCGCCAGTTCCATGGCCGCGGCCTTGACGCGATAATTCCCTGGCTGGAGTACGTGCGCGATCTAGGCGCGTCCGGCCTGCTGCTGGGTCCGGTGTTCGAGTCGGCGACGCATGGATACGACACGCTCGACCATATGCATATCGATGTGCGATTGGGCGGGGATGCCGCGTTCGATCAGCTTGTCGCGGCCTGCCGGGACATGGGATTGCAGGTGATGCTGGATGGCGTGTTCAATCATGTGAGCCGCAATCATCCGGCCGTTCAGACGGCGCTTGACGAGACCGCCGGACGCTTGAATCCGGCCGACAACCCGTGGCATGGTCTGGTCCGCGCGCATGTCGGTGATAATGGCGAACCCGCTTTGGATGTGTTCGAGGGGCACGGGGATCTGGTGGCGCTGGACCATTCGGCTGACGAGACCGTTGACTATGTGGCCCATGTGATGAGCCATTGGCTGGATCGCGGAGCCGCCGGCTGGCGCCTCGACGCCGCGTATGCCGTGCCGAGCCCGTTCTGGGCGCGCGTGTTGCCGCAAGTCAAAGCCGCACACCCGTATTCGTGGATTTTCGGCGAGGTGATCCATGGCGATTACCCGCGCATCATCGAGGAATCCACGATGGATTCGATCACGCAATACGAGCTATGGAAGTCGATCCAGCATGCGCTGGAGACGGAGAACTTCTTCGAGCTGGATTGGAACTTGAAGCGGCACAACGCGTTCCTGGATTCCTTCGTGCCGCAGACGTTCATCGGCAACCATGACGTGACGCGTATCGCATCGCAGATTGGCCCGGCCAAGGCGGCGTTGGCATTGGCGGTGCTCATGACGGTCGGCGGCGTACCAAGCATCTATTACGGCGACGAACAGGGCTATGTGGGCGTCAAGCAGGAGCGTTTCGGCGGCGATGACGACGTACGTCCGAAGTTCCCCGACTCCCCTGCCGAACTGTCCACGCTGGGAGAGCCGACATACCGGCTGCATCAGGCGCTGATCGCGCTGCGCCGTCGCAACCCATGGCTGCTGGATGCGCGTACCGAGGCCGTGAAGCTGGAAAACAAGCACTTCGTCTATCGTTCGACGAGCGCCGACGCCCAGCATTCCCTGACCGTGGACCTCAACATCGAGCAATCCCCCACTTTCACCATCCGCAACGCCGATGGCAGTACAGCGTATCAATACTGAGCTCCCTCATCAGAGGGAGCTAACTCATTCACCTCTGAATGCCTCGGATCAGCAGGTCGAGCAGGTAACCGTACGACCGGTCGACCCGCTCGCGGCCGCGTGTGCGGGGTTGTGCGGAACGCAGTTCGAATTGGATGAACCCGTGTATGGACACCCAGATGGAGGATGCGATTAGATGGGGGTCATCGCCGCGGAATACAGATGCTGCCTGGCCGTATCGAATGATCTGCGTGATGGCGTCCAGGCAGTGCTGGGCCGAGTCCGACGCCTGCCCCATCCAGACCAGCGCGTAAATGCCGGGGGCGTCCAGCGCGTGTTCACGGTAGATTATGCCCGCCCTGCGCAGGCGCAGCACGGGGTCGGATTCGTCAATGGCGATGAGCTGTTCGCGCAGATCGGTGAAGTATGTGTCGATGAGCGCATCGCACACCGCCTGCTTGCCGCCGATGTGCTGGTAGATGCTGGTGGGCGACACATCGGCCTGTGCGGACAGCGCACGGATGGTCAGACCATCCACACCGTCCCGTTCCACGATCCGCCTTGCCGCGTCAAGGATTCTCCCGTGGATTTCAAGGGTGGGCGTGCGTTTGGATCGGGGCTGCGATTGCGTCATATCCGTTATTCTAGGGTGCGTACAGGCCATTACCGCCGTTTCGGCATGGCCACGATCACAACGACTGCGGCGATAAGTGCAATCGTCATGGCCGCTAGGCAGGCGAACAGGCATCCGCATCGCAAACACCGGCCTATAACACAATCAGGCCCGACGACCATCAAAGGTCGTCGGGCCTGATTCATACGCGCTGTCGGACTAACGGCGTCCAGACTTCATACGGAATGGCGCATTGTGGCGATTCTTCTTGGAATGACGGCGGTTCGGGCCTTCCGTGTTGCCGTATTTGGCGATCATGCGGCGTTCGTGACGCTTGGCACCTTCTGAACGCTCGTCGCGTACGATGCGGTTCTCGTTCTTGCGATGGATGCGCTTGCCGCCTTCGCCCTGACGGGTGTTGCGCATGGACTGTCTGCGGCCGTCATGGGAGCGCTCGTCATAGGAGAAGCCGTAATCCTCGTGGCTGCGTTCATTGCGGCGAGGCTTGCGCGGACGCTCGAAATCGCGGGAATCGGACCGTTCGAAATCACGGCCCGCATTGTGCCTGCGGCTGCCGAAATCATCGTTGCGACCGTATCCGGCCCTGTCGCGCTTATCGAACTTGTCGCCCTTGCCGTACCGATCATTGCGACGGTTCTTGCCGTGCTGGTCGCGGCCATTGTCCTGACGCTCGTCGTACCGGTTCTTGCCGTATCCGTCGCGACGGTCGCCCTTGCGGCGCTCCTCGCGGCGGTCATCGCCATGCTCGAACAGATAGTCGCGGCGCTCGGCCTCGGGGTTGCTCATGCCTGCGCGGCGTTCCGCACGGTTGCGGTTCTTCTTCACGGCCTTCTTGCTGGCCTTGTCGCCGTGCTTGCGCTGCGGCTCGCCTTCGGCAACAAACTCGCCGCCTGCGTTCTCGTGCTGGAACTCGGTCTCGGCAACGTTCTGCTCGTCACGGTTGCGATTGCGATTGTGCTTGCGCTTGCCGCCGCGGCCGGACTCGTCGCCCGCCGCGTTCTTGGCGCCCCTGTTCTTGCCCTTGCGCGGGTTGCCCACGGGCTGCGACTTGTCGAGGCTCCAACCATCCACGCGCTCGGCGCGGTCGCCCACAAGCTCAAGCACTTCGGGCGAATCGTGGGTCACTTCGATCATCTTGGTCTTGATGCCGGCCTGGTTCAGCAAGCGGCGCGTCTCGCGGCGCTGCTCGGGCAGCACGAGGGTGACCACGTCGCCCGCCTTGCCGGCGCGGGCGGTACGACCGGAGCGGTGCACAAAGGACTTCGGGTCGGCCGGCGGCTCGACCTGCACCACGAGCTCCACGCCGCCGACGTCTATGCCACGGGCGGCCACGTCGGTGGCCACCATGACACGCACATCGCCGGAATCGAACGCAGCGAGGTTGCGATCGCGCTGGTTCTGGTTCAGGTTGCCGTGCAGCTCGGCGGCCGGAATGCCGTTCTGCGTCAGGTTCTTGGCGAGCTTCTTGGCCTGGAACTTGGTGCGGGTGAACAGGATGCGGCGGCCTTCGCCCGAGGCGAGCATGCGCACGAGTTCGTGCTTGTCGCCGCGCGTGGTTTCGAACACGTGGTGGGTCATCAGGTCGGGTTCGGCGGTGGCCGAATCGACCTCGTGCACCTTGGGATCGTGCAGGAAGGTGTTCACCACTTCATCCACGCCGTGATCGAGCGTGGCGGAGAACAGCATGTGCTGGGCGTCGGGCGAAATCTGCTCAAGCAGTCGCTTGACCGGTGGCAGGAAGCCCATATCGGCCATTTCGTCGGCCTCATCGATGACCACGACTTCGACGGACGAGAGCGTGAGCGCCTGCTGGCGCAGCAGGTCCTCAAGGCGGCCCGGGCAGGCGACCACGATATCGGCGCCGGCCTTCAGATCGCGGATCTGGTGGATGTACTTGACGCCGCCGTACACCGTGGTGGTGTTCATGCCGAACGTGTGGGCCAGCGGCATCAGCACGTCGTTGATCTGGTTCGCGAGCTCGCGGGTGGGGGCCAGCACCAGGCCGCGCGGGTGCGGTAGGAAGTCGTCGGCGCGGCGCTCTTCCAGGCTGGCCTTCTTGCGGCGCTTGATTTCCTTGCGGAACTCCTCCATCGCGATTTCGCCGAACGAATCGTAGGAACCGAGGCGGGTGACCAGCGGAATGGAGAATGCGAGGGTTTTGCCGGAGCCGGTGCGCCCTCGGCCGAGAATGTCGCGGCCGGCCAGTGAATCGGGCAGGGTGTCGGCCTGAATGGGGAATGCGGTCTTCTTGTCATCTGCCGCAAGCACGCGCACCAGCGGTCCGGGTACGCCAAGTTCGCCAAAGGTAAGGGGGCGGGATTCCGCGCTGTCGTTCATCTGGAAATCAGCGGAATCGTCACGATCATCGAAATTATTACGGGGCACAGTGGCCTTTCATGTCAAAGGTTACGCAAATTACGCAAGCTTTCCGAGCTTAGCGTAAGCCCCCTACTTTGCTTGGTGCTCGCCACACTGTCATCCCACTCTTTACTTATGACCCCACGGGGCGGTAACTTGCCCATGGGGCGGTTTGAAGAAATTGTGAAACCGCAGAATAAAGCCATTTTCACCTACCGCCCCATGAGGGTTTTACCACCCCATGGGATGTTTGCCGCCCCATGGGTTTTACCACCACGTAAGGCGAGCACCGCTCCATGGAACACGCAAATGGCCCCTACCCGTGAAGGTAGGGGCCATTGTGCAAAAGGGCTGAGCCAAAATACAGCCCAGTAGCCCTAAAACACACTACAAAATATCCGGATCGTCTTTGGCAATAGTGCCGGTTGCCTTGCCAATGGCCTTCAGGCCGTGGTAGGCCACAAGAATCACGATCGTGCCAATGGCAATGCCGTTGAAGGAAATGCCACCAACAGTGAACGCGAATTGGCCGATGGCAATGATCATGGTGATGGCTGCCACCATGATGTTCAGCGGCTTGTCGAAGTTGACCTTGTTCTCCACCCAGATGCGGATACCGATCATGCCGATCATGCCATACAGCAGCGTGGTCACGCCACCGAGCACGCCGGCGGGGATCGTGTTGATCACGGCACCGAACTTCGGGCACAGGCTCAGGATCAGGGCGAAGGCGGCGGCGCACCAGTAGGCGGCGGTGGAGTACACCTTGGTGGCGGCCATCACGCCGATGTTCTCGCCGTAGGTGGTGGTGCCGGAGCCGCCGCCGAAGCCGGCGAGCGTGGTGCCCAGGCCATCGGCCATGAGGGCGGTGCCGATCTGGTTGTCGTAGTCGCGGCCGGTCATTTGGGCCACGGACTTGACATGGCCGACGTTCTCAGCCACAAGCACGAGCACAACGGGGATGAACATGGGAAGGATGGAGAAATCGGCCTGCGGCAGGTGGAACTTCGGGAAGCCGATCCATGCGGCGTCGCCGATGGCGGAGAAGTCGACCTGGCCACGGATGCAGGCATATACATAGCCGATGATCACGCCGACCAAAATATTGAGGCGGCCCAGCAAGCCCTTGAACAGCACGGCCACGAGCAGCACGGCCAACAGGGTAACCAGTGCGGTGTCGGGCGCGGCTTGGAAGTTGGTCCACACGGAAGGTGCCAGATTGAAGCCGATGATGGCCACAATCGCGCCGTTGACCACGGGCGGCATGATGATGTCGATCCATTTGGAGCCGGCGTAATGCACGAGCACGCCAACCAGGGCCAGCAGAATACCGGTGACCATGATGCCGAAGCTGGCGACCGCAATGCCCTTGTTGGCGGTGGAGACCGCGGTGATCGGTGCAATGAAGCCGAAGGACGAGCCCAAATAGCTCGGCAGCACGTTCCTGTTGATAAGCAGGAACAGTGCGGTGGACATAGCCGTGAAGAACAGGGTGGTGGACGGGTCGAAGCCCGTCAGAATCGGCACCAGGAAGGTGGCACCGAACATGGCGATGACGTGCTGTGCGCCGATACCGGCGGTGCGCACCCAAGTCAGACGTTCATCGGGCTCGACTACCTCGCCGGGCGCCAGCGTCTTGCCGTCGCCATGCAATTGCCATTGGAAGATATTGGACATTACTACTCTCCTCGCTCTCGCTTGGGGCACGGCATTCACAACCAGCCGCACCACGCACCATTCTAGCTCACGAAGATTTTGTGAAGTCTCTCTTCCGGGAAAGGCTATTTGCCGTAATACTCCAGCAGGTGTGGGTCGACGGCCTGCACCACATCCACCAAATCGCCATTGGAGAGATACGGGCGCTTGAATTCGCGCCACGGCTCCACCTTGACCTCCCAGCGGCCGGTCGTCTCGTCGAGCACGGGCCGGGCGGTCTGCTCCCAGCGCACACGCTTGGAGGTGCGGCCGGTTTCCGGGTCGCGGCGTGTATAGTGCAGGCAGGTGCAGTTGGTGATCTTCCAGTCGTCCGAATCGGCGCGATGCAGGAATTCCTCGTCGGCCAAATCCTCGATGGTGAGCATCAGGGCGAGCATGAAGTCGCCGTGGGTGACCATGACCACGGATTCCGAATCGGATTTGCGGCTCAGCGAGGTCAGGATGTTGTGCACACGGTCCTCGGCCACATCGGCAATCGACTCGCCTGCCGGCGGACGCCAGTACAGCGGATCGGTGTTCTTGAAGTTCCAGTTGCGCGCGTAGTTGTTTTTGAATTCGTCCTTGGTGATGGTGTTGATCTCGCCCCAAGAACGTTCGCGCAGCACACGGTTCTCCTCCCATTTGGCCTTGGGCAGGGCCATGGTGGCTGCGGTTTCGCGGGTGCGCACGTATGGCGAGACCATGTAGCGGTCGAACAGCTGCTGCTGGCTGACCAGCCAGCGGCCGATGCAGTCGGCCTGCTTGCGTCCGGTGGCGGTGAGTCTCCAGGAGCGGTCGGGTACGGTGACGTTGTCCTGCGTGTACAGGGAATTGTCGCCCTGCTCGCCCGCCTGGACGATGACGTTCGCTTCGGATTCGCCATGCCGGATTACGTATAGATCGAGCGGCATGCTCATATATGTTCCCCTTTCGTTATTGGTTACGTTGTGTTGTTTTCTGTTGTTTCCTACTTGACTTGCGTGATGGTGTTCCCCTTGACCATGAACGCGTGCCGGGCCATGTCGATCATCGGCTGATCGAATTTGGAGTCGGTGTAGAACTCGTCGATGACGACGTCCGGACCGTACAGTTCGCGGAACCGTTTGGCCTTGTTGGTGCTGAAGTTGAGGTACGTGACCTTCATCGTCTCCACATCCACCTCGCTGGCCACGAGATTCCTCACGCCGAGTCTGCGGCAGGCCTCCCCCACCGTCAGACTGAAGGATGCGGTGAGGATCACGTCGTCCGACTCAGGCTGGTACCAGGGCTTGATGCGTGAATAGTTCCTATCCCAGAAGTCGTCCACGAGCTGTTCGACGCTCGCCACCCGTTTGGATCGGCTCAGTTCCGTGAGATAGCCTTCGGTCATCTTACCCACGCCGTATTCCATTTGTTCAAGCGTGGCCCGGCCAAGCTTGTATTTGACTGCGTACCGCAGCACGGGGGCGATGTAGCGGAACACTTTCGGGTCGTGCCGGGCGGAATACAGGTACAAGTCGAACAGGCTTTCGCCATCATAGATGGTTCCGTCGAAATCGAATACGCGCATACCTTCTGCTTCTACTCTGTTATTCCTTGTTTAAGGCTAATCTCGGTAAGCCGGCGAAAGCGCAAATACGCAGTGAATTTCACATGAACACTGTTTTTTGGATTGATTTCGGTACAGGTAACGTACACTGGTGACAGCGTGGAAGGAGGTGCGTAATGGCGGCGTCTGAAATCGAACAATGGTGGATTGATAAGTTTCAGGAGAACCTGGGTCCGATTCGCAAGGTAGCCGGATGGACGACTCAGCAACTGGCCGACGAGCTGGGAGTCGCGCGACAGACGGTGTCTAACTTGGAGACCGGCAAAAGCCCGATGACCAAACTGCAGTATCTCGCTTTACGTACGGTGTTCAGCGCCGAAATCGCACGTCGTGAAGACCGCGATCTGGCACGCATCATCAAGACTTTGGTCGACGATCCCATTGAGCAACGCATTCGCGAACGGCGCGCTCAAGAGCAGGACGGCGAGGCCGTTGCCGACAATGCCCCAGTCAATACGGACGGTGGCAACGTTGCCGACAACGCCGCCACCGAGAAACGCAAGCCCAGTGCCGCCACATTGAAGGCTTCAAAGACTGCCGCAACGGGCAAGCCCACGCTCAGCACGGCGATGCAGGCTCTCGCCGTCATCACCGGCGCATTGGCCAGTGGAACCGCCGCCGGCATCATCACCTACTTGATGTTCCCGGACGGCGGCCCGAACAAGCGCTGAGTCGCCGAAATATCGAAACGGATTGAACAACCCAGTTCGAAGCCCTGAGCACCATTTTGTCCGTGTCGCACCAGCGTTTCCCTCATTATCAGCTGTTTCGAGTTGCATGAATGCACCGTTTATAGGCCGAGAATTTCGTGCTTTTTTGCATCAAATTCTTCTTGGGAGAGAATGCCGATATCAACCAATTCCTTCAATTTCTTCATCGCCTCGACTTGTTCTTCCACAGACATGGATGCCGTGTGAGAGGCGGGAGCAGCGGCTTCCGGTGCCGGCGCAGGTGCCGGCGCTTGAACCGGGGCGGCAGTCATAGGATTGATGGCTTGCGCCATATTCATACCAAGCAACATGCCGCCATCGCCAAAGCCGTTGTCTTGAATACCTTGCGCAATGCGCTGCTGGGCAGCCATATTGCCAGCTTGCTGGGAAACGCCCTCGTATGCGGCAACATTCATCTTATTCGAGGCGAACTGCTGCACGAGTTGACGTGATTGCTCGGTGAACTCGATACTTTCGATGCCCACACTGGACACTTCAAAGCCAAAACGATCATTCCACGTACCTGCATTGGCCCGATCGCCACGCACGCATGCTGCGATGTCATTCGCCTTGCCGGGCAATTGCGAAATACGATATTCATTGGACAGCAAATTGATGGCCACAATAAACGACTGTACGAATTCAGACAGAATCTGCCTACGTGGCCCTTCATCATCGAATGAATACGACACGGTAGTGGCAGGCACAAAGTTACGAACGAATCGAACTGGATCAGCGACCTTTAGCGACATGGATCCGCGTGCGCGAATTTCCAAATCGACGCCATAGAACCGGTCGTTATACACCAGCGGCGCAGAAGTGCCGAATTTGATGCCACGAATCTCACGCAGGTTGACGAAGGCCACATATTTGGTGCGGCCAGGCTGACCTCCGAAGGTGAATCGATCGGCAACCTGATTGAAGAACGATCCGATGCCGTCTCCGGCGAGCACGCTCTGCTCCCCGTTGCGATATTCATAACCGCCCGACTCGGTGATGACGTTTTCGATACCTGTTTCAGAGAAAATGAACGCCGCAGTATTCTCTGGCACATAGATACGCGAACCATTGGTGATTATTCCCTCGGAACCGTATTCATTCGAACCGCGATCGTTGTTGCTTCCGCGGGGAATGCCCGGCACAACGACGGTGTGTTCCGTGAACGGACCAGCGGTGATGATATCACGCCACAGGTCCGCGAATGTACCGCCGAGCGCGCCGGCGAACGCCTTAATAACTGCCATCTGTTTTTTCCTCGATATCTCATGCATATGGCCGATCTTGCGACTATGCAATCGCAAGACCGGCCGTTATGCTGGCATGTTGGTTATAGCTGCGTTTCGCGATCGCAGTATTCGCATCGAACGACTTCTTTGCGATGACCGGAAAGCGGAGCGCCACAACCTTCGCAATTCACCGAAACCACGGGTTCGGTAATCCCAAGCCCACTACGGAATGCGCCAAAAGTGTCCTTCAGCGCCCCGGCCAGAGCCTCCGTTCCGGGGATGGCCTTGTTGAAGACCGGCTCATCCATTGGCGTGTACTGTCTGCCGCGTATACCCATGTATCGTCATCGTTCCTTTCTTGGAAAACCGTTACCTCGATACGCCAGTCTGATCACTGGCCCACCGATGCGAGCTTCTGCGTGCATCGAGTCATGACCTCGGTGTAGTAGGCCGAATCCTCACTGCTGAGGGAGTTTTCGTCAATGGCGTCTACCTTCTGGGAGAACTCAGAGTAACGCTTCATCATGCTGGCATAGTCGGTAGCCATGCTGACCACGTTGTCGGATTTCTGATATTTGTTCATGAAGGCAACATACTCATCGATAAAGGCCTCGTAGCTGTCCATCGTGGCCTTGAAGTCAGCACTGTCATTGGTGTTCTGCTGCGCCTTCTGATCCGAAGACTGGTCGCTCTGCTTGTTGGCATCGCTGGAATCAGTGCCCGTACCAGTGCTCTTATCATCCTGTTTCGCGGCGTCGCCGTCCGTAGACGTATCTTCCTTCTTTTCCGGAACCTGGATAGTGATGGACATGATGGTCTCGTCGTCAGTGTTACGAGAAACGCTCACACTGTATCCATCGGCGTTCTTGGCATTGAAACTGTCAGCGGACTTGCTATAGTCCACGGTGAAACCGTTGTCTTGCACGGACTTGACGTAGTCGGCATACTGCTTGGCGTCGGTACCGCACACCTCGATGGAGAAATAGTCCGAAGACTCGCTTTTAATTTCACCCTTTGTGGATTTCGGCTGCGGCAGCAGCGCCGCGATATCCGACTCCGGCCATGAATATGCTTCGCACTTGGTGGCGAGCGATGCTTCCAATTCCGCCCGATCAGCCTTGGCCTTCGCATCGTCACGAATTACGAACACGCCACCGATTACCAGACCCACAACGGTGATACCGACTGCCACCCAGGCCAGCACTCGGCCTTGCACCTTGCCACTCGGGCGGGTCACGTATACGGCGAAGCCTGAGAGCAGTGCCGGAATCACCGTGGCGAACAGCAGTCCGCCCCAGGATCGGCCAGAAACATCCACAAATTGGGCGAGTACGAACAACACTCCCCAAATAATGGCGAACACAGCCAGCTTGGAAGTCTTCTTCACCCCTTGTGCATTCGGAGCAAGCACGGCAGGCGCAGCGGCACCAGCAAAACCAGTGGCAGCACCGGCACCATGTGTGGCGGGTGCAGGAGCCACACCAATACGCTTGTCCAGAGCGGCGAGGAACTCATCAACGCGCTTGGCGCTTTCGTTTCCAGTCGCCTCCAGACGAATGGCGGCCCCTGCCGCACCCTGCGGGACTACGGTTAGCGTGCAGTTCACCCCATCATAGGAGTGGAAGGAAAACGCTCCGGTCTGGGTGTTTTCGTTATCCAAGGTAAACGTGGCGCCAGTAGTCAGCTGGTCGTGAATAACTTGGAACAGCTGTTGCGGACTGACCGCATATACACGATCAAATGGCGCGCCGGCGGGCCGCTGCGATGCCGTAGCCGGAGCCATCGGAGTGGTGGTAGCACCATCAGACGCTACGTTCGGTTGGCCAGCCGGTACAGTATTCGGCACGGTAGGCGCATTCGCGCGATCTTCCGGTGCGTCATTCGTGCCTTCGGACGGTGGAACCGGCTGAGGTTGTTGATCAAATGGCGTTGTCATGATGCCCTTCTTTCCTTAAGCAGCAGCATTACCAGCACAGAAGAGGCAAGCCCGGCAACCGTTACGGTCAATCCGACTGCCATGGCAAGCCGGTATCGTTCGCTCATCATTGCGTCCCTTCTTATTGCTCGCTTTGCTCTGCGATACATCGAAACCAGTGTATGGCGTTGTTATTATGTACGCAAATTAGCATTTTGTATGCATGTTAGCTTTATTGTCGATGCTTGATACCGCGCATGAACATCCTTTCCGCCACCGCACCTACACGGATGGCATCGACCATTGTCGGCGACACGCGCGGGCCATACATCAGCTGACAACTGAATTTTTCGGCGTGTTTCCGAAAAGTCGGCGTCCTGTACGCTGGGAATCGAGCAACCGCGTACGATGGCGCAGCACAGCACCCGCAACACAGCGACAAGGAGCATAGGCAATGGCAGACATCCCCGAAGAACATTTGACCGAGGAACTGCTGGATCGGCTGCTCGCCAGCGCCAGCATTGAGCAGTATCTCGATGAGGGACTCGTCAGCGCACGCACGCTGACCGACTATCTGTTCGACCGTATGGAAGCCCATGGCCTGAAACGAGCCGACGTGGTGCGGGCATCCGGCCTCAACGCCACAGTGGTTTATGACATTTTCTCCGGCAAAAGCCGCCCCGGCCGAGATCACGCCATCATGCTGGCTTTTGGTCTCAAGTGCACATTACGCGAAACCCAACGGCTGCTTCGTCTTGCAGGCGTTTCCGAACTGTGGTGCAAACAGCGACGTGACGCGATTATCATCTGGTGCATACGCAATGGATTCGACCGCATTGCCACGGACGACGAGTTGTATCGTATGGGAGAGGCGACGTTGCTGCCGGCCGATTGACGACATTCGGCCCAACAACACTCACCAGTGAGACGCAAGTAAGAGGGCATCAAGGAGAGACATGGACGATAAGCAAGCGATGCATGCGATGAGCATCGACGATGCGTACCATGTTGAGCGCACGCTTGCTCGCGGACCTTCCGGCGTCACCGAACTGGTGAGCATTGACGGCAACGGCCCGTTCGTACGCAAGAAGATTCCCTCTCCCCTAGCGCAACGCAATGTGTGGGCGGTGCTCAGCGCCTGCCAGAGTAATCGTCTGCCGCGCGTGGAAGCGACGTACGAGCTGCCCGACCGGTTCGTCATCGTCTACGATTACGTGCCGGGCAGCACGCTTGCGCAAATTGTGGAGGAAAACGGGCGGCTTGCGCCGAATGTGGCCGTGCAGCTTATCGACCAAATTTGCGAAGCCGTGCAGGAGCTTCACCAGCACGGCGTTATCCACCGCGACATCACGCCGGCCAATATCATCCTGGCTCGGGACGGCGCGCATCTCATCGATTTCGGCATTGCGCGCATATGGTCAGCGTCAAGCAATCGCTCGCGGGACACCACGGCGCTTGGCACTTATGGTTTCGCCTCGCCCGAGCAATATGGCTTCGCCAAAACCGACGCGCGTTCCGACGTGTTCTCGCTTGGTCGACTGCTCGGATTCATGCTGACCGGCGTATATCCCGATGCCAGCGACTACGAGCAGCGACTTGCCGATGATGCCGCAGTACCGGCACGACTGCGCGCCGTCATCGGCTATGCGTGCGCATTCGAGCCCAGCAAACGGCCACAGAGCGTCCAGGAGTTTCGCCAGGCGCTGTTCTCCCAGTCCAATCCGCCCATGCCGAACGCATCATCGGCAAATCCGCCATCACCGAGCACAACGAACGACGTCACGTCGGCGTCTCGACTATTTCGGCGTCTGCACTTGAGCAAACGCGCCATCGTGCTGTGGTCCATCGTCGGAGCGGCGCTGGTGGTCGCCGCTATTGCGGGAGGCATTGTGTTGGCAGGCCAACTTGGCATTATCGGGTCGGCAACATCACCCGATTCCTCGACACAATCCAGCAGCCAATCAACCGATAAGGCCGATGGCGGGCACTCCTCGAACGGGGCAGGAACCGACAATGCCAATGGCACGGGCGGAGTAGGCGGCACTGACGGCGCTGATGGAAACGGCCAAGACACCGTCACCGATAATCCTCTGAAAATAGTGGAATCCGGCTGGTCGGCGAACCAGCAAGGGTATGTCCACTACGCTTTCGCCCTGCGCAACACCAGTACGACCCAGCAGGTGCAGTATCCGCAGATTACCATTACGGGGCGGGCCAAAGGCGGTTCCATCGTGTTCTCGCAGACGCAAACACTGATTATGGCATTCCCGAATCAGACTGTATATAACGCCGGCCAAGCGGGCGAGGGCACGGCCCCGGCCACCGTAGATTTCGTTGTGCTTAGCCCTGATACGTACAACGTCACCGAGGCTCAAGGAACCGCTACCTTCCCCATCAGCGGAACATCCAAAATAGACAACAGGGACGGCGGCACGACGTTCAATGGCGAGGTCCGCGCCACAACAGACGGATTCAAGCCATCCGATGGGCAGCAAATCAAGATTTCCCTAGTACTGCGCAACGCACAGAACGCAATCATCTATGGAGATATCACATTCGTGGATTGGCCGGGCAATGGCCGATCCGCACCATTCTCGATCACCGTCTACGATCTACCGAAGTATGCATCTTACGATCTGTATGCGCAAATAGGGTAGTTGACTTTGCGCCTGCGAGGTGGCTGTCAGGCGACTGTCAGGCTTGTGTCCGAGTCACCTGTGCACTGGTGTTGTGGCGCGCCTGGCCGAACAGATAGATGCCGATGGGCAGAGTCAGCACACCGCCGATGATGAACACCAGCGAAATCGGGATCACGTCGGCCAACGGCGCGAAGATCAACATACCCAGCGGCATGCTGAGTGTGCTCATGGTGGTGTCAAGGCCGAATACACGGCCCACCATCTTCTCATCGGCCTCGGTCTGGATGATGGTGCGCATCGGGCCCATGCAGATGGCCGAAGCCAAACCGTTCACCACATCAATCAGCAAATACGCCAGCAGATTGTGAACCACGCCAAGACCAACGACGGAGACGCCCACCAGAGTGATGCCGAAGGCGACCACGCGCATGTTGTTGCGGATGAGCTTGGCACCGATGGTAGACATCAGCGCGCCGCCGAGCAGCATACCGATGCTCCATTCCAGCTCGTTGGCGGCGAGTTTATCGGAGGCGGTGGTCAGGTTGATGAATCCGAGATTCAAATCGATGCCCTCATATTCGCGGGTCATGAGCAACAGCGTAAGGTTCATCGGCGCCACGGCCACGAAGCACACCAAGGTGTCACCGAGCACCACGTTGCGCAGGTTCGCCCGGCGCCATGTGTAGCTGAAGCCATCTTTCAAGTCAGCAAACACACGACGGACGCCGGCAATCAGCGAACGATCAGCATTGGCATCCGACATCGGTTCGAGTGCGGGTTGCCCGCTATTCTCCGCTTCAGCCATACGCCTCGCAACATGTTCCGCGCTCTTCTTCGGCGCTTTGATCAACGCCACAAAGCCGACGCCGATAATGGCCGTGGTCACATCGACTAACAGAATCGACCACAGCGGCACTGTGTTGATAAGCACAGCAGCCACCGCAGGTGCCACAATCATATTCGCCGAATTAATCACGCCGTATATTGAGTTGACGCGCAATAGTTTGCCCGAGGGAACAACATCCGGTAAGAACGACTGCACAGCGGGCGTCTGCACACCGCCGCCCGCCGAACGAATGAACAGCACCACGAAAATCATGGTCAGACTCACCCATCCCATCGCGAAGCTCAGCGACAGCACGACGGTGACCACAGCAATCACCATATCCGGCAGCATAATCAGCAACTTGCGACTGTGACGGTCGGCCCAGGAGCCGCCGAAAATCGAGACGATCGCCTGCGGCATCACGCCAAACAACGTGGCCAGCAGCATACCCATGCCGCTGTTCGTCTGCATCACAATCCACCACCAGATGGCATATTGCACGATGTTGGAGCCCAGCAGTGAGAACGCCTGGCCAGTGAGTAGAAGCACTACACGGCGGATCCACGCACGCTCGGATTCCTCATTGGCCACTGCTGCGGCATAGGCGGCACCGGGTTTGTTCGCGCTATGGACCGCTGCGCGCGCATTCACATTGTCATCGTCGGAAACCTCGGGTGTTTCGCGCACAGTTGGTTCAGTTGTTTTTTGACTAGAAGACATACGAGTGTTCTCAATTCTTCAATTCCACTACAAAGGTCACATCACGGCATACGCACGCCGACGCGCGTATGCGTGCACGACTCCAGCAACGAGCCGTACCCGCCGTTAGATGGCAGACTTCAGTATCGTGACGCCATGCGTTAGCGTCACCATGCAACGATAGGAACACACTGTTCAATAGTGTATCATGAAGGCGTGACGTTGCCCTTGCGCAGGTGCCGTAAGACTCCGCGGACAAAGCAATGAGGCTTCCCCCCGCGAGAAGGGAAGCCTCATATTCCATTCATTCTATTCAGCGATGATGGCGCCTAATCACCGATCATCCTTTGGGAACAGCGCATCGAAGGCATGTTCCATCACGGACTTACGGCGGATCACACCGACGAGTCTGCCATCACCATCCACCACCGGCAGTTTCTTGAACTGCTTCTTGGCGAGGATTCGGGCCACCTCTCCGACATGCTGGTCGGGCGTGGCGGCAACGACCTTGCGCGTGGCGATGTCCATCACCTTCTTGCCGGAGAGCGCCTGTACCTTGGAGGCCACGGTTTCGTCGTCGAACACCACCATCGTCGAACCGGTGCCGGTGGAAACCGTACGGGATTCATAGGTGGCAATCGATTTCATGACATCGCCGTCGCTGACGAAGCCGACGAGCCTGCCATTGCCGTTCACCACGGGAAGGCTGGAGACGTTGAGGCGGATGAACTCGCGCACCACATGCGTGATGTCATCGCTGTCCAGGCAGCTGTAGGGCTGATCGTCCATGATTCCGCCGATGGACTGTTCCTGGGCCTGCTTGAACAGGGAGGCGGCGGGGGCCACGTATGCGCCGGCGTAGTGATGCTCGGCGGGCTGGCCTTCAGTGGTTTCGGCCGCGACTTCGGCGGAGGATTGCGCCTCGGAGGCCTTGGCGTTGCGCGCGTCCTTCTCCTTGGCACGGCTGGTGACGGTGAAGATGCAGATAATCAGGGCGACCAGCGAGATGGCGGCGCACAGCAGGTAGGAGAACGCGATGCCGCTGGCCGTGGCGGACTTCACACCCTGGGACATGTGCGAGGCGGTCATGGATGTTTCTG
The DNA here is from genome assembly GCF_000196555.1 of Bifidobacterium longum subsp. longum JCM 1217. NCBI lineage: Bacteria > Bacillati > Actinomycetota > Actinomycetes > Bifidobacteriales > Bifidobacteriaceae > Bifidobacterium > Bifidobacterium longum. The sequence goes on along the minus strand of NC_015067.1, from coordinate 879,965 downwards.
CGGTGACCAGAAGCGAGGTCGCAATGGCTGCCGCGATCTGGCGGCCGGTGTTGGCGATGGCGTTTCCATGGGCGATCATGTCGTTCGGCAAAGCGTTGACGCCCCAAGTGTTGATCGGCATGTTGGCGATAGCCTGACCGGATGCCTGCAATGCGCAGAACACGGCGACAAACAGCACTGATGTCCTGGTGTTGATGGTGCCGAGAAGACCAAGAGAGATGGTCATGAGCGCAAGGCCGCCGATGCCCACGCCGCGAGGGCCGAATTTGTCGAATGCGGCGCCGGCGACCGGACTCAGGATGATGCCGACCGCCGCGGCGGGCAGCATGACCATGCCGGTGACGGTGGCGGATTGGCCGAGCACATTCTGGATGAAGATAGGCAACGTCACGTTGGTTGCGGCGACTGCGGCGTTGATCAGAGTGACCAGAATCACGGAGTTGCGGAAGTTGCGGGTGGCAAGGGTATCAACGCGCAACAATGGCTCATCGAGCTTGACTTGCTTGTATACGAATGCGACGAAGGCCACAAGACCAACGACGATTGAGATAATGACGACCGGATTGCTCCATCCCATCGTGGAAGCGGACGAGAAGCCATAAAGCAGGCCACCGAACGCGATGGTCGAAAGGATCACGGACAGGATGTTGAGCTTTGGGTTCTTCAACTCGCTGACGTTCTTGAGCATCATCGTGCCTCCGACAAGGATGACCAGTGCCACGACTGCGATGCCAATGAACATCGGGCGCCATCCGAAACTGTCAATCACCAGACCACCGACAACCGGGCCGATAGCCGGGCCGGCGGCCATGACGATACCGGCCAGTCCCATGGCGGTGCCGCGCTTATCCGGCGGATAGACGAGCATCGGCACTACGGCGACCAATGGCAACAGCACGCCGGAGCCGGCGGATTGCAGTATGCGCCCGACGAGCAACAGCATGAAATTCGGCGCGACGGCACACAGCAGTGTGCCGACCATGAAAGTGGCAAGAGCTCCGGCGAAGAGCTTTCGGGTGGAGAATTTATCAATCAGATAGCCTGAAATCGGCACCATGATGCCCGAGACCAGCATGTAGACGCTGGTCACCCACTGCACGGTGCCGGTGGTGATATTGAAATCACGCATCAGTGCCGGCAAGGCCGGTGACATGACGGTCTGGTTGAGCAGCGCGATGAACGAGCCGACGACGATCACACCCACAACGATGAATCGGGTGTGCGGATCAATAGGCTTTACGGAACTGGTGGCGGACCCGAGTTCCGCGTTTTTCTGTGAGGTCACAGCATTTCCTTCTGTTGGTAACGTCATGTGTGGCGATCCGGCCCCATGCTTGTGTCAAGACACGAGGACACCGATGAGTCCGGACGTAAAGGAAAAGCCGCCATCCGTTCCGCATTCATATACGGCAAACGATTCGCGGCTTTGCGTAAGTTGATGGCTATGGTGAGCGATTCATGCGACGTCGACTGCGGATGGGCCATCGGTACATCCCGGCATAAGGCGTGTCCCCGCTACACCAGCATCGAGAATAGGGCCATTCGTGGATTGGCAAACAGAACATTGCCGACGAACGACCCACGGCAGGCGCGTGCGATGAACATCGCGTAGCGATACAGGTTCATGGCATCTCCTTGATGGGGTCTTCGTACGGCAGACATCGAGAAGCTTATCATCATTCAAATCGACGGTGAAACCCACGCATGCCTGACAATACACAAAATCTTCACAAAAGGATTGGGCTTACCGCATACGCTCCGCCTGAATAACGGTCCGGGGATGAATCAGGGGCGAGCTAAGGGTTGCATCTCGTGTTTCCGTCATGATTTCTGGCAAAATAGTGAAGCTGAACATGCGCGGAATCGACCGGAATCGGAAAGGGACTAATCATGCGAGTTCTCGGCAATATCCTGTGGATCATTCTTGGTGGATTGGCCATCGCAATCGGATGGGCATTGGTGGGACTGATTCTGTGCATCTCCATCATCGGCATCCCGTTCGGCATTCAAGCGTTCAAGATGGCGGGACTCACCTTGACGCCGTTTGGCAAAACCGTGCAATACGGCGGCGGAGTCGGCTCTGCCTTGGCCAACATCCTGTGGGTGGTGCTGGTCGGCTGCTGGATGGCGCTCGGCTATCTGGGAGCCGGCGTACTCAACTGCATCACCATTATCGGTATTCCGTTCGGACTGCAATCGTTCAAGATGGCCAAGCTCGCACTCTGGCCGTTCGGCGCGGAAATCGTCAACCTGTAGATTCCAAATACTACAAAGCCGCCAAAGCAACCCTTGACGAGGCGGTCACCGACGTTAACAATTGGATTGACCAGCAAGCCGCCAAGGCCGAATAATAAAACACACATTATGCTGCCGCAGCAGCCAGTCCTTGCAGAACAATGTCATGACAAAGGCCTGAGAAGACGACTTCTCAGGCCTTATCCGTGCCGCTCCTCAGTCGCTTGTAGCGACAGCTCCCCTCAAAAGAGGGGAGCCAGAGAAACACTTATTTTTTGGAGACGTTGAATTTGAATTCGACGATATCGCCGTCCTGCATCACGTAGTCGCGGCCTTCCTGACGTAGCTTGCCTTCCTCCTTGATCTTGACCATGGAACCTTCGGCAGCCACGAAATCGTCGTAGGAGACGATATCGGCCTTGATGAAGCCCTTTTCGAAGTCCGTGTGAATCACGCCGGCAGCCTGCGGAGCGGTATAGCCCTTGTGAATCTGCCATGCGCGCACTTCTTTCTCGCCTGCGGTGAGGAAGGTGGAAAGGCCGAGAGTATCGTAGCCGACTCGCGCCAACTGATCCAATCCGGACTCCTCAAGACCGGCGTCCGCAAGCATCTCGCGAGCGTCAGCCTCGTCGAGTTCGGTCAGGTCGGCTTCAAACTGCGCGTTGAGGAAAATGGCCGGAGCCGGAGCCACGGATGCGGCGAGCTTGGCCTGCATGTCTTTGTTCTGCAGTTCGGCATCATCCACGTTGAACACGTAGATGAACGGCTTGGCGCTCATCAAGTGCAGATCGTAGACGGAATCCTTGTCGAAACGACCTTCGCGAGCCGCCTTATCAATGGTTTCGCCGGCTTCAAGAATGGTCTTCGCCTGCTTGACGGCCTCCATGTAGGCCGGTTCGATCTTCTTGCCGCGCAAATCCTTCTCCAACTTCGGCAGCGCGTTCTCGATGGTCTGCAGATCGGCGAGGATCAGCTCGGTGTTGATGGTTTCAATGTCGTCGGACGGATCGACCTTGCCGTTGACGTGCACGATATCATCGTCTTCGAAGGCACGCACGACCTCGCAGATCGCGTCGGCTTCGCGAATGTTGGCGAGGAACTTGTTACCCAAGCCTTCGCCTTCCGAAGCGCCCTTGACGATGCCTGCGATGTCGACGAAGGTGACGGTGGCCGGCACGATCTTCTCCGTGTGCACGAGCTTGGCAAGCACCGGCAGACGGTCATCCGGCAATGGCACGATGCCGGTGTTCGGTTCGATGGTGGCAAACGGATAGTTTTCCGCCAGAACGTTGTTACGGGTCAATGCGTTGAACATGGTGGACTTGCCGACGTTCGGCAGTCCGACAATTCCGATAGTAAGAGACATGGTTCCTTAGCTTAGTATTAGGCTTCGATGGCGTCGACCGCTTTGATCACGGCACCTCGGAACGCACTTTCCTCCAACGATGCGACACCCTTGATGGTGGTGCCCCCTGGAGAGCAGACAGCGTCTTTCATGGCACCCGGATGCGTTTCGTCGGCCAGATAGAGCGCACCCACGCCTTCCACCATTTTGGCGGCCAGACGATACGCGGTGGCACGCTGCAAACCATATTTCACACCGGCATCGCCCAATGCTTCGATGTACATGTCGGTGAAGGCCGGCGCGCAGCCGGCGATGCACATGCCGATGCCCATGTGTGCGGTGTCCACGTGTTCAATCAGGCTGATTGACGAAAACAGGCTTTCGAAGGTTTCCGTCTGTTCCTGCGTGAGCGTGTTGTCGATTTCCGTGACCAGCACGCCTTTGCCGACAGCCATCGGCGTGTTCGGAATGGTGCATTGGATGTGTGCCTGTTCGAAAGACGTTCCGAACAGGTCGCGGAATTTGTTCAGATCCCAGCCTGCCGCAATGGACACGACGATGGTGTTTGGCTGCGCCAGCTTATCAACAATCGGTGAAATCACCGCTTCAATCTGATACGGTTTGATGGCGATAACGACCACGTCGGCGGCTTCGGCCACTTGTGCAGCGGTATGCACCGCTTTCACACCAAGTTTGGCGGCGTTACATTCCAGCTTGTCATAGTGTGCCGCACAAGCCACAATGTCGTTGCCGCTGATTGTGCCGGCATTGACCAGGCCTTCGGCGATCGCCTGCGCCATGTTGCCGTATCCGATGAATCCGATGGTTGGATTGGACATGGTGTCCTCCTTGTCGTCTTTTCTAATGGACGTAATTGTTTTGGATGCGATGGTTTCGGAGAATTTCGGGAATGTCAGAACAGTTCTTCCAGGTCTCCCCTGTTCAACGCCTCGTCGAACAGGTGCTTGAACACCACGGAACCATGTACACCGTCGTGCTCGAATTCGTTGGTGGTCCAATAGTGCGATCGTCCCACACGGGACAGCGTATCAAATTGCAGACCGGAGTCGACGTACATGTCGTCGAAATAGACGGCGGCCTGCAACGGCACCTCGTTACGCGCCAACTGGTCGGCATCGTAGATCGTGCCGAAATGCGTGTCTTCCATAAGCACATCCATGGCTGGTTTGAACGGACGCAACGCACGTTCCTGCTCGAACATCCACGGGAACATGGCCTCGCCGGTGAAATTAAGCGGACAAATGTCACCCGCGAATTCCGGATGCTCGCCGCGCACGCGCTGGGCGGCCCAGCAAATCGGCGTTTTCAGCTCGCCGTTGGCGTAGATGAACTCCTGCAACGGCCAATACAGTGGGCGAGACGAGGTCGCCTCCATCACGGAAGATAGGAATTCGTCAGACAGTTCCGCCGAGGTCGAGGCCGAACCGTCGCCGTCAAGGAATGCCTGGTCAAGAATCCAATGCACGCGTTCGAAACTCGGCTTCATACCGAAATCGGATCCCAAGCATTGGAAGCGTTCCACCGTGAGCGGGTCGCCGTTCGGCAATGTGACCTTGCGCGATTGCAGAATGTCGGCGACGGCCACGACACGTTCGATATCGATCGGGTAACGCTCGTAGAACTGCTTCGTCTTTGCCGCCATGCGCGGGAACGTATGACGGTACACGTCGGTCGCATCGGCGGGAACATGAGGAATGCCGCCCGTGGTGAAACTGGCGATAACTCCTTGCGGGAACAGCGAAAGATACGTCAACGTCAGGAATCCGCCATAGCTTTGACCAAGCGTGACCCAACGTGCGCCCCCGAATTCGGTGCGACGCAGATGCTCGAAATCACGAACGATCGAATCAGCGAGGAAACGCTTCAAAAACGCGGCACCGGCCTTGCCGTCGCCGTCCATGCCCTCAATCACATGCGTGTCGACACGAGACGAACGCCCCGTACCACGTTGATCCGGCAACACCACGCGGAAATGCTTGATCGCTTCCTCGATCCAACCATCGGAACTTGGGCCGAGCGGACGCGGACCGGAACCACCGGGACCACCCTGCAGGAACACGAGCAACGGCAGGTCGTCATGCACATGTTCGGGAGCGGTGACCACACGGTAGAACAGGCTGATCGATTCGCCATCGAACCCATGACCGGGCTCGTGACCCGCCCAATCCAACGGCACCTTGATGGAACGATCCTCAATATGCAATCCGGGCACGTAGTATTCGCTCAGCAACGTCATGCATTCACCTTTCCTTTGGCGTCATCGGCATATTCAATGCGGGTAGTGACTTCTTGATGGATTCCATCTCACCCACATGCGGAGATAACCTTACCTCACAAAAGCGGCTTTATCTTACCGTTATTTCATTCCTGCGCACGATGGCGTCACAGCATATCTGGCGCTAGGGTGGAGCGTATGTCGAATTTCAAGCAGCGTTTCCTGTCGTGGATGCATGGTCATGTCTTCGCAGGCGATCTCATCCTCACGCTTGTCATAGGTGTTCTGCTGTTCGGCGTGACCGGCAGCATCACCTATAATCCGGGATTGCTGTTTGACCTTAATCCTTCCATACAGATGGCGTGGGAAGCGGCAATGCTGATCCCGCTGCTGATCCGTCGATGGCGGCCACAGACCGGAGCGTTGCTCTGTGTGGCATTGGCCTTGACGCATCTCATATTCGGCCCTTGCATATTGGGCGCCGATATTCTGGCATTGGTCATGCTGTATTCGGTGATCGTCTACGGCAATCCCAAAAACACGAAAGCCTTCATTATTCTAGCGTTGGCCATCGGTCTTCTGGCTTCGGCGTTGATGGCATGGACCATGACCAATGGGCCGCTGCTCACCGGTGGCAAAGTGCATACGTGGAGCAGTTGGAATGGCTCAAATCCAAATGGCTCAATGGTCACGGAAGACACTCTCGGCTCCATCTACACAGGAACATCCATGTCGGAAGTCGCCAACATGGTGGCGCAATACATGTTGGTGCTGACGCCGATTTTCGAAGTATGCATTATTTCCACCGTCATTGTAGCGTTCTGGCAGCGTGCCCGTCTGGCAACCGTTCGTATGATGCGGGAACGCAATGAGGCGATCGCCGCACGAGACCAGGACGAACGCGATATCGCCGCGTTGGCGGAACGAGCACGCATCGCACGCGACATGCATGATGTGGTGGCGCACACCCTATCAATCATCATCGTGCAGTCTGATGGCGGCCGCTATGCAGGCACGCATGATCCCGCGGTGGCTAGAAACACCATGGAGACGATTCGACACGAATCGGAACGCGCACTGCATGACATGCAACGTCTTCTGGGAGTATTCGGGGGTTCACCGCACGCCGATTATAACGATATAGGCAATCTTGTGGAACAAGCGCGAAACGTCTCCCCCGACATTCGAATCCGATGGAATATCACCGGCACCGCCAGCCCAGAACAACTCGGTGAACAAGCCTCGATAGCTTCCTACCATGTAGTGCAGGAGGCGCTGACGAATATCCGCAAGTATGCGGGGCCGCACGTCGATGTGCATATTAAAGAGTCATGGAACAACGGTTTACTCACTTTGACCGTCACCGACAATGGTCGTGGCGCGGCGGCCAATATCGACGGGCATACGCCAGGTTACGGCCTGTTGGGCATGAAGGAACGCATCGAATCGGCCGGAGGCTCATTGCAGGCTGGCCCTCAACTCGGCGGAGGCTTCGAAGTTATGGCCACCCTGCCTTACGGCGGTAAAGAGCCAGCGACAGACGAAACCGGCGAACAGTATGCCTCGGAACAGTCCGAATCTTGCAACACAACTGCCATATCCAGCAAAGCGAAATTATCCGACGAAGCAATCGCATCTCACACAGCCGTCAACATATCGGCGCGAATCCCCGATCAACCATCGGAACAGACGCAGGAAACCAACCAACCAACCGGTCGCGACCATCGTTCGAACGCCCTGCAACACTTGCGCATCACCGCACCCAATCTGCATGATTTGCTCACATCGCTGAAACTGAAATCCGTAGAACTTGCAAATACATCCAATTCGCGAGGGCTGAATTGGGTGGAACGTGTTTCCGCGTGGACGCAGCACCATTATGTGCTCATGGATTCCGTTGGTGCCGTGGTATTGGTCATGCTGCTGAATCGCATGTCGATTACATTCTTTTTTGATAGTTCACGCGATGCGCAGCTCTCTCATGCGATCGCCGCATGCTGCTTGCTGGCACTGGCTCTTCGACGCAGGTTCCCCGAGACTTGCGCGCTTATTGTGTTCGTATTGTCGGTTGTGCAATTGGTTTTTTTGGGATTGATTGAGGTTGGACATATCGTAGCGTCGCTGTGTGCGCTGTATTCAGCCGTATTGTATGGGCGTGAACACGCATGGCGTTGGACCGGTCTTGCCGCTGTCACCTGTTCAGCTCTGATGGGCTTGAAAATCGCAGCTGATCAACACGGATACACTACCTTGTTCGGCGCCATCGCCGCTTCCGTGGGCTTAACAAAACCGGTTTCAGCCACGTCAAGTAGTAGTGCAGCATTCTTTACCGGCGTCATGTATACGGTTGCAGTGCTGATGCTGTGCGCCGGCATCATGGCGTGGGCACGTTGGGCGCGTTCCAGTGATTCAAACGCACTGGTGTTGCAGGCTCGCGAAGAGGCACTGGTGGCCGAGCAGGAGAAGCAGCGTATTCTCGCGGCGAATATGGAACGTGACCGTATCAGTGCCAGCATTCAGGCTGAAGTCACCGCCACGTTGAACAGCGTGATTAGTCAAGCCGTCGATGGTATCCGCATGCTGGATAGCGCCGAAGCACAAGGCAAAGAGACTACCGCCGACGAGATTTCCGCAGCGTTCAAAGCCATTGGCGAGCAGGGGCGCGCCGCGCTTAAGCGTATGCGCGAATTGCTTGGCGTGCTTCGTGAGACTGGTTTCAGCGATGACGCTCATGCCGGTAGTGCGAGCGAACTGCAGTTGAGGCCCGCAGCACCATTGGAGGAGCAGCTGCAGCGCGTGCCTCGATAGCCGATTCAAGTTTTTCAGGGAGATTTAAGGGTTTGTTTCGCGCTGTGAGCGGAACAATGCCGATAAGGTGGAGAGTATGAGTGAAGAACAGAAGATTCGTGTGGTCATTGCCGATGATCAGGAATTGGTACGCGCCGGTTTCGCCATGGTGATCGGCTCCCAGCCTGATATGACGGTTGCGGCGCAGGCTCGCGATGGTGCAGAGGCTGTGGCGTTGGCGGAAACGCTGCATCCTGACGTGGTGTTGATGGATGTGCGTATGCCCGGCATGGATGGTATTGAGGCGACTCGGCAGATCAGTGCGTTGCAGCATCGCTTTGCTGCCGATGGAACGCAATCAGAAGTCACTCATACCAAAGTGATCATTCTGACGACATTCGATTTGGATGAATATGTTATGGCTGCGATCACTGCCGGGGCTTCCGGTTTTCTGCTGAAAGATACGGAACCGGAAACGTTGTTGAATTCGATTCGCACGGTTTTTCAAGGTAATGCGATTATCGCACCGTCCGCCACGAAACGTCTTATCGAGAAAATGATGGAAGGCGATTTCATGGCTGCGAATGTTGGCGCACATGGAAATTCCACTGCTTCTTCCACTTCTGATTCGACGTACACCGATCCGGAATTAGATGAACTGACCGATCGCGAGCGCGAAGTGCTTATTGAGATCGCGCATGGATTGTCGAATCAGGAGATTGCCGATAAGCTTTTCATCAGCCTGCCGACGGTGAAAACGCATGTGGCGCATATTCTGGCGAAGATCAATGCGCGTGACCGTGTGCAGGCGGTGGTGTTCGCTTACGAAAACCATTTGGTCTGATTGATTTGTTGTTTTGCGTATGCATGATACGCGAAAAGGACTCCTGCCATGTTTGTGGCAGGAGTCCTTTTCGTTGTGTTTGCTATGAAGCTTAGGCTTCGGCGAGCGCCTCAACAGGAGGCGTGCTCACTGCCCTGCGTGCGGGGAATACGCTGGCGAGCAATGCTGCCACGGCTGCCACGGCGAGTACGATGCCGTTAATGCCCCATTCGAACGGGAACACCACTTTGCCGTACATACTGAACACCACGTATGCGCCCAGCCAGCCGAACAGGGTGCCAAGTAGTACGCCCGAGATGCCGGATACCAGCGAGATGAGCAGGGCTTCCACCGCGAGGGAGCGTCGCAACTGGCCTCGAGTCATGCCGATGGCACGCAGTGTGGCGGATTCTCGGGTGCGTTCGATCACTGACAGCGACAGCGTGTTGGCTACGCCGACAAGTGCGATGAGCACGGCCACGGCGATCAACCCCACCAGAAGCATCATCATGGAGTCGATCATGTTCGCCCATTCGATGCGTTCGGCAATCGGTCCGGTCACTGTTGCATCAGTGCTCTTCTCCAATGCGGCCTGCATGTTGTTGTAGATGCCGTCAACGGAAACTCCCGATTTGTCAGTATCTGCCTTGACCAGCAACACATGGGTGGCGGCGTCAAGGTCACCATTGGTGAAATGGCTTTCATCCACGAATCCGACAGCTCCATACTGTGCGGATACGCGACGGTAGTCGGCTTGGTTTGCTTGCAATGTCAGCGAACGCGTAGTGACGCCGTCCTGATTCCATTCGGTGGAGAAATCAGCCGTGCCATTGGCGAACTGCAGTTCCTTGCCGGTTTGCGCATTGTATGTTGGCATGAGCACGCTATCACTGTCGATGGAGGCGTTACCCAAGTTGGCACGCATGACCTGCTTGACCTGATCGATGTTCTTCACACCGACCAGCAATGCGGACGTAGGCTGGGTTCCATCCGCTTTCTCCAAGGTCACGGAAACCGCCGGCGCATACAATGTGTCGGACACGCCGTTGATGTCGGCTACATCCTTGACCATTTGCTGACTGATGTCATCGCCCATGGCCACGATGTCGACGCTATAACGGGTGGCGAGCGCACCATTCATAGTCTCTTTGGCGCTAGCGGCACCGGTTGCGATGGTGGAAACCAGGGTGACGCCGATGAGCAGAGCGGCACCGGTTGCTGCGATGCGTCGCGGATTCTTCTGAATGTTGGCGTGCGCAACCGTTGCGGAAGGGCCTGTCAGCGAGGCCAACGCTCCAACGCCCTTCATGAGGGCCGGCATCCAAAACACCGCGGTGACTACCATGCCGAGGAACACCAGTGCGGCACCGGCGATGGCTATGAGCAGAATCATCGTGAATTGATCGCTGTTCGCTTCCTCGCCGCCATTGGTGGCTTGTACCTGCCAGATGGAAAATACTGCCATGGCGATACCGACCACCACCATCAGAATACCGATTATGGCTCGCGTGAGGCTGGAACGACGGTTGTCGGTCAGTTCGATCGGGCGCAATGCCTCCAATGGTGTCACCGCAGTAGCGGAACGTGCGGATCCCAAGGATGCGAGCACCGTCACCACAATACCGAAAAGAATGGGTACGACGGCGGCTTGCCAAGAGAAATTGAATCGCATACCCTCTTGCATGATGTCGCTGACGCACATGCCCCACATGAGCAGGCTTCCCAGCACCACGCCAAGCACGGATGCGACGAAGCCGAGCACCACCGCTTCGAACAGCACGGAACCATACAGTTGGCCTTTCTTTGCGCCGATGGTGCGTAGCAAGGCGAGTGTGCGGCGGCGTTGCGCCACGAGCACTTGGAACGTGTTGGCGATCACCAGAGCCGCCACGAACATGGCAAGCACGCCGAAGCACATAAGGAATGTGGTGACGATGTTGGTTTGGTTGCCGCTTAAGGATTTGATGCTTTCGTCACTGATTTGCTGTCGTGACATCAGATCGAAATGCTTTGGCAGCAACGCTTTCACACCGTTGATGGTTTTTGCGGATACGCTGTTTCCATCCAAGGCAAGGTCGAGATACACCATTGTTGTTCCGGTGGCGTTGAAATCGTCCACTCCCTGCATTGCGGCAAGCAGATTGTTGGATCCTACGATCGCACCACCATAGTATGAGTAGGCGCCGTTCGGATCGGATGTGAGTCCTACCACGCGCACGTTGTCCGCCTTGGCTTTGCCATCGTCGCCTACCGCATATCGGGAGGTCAGGCTTACAGTGTCTCCAACGCCGACGTTCAGCTGTTTCGCCATGTCTTCCGGCAGCGCGACTTCGTTGGAATCCTTCGGCTGGTCCCCTTCCGTGATATTCACGGGGAGCATGTTCTTCTGTGCCGCGGTGGAAATGATCTCGCCGCTGACGGTGCTGTCTCCCTTGGAAACGCTGACGCCGGTTTCCACCGAGGCACGGACGCCGCCAACCCCTTCGATGCCGGCGATCTGGTCGAGATGAAAGTCGCCGACAGTGCTGGAATACGCCTCGTTGAGTTCCTTATCGCTCAGGTCGGAGCTGTTGATGCTCACCGCATAGTTGGCGTTTCCGAACATGGCGGTCAGCTGCCGTGTCAGGGAGTCGTTCATGGCATTGCCGAACAGGAAGGTGCTGGCGATGAACGCCGTGCCGATCATGATGGCGATGCCTGCGGGTATGAGCATGCGCTTGGTTTTTCGCATGAGTTTCAAAGTGATGGACCACATGGTGGATTCTGTTCCCTTCTTCGAATGCTTCTACAGTGCGTTTAGCGGGAATGTCTCGCGGAAGCCACATTCATTGTGGCGGCCTCACGTTCCTTCATCAGCAGTTCACTCATCTGGTCTGCTGTCGGCTTGTTTACGTCCGCCACGATCTGGCCGTCGGCGAACACGAGCGCACGGTCGGCGTAAGACGCGGCGACCGCATCATGCGTGACCATGACGATGGTCTGTCCGAGTTCGTTGACCGAACGCTTCAGGAAGCCGAGCACTTCGGCGCTGGAGACGGAGTCGAGGTTGCCGGTCGGCTCGTCGGCGAACACCAGCTTCGGCTTGGTAATCAGCGCGCGGGCGATGGCCACGCGCTGCTGCTGGCCACCGGACAGCTCGTTCGGACGATGGTTGAGCCGTTGCTTGAGTCCCAAGGTTTCTACGAGCAGATCGAACCAGGCACGGTCGGGCTTATCACCGGCCAAAGTCAGCGGCATGAGGATGTTCTGCTCTGCGGTGAACATGGGCAACAGGTTGAAGCTTTGGAAGATGAAGCCGATCTTGTGGCGACGTAGCAAGGTGAGCTGCTTGTCGTCCATGCGGGTCAGGTCGGCGCCGCCGAACAAGATATGGCCGGAAGTGGCGGAGTCGAGACCGGCGAGCGTGTGCATCAGCGTGGATTTGCCGGAACCGGATGGGCCCATGATGGCGGTGAATTTGCCGCGTTCGAAACTCACGTTCACGCCGCGCAGGGCGTGAACCATATTGCTGCCGGTGCCGTAGTTCTTGACCAAGTCGACGGCCTGAATAACGATGCCGCGCGATGCGGACGGGTTCTGCACGTTCATAATGCCTCTCCATATTGGGCCGGGCCTTATGCCCGGATGATGATTCCAACTTATGAAGAAATAACGGCGCGCCCCATCGTGCGCCAGACTGAATTGGGCGGTCGGCCACGCGCCGGCCCTCATCCTTGAGGATTATGTCGTCTCAGGTCTCACACTATTCATGCCTCTGCGCAAACAGTGTGAGGCATACAGACGCAAGAAAGCCCGCACTGCATGACATCAGTGCGAGCTTTCTATTCCTTGGGTCAAGCGATCAGGCGGAAGGCACCCCATGCGGCTCGATGATTCGTGATGCACCCCATTAGCATCGCGCCCCTTCTCATCGGGCCGTCAACCTTCCTGTCGACCTCACTTGGCCAAGCCGGAAGCGCGAAGGGCTTCGAAGCCGCCCTTCAGGTCATCGAGGATGTCCTCGATGTTCTCGGTGCCGATGGACAGGCGGATGGTGCCTTGGTGGATGCCCTGATCCTCGAGCTCCTCCACTGTCTCCTGGGAGTGCGTGGTGGAGGCCGGGTGAATCACGAGGCTCTTGGCGTCGGCCACGTTGGCCAACAGGCTGAACAGGTGCAGGTTGTCGATGAACACGCGTGCCGCGTCCTTGCCGCCCTTGATGTCGAAGGTGAAGATGGAGCCGCCGCCATTCGGGAAGTACTTCTTGTACAGCTCGTTGTCCTTGCGGCCTTCGATGGACGGGTGGGAGATGGACTCGACTTCCGGAACGGTCTTCAGGTAATCGATGACCTTCAGCGCGTTCTGGACGTGGCGTTCGACGCGCAGGGACAGGGTTTCGGTGCCCTGCAGCAGCAGGAAGGCCGCGAACGGGGACAGGGTGGCGCCGGTGTCGCGCAGCAGGATGGCGCGCACGCGGGTCACGAAGGCGGCGCCGCCGAGGGCCTCATAGAAGTTCAGGCCATGGTAGGACGGATCCGGCTCGGTCAGGGTCGGGAACTTGCCCGGCACTTCGGCCCAGTTGAACTTGCCGCCTTCCACGATCACGCCGCCGAGGGTGGTGCCGTGGCCGCCGATGAACTTGGTGGCGGATTCCACAACGACGTCGGCGCCGTGCTCCAGCGGGCGGAACAGGTACGGGGAGGCGAAGGTGTTGTCCACGATCACCGGCAGGTGGTGCTTGTGGGCGATGGCGGTGATGGCCTCGAAGTCGGGCAGGTCGGCGTTCGGGTTGCCGAAGGTCTCGAAGTAGACGAGCTTGGTGTTCTCCTGGATGGCGTCCTCGAACTCCTGCGGGTTCTCGGCGGAGACGAAGGTGGTGGTGATGCCGTCGCGCGGCAGGGTGTGGCGCAGCAGGTTGAAGGTGCCGCCGTACACGTTCTTGGCTGCGACGATGTGGTCGCCGGACTGGGTGATGTTGCGCACCGCGTATTCCACGGCGGCCGCGCCGGACGCGACGGCCAGGCCCGCGGTGCCGCCTTCGAGGGCCGCGATGCGGTCTTCGAACACGCCCTGGGTGGAGTTGGTCAGACGGCCGTAGATGTTGCCCGGGTCCGCCAGTCCGAAGCGGGCCTCGGCGTGGTCGAAGTTGTGGAAGACGTAGGAGGTGGTCTGGTAGATCGGCACCGCGCGGGAGTCGGTGGCCGGGTCGGCCTGCTCCTGGCCGACGTGCAGCTGCAGGGTTTCAAAACGGTACTTCTTGTTGTTCTCGGCCATGGTATTCTCCTTGGTTGTGCTAGGTCGCGAGGATTTTTCCTTGCCACCCGCCTGCCGTGTTCGGGCGGTTGGCGAGGTGTTGGTTATGAAGTTACGACGCTTGGGCCGCGCGGCGCAAGCTGAACGTTATCGGACTTGCCTATAAGGGCTTATAAAGCCTTGGAATCATTGACGTGAGCGACTGTCAGAAGTCACGAAAAAGTCGTTGAAATTATCGCGACACGCCGGGCCGCACGCATGCGCTTTCAAGGTCGACTGCGGTCACGGTGATATCGCTGCCATGCCTTTCGCGCATGGCTCAAGTGTCCGTGATGATTGCTTGTTCCACCCGTCACCAAGACGGTTTGCCCGCTCGGTGATGACGTCTGTTTCATTTTTCTGCCGCCCGGTTACATGGTTTACATGACGAACGACTACAGTCAAACATCGCCAATGAATTATTCCGCCAACATGGTGAAGGGATTCGAACAGACATGACCGATGTAACTCTGTATGACCGTGATCCGAACTATATTCCGCGCGTGGCCGCCGTGCACGACATGTGCGGCTACGGCAAGTGCTCGCTGACCGCCGCGATTCCGATTCTCTCGGCCGCCGGCTGCGATGTGTGCCCGGTGCCGACCGCCCTGTTCTCGGCGCACACACGCTATGCAGTGTTCACGTTCCATGACACCACGGATATTCTCTCCGGTTACTTGGATGCCTGGCAGAAGGAAGACGTGGAGCTGGATGGCGTGTATTCAGGCTTCCTCGGCTCCCCCGATCAGGTGGCGATCATTCAGCGTCTCTACCGCGAATATCCGAACGCGCTGCGTCTGGTTGACCCGGTGATGGGAGACGCCGGCGAAATGTACCCCACGTACACACCGGAGCTGTGCGAGGCAATGGGCGCGCTGGCCGATGGTGCCGACGTGTTGATGCCGAACCTCACCGAAGCGAGCATTCTCACCAAGCGTGACTATCCTGGCCAGGATATTGATGAGGCCACGGTTAACGAGCTGCTTGGTGCTCTGCTGGAGTTGGGTGCCAAGAACGTGGTGCTGAAGGGCATTGACCATGGCGATGGCAAAATCGTCAACTATGTGGCCAGCGCTTCCACCGGTGTTGCCGGCAAGATCGAGCTGGCTCATGAGAAGTTGCCATACATGATTCATGGCACGGGTGACGCCTTCGCCTCTGCCCTGTGCGGCGCGGTGATGGCCGGCCGCGGCCTGGCCGAGTCGGCCGAAATCGCCGGTGAGTTCGTGCGTCACGCCATGGTCAGCACCCGTAACCAGCCGCATTTCGAGGATCGTGGCGTCAGTTTCGAACTGAACCTTGGCGAACTCACCGATTTGGTGAAGTGACCGCACCTTGGCTCCCCTCTCCGCTCACTGGGTCTGACGTATTCAGCGAACAATCCGATGGGTTGTTTTTTCGTCACAGGGAAGTCGACTGGTGAGCCTTGGTAAACCTTCTGAACTAATGGTGGATAACCGAGTTTTCATCCACACGTTATCCACAACACGCCAAACCGCGTCATAGTATCCACATTTGCCGGTTGCGCTTGTGCTCTTACATAAGTAACCCGCACAGTGGAATCATGAACGCTTTACCACCTACTCAGCCGACGACGAAGTCCGGCATCGACGCCGGTCTTGCCTTTCACCAGCCCATGCTGGCTTCACCTGATCCGCAGGCAATGCTGCCTTCGGAACGGATTGCGGCCACGATGGGCGACCGCAATCTGACGCCCAAACAGTTCGGCGCGCTCGGCGAGCAGTATGCCGCCGCGTGGCTGGAGGAACACGGTTGGACGACCTTGAGCCGCAATTGGCATACCCGTTACGGCGAATTGGACATCGTGATGCTCAATCCCGAGTACACGGTGGTGTTCGTCGAAGTGAAATCACGCCGGTCCATGCATTACGGATATCCGCAAGAGGCCATTACGCCGGCGAAACAGCACAATCTCAGGAAAGCCGCCTGCGATTGGCTACTTGACCGGCGTAATCGGGTGCCGCATTCGGCGGTCCGTTTCGATGTCGTCACCATCGTGCTTCGGGTGGGCAGGCCGCTCGTGCATCACATTGAAAATGCCTTCTGAAGCCCCCCCCCCCAAAAAAAACAGCCACGTTGCGAAACACATTGTGAAAGGAGTAGACATGGCTATCGGCAGCACCCTCTCAGTCGGACTGATCGGCCTTAAGGCCTTCATCGTCCAAGTGCAGGCTTTCATCAGCCCTGGCTTGCCATACTTCAGCATCATCGGATTGCCGGATGCATCGTTGTCCGAAGCCCGCGAGCGCGTGAAATCAGCGTGTCAAGCCACTGGATTCGGTTGGCCGCAAACCCGTGTGACCGTGAACATGAGCCCTGCGGCCATGCCCAAACGCGGTTCGTCGCATGATCTGGCCATCGCGGCCAGCGTCCTATGTGCGGCGGGTGCCATAGGGCATGATTGCCTAGAAGATACCATTGTGCTCGGCGAAGTGAATCTTGACGGCTCGGTGCTGCCGATTCATGGGCTGCTCCCGATCATGCTGCATGCCGAGGAACGTGGCGTGCGCAAAATGATTGTTCCCCATCGCAATCTTGACGAGGCTTCGATGGTGGATGGACTGGATGTAGTGGGCGTGAGGCATGTGGGTGAGCTCATCGAACTGATGGGCGGCGATGCCACCTATACGATTCCCGATACACCGGTTACCGACGAGACCACCACGGATCAATCGCCCACAAGTCATCCCAACGATTGTGGCGATATGAACGAGGTTCTGGGTCAGGAGCATGCCAAATGGGCACTGCAAGTGGCGGCGGCAGGCGGGCATAATCTCATCATGACCGGCCCGCCAGGCAGCGGCAAAACCATGTTGGCCTCACGTATGCCCGGCATCATGTGCCCGTTGAACGAGGCGGAACAGCTGGAGGTGGCATCGATTCGATCGCTGTGCGGCATACTGCCTCAGTACGGCATCACCGACATGCCGCCGTTCGAGGCACCGCACCACACCGCCAGCACGGCGGCCTTGGTGGGTGGTGGCAGCGGCATCGCCGTTCCCGGCGCAATCACACGCGCGCATCGAGGCATTCTGTTTCTGGACGAGGCACCGGAATTCAGCGCACGCGCCCTGCAGACGTTGCGCGAACCATTGGAATCCGGGTATGTGGCGCTTTCCCGTTCAAAAGGCAGCACCTACTACCCGGCCTCATTCCAACTCATCATGGCGGCCAACCCCTGTCCGTGCGGATACTATTACGGCACCGGCGAACGTTGCGCTTGCCGGGAAAAAGACCGTATACGTTATTTCTCGCGATTGTCCGGACCGATACTGGATCGTGTGGATATTCAGATGGCGGTGCCACCAGTCTCGCGCATTGCCGCGCAAAGCGAGCCAATCGGCGAGTCCAGTGCCGGGATACAAGCTCGTGTGATTCGTGCCCGTCAAGTGGCCAAAGACCGGTTCAGACAGTATGGATGGGTGTGCAACGCGCAAGCTTCGGGCAAATGGCTGCACGCCAATACATCGCTGAAAGCGATGGAATTGGTCAATCGGGCCCTGTCCAATCATCAACTCACATTGCGCGGGGCTGATCGCGCCATGCGTCTGTCTTGGACGCTCGCCGATCTGGCCGGCCGCGTATCCCCCACTGAACAGGACGTCCATCAGGGCATCGAAATGAGAACGAGGATGACATGAGTAACGCTACTGATATCCGGCAATCTGGCGGCACCGCAGGAAGTGTGGATCACACCGATACGAGTCTCGCCGTTTCGCGCACTATTCCCGTACCTCCCACGGATACGTTGTATCGTGCCGCGCTCACGTTCTGTCTTGATGGCGCGGATGTGATGATGTACGCCACGCTCAAAGGCGCGGAAAACGCCGAATCCCTCTGGCATGCGTTGGCGCAATCCCATCCAAGCCAGCCATCTGAAATCTGCGGCCCGGCGCTGTCACGTATTGACCGCATGTTCGTGGACGGCCTCACTCGATGGGGCCGCAAGGCGTCGGCGAACGCGATGCGCTCCTTCCGCAATGCACTGGCCTGCTGGCATAACCGCATGATGGACCTGCCCTCGCAAGACATCATCCAACTGGCCGACTGGTTCACTATGGATGGCACGCAATGGATTATCGGCCCTGGCCATCCATGTTGGCCCTCGCAGTTGGCCGACCTGTCCATTCGCTCCGATTGGGCGCCACCGCTGTGTTTGTGGATCAAAGGCGATCCACGCGCATTGACCAGTTGCGCCAAACCGGTCGGCATCGTCGGTTCACGGGACGTGACCGAATATGGCCGGTATGTGGCACACACCGTAGCCGAACAGGCAGCCGTTGCCGGGCATCTGGTCGTGTCCGGAGGCGCGATGGGCACGGATGCGGCGGCACATTGGGGAGCGTTGAATGCGCTGCACGGCAGAATGCCCGCCAATGTGGGCAAAACCGTTGCCGTATTCGCCGGCGGGCTCAACCATATCGGACCGATGCGTAACCGCACGCTGTTCGAACGCATCGAGGCGCAGGGTGGTGCACTGATCAGTGAACTGTGCCCCGGGACGATTCCCGAAGCCCGTCGTTTTCTGCTTCGCAACCGCATTATCGCGGCCATGTCTTCCACATTGATTGTGACGCAAGCCCGGTTGCGTTCCGGAGCGCTCAACACCGCGGGATGGGCATGCGAATTGCTGCGCGAAGTGTATGCGGTTCCCGGTGACATCAATCAGCCTTGCAACGCCGGGTGCAATAAGATGATCGGCGACCACCGAGCGATGATTCTGTGTGCCGCCACATCCACCGAGGATATATGCCATGAACGGCATAAGCCCGTTATGGCAGCATGCCCAGGCATATCGAAATCCACAGGTCAGGACTCGTCCGAAAACGAGGAGGCCATGGAAGTGCCGGCAACGACTCCGTTATCGCCAGCATCCTCGGAATCATCGGCGTCACAGGAGTCGTCACAAGATTCAGGTCATTCGAAACGTTCGAAGACCAAGCATACTCAGCCTACGCGCACTCAATCCAAGGATGGGCCGGCGAGCGCAACTGCCGATTCCGGTAACGACAAAAGCAAGGGTGAAGAGCTTCCCTCGTCACATCAGATGCCGGATCTTCGTGTCAAGCCGAAGCCCGATCCCGAGAAGGAAGCCCAACAACGTATCATTATCGCCAAGCTGCCGGAAATGGAACGCACATTAGTGGCATTGATTCGTGAATGCCGTAAACGACATCTCATCGTCACCCCGGACGCACTATTGCGTGTGGCGCGAGAGACGGTACCCGACGAGATTCCCAATATCGGCACCATACTTGAGCTACTCGGCGCATTGGAGCTGAAGGGAGTGATCGAGCGGGATGCCGGCATACTCAAGCTGAGCAGCCGTGTCGGCTAATCGGCTTCCATGACACGGCTCGAAGGCTGTTCGGCGGGTGTGCGAGAATCGAACCCATGAGTCCGAAACGTTTGGAAGATATGTATGATGCGGTGATCGTCGGCGCCGGAGCGGCCGGCCTGTCGGCGGCGTTGGGACTGCTGCGCTCCCCCGAGATCACCGAGCTCAAGGAACAAGGCGTGGACCCGAAGATCCTCGTGGTCTCCAAACTGCAGCCGCTGCGTTCGCACACCGGTTCAGCCGAGGGCGGCATCGCCGCGAGCCTGGGCAATGTGGAGTCCGATGACTGGCACTGGCATTACTACGACACCATCAAGGGCGGCGACTGGCTGGTGGACCAGGATGCGGCCAAACTGCTCGCCGAATACGCGCCGCAGACCGTGATCAACCTGGAGCGTCAGGGCGTGGCCTTCTCCCGTACCGAGGACGGGCATATCGCCCAGCGCCGGTTCGGCGGCCACACGCGCGAGTTCGGCGGCGCCCCGGTCAAGCGCGCCGCCTATGCGGCCGACCGCATCGGCCACCAGATTCTGCACGCCTTGTGGCAGCAGTGCGTGGCCGCCGGCGTCGAGTTCGCCGAGGAATGGTATGTGACCGACCTGGTGCTCGCCGACGACGGCAAGCAGGCGGCCGGCATCGTGGCCTTTGACACGCATTCGGGCAAGATTCAGGCCATCCACGCGCGCAACGTGCTGCTTGCCACCGGTGGCGCGGGCCGACTGTTCCACACCACGTCAAATTCCTGGGATCTGACCGGCGACGGCATGGCCTTGACCTTGGCCGCCGGTCTGCAGCTGGAGGACATCGAATTTGTGCAGTTCCACCCCACCGGGCTCGCGCACACCGGCATCCTGCTGTCCGAGGCGGCCCGCGCCGAGGGCGGCATTCTGAGGAACGCCGACGGTGAGCCGTTTATGGAACGCTACGCTCCGGAGCATAAGGATCTGGCCGCACGAGACGTGGTCTCCCGCTCCATCATGGCGGAGATCGACGCCGGTCGCGGCGTCGCCGACCCGAAGGACCCGGATGGTCCGAAGGACTGCGTCTGGCTGGATATGACCGGCATCGACCCCGAACGTATGAAGGAAGTGCTGCCGCAGGTGGTCGAAACCATCGAGCAGTACGCGAACCTCGATCCGGCCAAGGACCTAGTACCCATCAAGCCCACTGCACACTACACGATGGGCGGCATCCCCATCACCACCGACGGCGAGGTGTACCGTTGGGCCGACGGTGCCGTGCAGGTAGTCGATGGACTGTTCGCCGCTGGCGAATGCTCTTGTGTCTCCGTACATGGTGCGAATCGTCTGGGCGGCAATTCTCTGCTCGACGCCTGTCTGTTCGGCACACGCGCTGGTCAGACGATGGCCGCACGCATCGCCGAGAACCCGGTTGACTCCCCCATGGCCGATGATTCGGCCGATGACATGCTGACCGATGCCGCCGATCAGGCTGCCGATTCTCGCAAAGCGGAGCTTGACGAACTGCTCGCCGGGCCAATAGATGATTCAGACGATGGAGTGCCCACCGCCAATCCTTATCAGCTCATGGCCCAACTCGGATCAGTGATGGAGCAGGCTCTGGCCGTACGTTGCACCGCTCAGACCATCGATACGGCGTTGACCCAGATCAACGGTGACATCACACCGGTTGCCGATACCTTGCGGGCCCATGACAAGACCGCCGCTTTCAATCAGGAGGTCACCGCCATCTGGGAAGTCCGTCATCTGATCGAACTGGCCGAGGTCATGCTGCACGCTTCCGAATCCCGTCAGGAATCTCGCGGATCCATGCAACGCCTTGATTTCCCCGAACGCGACGATGAGCATTTCCTTGCTCACTCGATGGTCGCCGATGATGGTTCGGTAAGTTTCAAGCCGGTGCACATCACCGACTATCCGCCCAAGAAGCGCGAGTACTGATCCGCTGGTGGTAATACCCAAGCCGCCTAGGGCTTGTGGCACAATAGGTTGGCTAATATTGGACTTGACATCCCACTGTTTCATGGAGGCAGAACATGGCTGAGGCGAGCAACACGACGGTTACCCTGCAAGTGCATCGTTTCACGCCGCGACCCGAGCGTGCCGAACGTGCACGCGGTGGCAGCCCGTTTGCCAAGAAAGGCTCCCCGTTCGGCGGCGGCTCGGATTCGGCGGCGCGCCGTCGTCCGCGCGGCAAGCAGTGGGTGCAGGAGTACACGATTCCCGCGCGCCCTTCGGATACTGTGTTGGATTGTCTGCTGACCATCAAACGCACCGTCGACCCGACGCTGGCCTTCCGTTATTCGTGCGGTCATGGCATGTGCGGTTCGGACGCCGTGGCCATCAACGGCACCCCCACCCTGCTGTGCACAGCCACCATCCGCGATTGGGCCAAGCAACCCGGCGCCATGCCCGAAGTCGATGACGAAGGGTTCCGACACACCGGCACCGAGGCTGAGGAATCCGACGATTCCGCGGAAAACGTCGCAAACGCGGCGGCCGCCCAGAACTCAGCCGCAAACGGTTCGCTGGGAGTCATCGAACTGGCGTCCCTGCCCGGCTTCCCGCCGCAGCGCGACCTCATCGCCGACATCGACCCTATGCTCAACCAGATCAGGAAGCTCACCCCGTATCTTCAGGCGGACGGCGTGCTCGCCACCACCGCCGAAGGCAAGGTGGACGTGTTCGAATACCTGCAGAACCCCGAACAACTCGCCAAATACGAGCTGCTGAGCAACTGCATCGCCTGCGGCGTGTGCGAAGGCGCCTGCCCGGTGTACGCCGGCGGCGACGCCTTCATCGGCCCGGCCGCGCTGATTTGGGCCTCCCGTTTCGTCAACGATTCGCGCGACACCAAGGCCATGGAGCGTATGGATGCCATCGACACCGCCGACGGCGTGGCCGCCTGCCAGTCCGTGCGCGCCTGCTCCCGCCACTGCCCGCGCGGCATCGATGTGGGCGAGGAGATGTGGCAGATCGTGGCTAAGGTCCGCGAGCGCTAAGCCGCGCCGCGGCTGGCTGCGGCGATCGCCTAAGCACATGCGTCGATGCATCCGCTGGGTGCCCGCACGAGAGAAGACATGAAAGAACGAATTATGGACAGAACGCAGTACACCAACCTCGCCAAGGCATGGGAATTCACCGAGGAACACGCGCGCGAACGTGAATCCGATGCGTTGACCGACACCCGTACGGCCGCCGACGAGTCCGGCCAGTTGCAGGGTTCGGCGGCGCAGGCCCGTCTGCTGGGCATGCTGGTGCGCATCACCGGCGCCGCTTCGGTGATTGCCGTGGGCACCGGCTCGCTGGTGGAGACCTTGCAGCTCGCCCATGCACTGGATAACAAGGGCCTGCTGACTGCGGTCGATTCCACCGCCCAGGGCATCGCGCTGATTCGCAAGGCGTTCGCCGAGCTGCAGGACGAGACCGACACCACGTTGCGTGCGGTGAACGCCCCGGCCAGCGTGTTTCTGCCGCGCCTCAACGCCAATGATTACGATCTGATCGTGGTGGCGGGCGACGCCGAGAACTATGCCGCCACGTTCGCCCAGGCCTCCCGTCTGCTGCGCGTGCACGGCGTGATCGTGTTCACCGATGTGCTGGCGTTGGAGGACGGTCAGGGCGGCGTGATCAATCCGGCCGACCGCAGCGACAAGGCCATCGCCATGCGTGAGCTGCTCACCACCGTCGAAGATGACGAAGGTTTCGAGTCCACGCTCACCCCTGACGGCACCGGCCTGCTCATCGCCTACAAAAAGTAACTCTGTCCTTGGCTCCCCTCGGAGAGGGGAGCCACTCTATCTCGCTTACCTCACAATTGCGCTGACGGCCACGTCCACGGCTTCGTCGGCGTCATCGGTTACGGTGACCAGTTTCGGGTCGATCGTCGAGATCATGCCATGCTCGGCCACCGGACCGTTGAGCCAGTCAAAGAGCCCCTGCCAGTATTCCTTGCCGTAGAGCACCACCGGAATATTCGCCACCTTGTGGGTCTGAACCAAGGTCAATAATTCGAACATCTCATCCAGTGTGCCGAAGCCTCCCGGGCATACGATCACGCCGGAGGAATACTTGATGAACATGGTTTTTCGCACAAAGAAGTACCGGAAGCTCATGCCGAGGTTCACCCACTGGTTCAACCCCTGCTCGTGCGGCAATTCGATGCCAAGTCCCACCGATTTGCCGCCGGCCAGTGCCGCTCCCCTATTCGCGGCTTCCATGATGCCGGGACCACCGCCGGTGATGACGGCGATGTTGCGCTTGGCTATCTGGCTACCCATGCGCCGTGCTGCCTTGTAGATCGATTCGGTGCGCTGGGTGCGTGCGGAGCCGAAAATAGAGACCGCAGGTCCGAGCTCGGCGAGCGCCCCGAAACCGTCCACGAATTCCGATTGGATGCGCAGCACACGCCATGGGTCCATGTGCAGCCAGTCGGTGTCCTGATCGGGTTTCAGCAGGTTGGCGGTGGTGTTGTCCGAGGGAATCATCTGGCCGCGTAGAATCACCGGGCCGCGATGATAGGTGTCGCCCAGCGGCGAGGCGTCCTCCAGATCGACCGGGTTCACCGGTGTGGCCACAGCCTCAGTTGCCGTCTCAGCCTCCAACGCCGCCGCATCATTCGCGGCTGTGGCTTCCAATGGTTCCATATCGTCCACGACTGCGGACTTGGATGCGGCCTCGGCTAGATTCTTTGCTTCAGCGGCCTTTTTGCCGTCGTTCTTCTTGGATTTCTTCTGCTTCTTTGCCATCCAATGTCCTCCTGTACGGCGCTATCGACTCTTCGCATTCTAGCGCCTGAAGCTCTGCGTACGTTTTCCGCGAAATCATCCTTGACTTCGTGAAGAACGTACGGTGAGTGACACTGAGCGTACGTTTTCCGCGAAATCATCCTTGACTTCGTGAAGAACGTACGGTGAGTGACACTGAGCGTACGTTTTCCGCGAAATAAGGCCTCATCTCGTGAAGAACGTACACTGAGCGCGTCTCAGCGTACGGTTTTCACGAAACAAGGCCAACAATGGAGTAGGGACCGTCTAAGCCATCAGTGGCGGAAGTCGATTTCCACACTGGCGGTGCCGTCGGCGAGGGTGCCGGGGTGTTCCGTGGGCGTGGTGGGCTCTGTGGTGTGGCTTGGCTGCCCGATGCCATCACCATCAATCGATTCGTCATCCTCCGCATCAGCCGCTGCTGCGGCTGCGGTCTTCTCGAATCGCTTGGACTGACGGCTCAGCAGCACACCGGAAATCGCGGCGGCGATCAGGGAGGCCACCAGCACGCCGAAGCGCGCCTCAGCGGAAAGTTCCGCGTTCTTGTACGCCAGCGAAGCGATGAGGAAGGACACAGTGAAGCCAATGCCGCAGGCGACGGCAGCGGGAATCATGTCGCGCACACGCAGCCCCTTGGCCATCTTGAGCCCGCCCACATGCGTGGACAGCCATGCGGTGGTGATGATACCCAGAGGTTTGCCGACCACCAAAGCCACAATCAGTGCGATGACCAGCGGCGAGGCCAACAATAGCGGGCTCATCGACTCGAAGTGTACGCCGGTGGCGAACAAGGCGAAGATGGGCAGGGCCAGCAGTGCGGAGAATGGCTGGAGCTTGTTGGCATAGCGTTCGGCACGCGGCGAGAGTTCGCCGTGCATTTCACGAGAGGGGGTCAGCAGGCCAACCAGCACGCCGGCCAGTGTGGGGTGCACGCCTGCCTCGAACATCATGATCCAAGCGAGGATACCGACGATGCCAACCGCGATCCACGGCACTTTTTTCAGTCGCACGAGGTATGCCCAGATGGCGGCGCATACGGCGATGCCGATGAACCAATACCAGGCGTTAATCGAGGAGAAGAATACGGCGATCAGAATAATGGCCAGCAGGTCGTCGACGGTGGCAAGCGTCATCAGGAACGCGCGGATCGAACCGGGCAGGGCCTTGGCGAACAGGGCGAGCACGGCCAGCGAGAACGCGATATCCGTGGCGGTGGGCACTGCCCAGCCGTGCGACATCTCCGAGAACGGGATGCTGCTGCCGGTGGTGGTCAGAATCAGCGTGCCGGGTTCACCAGGCCCGATCTGAGAGAACAATGCCGTGACGGCCAGGAACAGGATGGGCGGGGCGATCATGCCGCCCACCGCGCACAGCATCGGCACGGCGGCCGCTTTCGGATTGGCAAGCGAGCCGGTGGTGAGTTCCTGCTTCAGTTCGAGGCCCACGGTCAGGAAGAAGATGGTAAGCAGACCATCCTGGGCCCAGTGGCCAATAGGCAGGTCGAGATTGGTGTAGGGGATGAACAGATGCGTTTCCGCTACGGTCTCGAACGCATGCGCGGTGGCGGGCAGATTCGCGAGCACCAGGCCGGTGAGCGCGAAGCCAAGCATGATGAGTCCGGAAATACGGTCTGAGGCGGCGATTCGCCTGATGGTGGACCAAAGTCCCTTCTTCGCGCCGGCGGTCGTGGCCATCGCGTCTCCTTGCTGCACTCTCTTGGATGAACCGTATGTAATAGTACGGAATGTCTCAGGACGTTCCGCTCCGGGCTGAGTCGCGAAGGGCAACCTTAGCCCAACCCTGTGTGGCCGACTCAACCGACTCAAACGGGCCAATACAATTGGAAAAGCCTCGGAAGCATTTCGCTTTCGAGGCTTACTGTGCGCCAGACAGGATTCGAACCTGCGACCTGCTGATCCGTAGTCAGCTGCTCTAATCCGCTGGGCTACTGGCGCATACCACTGTTGTCCCCGTGGTTCGGGAGTGCGCCAGACAGGATTCGAACCTGCGACCTGCTGATCCGTAGTCAGCTGCTCTAATCCGCTGGGCTACTGGCGCATGTTGTCTTTCAGACAACTCGATATATAATACACGCCGTTCAGCTGAATGCAACTCGGCGTGTTGCGGCGAGTCGCACCATCCCGACCACTACCGCAACGGCGTATTTACTGGCCTCACGCCTCGTGTGTACGGACTCGGTCAAGCAAAACCGACTGCGCAACTTTGAGACGTCCCTGCGGCACATCCACGGCTTCGCGCAGGAGTTTGGGCGTGCTGGAACCCTCTACGGACGCCTTGTCCACAATCACCTGCCTCACATCATCCAAACTCGGCAACTGGAACATCGTGTCCTGCAACGTACGTTCGATAATCGAACGCAAACCGCGTGCGCCGGTCCCCTGCTTGATAGCGATATCAGCAATCGCCCGAATGGCCTGTTCTGTGAATTGCAGATCGACGCCGTCGACGGCGAACAGTTTACGGTACTGCTTGATCAGCGCGTTGGCTGGCTGGGTGAGAATCGCCGTCAGATCGTCTACGGTAAGTTCCTTCAGCACACTGGTGACCGGCAAACGTCCGATGAACTCAGGCAACAGTCCGAACTCGGCCAGATCATCGGCATTGACCTGTTCGAGCAATTCCTCGTCTTTCATGTCGGCGTCGTGCCAATTCGCGCCGAAGCCGGTCTCTCGACGGCCTAATCGCTTGCGAACAATGTCCGTCAGCCCCACGAACGCACCGCCGCAGATGAATAGGATGCCGCGTGTGTCCATCTGCGCAACGTCCTGCTCCTTATGCTTGCGCGTGCCTTCCAACGGCACGGAGGCGATGGTTCCTTCCAAGATCTTCAGCAACGCCTGCTGAACGCCCTCACCGGACACGTCACGGGTGATGGAGGTGTTCTCACCGGATTTGCGGGCGATCTTATCGATTTCGTCAATGTAGATGATGCCGTGCTGGGCTCGGCTTACGTCGCCATCCGCAGCTTGGAGGAGACGTTGGAGCACGGTTTCCACATCGTCGCCTACATAGCCGGCTTCGGTCAGGGTGGTGGCGTCGGTGATGACGAACGGCACGTTCATTACGCGGGCCAACGCCTGCGCAAGATAGGTTTTGCCCACGCCGGTGGGGCCGAGCAACAGAATGTTTGACTTGGCGACCTCGACGTCAGCCAAAGGGTCATTGCTGCGGCGGGCAGCACGCGTCTGGGTGGGAACGGATTGCTTGGCTTGTTTGCCGGTCTGGCCACTGTGCCCGTTATTCCCGTCAAGCTGCTCAGCGGACTCCTGAAGCTCCATGTTGACGCGCTTGTAATGGTTGTATACGGCTACGGATAATGCGCGCTTGGCGTTCTCCTGACCGATGACGTAGCGGTTGAGATAATCGAAGATCTGAGCGGGCTTGGGCAGGCTCAGCGAATTGACCTCGGCATCTTTGACACGCTCCTCGGAGATGATGTCCACGCACAGGGCGATGCATTCATCGCAGATGGAGGCATTGGGACCGGCCACCAGTTTTCGTACCTGATGTTCGGTTTTGCCGCAGAACGTGCAACGGGGTACGTCCTCGTTGTAGCTCACCACACGTCCCATGATTCTCCTTTGCCGACTGCGCCGCACCGTCGAACCGCCACGCTGCGCATTATCATTGTCATCCTTGAAATACAATACCCCCGGTCGTTGCCGACCGAGGGTATTGCAATGTCCGGAAGTTTTACTGGCGGTGTTCCAACACCTCGTCCACGATGCCGTATTCCTTGGCTTCAGGAGCGGTCAGGAAAGTGTCCACTTCGATGTCGCGGCGAATCTTCTCGACGTCCTGGCCGGTGTGCTTGGCGAGGGTCTCCTCCAGCCATTCACGCATACGCAGCATTTCCTTGGCCTGAATCTCGATCTCCGTGGCCTTGCCGAAGCCTTGGTCGATGGCCGGCTGGTGGATGAGCACACGGGCGTTCGGCAGCATCAGGCGCTTGCCCTTGGTGCCGGAGGCCAGCAGAATGGCGGCGGCGGAGGCGGCCTGGCCGAGGCACACGGTCTGCACGTCGGGCTTGATGTACTGCATGGTGTCGTAGATGGCGGTCATGGCCATCATCGAACCGCCGGGTGAGTTGATGTACATCATCACGTCACGGTTCGGATCTTGGGATTCGAGGACCAGCAGCTGGGCCATCACGTCGTCGGCGGAGGCGTCGTCCACCTGCACGCCGAGGAAGATGATGCGATCCTCGAACAGGCGGGAGTAGGCGTCCTGGGTCTTCATGCCATACGGGGTCTTCTCCACGAACTGCGGCATGATGTAACGGTTGGTCGGCGCGGGCTGGGCTGCGCGGGCGGAGGCCGGCATGAAACCGGCTACGCCCTGACGGCCGGCCAAGCGGTCGGCACGGGCGGCGAACTTTGCTTCTTCACTTGCCATGAGTCTCACTCCCCCTGCTGGTTGTTGCCGATGGTGTCCGGCGTGGTCACGAGCTTGTCCACGAAGCCATAGTCGAGGGCTTCCTGGGCGGTGAACCAGTGGTCGTATTCGTTGTCGCGGTAGATTTCCTCGAGGGTGTGGCCGGTCTGCTCAGCGGTCAGCTCGCTCATGGTCTTCTTCATGTCCATGATGAGCTCGGCGTTGATGCGCACGTCAGTGGCGGTGCCGCCGATGCCGCCGGAAGGCTGGTGCATGAGCACACGGGCGTGCGAGGTCAGGTAACGCTTGCCCTTGGTACCGGAGCTCAGCAGGAACTGGCCCATGGAAGCACACATGCCCAGGCCCACGGTCGCCACGTCAGGCTCGATGAGCTGCATGGTGTCGTAGATGGCCATGCCGGCGGTGATGGAGCCGCCCGGCGAGTTGATGTACAGCCAGATGTCCTTCTTCGGGTCTTCGGCGGCCAGCATCAGCAGCTGAGCGCAGATGCGGTTGGCCATATCGTCCTTGACCTCTTCACCCATCCAGATGATGCGGTCTTTGAGCAGACGGTTGAAAATCGGGTCGACGGGGCCGGCCGGGACGTCATCGCCCGCCATGACCGGCAAGGTCGCAAAGGTATTGCTCACCTTGATTCTCCTTCTAATTACTCGAACATTGTTCAGACTACCGCCTTGAAGCGACTGAAGGCGGCTTTTCGCGTGCTTTTTGGCGGGCAGCGTAGGGATTTCGGTTTATTCGAGGGTGTCGAGGACGTCGTCAATGAGGAGGCGGGTCTGGGAGGCGGCATCGTCGCCCAGACGCGGGAAGCGACGGGCGGCATTGGCGGGGCTGGCACCGGCGGCTCGCGCTACGTTGGACTTGCTGGCACCATGGGCCACGGCTTTTTCCGCGAGCCGATCGACCAGTGAATCGGCGACTTGGCGCATCTGTTCGGCCACCCATAATTGGGCCATATCCGCAGGTAAGTCGTAGTCTTCGGCCACATCGCTGGCTGCCTCCTGAATGGCGGCCCATAACACCATGAATGGCTTTCGATAGTAGTCAATCTGCTCAGTGAGCGGCTCAGCGGCAAGCAATTCAAGTGCCGAGCGAATTTCTGTATTTTCTGACATAGCTTTCTTTACCTCGGCTCCCCTCTCTGAGGGGAGCTGTCGCCATAGGCGGCTGAGGGGAGTTTCGACCGGGGCAGCTCCCCTCAGAGAGGGGAGCCAGAATATATGTATTTACTTACGACTCAGCAACCACTTTGATATCAGTGACGACGTGGCCACGGCCATGCCGACCGGCACAAAGAAGGTAATCGGCGCTTCAGAGAGCTCCATCACCAAGCACATGGCCATAAGCGGTGCCTGTTGTGAGGCCGAAAGCAACGAAGCCGCACCGATCAAGGCACACGCGGTTACCGAATCGGTCGGAAACATCAGTATCCATACGAGACCGAGCATCGCACCCAGCGTGGAACCTAATGCGATGCCGGGCTGCAGCACACCGCCCGACGCACCGGAGCGAATGGTCATCAGCGTCACCAGCGCTTTGGCAACAAAGGTGAGTGCCAACACACCCAGCAACATCCAGATATTGGACTGGGACAGCGGGAAACCGGCGTTCATCACGGATCCAGAAGGGCCGCTCCCACCCTGAAGCATGGCCCAGAACGATGCCATTCCAGAGCCCGCTCCCCCGCCAGAGGCCGAATCGGATACATTACCGCCGCCCGTCAGCAAGTTCCATGGAGAGGCGGCCGCTGAAGATGCCGACTGCATGGCACCAGCAGTGCCGGCGGTTTCAGGAATGAATGTGCTGAATCCAAGTTGCGCTGCGGCACGGCCGTTGCCCATCACCTGCGGCACAACAATCGCCACCAAACCGGTGATGAGACCAGCCAGCGTCATCTGCCACAGAATAGCCTTACCGGTTGGCTTGTGCGCTTCCGCCCATTGCGAACCTTTTCGGAACAATGCGCCGCCCACTCCACATGCCGCACCGCAGATCAGAGCGAACAGCATTAACGTTGGCGTGGATTCCGGTTGCATGGCGGTAATGTCGTAGAACAGGCAATGCCCTTTGATCGCAACCGCCACGAATGCGGCAATGGCAGACATGCCCAGTCCAAACGCAACTTTTTCGATTGTCACATCTACCAACAGGATTTCGACGGCGAAGAACATGCCGGCCAGTGGCGCGTCATAGACGCCTCCTAGACCGGCACCGGCAGCCACTGCCACCACCATGCGCCGGTCGATGCCGTCAACGCCCTCGATATGGAACAGGTCGCAGAAACGTTGCGCGAGCATGGCGCCGAGTTCGCGTGGGGCGACTTCTCGGCCGATCGAGGCACCGGAGCCGACGATGAAAATCTGCAATACCACATGCGCAATGGTTTGCCAGAAAGGCATTCGCTTTCCCGCCACGGCCTTCTTGACTGAGGGCACCGCAGTCGTTTTGTGTCGCAGCAGATACCAGATAATGCCTGCGATGCTGAGTCCCACGGTCACCGATATCGCACGGCGTGCAGCGGGCACGCCGAATGAACCAGGCAATTCTGGGCCTTCGATGTAGCCGAGCAGCACATGTTCAACGCCGTAGAGCAACAGGGTCAGCAGACCTGCTCCCACACCGATGAGCACGCCGAGCACAATGGTCGCCGCAGCGAGCCAACCAAGGCGTTTGATAGTAACCGTTGGCTGCATGTCAACCTCCGCACCCTATGCAACGAGTATGCCTTGGGAACTCCCCTCAGTCTCGCCACGCTCGACAGCTCCCCTCAAAGAGGGGAGCCAAAGAAATAGTCCTTTTGCCAGAATAGGAAGAGCCCGGAAC
The DNA here is from genome assembly GCF_000196555.1 of Bifidobacterium longum subsp. longum JCM 1217. Lineage (NCBI taxonomy): Bacteria > Bacillati > Actinomycetota > Actinomycetes > Bifidobacteriales > Bifidobacteriaceae > Bifidobacterium > Bifidobacterium longum. The sequence continues at coordinate 847,923 of NC_015067.1, read as the reverse complement.
CATGAAACACGATTCCGGGCTCAAACAATCACGCTAACGCGATGAGGCTATGCTCACTCAGCATCCTTGGCGTCATCCTTGGCGGACAGTTCGTCGGCCACGGCGGCAGCAGCGGAAGCGGCCTCGACGGACTCGGACTCTTCGTCCTCAGCGGCCTCGCCCAGGAAGGCGGAGAGGTCCACAACCTCGCCATCAGCGGTGAACTTGACGGCGCGCATGCCGGCGAGCAGGCCCTTGGAACGGCCGACTTCCTGCACAGCGGAGCCAAGCTGGCCATTCTTGATGATGGCCTGGATGAAGTTGTTCGGATCCATGCCGTACTGCTGGGCGATGGAAGCGAGGAAGTTGAACACGTCGGACTGGGACACCTGAACGTCCAGCTTCTCGGCCAGAGCGTCGAGCACCATCTGATCGCGCAGATCCTTCTCCACGGTCTCCTCGGCCTGAGCCTTCTGCTCCTTGGTGGCCTTCTCCGGGTCCGGGGTCATGCCCTTGAGCTGCTCTTCGACCATGTTGGCCTTGACGCCCTTCGGCACCGGGATCTCGAGGCCTTCCTGCAGCTTGGCGATGAAGGCATCGCGAGCCTCGGTGGCCTGACGACCTTCGGCGTCCTGAGCGGCAGCCTTGCGGATGTCAGCCTTGAGCTCGTCCAGAGTGTCGAACTCGGAAGCTTCGGAAGCGAACTCATCGTTCAGCTCCGGCAGTTCCTCAGCCTTGACGGAGTTGACCTTGACCTTCACGGTGGCCTTCTGGCCCTCGTGCTCGCCGGCTTCCAGCGTGCCTTCGAAGGTGGTCTCCTCGCCGGCGGACAGGCCGTCAAGGGCCTCGTCCAGACCGTCGAGCATGGTGTTGGAGCCGAGCTCGTAGCTCACGCCTTCCTGGGAGTCGACGGTCTCGCCGTCAATCTCAGCAGTCAGGTCGATGTTGGCGAAGTCGCCCTTGGCGGCCGGGCGGTCCACGCCGACCAAGGTGCCGAAGCGCTGACGCAGGGTCTCGAGGCGCTTGTCGACGTCCTCATCCTTGACTTCCGGCTTGGAGATGGCGATCTCAAGACCGTCGATTTCCGGCAGTTCGATGTCAGGACGACGCTCGACGGTGGCGGTGAACTTCAGCTTGGTCTCGTCGTTGGCGGACTGCGGAACATCCTGCACGTCGAACTCCGGCTGAGCCATCGGACGAATCTTCTTCTCATCCAGGGCCTTGGAGTACAGCTCCGGGACCGCGTCGTTCACGGCCTCACCGGCGACGGCGGCGAAACCGATGCGCTGGTCGATGATCTTGCCGGGAACGTGACCCTTACGGAAGCCGGGAACGTTCACCTGCTTGGCGATTTCCTTACGGGCCGCATCCAGATACGGGTTGAGCTCTTCCGGTTCAACAGTGACGGTGAGCTTCACCTTGGTGGGCTCGAGGTTACGAACGCTGATCTTCACGCTAATGACTCCTCAAAAGTCGTTATTTCTTACAGTTCTGCCGTAAGGCAACCTCTACATGATAACGCCACTTACGGACGGTGCAATGAGTTTCACTTGCCAGTTCCTTGCGCCCTGCTCGATCAGGAACGTCTCGACGTCCACTTCCACCGGGTCTTCCACCCAGCACAGGTTGCGTAGGATCTGTGGCTTGATGATCATCTCGGCCGGCGTGCGGGTGTCTTCGGCGATGCGGTTGATCACACGCCGCACCCGTTGCAGACGGTCATAACGCTCCGGATGGCGCTGTTGCCACAGCCGCATGGATCGGGGCGCGTTCACCACACCGTTTTCGTCCTGTTCGGGGGCGGGCATGGTAGGCCATTGGGTGGGCTTCAGGGCTATGGCTCGATCGATGGCCTGCTTCCAGACCTTCGGTTTGACCGCACGCTGAATCGGCGCGTACCGCTCGAACATTTTGTCCTGCTCGGTGCCGGTATGGATGCGCACACGCTCGTTCAGGGATCGGAGCGCGCGGAATTGGGCAGCATTGTGCGGCTTGTTGGTCGCCGCCTCGATGATTGATGAATCGGCCAATAACAGGCTGGGCGCAATATCGTATTGCCGGGCGAGTCGGTCGCGCTCCTCCCATAGGGATTTGGCGATGGCCAAGCCCCTTGGATCACGACTCAGCTGGGTGATGCGCGAGATACGCAGCCAAGGAATCGGATGCGGTTTGCGCGGGGCAAGGCCCGCAACCAAAGCGTGAGAAAACTCTTCAGCGGCCCACTCGTCCTTGCCTGCGGCTTTCAGGTCACGACGCATCATGGTTTCAAGTTCGATAAGCACCTCCACGTCGAGCGCCGCATAGTTGCGCCAGTCGCGCGGCAGCGGACGGTAGGACCAATCGGCGGCGGAATGCTCTTTGGCTAGCGTGATGCCGAGGTAGTGTTCGGTGACGGCGGCCAGACCAAAGCGGTGCAGGCCGAGCAATCGCGCCGCTATTTCCGTGTCGAACAGGGCTTTGGGTTTGAGCCCGATTTCGGCGAATCCGGGCAAGTCCATCAGAGAATCATGCAGAATCCACGTGGCGTCGCCCACGGCGTCATTGAATTCATTCCAATCAGCTCCGGCCCGGGTCAGGGCGACGGGATCAAGCAAGGCGATGCCTGCACCCTCACGTTTGAACTGAATCAGCCAATCCTCGTGTCCATAGCGGAAGCCGGACGCCCGTTCGGCGTCGGCGGCCAGCGAGCCCGTCGCCTCGGCCATCGCATCGCAGACACGATGATAGCCGTCCAGCGTCGAAGTGACATCGGGTACTCCCCCGCGAGGCTCTTTCAGCAGTCGGGGTTCGGTGTCACGGACGTCACTCAACTGGCGTCATCCTCCTCAAAACGGATGGTGGATCTGATGAATGCGGCCCACGAGCGGACTTGTGCGCCGGCGTCCATAGTACCGTCCGGCCCGGTCCCGTCAAGCGGGGTCCATGAGACGCGAATCTCACACCCGGCGCTGGTGGAGCCGGCCATCGAGCCAAAAGCCGTGTTTTGGGTCACGGTGACTGTGCCGGATACCGAATCCGGCTCGATGCCGTCGAAATAGTCGCACATGTCATCCCAGTACATGCCGGGGGTCAGAGAATCGTTTTCGGCGGTTTCCAGCGGCAGTCGCGCGAACGCCACGCAACGCCAGTTGGAATCCCAGTCAATGCGCAGCTCATGAGCATAAAGCATCATGATCCAGCCTGTGGCGATTCGTGATTCGGCATCGCTGCCAAGACCGGCGGAAAAGGCATCGCCGAGGGCACGCTCTCCCGCTTCGAATTCCACGCCGATACCATAATCGGCCAAGGTGGAAGGCACGGGAATCTCCCGATAGCGCACGTCATGGATGCGCTTCATGGTGCTGACGGATTCGACGGCTGCCCATACTTCATCCGGCACACCCTGAGGGCGCACGGGGCGTCCGTCGTTGGACTCTCCCGTAGGAAATGCGTAGATGTCGGCCATATCTCTAGGGTATGGGCGAACGGGCCGAATCGTGGTATTTACGCGCGGTTCGGCCCTGCAATTTAATACACGGTGAAGCCGTGGTCCTTGAACTGGTTGGTCACCCGTTCGCGGGTGGCGGCGTTGGGTCCCTTCTGGTTCTCCAGCGGGTATGGGATGCGCAGTTCGTGCCACTTCGGGCGGCCAAGCTGGTGGAATCCCAGCACGTCGATGTGTTCGACGGCATCACCGAAGGACTCGCAGATCTTCGCCACGTTTTCGACGTTCTCTTCGGAGTCGGTCAGGCCCGGCACGAGCACAAATCGCACCCAGATCTTCTTGCCGGCCTTGGCCAGTCGCTGGCCAAAATCGATGGTGGGCTGCAAGGTGCCGCCGGTGACCTTGTGATAGGTCTCCTCGTCGCCGGATTTGACGTCGAGCAGACACAGGTCGATGTCCTCGAGCATCTCGTCGGTGTAATTCGTGTTGAGGAAGCCGGACGTATCGAGGCAGGTGTGCACGCCCATCTCCTTGGCGGCATGGAACACACGCGAGACGAAGGCGGGCTGCATCATGGATTCGCCGCCGGAGAAGGTGATACCGCCATGCGTGGCCTTGAACAGGTCCTTGTAACGATCGACCTTCTTGATCATGGCGTCAAGGTAGACGGGCTTGCCGTCGCGCATCTTCCAAGTGTCCGGGTTCTGGCAGTACTGGCAGCGCAGCGGGCAGCCGGACATGAACACGGTCATGCGGGTGCCCGGTCCGTCCACGGAGGTGTTGATGTCCCAAGAGTGGACGAAGCCGATATCGCCGGATTTCAGGGCGGAAAGGCGGTCACGTCGGTCGAGTCCGATTGGGGATTCAAAGCCGGAAAGGCCGCCCATCAAAGTCTGCGAGGCATAGGTCTTCGATTCCTTGAGCATATGCCTGGTCGTGGTGCGGAACGTGGGTGTTGCGGGCATCGTTGTCCTCCTGTTCCAAATGATGCGAAGGTCTGTGGGAAATAAGGAAGGGGTGGAGCCGTGCCCCACCCCTTCAGTTAGTCATTGCCGCGGTTCGCGGGGTTGGTCATCAGTCGACGACGGCACCTTGGTGGAAGGTACGGGAGATGACGTCGAGCTGCTGCTCCTTGGTGAGCTTGACGAAGTTCACCGCGTAGCCGGAGACGCGCACGGTCAGGTGCGGGTACTTCTCGGGGTGCTCGACGGCGTCCTCCATGGTCTCGCGGCGCAGAACGTTGATGTTCGCGTGGTAGAGGCCGTGGCCGTTGCCGGCGTCCAGGATGCCGACCAGGTTGCCGATGCGCTCGTCCTCGTCGCGGCCCAGGCCATCGGGGGTGATGGTGTTGGTCAGCGAGATGCCGTCGAGGGCGTCGTTGTAGTCGATCTTGCCGACGGAGAACATGGACGGCAGCATGCCGTGCGAGTCCATGCCGTTCTCCGGGTTGGCGCCCGGGGCGTACGGGGTGCCCTTCTTGTGGCGGGACGGGAAGGAACCGGTGTTCTTGCCGTACTCGACGTTGGAGGTGATCGTCAGGATGGACTGGGTCGGGACGGCGCCACGGTAGACGGGCAGGCGCTTGACCTGGCCCATCACGGTGGAGACAACCCACTTGGCGATGTCGTCGGCGCGGTCGTCGTCGTTGCCGTAGACCGGGAACTCGCCCTCGGTGCGGTAGCCGACGACCAGATCGTCATCGGCGCCCTCAACGTACTCGTACTCGTGGCCTTCCAGGGTCTTCGCGTCCTTGTTGTAGATCGGGTAGACCTTGGCGTACTTGACGGCGGCGAGGGAGTCGGCGGCGATGGACAGACCGGACATGCCGCAGCCGAGGGTGCGGTACACTTCCTTGTCGTGCAGGGCCATCTCGATGGACTCGTACGCGTACTTATCGTGCATGTAGTGGATGATGTTCAGGGCCATGACGTAGGTCTCGGACAGCCATTCGAGGGCCTTCTCGTAGTTGTTCTTGACCTTCTCGTAATCGAGGGTGCCGTCGGCCTCCGGGGTAATCGGCTCGATCACGCCCTTGTCGATGACCTGCATGCCGGTCATCTCGTCGCGGCCGCCGTTGATGGCGTACAGCAGGGCCTTGGCGGAGTTCACGCGGGCGGCGAAGAACTGCATCTGCTTGCCCACGCGCATCGGGGAGACGCAGCATGCGATGGCAGCGTCGTCGCCCCAGTGGCTACGAATTTCCTTGTCGGACTCGTACTGGATGGCCGAGGTGTCGATGGAGATCTTGGCGCAGAAGCGCTTGTAGGCCTCAGGCAGCTTCGGATCCCAGAAGATGGTGATGTTCGGCTCGGGGCCAGGTCCGAGGTGCTCGAGGGTCAGGGTGTTGAGCAGACGGAACGAGGTCTTGGTGACCATCGAACGGCCGTCATCGCCGAAGCCGGCGTCGGACCAGGTCGCCCAGTACGGGTCGCCGGAGAAGATCGAATCGTAGTCCTTGGTACGCAGGAAGCGCACGATGCGCAGCTTCATGACGATGTTGTCGATGAGCTCCTGGGCGTCGGTCTCGGTGATCTTGCCGGCCTGGAGGTCGCGCTCGATGTAGCAGTCGAGGAAGGCGGAGTTGCGGCCGAAGGACATGGCGGCGCCGTCCTGGGACTTGATGGAGGCCAGGTAGCCCATGTAGGTCCACTGCACGGCTTCCTGCGCGGTCTGGGCCGGGCGGGACAGGTCGAGGCCGTACTCGTTGCCGAGGTTGATGAGCTTCTTCAGAGCCTTGATCTGCTCGTCGTGCTCCTCACGGAAGCGGATCCAGTGCTCGATCTCCGGCTCGGTGAAGTCGTTGCGGTACGGCACGGAGTCCTTGTCGCGCTTCTTGAAGGCGATGAGCTTGTTCACGCCGTACAGGGCGACGCGGCGGTAGTCGCCGATGATGCGGCCACGGCCGTAGGCGTCCGGCAGACCGGTGAGGATCTTGTTGTGGCGGGCGACCTTGATCTGCTTGGTGTACACGCCGAAGACGCCGTCGTTGTGGGTCTTGCGGTACTTGGTGAAGATCTTCTTGATCTCCGGATCCGGTTCCTTGCCGGCTTCCTTGATGGCCTGCTCGACCATGCGCCAGCCACCGTTCGGCATCATCGCGCGCTTGCAGGGAACGTCGGTCTGGAGGCCAACGACCACGTTATCGACTTCCGGGGAGTCGATGTAGCCGGCCGGGAAGGCGTCGACGTCGGCCGGGGTATGGGTGTCCACGTCGTAGACGCGCTGCTTGCGCTCCACGGCCAGGTAGTTGTCGTCGAGGTACTTCCACAGGTGCTTGGTCTTCTCGGTGGCAGGAGCCAGGAATGTCTCGTCGCCCTCGTACGGGGTGTAGTTCTTCTGGATGAAGTCGCGGACGTCAATATCCTTCTGCCAGTTGCCCTCGGTGAAGCCGGCCCACGCCTTGGCGTCGAGCTCCTCCTGGGAGACAGCTGCATTTTCCACTGCGGTCATGTCACTCCTTAAATGGGGTTGTAGGTTTCGCATCTTCACGGAACCCTTGGTTCAACAGTGTAGTTGGCACTTGCTTGAGAAAAGCTGAAATTGGGAGTGAGCTATCTCACATTGTTTCTGTGAACGCTACCATTCCAATGGCTTCTAGATATTGATGGGACTATTGCACGTCTCCAGATATGGGAAACCGCTCATACTGTGATGTTCGTATGAGCGGTTCGGTCTTGAGATTGACAGCAGAACCGTATCCGTCAGTTTTCGACCGTCAATCCTCGGGGCGAGCCTGTGCGGGTTTCACGCCGTAGTTCTTCCAGCGCCGGTTCTCCTCCTCCCATCTGGCATTGCGGTCCACCACGATGTCCCACGCATGTTCGGCGTCTTCCTTGGTCTTGTACGGACCCATGCGCTGTTCGATCGGTGAGACCATGCCCAACTCGGCCTGCTTCTTGACGGTGTTGAAATACCACTGCTTCTTGTTATCGTCTGTCATTGGTACCTCCTCAACGGTATTACTTGCTCCCGCTGGCGGGAGCAATATATGTTTATTCCCTGAATGCGTTGGTGACGGGCAGTCGGCGGTCGCGGCCGAACGCGAGGGCCGTGACCTTCGGTCCCAGCGGGTATTGGCGGCGCTTCCATTCGGCGCGGTCCACCAATCGCATCACGGTGTCTACGGTGACCTGGTCGAAGCCGTCGGCTAACAGGTCGGCGCGGCCGTGCGCGTGCTCGATGTATGCGGCGAGCACCTTGTCGAGCAGCGCGTATTCGGGCAGGGAGTCGGAGTCCTTCTGCCCGGGGCGCAACTCGGCCGAGGGTGCCTTCTCGATGGAGGAGACCGGAATCATCACGCCGTCCTTCAACGGGATGCCGGTGTTGCCGTCCTCGTTGCCCGCGATCTTGAGACCGCCGATGCCGACGCCTGCGGCCGCGGCCTTGTTACGCCAACGGCTGATCTCCCAGACACGGGTCTTGAGCAGGTCCTTGATGGGTGCGTAGCCGCCTACCGCATCGCCGTAGATGGTCGAGTAGCCGCAGGCGAGCTCTGACTTGTTGCCGGTGGCCACGGCGAGCAGACCGCGCGAATTGGAGCTGGCCATCACGATCACACCGCGGATGCGGGCCTGCAGGTTCTCGGCGGAGACGCCATCAAGGTCAAGTTGCTGTTGGTAGGCGTTGAACAATGGCTCAATGGGCTGGACCTCGTAATGGGCGCCAATGTTGGAGGCCAAATCGGCGGCGTCGTCTTTGGAACCGTCGGAGGAGTACATGGAGGGCATGGAGATGCCCCAGACGTTCTCGCCGCCGCATGCGTCGGCCGCCATGGCGGCTACCAGTGCGGAGTCGATGCCTCCTGAGAGGCCCAGCGTCACGCCGGTGAAGTGGTTCTTGGCCATGTAGTCCTTGAGGCCGAGCACGCAGGCGGTGTATACCTCTTCGTCCGGGCCGAGTTCCGGAACGATCTCGGCCTTGGCCTGATGTTCGGCGGCGGAATCGAAGTCCCAGAACGTCAGGTTTTCCATGAACATCGGGCTGCGTTCGATAAGCGTGCCGTCGGCGTCGACCACGAAGCTGCCGCCGTCGAAGACGAGGTCGTCTTGACCGCCGACCTGATTCAGGTAGATGACCGGGGCGTTAACCTCGGCGGCACGACGCTGGGCGAGCTCGAAACGGGTGTTGGTCTTGCCTTCCTCATACGGCGAGCCGTTGATGGTGAGCAGCAGGTCGATGTTCTTGGTGGCCAGGTCGGCCACCGGTCCGCCGTCCTGCCAGATGTCCTCGCAGATGGCCACGCCAATGGTGGCGCCGTCCACGTCGAGGGTCACGGAGCGGTCGCCGGCGGAGAAGATGCGGAATTCGTCGAACACGCCGTAGTTGGGCAGGAAGTGCTTGTCGTAGCCAGCCCAGACCACGCCTTGGTGCAAGACCACCAGTCGGTTGCGCGGCTTGGAGGTCTTGCGGTCGGTGCCCACGGTGCCGACCACCACGAACAGATCGCCGAGGCCGTCGTCGTTGAGCTGGGTGGCGAGTTCGTTGGCCTTGTCCCATGCGGCTTGGCGGAAGGTGCGGCGCAGGGCCAGATCCTCGATGGGGTATCCGGTGAGGGTCATTTCCGGGAAAACAACCACTTGGGCGTTTCCTGCGGCGGCTTTACGGGAGTAGTCGAGCACCTTGGCGGCGTTGGCGTCAAGCGCGCCGACGCAGGTGTCGATCTGGGCGAGTGCGAAGCGAAGCTGTGTCATAGATTCTTAGTGTAGCCGCGTATGACGTCGGATTGCCTGTTCTTCCGGCTTGGCGTCATTCATTAGGTCGTTTTTGCGTTCATTAGGTCACTGCAATGCGATATCAGTCGTTGCAATGGCGCGATTCCAACAACCAGTATCGCCGTTCACCGACCTAATGGACGATGAATCGACCTAATGAACGAATGCCACTCCCCTCAGTCAGCTTCGCTGATAGCTCGTCCTGCACTTATGGACGGGCGAGGCCCGCGCATATCTGGTTCGGCTGTCGCCTCACCTTCGGCTACAGACAGCCCACTGGGCTGTCTGCCTAACGCCTCAGCCTCCGGAGGCGAGCCAGAAAAGGATTTACTTCAGCTCGTTGAGCACGCGCAGAGCGGTGTTGACGTAGAAGTTGACGAAGGTGGGAATGGATTCGTCGAGACCCACGAAATGCGGGCTATGCCAGTCGGCGCAACCTTCCTGGCCGTTTGACCCGACGAACGCGAACACCGGCAACGTCACCTTGGCGAATTCGCAGAAGTCCTCCCCCGCCATCGACTGACGTATCGGTTCGAGCTGCGCGTAGTCGTTGACATCCGCCGCCACGGCCTTGGCGAGACCTGGATCGGAGACCAGCGGGTCTTGAAAGTCATCCCAGACCACGTCGGCGCTGATGCCGTATGCCTCGGCGGTGTGTTCCACCACTTCCTTGAATCGGCGGCCGACCAGATTGCCATCCGACTTGTGGAAATAGCGCACAGTCCCTTGGAATCCGGCTTCGGCGGGCACCACGTTCCACACATGGCCGCCGTGCACTTCGGTAACGGACAGCACCAGCGGGTGGAAGGGCGTGACGTTGCGGCTCACGATGGTCTGCAGGCTCAGAATAATACTGGCGAGCGCTTCGATGGGCCCGGTGCCCTTGTACGGGTAACCGGCGTGGGTGCCTTGGGCGTGGAGGGTCACGCGGAATTTCACGCAGCCGGCCATCATCGGCTCAACGCCGATGGCCAGCTGGCCGGGCGCATAGTTGGGGTTGTTGTGCGTGCCGATAATGGCTTCGACGTCATCCACGAGTCCGGCGTCGATCATGGCGCGAGCGCCTTGGCCGGTCTCCTCACTCGGCTGGAACAGAATCTTGATCGAGCCGGCGAACTTGTCACGGTGCTCGGCGAGCCAGAAGGCGGCACCGAGCAGACCGGTCATGTGCAGGTCGTGGCCGCAGCCGTGCATCACGCCTTCATTGACGGAGCTGAACTCCAGTCCGGAGTCTTCCACGATGGGCAGGCCGTCGATGTCAGCGCGCAGCCCGATACGCGGCCCGGGACCGGCCTCGCCCTGAATGAGCCCCACAACACCAGTCTCCAGCGGGTTGTGCAGGATCTCGATGCCGTGCGCCTTGAGCTGGTCGGTCAGATAGATGCTGGTGCCGAATTCACGGAAACTACGCTCCGGATGGGCGTGCAGGTAGTGGCGGATAGTGATGAGTTCGTGGTCGATGTCGATATGTTCACTCATGGTTCCCGATTCTAGTAGCGCGAAGAATATATTGCGGCCCTCGCTCCATATTGGCGAGGGCCGCGATCTATGGGGTCAGTATGCCTTGTTATTGCTGGCGTTTGAGCAGTCGTTTGGCGATGGCGTTGGCGATGCCCTGCACCACCTGGACCAGTACGATCATGATGATCACGGCCGTCCAGGTGACGGTCTGGTCGAACTTCTGGTAGCCGTAGGCGATGGCGAAGTTACCGAGACCGCCACCGCCGATGTAGCCGGCCATGGCAGACATGTCGAGCACGCCAATGAACAGGAAGGCGTAGGCCAGGATCAGCGGTGCCAGGGCTTCGGGGATGAGCACGGTGCGGATGATGGTGAGCTTGCCGGCACCCATCGAACGCGCGGCCTCGATTACTCCCGGGTCGACCGGCACGAGATTCTGTTCGACCAGACGCGAGGTGGCGAAGGTGCACATCACCACCATCGGGAAGATGGCGGCCACGGTGCCGATGGACGTGCCGACCACGACGATGGTGAGCGGCTGCATGGCTGCCAGGAAGATGATGAACGGAATCGGGCGCACGATGTTGACGATGATGTCAAGGATGCGGTAGACGACCGCGTTCTCGAACAGGTTGCCGGGGCGGGTGCCATAGAGCACCACGCCGAGGATCAGGCCGAGGAATCCGCCGATGACGAGGGTGACGAGCACCATGGTCAGGGTCTGGCCAATGGATTCGAACAGTAGTGGACGCAGCACGTTCCAGTCGCTACGCGGGTTGGCGAGGATGATCATGCGTTGGCTCCTTCATGTGCGGCGGCGGACGCGGCGGGCGCGGTGGCAGTATCGGCCGCCAGTGGGTCATGGGCGCGGTCTTCGGCGTAGGAGGCATGTCCGGCGACTGCGTCGGCGTAGGCCACAGGCTTTGCGGCGGTGCCGAAGTCGATGACGTCGCTATTGGCGGCGAGCTCGCGCAGGAATTCGTCCACATGCCAGCCGGGCCCGTTGAATTCGTAGGTGATGGCACCGATGGCGGTCCCCTTGACCGTGTCGATGCCGCCGTAGAGCAGGCTGGATTCGACGCCGTATTTGGCGATGAGTTCGGAGATATTCTGTCCGGATGCCTTGAGTTCATGGCCTTGGGTGCCGGAAACGTCCTTTTGGCGGATAAGCACGGTGACAATGCGGCCCGACCATTCGTGATGCAATCGCTCGACCCGGTCTTCCTCGGGCAGGCCAGACAATGCGGTGGCAATGAATCGCTTGGTCACCGGCTGCTGGGGTGCAGCGAACACATCGTATACGTCGCCGGATTTGACCACGCGTCCGGCGCTCATTACGGCCACGCGGCCGGCAATCTGCTGGACCACGTTCATCTGATGGGTGATAAGCACAATGGTGATGCCGAATTCCTCGTTCACACGCTTGAGCAAGGCCAGCACTTCGGTGGTGGTTTCCGGGTCGAGCGCGCTGGTGGCTTCGTCGGCGAGCAGAATCTCCGGATTAGTGGCCAGTGCGCGGGCGATGCCGACGCGCTGCTTCTGGCCGCCGGACAGCTGCGAAGGGTATTTGTTTGCGTGCTCACTGAGGCCCACGAATTCAAGGAGTTCGTTGACACGACGATCCTGATAGTCCTTGCGCCAGTGATCGAGTTGCAGTGGGTAGGCGATGTTCTGGGCCACGGTTTTGGTGGAGAACAGGTTGAACTGCTGGAAAATCATGCCGATTTTCTGGCGGATGGGCCGCAGCTTGGTCTCACTCAGAGAGGTGATATCAGTACCAAGCACGGTCACAGTGCCGGAGGTGGGTCGTTCGAGCGCGTTGATAAGCCGGACCAGTGTGGATTTGCCTGCACCGGAATAGCCGATGATGCCGAAGATGTCACCGCGATCGATGGTCAGGCTGACGTCATCCACGGCTCGTGCGATGTTCGCGCCGCGTCCGCGTGTTTTGAATTCCTTCACGACATGGTCGAAGGTGATGATGGGGTCGCTCATAGTGCTCCCTGATGCTGGTTGTTGGTGTCCGGTCACGGAAGCGGAGCGAATCCCGATTGTTGGCTCGGGTACTCGCTCCGCTTGGTGGTAATGGCTATGGACAGGCTAGTCGTGCGCTCGTATCAGCCGCGGCTCACTGCTGGGCCTTGGCATCCTTCTCAATGTCGGACAGGAAGCCTTGCAGCTCGCTGGCGCTGAACTTGTCGGCGAACACCGCGGTACCGCCGGAGTTCTCCTGCAGGGCGTCGAGCACATCCTTCCGCTGGTAGATGGAAACGAGCTTCTTGTAGGTCTCGTTGTTCACGTCCGCCTTGCGGGCCACCCACACGTTGATGTAGGGGCGAGCCTCTTCGGATTCGGCGTCATCCTGGTAGATGGCGTCCTTCGGGTCGAGACCGGCATCGGCCACGTAGTCGTTGTTGATCACACCAGCGGCGATGGTCGGGTCCTTCAGGGTGGTGGCCACCTGTTCGGCCTTGAGCGGGGTGACCTTGACCTTGCTCTTGGCTTCGTCGATGTAGGCCGGGGTGGAGAAGGCGGTCCAGTCGCCCTTGAGCGTCACGAGACCGGCGGCCTTGAGCACGCCGATAGCGCGGGCCTGGTTGGTTTCGTCGTTCGGAATGGTGACGGTGTCGCCCTGCTTCAGGTCCTTGATGTCCTTGACCTTGGTGGAGTACACGCCGAGCGGGTAGATGGCGGTGCCGCCGATGGGCTGCAGGTCCTTCTTGTTGCTCACGTTGTAGTTGGCCAAGTAGAGCAGGTGCTGGAATTCGTTGAGGTCCAGCTCGCCGGAGTCAAGGGCCGGGTTTTCGGAGGTGTAGTCCTGGAAGTCGACGATGTCGACGTAGATGCCGGCCTTCTCGGCGTCCTGCTTGAACTTGACCCATTCGGGGTTGGTAGCGCCGACCACGCCGATCTTGACCGGGTTGCCCTTGCTGCCCTTGGCGGACGACTCGTTGGCACCGGCAAACGCGCGGTAGCCGAAGAACGCGGCTACGGCGATAATCGCCACGACCACGATGGTGATGATGACGTTGCGGGCGGTGTGGTTCACACGCACCGGCTCGTTATTGTTAGGAGCGGCCGGGGTTGCCGGCTGGGTTGCTGCTGTCATTGGATTTCCTCTCTCCAAAATTGATGTCGGGTAACACCATAACGCGCTTGAACCGCGAAAGTGACGGAAAATGGCCGATTGCCATATAGGTGTCTTTTATGGCGCGCATGCAATGTCCGGGATTCGTGCGTTTGATAACCCGCTATAGGCGTGCCGAACACGCCGGAAAGCACGTCGAGAGGGGCTTTGACAATGGAAGCTATGACTACCGATACTGCCAATGCCGATATCCGAGCCGTATTCTTCGATATCGATGGCACGCTCACCAGTTTCACGACCCATACGGTGCCGGATTCCACAATCGAGGCGATTCACCGGCTGCAGGCCGCAGGCGTCAAGGTGCTGATTTGCACGGGCCGCGCGCCTTCACAGATGCACGTGGTGCTGGATACCATGCCGGTGACGTTCGATGGCGTGGTGGCGTTCAATGGGCAGTATTGTTTTGATGACACCGGCTTCTTTGCCTCGCAGGCCTTGGATACTGCTGATATTGAGGTGATTCTCGACTGGCTGGACCGTCACCCCGATGTGGTGTGCAATTTCGGCGAGAAGGATTACGTGTACTTCAACCAGTCCAATGATCTGCTTCGCGCCACGTGGAGCAAACTGGGCAAAACCGCACCGACCCGGTATTTCGAGGACCCGCGCACCCGCGCGCTGGATCATGAGACTTTCCAGATCAGTCCCTTTGTCGGGCCCGAGCTGGAGGCCGAACTGGTGGGACTGTGCAGCAATGTGCGCGGGGTGCGTTGGCATCCGGATTTCACGGATCTGATTCCGGCCGATGGCGGCAAGCCGCGCGGCATCCAGCGGTTCATGGCGCATTACGGCATCACGCGCGAGCAGACCATGGCCTTCGGCGATGGCGGCAATGACACGGATATGCTCGCCTACGCCGGCATCGGGGTCGCGATGGGCAATGCGACCGCCGAGCCCAAGGCCGCCGCCGACTACATCACTGACGATGTGGACCACGACGGTGTGCGCAATGCCCTGCTGCATTTCAGGGTGCTACGCGATTAAAACATCACAACAGTTCGCTTTGTTCTGCCCCGCCGTGACAGGGCTTATGAATAAGCAAAGGGCTCGGGACGAATCCCGAGCCCTTTGGTGTTAGCGAACTAACAACACCGTGGAGGTGTTATCACTCGTTGTCGCCAGCGGTAGCGGCGGTAGCGGTGACGGCACCCTTCTTGTCGGTGTTCACGCCGGAGTACACCCAGTCGGTGTAGTCCGGGTGGTCGTAGCCGTTGTCGACGGCGAACTGGAAGGCCTCATCACGGAACTTCTCGAGCTCGTCGATCTTGTCGGCGTACTTGTCGGCGTCGATCATGCGCAGAGCCTCAGCGGTCAGCTCGTAGCGGTCGATGCGGTTGACACGAACCATGTCGTACGGGGTGGTGGTGGAGCCCTCCTCCTCGTAGCCGTGGACGTTGAAGTTGTCGTGGTTCGGACGGTCGTAGATCAGGCCACGCACGTCGTGAGCGTAGGAGTGGTACGCGAACAGCACCGGCTTGTCGGCGGTGAAGATGTCGGCGAACTCCTCGTCGGTCAGAGCCTCGTCGTTCTCCTTGGCGGACTGCAGGGAGAGCAGGTCGGCAACGTTCACAACCTTGAACTTGACGCCCAGTTCCTTCAGCTTGTCGGAAGCAGCCATGATCTCCTGAGTCGGGACATCGCCGGCGGCGGCAAGCACGACCTCGGCCTCATCGTTGTTCTTGGCGGTGGAAGCCCAATCCCAAGCGGCGGCACCCTTCTCGAGCTCGGCACGAGCCTCGTCCAGGGTCAGCCAGGTGGCAGCAGGCTGCTTACCAGCGATGATGGCGTTGATCTTGTTGGTGGACTTGTAGCACTTCTCGGCGATGGCCAGCAGCATGTTCGCATCGGTGGCGAAGTAGATGCCGATGACGTGGTCGTTGTGGAAGCACTTGTTCAGCAGGACGGAGGTGACACCCGGATCCTGGTGGGAGAAGCCGTTGTGGTCCTGACGCCAAACATGGGAGGAGACCAGCAGGTTCATGGAGGCGATCGGCTTGCGCCACGGAATCTCGCGGACGGTAGCCTCAAGCCACTTGGCGTGCTGGTTCAGCATGGAGTCGATCACGTGGACGAAGGACTCGTAGGAGCTCCAGATGCCGTGACGACCGGTCAGCAGGTAGGCCTCGAGGAAGCCTTCCATCTGGTGCTCGGACAGCTGCTCAACGACCTGGCCGGAGACGTGCATGTGCTCGTCGACCTCGTCGGAGATGTAGCCGGCATCCCACTGCTTGTTGGTGACTTCGTAGGAAGCCTGCAGACGGTTGGAAGCGGTCTCATCCGGTCCGAAGATGCGGAAGTCGCGCGGGTTGTTCTTGATGATGTCGCGAGTGTAGGCACCCAGGGTACGGGTGGCCTCGAGCTGGCCCCAGCCGTGGCCGTACTCAGCCACTTCCTTGACCTCGTAGTCCTCGAGGTTCGGCAGCTTCAGGTCGTTGCGGATCACACCACCGTTGGCGTTCGGGTTGGCACCGATACGCAGCTCGCCCTTCGGCATGAAGGCAAGGACGTCGTCCTTGACAGCACCGTTGGCGTCGAACAGCTCTTCCGGCTTGTAGGACTCGAGCCAGTTCTTGAGAACCTCGAAGTGGGCCTCGGTGTCGCGGGCGGAAGCCAGCGGCACCTGGTGGGAACGCCAGGAGCCCTCGGTCTTCTTGCCGTCGATGTACTTCGGGCAGGTCCAGCCCTTCGGGGTGCGGAAGATCAGCATCGGGTAGAACGGACGGTGCACGTTGTCGGTCTGAGCGGTGGCCTTGATGTCGCAGATCTCGTCCCAGATGGTCTCCCACAGCTCGGCGAAGCGACGGTGGATGGACATGTGGTCCTCATCATCGAAGCCAGCGACGAACTCGTAGGGCTCGTAACCCATGCCGTGGAAGAACTCGTGGAGCTCTTCGTCGGAGATGCGGGACAGGATGGTCGGGTTGGCGATCTTGTAGCCGTTGAGGTGCAGGATCGGCAGCACGATACCGTCGGTGCGCGGGTTCACGAGCTTGTTGGACTGCCAGCCGGTAGCCAGCGGGCCGGTCTCAGCCTCGCCGTCGCCGACGATGGCCGGGACAAACAGGCTCGGGTTGTCCATGATGGCGCCGTAAGCGTGGGACAGAGCGTAACCCAGCTCACCACCCTCGTGGATGGAGCCCGGGGTCTCCGGAGCGAAGTGGGACGGAATGCCGCCCGGGTAAGAGAACTGACGGAAGAACTTCTGCAGACCAGCTTCGTCCTTGGTGATCTTCGGGAAGGTCTCGGTGTAGGTGCCGTCCAGGTAGGACTGGGAGGTACCGGCCGGGCCACCGTGGCCCGGGCCCATGATGATCACGGTGTTCTGGCCGTGGTCAGCAATGAAACGGTTGATGTGGCCGATGAGGAAGTTCAGGCCAGGGGTAGTGCCCCAGTGGCCCACCAGACGGTGCTTCACATCTTCGCGGGTGAAGGGCTCCTTCATCAGCGGGTTGGAACGCAGATAAATCTGGCCGATGGAAAGGTAGTTGGCAACGCGCCAGTACTTGTCAACGCCTTCGAGGGCTTCCTCGGAAACCGGAGCGTTGAGCTTCTTCCAAGGGGTGCCAATAACAGGACTCGTCATGTGTACTCCTGTACTCCTGCACGTGATCGTGCGATTGATTATTTCTGTTCGGTCACGGTCCCTGACCCTTGCGGTGCCAAGGTTTTCCGTTCCCAATCAATCGTCATGGTACGAGGACAACGCGACTTTTGAACGATTTCTTGCGGGTGTGTTCGAAATTGTTGCGGATATTTCAGTATTTGTGCGGTTCGACTGACCGTTTGTCAACATTAGTTTTTTCAACATACTTTTTCAAAACGGCGGAAGCATGCGGAAATCCAGCATTTGGCTAGAACAGCGCACGTTCGATTTCCCATGTTCGAAATCGGCGTGTTGTCCGTCTACAGGCATGTAGTTTGTTCGATTTGCGCACATAGTCTCTGCGTGTCGGCCTTGTCGCCTTGACCAGTGATAATCAGGGGTGTTCAGCCCACGTAAAATTCCAATGAACGTTAGGGGAATATCAATGGCAAACGGTCCTGTGCTTGTCGTCGACTTCGGCGCCCAGTACGCCCAGCTCATCGCCCGCCGCGTGCGCGAAGCAGGCGTGTACTCCGAGCTGGTCCCTCATTCCATGCCGGTCGACGAGATCCTGGCCAAGGATCCGAAGGCGATTATTCTGTCTGGCGGCCCGGCCTCCGTGTTCGAGCCCGGCGCGCCGACCATAGACACCAAGGTATTCGAATCCGGTGTTCCGGTGCTTGGTATCTGCTACGGCTTCCAGGTCATGGCCTATGAGCTCGGCGGCAAGGTGGATAAGGCCGCGCTCGGCGAATACGGCAAGACCTCAGCCACCATCGACGACGCCGCCGGCATCCTCGCCGACTCCCCCGCCGAGCAGACCACGTGGATGAGCCACGGTGTGGCGGTCGAACAGGCCCCGGCCGGCTTCGAAGTGCTGGCCCACACCGAAGGCGCGCCCGTGGCCGCCATGGCGGACGAATCCCGCAAGCTCTATGGTGTGCAGTGGCACCCGGAAGTCAAGCACTCCCCGCTTGGCCAGAAGCTTATCGAAAACTTCCTGCACCGTTGCGCCGCGCTGCCCAACGACTGGGATGCCTCCTCGATTATCGAGGATCAAGTCAAGAAGATCCGCGAGCAGGTCGGCGACGCCGAGGTGATCTGCGGCCTGTCCGGCGGCGTTGATTCCGCCGTGGCCGCCGCTCTGGTACACAAGGCCATCGGCGACCAGCTCACCTGCGTGTTCGTGGACCACGGCCTGCTGCGCAAGGGCGAAGTCGAGCAGGTCAAGCACGACTTCGTCGCCGCGACCGGCATCCGCCTCATCACCGTCGACGCCGCCGACGACTTCCTCGACGCCCTCGCAGGCGTCTCCGAGCCGGAGCGCAAGCGCAAGATCATCGGCGAGAAGTTCATCCGCACCTTCGAGAAGGCCCAGCGCCAGGTCCTCGAAGAGGCCGGCGCCCGCGGCAAGGAGGTCAAGTTCCTCGTGCAGGGCACGCTCTACCCCGACGTCGTCGAATCCGGCGGCGGCGACGGCGCGGCCAACATCAAGAGCCACCACAACGTCGGCGGCCTGCCCGAGGACATCAAGTTCCAGCTCATCGAACCGCTGCGCACTCTGTTCAAGGATGAGGTGCGCGCCATCGGCACCGAGCTCGGTCTGCCCGACGAAATCGTCTGGCGTCAGCCCTTCCCGGGCCCGGGTCTGGGCATCCGCATCATCGGCGAGATCACCAAGGAGCGCCTCGACCTGCTGCGCGAGGCCGACGCCATCGCCCGCGAGGAACTCTCCAAGGCCGGTCTCGACCGCGACATCTGGCAGTGCCCGGTCGTGCTTCTGGCTGACGTTCACTCTGTCGGCGTCCAAGGCGACGAGCGCACCTACGGCTCGCCGATCGTCCTGCGCCCGGTCAGCTCGGAAGACGCCATGACCGCCGACTGGTCCCGTGTCCCCTACGATGTGCTCGCCACGATCTCCACGCGCATCACCAACGAATGCCGCCAGATCAACCGCGTCGTCCTCGATTGCACCTCCAAGCCGCCGGCGACCATCGAATGGGAGTAAGCCGATAGGGCTTTGACCTGCTCTTTTGAGTGCCGTGGTGTACCGCTGAGTTTCGTTTCGTACGAGAGTCATGGCAAAACCGCCAGCGACGGCAGTGAGTAAAAACGATTTCCTAGCCTCCGTTCCCTCGTTGGAACGGAGGCTTTTTCTTTGCCGTTTTACTCCCTTTCACCTGCGATTTCGCCATTTACTCCCCGTGTTTCAAGACAACAAGGCACGGGGAGGTATTCGAGGGAATGGGAGTAAGGATTTATCCCAAGTGAGTTGACGCGCGGTTTTTGTCCCCGAGGGCGAAACGGGGCCGTTTCGGGGCCCGTGAAACTCAAATCGAACTCAACGGGCATTTTTTGCTGGGCGTTCCAATGTTCCCGTTCCGTGGGATACCCTGATTCTCTCTGTGGTACTGTTTGTGGTGTTTCCTCTGGCTGGCGGTATGCTGACCCGTTCGGCTGTCATCAAGCGGAAGGGGCAGTGTACTTTGAGGAGACTTTCATCCATATGTTTGACAGTGTAACTACCATTGGCTTATTGCTGACGCTGGTGATGATTTTCTCGTTCCAAGGCAATACCATTCTGGAAAAACCTCTGCACATTGTTTTGATTGCGGTACCGCTGATTTTACAGACCTTCCTGATTTTTGCGATTGCGTATATCGCTTGCCGGGTTTTGAAGCTGCCCTACAAGATTGCTGCTCCCGCCGGAATGATTTGTGCTTCCAACTTCTTTGAACTGGCTGTTGCTGTTGCAATCGCCTTGTTTGGAACGACTTCCCCTGCGGCACTGGCAACGACTGTGGGTGTGCTGACAGAAGTTCCCGTGATGCTGTTCCTTGTAAAAAAACGCAAATAAAACGAAAGACTGGTTCAAATATGAGTAAGAAAAAGGTGGCATTTATCTGCGTCCATAATTCCTGCCGCAGTCAGATTGCCGAGGCCTTGGGAAAGCACTTGGCTTCCGATGTGTTTGAAAGCTATTCCGCAGGAACGGAAACAAAACCGCAAATCAATCAGGATGCTGTCCGCATTATGAAAGAACTGTACGGGATTGACATGGAGAAAACCCAGTATTCCAAACTGATCTCGGATATTCCTGCCCCTGATATTGCAATCTCCATGGGGTGCAATGTGGGCTGTCCTTTCATTGGTAGAGCATTTGACGATAACTGGGGATTAGAAGATCCGACCGGAAGCGAAGATCAAGTCTTTGTCGAGATCATTCGAGAGATTGAAAAACGGATTCTACAGTTGAAGCAGTCCCTTATTTGATTGAAATAGCACTCTGCTTGTGGTATAATACAGATGATCCAAACCATTGCTTTTCTGCTGATAACATTGGGCTTGATAATCTTTTGATAACAGGAGTCCGACAACGCCGTATAAGTTGGATAATTGGTATCAAATTGAGCAACTAAGAGTCAAATCCCCTAAACAGTATTGTTTAGAACCAGTTTTACTTTGGCGAGTGGGAGTAAACTGGAGCGGATTTTGCGCAATCGAAATTCCGTCCGTAGAGTGTCGCAGTGTGCCGCCACGTACGAAAAAGCGTAAAGCCACCTGTGATTTTGGGTGAGTAAAAACTATTGAGACCCTCTGGAAACAACGTTTTCAGGGGGTCTCTTTATGCCTTTTGACCTGCAGTTTCAGTCATTTTTACTCTAAAAGCGCGTACACCACGGACATGGCGACACGCAGCGGACGAAGAGTAAAGGATTTTTCGGAGAGTGAACTGTCCCAGTAGTTTGTCCCACCACCCCAAAAACGCCCCTGAAACTCAAGTGAAACTCAATAGGAACGCAAGGGCGTCATCGTGCGAGCACCGCAGCCTGAGCCGCCGATACCAGGCTCGTTTGCGACGCCGTCGCTGCTTGCCTGGATCGTCAACGGCAAGTACGTCATGTCGCTGCCGCTCTACCGCATAGAGACAGACCTCAAGGCGTGCGGCGCGACGATATCGCGCCAGGAATGGCGAACTGGATGATGAACGTGCACGCGCGCTGGCTGGCGAAGGTCCATGAGAGAATGAAGGTCGAGCTGCTGTCGCATGTCAGGATTCATGCCGATGAGACCACGGTTCAGGTCCTGAAAGAGCCGAACCGCGAGGCGAAGAAGAAATCGAGGATGTGGCTGTTCTGCTCGGCGCGCTGCAACGTGCCCGTGTATGTATTCGAATACCACGAGACCCGCAGGAAGGGCGTTGCCCAGGAGTTTCTTGCGGGCTGGTCCGGCACGCTTACCGCCAACGGCTACAAACCCTACTTCAATCTCGGCAACCCCAACATCGCCAACACGGCGTGCCTCGTCCACGTGCGCCGCTACTTCGCCCAAATCGTGAAGATCGCCGGCGGCGACGCCAAGGCGGCGTCTGCGGCCAGCGTTGCGCTCGAGGCAAGGCGCAGGATCGACGCCATGTTCAAGGTCGACTCCAAGTTCGACGACATGGAGCCGGGCGGCAGGAAGGCCGCCCGCGACGCGGAGCTCCGCCCGCTCATGGAGGACTTCGGGGGATGGGCGCGGGCCCAGCTTCCCCTAGCCTCGCCGAAGCTGGCGCCGCACCGTGCGCTGCAGTACGCTGTGGAGTTCTGGCCCTACGTCATGAACGTGCTCGAAGACGGGGCACCTGGAGCTCTCGAACAACGTCGCCGAGCAGGCCCAGCGAATCTTCGTCGTAGGGCGCAAGAACTGGCTCTTCAGCGATGCGCCGCGCGGCGCGCGGGCGTCTGCGGCGATATACAGCGTCACCACCACGGCCAAGGCCAACGGGCTCAATCCCAGGCTTTACGTCGAGTGGCTGCTGACCGAGATGCCCAACGCCGGCGAGCTCACCGATGAGGTTGTGGACTCGTTCCTGCCGTGGTCGGATAGGGTGCCTGAGTCCTGCAAGCTCGACCCAGCCGCTGCCGAGAAGGCCAAAGAGATGCCTGACGACTTCATAATTAACATCGACCCCGATGCGTTCGACGACGAGATGGCGAACAACGCCGAGGAGGGCCTGTAGCGACATAGCGGCCTAAGGCATACCGCAACGCAAAGATGGAAACGTCCAGGACTTTTCCATCCGTATGCCGGAATGGTCCTGGACGTTTCCTGCTACGCGGTCATTTTGACGCTTACGCTCTAATGCCTCCACCGCTTGTCGCGGGCGGGGTAGACGATCCAGGCGGATGCGTAGCTTGCGATAAGGCAGACAATGACGCAGACGATGCTTGTCTGGAACCCGAATGAGTCATTGATAACGCCCCAGATTACGCTTGCGAAGCCAATGCCGATGTCATTGGCGAGCAGGAACAGGGCGTTTGCGGCGCCCCAGCGCTCTGGCGGGGTGTTCTTTACCGCTACGCTTTGATTAAGTGGCAGGCTTATGCCAGTGGCGAGACCATAGAAGATTCCGGACGCCAGGAAGACAGGTTCCCCGTACGGTGCGGCAAGTAGCATAAGGCAGCAGAGGATGCCGCACGCGACGGCTCCGGTCATTGTTTTGATTGCAGGTACGGTGTCCATGAAATGCTTTGAAATCATGCGAATGATAATCATGCTTACCGCGCTGATGGTGTAGAAGAGACCGGCGTGGGTATAGCCGAGAGTAGTACCGTACAGACCAGCAAAGAAGACGCCAAAGCCAAAAGTGGGGCACATGATCATCTGTGGGATGGCGCCAGGCAATGCGCGCGGCTCGAAGATGTTGAATGAGTCACGCAGGGTTCTCTTGGACACCTGGTCGCCTTCAGGATACTTTTCACTGTTAATTGTTTCGGATGTAGTTACTGTGGTGGGGCTGGGTGCCTGCCCGTCTTTTGAGTCGAGTTCGAGCCGGGTTTCCATTTTGATTCGGTATGCGCTGGAGCTTGGCAGAGTTTGCCATTTACTTTCATAGCGTGCGTTGAGGGCGATTACAAGCCCTGCAAACCCAACCAGGGCAAGGCCGACATAGAGGTTCGTTGAGGGATCGGTTCCTACTAGGTAAAGTGCGAAGGCTGGGCCGATGCTCATGGCGATAGCCTGTCCGAGGCCGTGGTATCCAATGCCTTCGCCGAGCCGTTCTTGCGGTAAGACGCTTGCTGCGGCGGTCGAGGCTGCTGTTGTTGCTGCGCCAAAGCCCACGCCTTGCAGCAAACGGCTGATTGTGAAGAGGGGGATGCCTTGAACGACAGCGGACAGTGCTGTTCCTGCTATGAGGATAGCGATGCCGGCGATGATAACGAGTGAGCACTTGCCGTTGTCGATAACAGGGCCGACGAACAGTCGTGCTAACGCGGCGGCAATGGAGAAGACGAGGCAAGTACGCCGGCAAGGCTCGCACCGTAACCTTGGCCTGCCAGGAAGACGCTGGTTCCACTGTTGAGTCCTTGGCCCATGACGAAGCAACAGAAGGTCAGCGCGATGATAAGCACGAAAATAAGCGACCACAGCTTCGGATGGTCGTCCTTACCGATATTTGGCATGAGAACCCTCCTTTGATTCCAATACTCGTATTCTACGTCTGCAAAAGTGAGATGTAAGCGCCAAAATGACCGCGCCTTAACAACCCGCTGGGCTTGAGGCAGAATCATCGCATCGACTTATCCTGGAAACTGCCTGACGAAGGCGACAGGATGCTTATCGGCAAGGCGGCAAATCTTAACGAGAGCCAAATCCAAGAGCTTGCAAAGCTTCAGCGAGGCGTTGCAGCAATATATCAGAACGAATGGATCGAACCTGTCCTCTGTCACATCGAACCGCATGAACGCGGCCTAGAGTACTCGCCGACACAGAGCAAGCACAGCGCGAAGGACAAGGCTTCTTCTGAAGAGCTTCGCTATCTCAACTCTTGTGTGCTTAATCCGTTCAAGCTCGATGAGCCAAGGGAATACAACTTCTGCGACTGTGTGCACAAGATGGACATACCTGACTCCATGAAGGCACGCTTGATTGAGATGGCAAGGACTCCTCTGTCCTCGAGGAAGCCACTGTTTGAATGGTGTGCTTATAGGTATTTCAATATTGGACGCATCCTCGACGACGCCAGGGATTTATCTGCCGACAGCCTCAAAGAGAGGCTTTGCTCCCATCTGCTTTCAAGCTGGAAATTCGAAGATGACTCCTCACCCGAAAGCTGGGGACCAATCCAATACCTGTTCATTCAGTCGATGCTTAACGCTCATCTCAACGAGCTGAGAAAGAGGGGTACCGGCATCGAGACAACGGAAAAGGCCTCAGCACTCGCCGAAGTATCAGCGGTCTTATCTCAAACAAGGCCGGTGATCTAAATGGCGTTTGAAAATATAGAGCAATTAATGCCGGATACGACCGAAACGAGATTGGCCTTTGAGGAGGCGCAACGCACCGTTGCTGATTGTGCAGATGCCGCATGGCGGGATATTTCTTCCGGCGATGTCCTAACCGCGAGCATTTCAACAGTTCAAGAAGCCGCAGATGACGCCTGGAAAGCATGCGAGCCAACACTCAACGCTGCAGGCGAAACTGTCCGCGATGGCGCAAGGAACGGAGCTTATCTTGGCGGCAGGTTCGTACTTGGAGTTGCCGACGTTGGAGAAAACGCATATGTCGGTGTTGAATCGAATATTGAACTACTGGCCGAAGACGAAGAAGCAGCGGTGAAAACCGCGCAAACACACGCTGTTGACGATGCAGCCAACGCCTGGGGCGACTTCATGGAAGCCGATGAGCAGATACGGGAAATCGGAGACTATGTCGAAACTGGAGGCGAAATCGCCACTGAAGTTGCGCTTGGTGCCGTAGCCGTCACCGCTTCTGCCCCTGCAGCACTCGCTGCTGGGTCTGTACTCGTTCTTGACGAAATGGGAAAGAGCTTGGAAGCCGGCGCTGAAGACGGTGAGATATCTCAGGAGGATATCGTCGGAGAAGTCGTTGCGGGAACTGTTACGGCAGCAACGCTTCTTGCCGGACGAGGTCTAAATAACTTTCTTGCCTCAAAGGCAGCAGAATCGGGCGCAAGCTCACGAATTCTGGATGATGCCGGAAAGGCAATTTACGAAGGCGACCGACTGCTTCCCAATAACGAGTTTGCGATCGACGGCGTGAAGTGTGCAACCGACGATCTCGGGCAACTTTACCGCGTTGGCGACGACCTCGTTCCGAACATGAGCTATGAGATCAATGGGTATAAATACGTTACCGATGCAATGGGTAGGGTCGAATCGGCCGAAGGCTTCTTACAACTAAAGACCCACGAAGGTCGTTTGACCATCAAGGACACTATCCAGTCAATCGGAAAAGGGTTTGAAGAGCTTTTTGATCAAAGAGGCCATCTGATTGCCGACCGATTCAATGGATCAAATGGCCTTGAGAATATTGTCGCCATGGGCGGCGAGGTTAACCAAAAAGCCTATGCAGCAATCGAGCAAAAATGCGCCGATGCTTTGGCTGATGGCGCTGAAGTGTTTTTCAAGGTTGAGCCACTTTATGAGGGCGGGTCATTCAGGCCTAGCTCGTTTGCTATCACGGACATTATTGACGGCGAAGAGACGGTTACGTTTCTTCTTAACACTGCAAAGGAAATGTAATGAGTGAAAAGAAGATGCTACAAGGGATAGCTTCAATTCTTGAGGAAACCCTCCCCGAAGACTGGAGCAAGGTCGTGTTTTACGCCGAGTACGCCGAGGGTGCGTTCTCTATTGAGTATTACGTTGCTGGCAGCGGAAAAGACGACTTCGTTAAATGCTTTGACCAAAAAGGCGTTTCGAGGGCATCCTTGATGAAAAACTTTATGGCTATCAACAAGTTCATTGAACCTGAAAGGGCCGCGCTTAAGCCCGAAAAGAGATGGGGATCGATGACGCTTATTCTCCATTCCAACGGCAAGTTCAAAGTTGATTACGACTACTCCGACATGACAGAAAACGCTTACGCCCGAAAGAAGGCCTGGAAAAAGAAATATCTCGCCTAGCAACGAACGGTCTGGGAAATCACCGCAAAGCCACCCGTGCATACTCTTCGAGCGCACGCGTCGTCGGCAACGTTTCAACCAGCGCGTTTTTGGGAGCCATGCAAACCCCTGTTCAACATTCCTCGGGAGTAATTGCTCTCTATGACGAATGGGATTCCCCATCGGGGAATCCCATTTTTTGTTGCCGACGACGTCCGGTATAATTTTTCCGTTTACGACGTCGTTCGGAAAGGGATGCCGACCTCTATGCGCCAGGGATTCGACAACGAAAAATACATCGAGCTGCAAGCCGCCAACATCAGAAAGCGCATCGCGCAATTCGGCGGCAAACTCTATCTGGAATTCGGAGGCAAGCTCTTCGACGACTACCACGCCTCGCGCGTGCTGCCCGGCTTTGAGCCGGACACCAAGTTCCGCATGTTGGAAAGTCTGGTGGACGATGTGGAAATCGTCATCGCCATCAACGCCAACCATATCGAAAAAGGCAAGACCCGCGGCGACCTCGGTATCCCCTACGACGAGGACGTGCTGCGACTCATCGACGTGTTCCGTTCCCGCGGCTTCCTCGTCGGCTCCGTAGTGCTCACCCAATACGCCAATCAGCCCGCCGCCGACGCCTACCGCCACCGCCTCGAGCAACTCGGCGTCACCTGCCGCCTGCACTACCCGATCGCCGGATACCCGCACGACATCGAACGCATCGTGTCCGATGACGGCTACGGCAGGAACGAGTACATCGAGACCAGCCGACCGCTCGTCGTGGTCACCGCGCCCGGCCCGGGCTCCGGCAAACTCGCCACGTGCCTGTCTCAGCTGTACCACGAGCACCAGCGCGGCATCGACGCCGGCTATGCCAAATACGAGACGTTCCCCATCTGGAATCTTCCGCTGAACCATCCCGTGAACATCGCGTACGAGGCTGCCACCGTCGACCTCGACGATGCCAATATCATCGACCCCTTCCATCTGGAGGCGTACGGCGAGACCACCGTCAACTACAACCGCGACGTCGAAGCATTCCCCGTGCTCAAGGCCATGATGGAGCGCATCATGGGCGAAAGCCCCTATCAGAGCCCCACCGATATGGGCGTCAACATGGCCGGATACGCCATTGTGGACGACGATGCCTGCCGCGATGCCGCGCGTCTGGAAATCGTGCGCCGCTACTTCGCCGCCGCCGTGCACTTGAAGCGCACCGGCACTGGCGAGGAACAGGTGGAGCGGCTGCGCTCCATCATGAACCGGGCCGGCGTGACCCCCGATCTTTCTCCCGCCCGCGCCGTGGCTCTTGAGAAGGAGGCCGCCACCGGTGCCCCGGCTGGCGCCATGGTGCTGCCCGATGGCCATGTGGTCACCGGCAAAACCGGCGACCTGTTGGGCGCGGCCAGCGCGCTGCTGATGCACGCGCTCAAGGCCGTCACCGGTGTTGACGAAACCATTCCGGTAATCGACGATGCCGCCATCGAACCCATCTGTCGGCTGAAAACCGAACATCTCAACAGCGTGAACCGACGCTTGCACTCGGATGAGACGCTGATTGCATTGTCAATCACCAGCGCCACCAGTCCTGTGGCCGCTCGCGTCATCGACGGGCTCAAACAGTTGCGGGGCTGCGACGCCTTCTTCTCCGTTATCATCTCATCCACGGACGAGGCGCTGTATCGCAAACTCGGCATCAACGTGTGCTGCGAACCGAAGTACGAACGGGTGAGTCTGTATCACCGGTAAGCGCCACCGATAAGCGCGGTATGCCGCGAATCGTCAAGCCGGTAATCATGCAGCATGCGGCCTGACGATTCGCTGCTGTCGCATTGTCTCTCCCCTCGGCCATGCTGGGCTTGTTTTCCGTTTGTTGGAGAGAACGGGGAATGCCATCAGCACTACGGAAAGAGAAGGATTATCCGTGAAGCGGTTCGTGGGTTTAGACGGTATTAAAGGACTAGCGCTGATAGCCATTGTGCTGTACCACTGCATGCAGCAACGGCTGCCAGGCGGATTCTACGGAGTCGACGTGTTCTTCACCGTCTCTGGATTCCTGATTGCCGTCAGTTTGATTCGTTCTCTGGCGAAAACCGGATCGCTGAATCTCGTGCGATATATTCCCAAGCGTGCAGTACGTCTCTATCCGGCGCTGTTTCTGCTGATTCCGGTCATCGTCTCCGTCGGCTGGCTGTTCGATCACGACATTCTAGTTTCCATCCGCGACCAAGTCATCACCGTGCTGCTGGGCTGCTACAACTGGTACGCCATTGCCGGAGGCCAAAGCTATTTCGACCAAATGAACCCGCAGGTGTTTCGCCATCTGTGGTTCATTGGCGTGCTCATGCAGTTCTACGTCATCGTGCCGTTCATCGTCTGGCTGATGTGGAAGCTCCGCCAGACGAAACTGTCTTCACTCATCCCACTGGGACTCGCGGCGTTCAGCAGTATCGCCATGTGGGTGATGTATGTGCCCAAAGGCGACCCCACCCGCGTCTACTTCGGCACCGATACCCACAGCATGGGCCTGATGCTGGGTGTGGCTCTCGCCTGGTGGGTCACCGCTCCTCAGTTGGGCCACGCTCGCCAGAGGGCTGTGCCGATGCCCCGCACCATTAGCTCGAGCGCTTCGGCAGCCGCACATCGGGCTCCGTTACCTCAGATTCCCGTGGAGCATCGCATCTGGAATGCGGCGGCACCGGTATTGGCGTTCCTCAGCCTGATTGCCTTGGTCACCATGGCGGTTATCGGCAAACAGGATGCATTCGCCTTCCGCGGTGGCATCATATTGTCCAGCTTGTTGTCCGTGCTGCTGATTGCCGGTACCATCTCCGACGATTCCTGGATGCAAAGCCTCATGGTGTTCAAGCCATTGGCCTCCCTCGGCAAGTATTCGTACGGCATCTACCTGTGGCACTGGCCGTTGTGGATTCTTTCCAGCGCCCTTGCCCCGAAGATCTTCAAGGCAGTAGGGCCTTGGCCTCTCATCATGACCGCGTTGCTCACCGCCATTGCGGTGATGATTTCCTGGCTGATGGTGGAGAAACCGGCGGCAACGCACTCGGCGGTATCCGTCGTGGTGCCCCTTCGCACGAACAAGAAGAATCATGTGGCCCGGGTTATTGCCGTTGACGTTATCCTGGTGCTGTCGTTGGCCGGCTGCGTGCAGGGCATTGCTCATGCACCTGCGAAAACCGCCATGCAGATCCAGCTGGAGCAACAGGCCGCACAACTGGAACGCATACAGAAAACCGAACACGTGCTGCTGCGACATGCCGTGCCGGCACCGCCCAAGCCCAAGCATGAGATGCCCACCGGCGATCAGATTACCGCCATAGGCGATTCGGTGATGCTGGCCTCATCACAGGGCCTTTCGGAAGTCTTCCCCGGCATTCAGACCGACGCGAGCGTTTCCCGCTCCATCATGGTCGCCCCCGAACTCATCGGCAATGATCTGTCCGCCGGCAGTCTGCGGCAGTGGGTGCTGATCGGCCTTGGCACCAATTCGGCAATCACCCCCGATCAGTTGGACCAGATTCGTAATATGATCGGCCCCGACCGCGTGCTGGTACTGGTCAATGCCCACGGAGACCGTACGTGGATTCCACCTACCAACCAGGTGCTTGCCGACTATGCGGCCGCACATCCGGACAATGTGGTGCTGGTGGATTGGGATGCCACAGCCAACGCGAACGCGCAGGTGCTCGGCTCCGACGGCATCCACCCGAGCATGGATAGCGATATCTATGCAAAGGCGGTCAAACAGGCCATCGAACAATGGATCGCAAGCGGCAGGTGAACGGCAGGCAACGCTGAGTTGTCCAACCGGTCGTGAAGAACGGCTATGCTGAAGACTGCATCAACGAGACCACACGTTGGGAGACATGGTGAGCGCAATCCTTGAAGGAAAGCCCGATAAGAATCTTATTCTCGTTACGGGAAGGATTCATCCGAAGTTGGCTGAGGATGTCGCCGAGCAGCTCGGCATCGACGTCCTTGAAACCACCGCATACGATTTCGCCAACGGCGAGATGTACGTGCGCTACACCGAATCGGTGCGTGGCGCCGATGTGTTCGTGCTGCAAAGCCACTACAAACCCATCAACAAGGCGATCATGGAGCAGCTCATCATGATCGACGCATTGAAGCGCGCCTCGGCCCGTTCCATTACTGCGGTCTGCCCGTTGCTCGGCTACTCCCGTCAGGACAAGAAGCACCGCGGCCGCGAGCCCATCTCCTGCCGTCTGGTGTTCGACCTGCTGAAGACCGCCGGTGCCGACCGCATCATGTCGGTCGATCTGCATGCCGCGCAGTCCCAAGGCTTCTTCGACGGCCCGGTCGATCATCTGGTGGCCATGCCAGTGCTGGTCGACTACATCCGTGATCGTTTCCAAGGCCATCTCGACAACGTCGCCGTCGTCTCCCCCGACGCCGGCCGCATTCGCGTGGCCGAGCAGTGGGCGCAGCGTCTCGGCGGCGGTCCGCTCGCTTTCGTGCACAAGACGCGCGACATCACCCGCCCGAACCAGGCGGTCGCCAACCGTGTGGTCGGCGACGTCGCCGGCAAGGACTGCGTGCTTGTCGATGACCTGATCGACACCGCCGGTACCATCGCGGGCGCATGCCACGTGCTGCAGGACGCGGGAGCCAAGTCGGTGACCGTGGTCGCCACGCATGGCGTGCTCTCCGGCCCGGCCATCGAGCGACTCAAGAACTGCGGTGCGCGCGAGGTCGTGCTGACCGACACCGTGCCGATTCCCGAGGAAAAGCGCTGGGATGGCTTGACCGTCCTGTCGATCGCCCCGCTGCTGGCCAGCGCCATCCGCGCCGTATTCGAGGACGGCTCGGTCGCCGAACTGTTCGACACCTACCCCGAGCACCACGGTCAAGGCTTCCTGTTCGCCTGATCACGTGCGTGTTTGTTCAAGGAAAGCACACGATGCGAGACGCGACATGGCGTAGTCTTTCGGTAAATACCGACAATATGGTATAAATGAACACTTGTGGGCCGAAAGCCCACGACTCCCCCATGGTGTAATGGCAGCACACGGGTCTTTGGAACCCTTTGTCTTGGTTCGAGTCCAGGTGGGGGAACGGCTGACGGCCGCTCGACATCCGGGCGGCCGTCTATTGTTTTGAGGTGTTTCCACCCTCAATAGACATTCCGATCGAAGGGAATACGTCAGTTATGGCATTATCCGCAGCCATCGTCCTCGCAGCCGGCGAGGGTACCCGCATGCGTTCCAACAAGCCGAAGGTGCTGCATACTTTTGCAGGCAAGACCTTCCTGAACAGGGTCATGGATTCGGTGGCCGCCCTGAATCCCGACACGCTGGCCGTGGTCGTGCACTTCCAGGCCGAGCGCGTCGCCGAAGCCGCCCGCTCCTATGACGAGCAGGTCACCATCGTGAACCAGGACGACATTCCCGGTACCGGCCGCGCCGTGCAGTGCGCAATGGCGCAGCTCACCGAGGCTGGCAAGGTCGATGGCCCGGTGCTGATCGCCGCCTCCGACATGCCGCTGCTCGACAGCGAGACGCTGCACCGTCTGGTCGAATTCCACACCGCCTCCGGCAACGGCGCCACCGTGCTCACCACCATCCTCGATGACCCGACCGGCTACGGCCGCATCATCCGCGATCGCGAAGGCAACGTGCTGCGCATCGTCGAGCAGAAAGACGCCAACCGCAGCGAACTCGCCGTGCAGGAAGTGAACACCTCAGTCTACGTGTTCGAGGCTTCCGTGCTTACCGAGGCAATCGCCGGACTGAAGTCGAACAACGCGCAGGGTGAGTTCTATCTGACCGACGCGCTGGAAACCGCCAAGGCCGCTGGCAAAGTCGGCGCGTTCGCTGCTCCGGATCCGCTCACCGTCGAAGGCGTGAACGACCGCGTGCAGCTGGCCGCGCTGTCCAAGACCTACAACCGCCGCGTCTGCGAGCGCTGGATGCGCGATGGCGTGACCATTCTTGACCCGGAAACCACTTGGATCGAGGACGATGTCCAGATCGGCCGCGACGCCACCATCCTGCCCGGTTCCTTCCTGCAAGGCCACACGGTGGTCGGCGAGGACGCCATCGTCGGCCCGTACACCACCCTCATTGACGCAACCGTGGACGAAGGTGCCGTGGTCGAGCGTTCCCGCGTGCAGGAATCGCACATCGGCGCACGCACGAACATCGGCCCGTGGACCTACCTGCGCCCGGGCAACGAGTTCGGCAAGGATGCCAAGGCCGGCGCGTTCGTCGAAATGAAGAAGGCGCACATCGGCAACGGCACCAAGGTGCCGCACCTGAGCTACGTGGGCGACGCCCAGCTCGGCGACCACACCAACATCGGCGGCGGCACCATCACCGCCAACTATGACGGTGTGCACAAGAATCGCACCACCATCGGCTCCGGCTGCCATGTGGGCGCCGGCAACCTGTTCGTGGCCCCGGTCGAGGTCGGCGACAACGTGACCACCGGCGCCGGCTCCGTGGTGCGCCACGCCGTGCCGAGCGACACGATGGTCTACTCCGAGAACACGCAGCACAACGTCGAGGGCTGGAAGCCCGCCTGGGAGCGCTGAACCATGCCCGCACTTCAGGATTCCATCAACGCCGTCCGCGTGGCCGCCGAGGCCGCAGACCGTATCAAGGCCACCGACATCGTGGCCTTCGACGTAGCCGACCTGCTCGGCATCACCGACATCATGATGATCGCCGGCGCCTCCAACGAGCGTCAGGTACTGGCCGTGGCCGAGGAAATCGAAAAGGACCTGTTCCTTAAGTGCTCCGGCCGTCAGCCGCGCTCTCGCGAGGGCCTGACCGAGGGCCAGTGGGTGCTGCTTGACTACGGTGATTTCGTGGTTCATGTCATGCACGAGGAATCGCGCGAATTCTACGGGCTCGAACGACTCTGGCGCGACTGCCCGGCCATCGATCTTGAACTCGCACACCCGGAAACGGCGGAGCATGCGGAAGATGCTGCCGTCACCACCGCGTAACGTGCGAATCGCGTAACGCTGATACTTGCTGATATTCGCTGATATTCGCTGATATTCGCGTGTCGGGCTGCCTGTTGCCGAACGTCATTGACGGCACCAGGCAGCCCTCCCTTTTTCCTGTTTCCTCACTGGAACCGAAAGGATCGTCACTATGACCAATCATGTTCGTTCCGTTTTCCTTATCCGTCATGGACGTACCTCCTACAACGCCGCTCACAAGCTCCAAGGCCAGGTCGACATTCCGCTGGACGCCGTGGGTGAATGGCAGGTCAAGCAGACCGCCGCGGCCTTGAAAAGCCTGTACGTCGATCGTCGGCCGGAAATCAACCACCGGTTCATTGTCTGCTCCGATTTGAAGCGTGCGCACGCCACCGCGCAAGCTTTCGCCGACGTATTGGGTGGAATCGAGCCCGTCGATGATCGTCGCGTCCGTGAACGCAGCTTCGGTGATTGGGATGGCCATGCCGTGGCCGAACTGGCCGAACGCTACCCCGAGGACTTCCGTTCCTGGATGGAGTCTCGGGGCGGCGAGCTGAAGTATGGAGCCGAGCCCAAGGAAGCTGTGGGCAAGCGCGGCGTGGAGGCTCTTGAGGACTGGTCCACGCGTGCCGGAGACGACACGGACCTGTTCGTGTTCTCGCACGGCGCATGGATTGCGCAGACATTGCAGACCCTGTTGGGCATTTCTGCAATCGATCCGACCTTTTCCACGGTGGTTTCATTGCGTAATGCGCACTGGGTGCGCTTGGTGCCGATGGACAATCCCGATGGCACTGTGCGCTGGCGTCTGCTGGACTACAATCACGGTCCGGCCATCGCCGACACCGACGAGTGGGAACGCGAACGCTGATCGTGTCACGGCTCCCCTGCTGAGCCAACAGGTTCAGTGTATTCGAAAAACCGTTCAAGCAGTAATTGAATAACCCAATGCCTGAATAATGGCGGAAACAAGCCAAAAAGTGTCGCCAAATCCCACTTTTGCCATTTGGCGACACGCCGGCTTTTGCCAGAATCGACATCTCGTCGTAATGTATACGAGGTCCAAACAACGGGCCAACAACTGAAAACGGGGCTATAGCGCAGCTGGTAGCGCATCTCCATGGCATGGAGAGGGTCGGGGGTTCGAATCCCCCTAGCTCCACGACGAAGCCATCAAGTCAGGCGATATGGTGGTTTCTCCGCTGGTTCATGGCGGGTCTTGCGACTCCCATGAATCGGATAGCTTCACTCGGGGCTATAGCGCAGCTGGTAGCGCATCTCCATGGCATGGAGAGGGTCGGGGGTTCGAATCCCCCTAGCTCCACAATCGAGGCCGGTGCTTCACGCACCGGCCTTTTTCGTTTTCTGGCCTATCGGCCGACTTTTGGGGTTTTGCGCAACATTCCCCGGAAAGCGTCGCAAAGGGGACGCTTCCGATTGGCGCGACACCGGCGTGAGCGATAACAGTAATCGCCACTACAATGAGGTGTGGTCCCTATCGTGTTGATCATCAAAGGAGACAAAAACATCGTGACCGTCACCCGTGTATATATCGCCAGCCCTGAAGGCGCCAATGGCCGCAACGTCGTCGCTTACGGCATGCTCAACGCATTGACTTCCAAGTACAAGACCATGGTGTTCCGCCCTGCTGTGTCCAACCATGACGAATTCACCCCGATCCTACTCGCCGCCTCCAATGCCGGACTCGGCGTGGCCCTGTCCACCGGCCTCGATGTGCACAAGGTGCGCGAAGATAAGAACACCGCCCGTGGCGATATCGTCGGCGCGTTCAACGATGCCATGGACGTTTCCCGCGCGGACGCCGCCCTGATCGTGGGCACCGACAAGTCCCACGTCAACGATCCGACCAGCTATGAATTCGACGCGAATGTCGCCGCTGATCTGAAGGCCGGCGTGTTCCTAGCCGTGTGCACCATCAACCGTTGGCCGCACGAGCTCGACGAGACCGTCAAGCTGTCCATCGAGGGCATGGAGGCCGCTGGCAACAAGGTGCTCGGCATCTTCGTGACCGGATGCGAGCCGCGCCACGCTTTCTCCGTTAAGGAGACCCTCGCCAAGTACGGCCTGCCGGTCTGGACTCTTCCGCAGGTGCCGTTCACCGATGAATCCACCAAGGATCTGGCGCTGGAGGCCTTCCGTAAGAACGCTCCCACCGATGAAGTGCTCGCCGCGCTCGATGTGGACGTCACCGCGCCCATCACCCCGTACGCCTTCCAGTTCGGCCTGCTCGGCAAGGCCAAGAGCAACAAGAAGACCATCGTGCTGCCCGAAGGCGAGGAGGACCGCATCATCAAGGCGGCCGACTACCTGCTTGAGCGCGAGATCGTGAACCTCATCATCGTGGGCAACAAGGACGCCATTCTGGCTCGCGGCAAGGAACTGGGCCTGAACTACTTGGATCGCGCCCGCTTCCAGGCTATGGACGACGAGAACGTGCTGAAGCCCATGGTCGCCAAGCTGTGCGAGTTGCGTGCCAAGAAGGGCATGACCGAGGAGCAGGCCCGCAAGCAGCTGACCGACGCCAGCTACTTCGGCACCATGCTCGTGGTGCTCGGCTACGCCGACGGCCTGGTCTCCGGCTCCGTGAACTCCACCGCCAACACCGTGCGCCCGGCCCTGCAGGTCATCAAGACCAAGCCCGGCCAG
The DNA here is from genome assembly GCF_000196555.1 of Bifidobacterium longum subsp. longum JCM 1217. NCBI lineage: Bacteria > Bacillati > Actinomycetota > Actinomycetes > Bifidobacteriales > Bifidobacteriaceae > Bifidobacterium > Bifidobacterium longum. The sequence continues at coordinate 812,093 of NC_015067.1, read as the reverse complement.
AAGCTGGTCTCCGGCGCATTCCTCATGTGCTTCAAGGACCATGTGGCCGTGTTCTCCGACTGCGCCATCAACCTCAACCCGGACGCCGAGCAGCTTTCCGAAATCGCGCTGCAGTCCGCCGAGACCGCACGTGCCTTCGGCATCGACCCGAAGGTCGGTATGCTCTCCTACTCCACCCTCGGTTCCGGCAAGGGACCGGACGTGGACATGGTCGAGGAAGCCACCAAGCTGCTCAAGGAGAAGGCTCCGGATCTGCCGGTGGTCGGTTCCATCCAGTTCGACGCCGCTTGGTCCCCCACCGTAGCCGCCACCAAGGCCAAGGGCAACGATGTGGCTGGACACGTCAACGTGTTCGTCTTCCCGGACCTGTGCGCCGGCAACATCGGCTACAAAGCTGTGCAGCGCTCCTCCGGCGCCTTGGCCATCGGCCCGGTGCTGCAGGGTCTCAACAAGCCGGTAAACGACCTGTCCCGTGGTGCTCTGGTGCGGGACATCATCAACACCATCGCCCTCACCGCCATCGAAGCGCAGTGAGCCCGGCTTGGCTCCCGGTGGCTCCCGCCAGCGGGAGCCACCGTAATGCCTTTTTTGTAGCAAGCAACGAGTAATCTAATCAACGGTAACCCGTGTCTCACGGGAACATTCAATCACAATGGAGGATGCCCATAATGGCGAAAACCGTCCTTGTCATCAATTCCGGCTCCAGCTCGATCAAGTACCAGCTGGTTGATCTCGAATCCGGCGAAGGCCTCGCTTCCGGCCTCGTCGAGAAGATCGGTGAGCCGGTCGACGGCCACTACAAGCACGAGTACAACGGCGAAAAGCACGAGCTTGAAGAGCCGATTCACGACCACGAGCAGGGTCTGAAGCGCGTGCTCGGCTTCTTCGAGGAGTACGGCCCGAACCTGTCTGAGGCTGGCATTGTCGCCGTCGGCCACCGTGTGGTGCAGGGTGGCTCCATCTTCCCGAAGCCGGCCCTCGTGACCAACAAGACCATCAACCAGGTCAAGGATCTGGCTGTGCTCGCCCCGCTGCACAACGGACCGGAGGCCAAGGGCGCCGAAGTCATGCGCTCCCTGCTGCCGGACGTTCCGCAGATCTTCGTCTTCGATTCCTCCTTCTTCTTCCAGCTGCCGAAGGCCGCCAGCACCTACGCGCTGAACAAGGAAATCGCCGATCAGTACCACATCCGCCGCTACGGCGCCCACGGCACCTCCCACGAGTACATCTCCTCCGTGGTGCCGGACGTCATCGGCAAGCCGGCTGAAGGCCTGAAGCAGATCGTTTTGCACATCGGCAACGGCGCTTCCGCTTCCGCTGAAGTCTCCGGCAAGCCGGTTGAGACCTCCATGGGTCTGACCCCGCTTGAGGGCCTGATGATGGGCGGCCGTACCGGTGACATCGACCCGGCTGTGGTCTTCCACCTGATCCGCAACGCCCACATGAACGTGGACGAGCTTGACGCCCTGTTCAACAAGCGTTCCGGCATGATGGGCATGACCGGCTATGGCGATTTGCGTGAGGTTCACCGTCTGGTGTCCGAGGGCAATGAGGACGCCAAGCTGGCTCTGGATGTCTACGTGCACCGCATCGTCAGCTACATCGGCAACTACACCTACCAGATGGGTGGCTGCGACGTGATCACCTTCACCGCTGGCGTGGGCGAGAACGACGACGTGGTCCGCAAGATGGTGTGCGACAAGCTCGCTCCGTTCGGCGTCAAGCTGGACGAGGAGAAGAACGCCACCCGCTCCAAGGAACCGCGCATCATCTCCACTCCGGACTCCTCCGTGATCATCGCCGTGATTCCGACGAACGAAGAGCTGGCCATCGCCCGCAAGTCCGCCGCAATCGCCGAAGCCGGCACCGACACCTACGGCAACACCTTCGCCAAGTAAGTAACCGCCGTTAGGCATCTCACCAATCTCTAGTTGCAACACTATGGGGGCTGATTCCGATTGGAATCAGCCCCCATTCGTATATGGTCATGAGACCCCTACCCCTGCGTCATACTCCCCCTCAGTCGCCTCCGGCGGACTGAGGGGGGTCCACCAGAACACAGGACCCCTTACTGCCTCAGCATGCCGCTCCACATACCGACGAAATCAGGCAAGGTCTTGCGCGTGGTGGCCACGTTGATGACCTCGATATCGGGAATACGCAGCCCCAGCATCGCGGCGAACGTGGCCATACGGTGATCAGCATAGGTTTCCATCACGGCACCGTGCAACGTCTCCGCCGGCACCGGTTCGATACGCAATCCATCAGGCAATTCCTCAGCCGCTCCCCCAACACGACGAATCTCGTTGACCAATGCCTCCAGACGATTCGTTTCGTGGCCGCGCAAGTGACCAATACCAACCATGTCTGTCGACTTATCAGCAAACACCAGAATCGCCGCCAACGAGGGCGCAATCTCCCCGGCCGCCGTCAAATCGAACGTACCCAGCCCATGCACGGTGCCGTCACCGGTCACCTCGCAATAGCGCACGCCATCGATTGTCGGGAACGATACTTTGGCACCCATCTGTTCCAGATAGCCCGGCAACAAACCACCCGGCTGGGTGGTGGTCTCAGGCCAATGAGGCACCCGGACCGTGCCGCCGGCGATCAATGCCGCGCCGAGGAATGGCGCCGCGTTCGACAGGTCGGGCTCAACGGTCACCTTGCTCGGCAGTTGCATTGCGCGCGGTTCAACCGTCCATGTGCGGGCGGATTCGTCGGCCTCAACCGCACCGCCGGCACCGGTCACATCAGCCACAGTCATGCGAATGTGCGGTAGGCTCGGGGTCTTCTCCCCCGTGTGCGCGAGGTGCAGACCGCTAGGCAGTTTGGAACTAATCAGCAACAGGCCGGAGATGAACTGGGAAGAACCGGACGAATCGATGCTGACCTGCGCCTGGGCAGACGGCAAGGTTGCAGGCGGCGTAATAGTGAACGGCAGACGGCCAACCTCGCCGTGGTAATCAACCGTTGCACCCAGCTGTTCCAAACCGTCAAGCACCGGCTTCATCGGGCGTGCATAAGCCTGTTCGTCGCCATCAAAATTCACTGGGCCATCTGCAAACAGGGCAAGGCCGGGCACGAAACGCATCACCGTGCCGGCCAGTCCGCAGAACACATTGACGTTGCCATGGAATCGGCCGGATACGGGAGGAGTAACCGTTACGGTGGTGTCGGTTGCGGAATCCACGTCGCAGCGGACACCGAGGGCTTCGAGGGCACCCATCATAAGGTCCGTGTCGCGCGAACGCAGCAGGCCAATCAGAGTAACGGGCTTGCTGCCGAGGGCGGCGAGAATCAGGTAGCGGTTGGATAGGGACTTGCTGCCCGGCACCGTTACCGTAGCGTTCAACGGCTGTGTGGCGAGCGGGGCAGGCCAGAGATTCGTGAGTTGTTCAGTCATAAGGCCAAATCTATCAGTATTTGGAGGCTTCAGAGCGTCCGCTGTCATTCATTTGGTCGATTTGTCGTTCATTTGGTAGGTCAGCCTCCGCACCCACCTTTGAAATGGCGCGATCCCAACATGGCGTAGGACACCGAACCTACCAAATGAACGACAAATCGACCTAATGAACGAGATATCTATCAACGGTCGGCGGCGATGCGGGATTCAATCTGCTGTGCGGGCTCGGTGGATGCTTCCTCCAGTCCGCCTTCGATGGCCTGCGCGTGCAGCAGCTGGGCGGCCACGCGGTCGGCCTCGATGGCGGCGATCTGGCGCGAGAACACGATGAACCAGCCTAGGAACGCCAGACCAGCCAACGCCTCCACATTGGTGAGGGTGTTGTGACCCATCATCATATTGACCCAGAATGCAGCGCATACGAGCGCGGTCAGGTCGGAGGCCACCATCACTGTTTTGGACAGGCGTGGCGCAAGCCATGGCAGGAGCACGAACAGCAGCAGCATGACGAACGGCAGGCCTTTGGCGCATATATTGTGCAAGAGATTGTGTGGCGTGTACCGGAACACGCCGATGCCGATGAATGCCAGGCCGGCCACCATCAGCAGGAAGGACAGAATGGAGATGCGCAGCATGAAATGTGGGATTTCGTAGCCGCGATTCGGATCTCTGTTGGTGCGGTCGTGCCAGAGGCGCTGTAGCCGTTCGGTGGTCACCAATTCGGAGATGGCGAAGTAGCTGACGATGATGATGCACGTGCCGGCAAGAATCAGCGTGGAGTTGAACATACGGGCCGCGAACGTGGTTCTGTCACCAAGCTGCGAAAAGTTGTTGTGATACCAGTATGGGTCGTCGGTGGTCATGCCGGCGGTGACCACGCCGGAGATGACGAAGAACGGCAACAGGCTGGCAATGGTTTTGGCGTTCATCATCTCCGCCTGTACAAAGGTCATGTACCCCACCACGCCGGCAAAGGCGGCGCAGACGCTGGAAATATAGCCGGAGAAAATGGCATTGCCCATCATATCGTTGGCCGCACCGATGAGGGCGAAGGACGACAGGAAGATGGTCGAGGCATACACCACCGAAAGGGCGACGATTTCGAAAATGCGACGAATCGGTGCAAACCAACCATGTTTGAGGTTCAATGAACGTGATTTACGCGCATAGCCAATAATGAAGGAAATGACACCGCATGCCGCCACGATGCCCGAACATACCATGAATCGGCGTTGCGTCAGCTGCCAGATGGCCGGCGCGTATTCCATGTACAGGTTCATCGATACCGCGCCGACGACGGCGCAAATCAAGAAGGAGATGAGTCCGGAGGCTTCTGCGCGCTGATGACGTCCCATGCCGGACCTCCCCTATCTATTCGATGCCGCGTTATCTTTCAATAACAAACAAAACCCTCCCCGAGGACAACGCTTTACTAGCAAGCCAGCGGGATTTGTCTGTCGCCATTCTACTGAAAATCTGAAACATGGAATGGAATATCAGGCAAGCCGGAATCAGCCAGATGGCGTTCATACTTATCAATATGTTCCGCTACAGAATCGGACTGGACGTGAAGCACCAATGTGATGAGATAGTATTCGGACAGCTTACCTCACTCGCCAGATTCGTCCACGAAGATGCTCAATTCGCTCAAATGGGCTCCTGACAACGTTGGAGGAAAAGGAATGCCGGGGGAATACCCCCCCCCCGGCGACTTGGAGCCTCGCCCTTGCGGGCCAAAGCACTGCTTGTTATGCCAAAACACGTGACGACTCGCAACATCCCCATGAATGCTGTTACTGAATTAAACTGAAATAGCAGATGCAGATTCAAACCTAGTCGTTGTAGAGCATCATTGAATAAAGATGCCGCTCATATGCAAGAGAATCCAGAACCTTTTTGAATTCATATGCTCGACACGCAATGTATCCAGCGTCGTTTATAATGATTTCTTGTGCCTTAATGGCGTATCGGGCTATAGCGCAGTTTGGTAGCGCGCCTGCTTTGGGAGCAGGATGTCGCCGGTTCAAATCCGGCTAGCCCGACCACAAGCCCTACTCCCGACTGGAATGTAGGGCTTTTTTATTCCTTTTTATAGTCGAATGCCATCGCTCATTTGGGTCATTTCCCCTCCGCCACCGCATCGATCTCATCCTGACGCCGCCACCGCTTGAGGTTTGGCAACAGCGCCGACATGCAGTCCTCGGCATCATGTCGATGCTCGGCTCGTGGAGGAGCGTAAGGGGCGCGAGTAGGAGTTCGCGGCTTTGCTGCGGTCTCTCCCTCACCCGGCTACACCGGGAGCTCCCTCGTCAGAGGGAGCTTAAATTCGGTCTGGTTATAGGCCCATGGGCTTCTTGGGCTTTTTGGCGCTCATGAGCATGAGGAAGCTGCGGGACTGGGCGGTGATCATGAAGCCCGCCTCATAGCTCAGCGCCGGCTCATTCGGGTTGTGCGTATCCACGACCAGCTGCCATTTGCGGCCGTATCGCTCATCCGGCAGGGTGAACATAATCGGCTCGTAATGCGCGTTGAAGATCAGGATGAAGTCATTGTCGACCATCCGGTTGCCGTACCAGTCGACCTCCGGGATATCCGAACCGTTCAGATAGATCATCATGGAGAACGCATGCGTGTTCTGCCAGTCGTCCATATCCATGATCGAGCCGGTGTGGTCGAACCATTCGACCTGCGGAATCGTGTTCGAATCGTCGCCGGGCTCACGGCCGGTGAAGAAGCGACGGCGGTGCAACACCGGATGATCCAAACGCAGATGAATGAGTTTGGAAACGAAGGCGAGCAGTTCCTTGCGTCCTTTGTCAAGATGCCAGTTGGTCCAGGAGATCTCGTTGTCCTGACAGTAGGCGTTGTTGTTGCCCTGCTGGGTGCGGGCCACTTCGTCGCCACCGCAAATCATCGGGATACCCTGGCTGAACAGCAACGTGGCGAACATGTTGCGCATCTGACGCTGACGCAAGTCGTTGACGTCCGGAATATTGGTCGGGCCTTCAACGCCGCAATTCCAAGAGCGATTGTTGCTCTCGCCGTCGCGATTGCCCTCGCCATTGGCTTCGTTGTGCTTTTCGTTGTAGCTGACCAGGTCGTTCATTGTGAAACCATCATGCGCGGTGATGAAGTTCACGGACGCCACCGGTCGGCGGCCGTTGACCTGATACAGGTCGGAGCTGCCCATCAAGCGCGAGGCGAATTCGGGCAACGTGGAGGGCTGCGAGCGCCAGAAGTCGCGCACGGTGTCGCGGTAGCGGCCATTCCATTCGGACCAGCTGGACGGGAAGCCGCCCACCTGATAGCCGCCGGAGCCCAGATCCCACGGTTCGGCGATGAGCTTGACGCGCGAGATGATCGGGTCCTGCTCCACGATGTCGAAGAACGCGGACAGCTTGTCGACCTCCTGGAACTGGCGTGCCAGCGTGGCGGCCAGATCGAAGCGGAAGCCGTCGACGTGCATTTCAGTAACCCAGTAGCGCAGCGAATCGGTAATCAACTGCAGCGCGTGCGGCGAGCGCATGAGCAGCGAGTTGCCAGTGCCGGTGGTGTCGAAGTAGTGCTGCTGGTCGCCTTCCACCAGTCGGTAGTAGGAGGCGTTGTCGATGCCCTTGAAGCTCAGGGTGGGGCCCATATGGTTGCCTTCGGCGGTGTGGTTGTACACCACGTCGAGGATGACTTCCATGCCGGCGCGATGGTAGGCCTTGACCATGGACTTGAATTCGTTGACCTGCTCGCCGCGTTCCCCGGAGGAGGAGTAGGCGTTGTGCGGCGCGAAGAAGCCGATGGTGTTGTAGCCCCAGTAGTTCGACAGGCCCTTCTCCTGCAGGAAGGAGTCGTTGACGAACTGGTGGATCGGCATGAGTTCGATGGCGGTGATGCCGAGCTTCTTCAGGTATTCGATGACGCTCGGATAGGCCAGGCCGGCGTAGGTGCCGCGGATGTCCGGCGGCACGTCCATGTTGAGGTTGGTCATGCCGCGCACGTGCGCCTCGTAGATCACCGAATCGTGGTACGAGATGTACGGATGCTGGTCGTTGCCCCAATCGAAGTAGGGGTTGATGACGGCCGACTTCATGGTGTGGGCGGCCGAGTCAAGGTCGTTCATCGCCGAGTTGTCGTCCGGGCTCTTGAACCAGTATGAGAACAGGCTTTCGTCGCCGTCGATATTACCTTCAATGGCCTTGGCATACGGGTCAAGCAGCAGTTTGTTGGGGTTGCATCTGAGGCCGTGCACCGGGTCATAGGGACCGTAGACGCGGTAGCCGTAACGCTGGCCAGGATGGAGGCCGGGAATGTAGTTATGCCATACGTACGAGTTCCGTTCGGTCATTTCGATGCGTGTTTCCACATCGTGCTCGTCGAACAGGCATAGTTCGACTTTCTGCGCAACCTGTGAGTACAGCGCGAAGTTCACACCGGCGCCGTCATAGCTGGCGCCCAGCGGATACATTGATCCAGGTCTGATCTGCATAGTTTTCAGTATCCCACTTTTTTTGTGTCAGTGATGTGCCGGGGAGTTGAACGTCAGGAGAACAGCGACGGCTTATCTTTGTCGGAGTTCCTGGCGATGAGTCTGCGTAACGCCTCATGCTGGATGGCGATCATCGAATTGGATGAGGTGATGCGCGTGGCGGCAAGGTCGCTCCACGGAATCCACGCGGATTCCACATGCTCGTCCGCATCGAAATGGCGCTGCTCCCGCCTGAACGGGCCCAAATGCAACACCATGATGTGGGCCAGTTCGTCGGTCATGCCTTCGGACGAGTAGAAATCACCTACGAAGTCAACGCCCATGGTGTCACGGTCCGGCACCACGCCGGTTTCCTCGGCCAGTTCCCTCAGGGCCGCGTCCATGATGTCCTCGCCCTCGTCCATCAGTCCGGCGGGAAGCCCGTAGGCGAACATGTCCGATCCGGCGCGGTATTCGCGTTCGATGAGGTAGCGGTCGGTGGACATGTCGTGCACGAGCATGACCACACAGGGGGCGTGACGCAGCACCTGGCGGCCGATCTCGTGTTCCTTGCCCTGCTTGTCGGTCAGAGCGATGCGCATGTCGTCCACATGGAAGATACGCCCGGTATAAACGGTTTCGCTACTGATCACTTTGGCGGGCACGTCCATGTCGATGCCGTCCGAGGAGGCGTTCAGCTTATGGTCGAGCCGATGCTCCAGTTGTTCCTGCTTGCTTCCGCCAAACATGTCATCTCCTCGGAAAAAACGTTTTTGCCACGTTACTATAGCGTCTTAATCTCGATGCGCGGTAATGGACAGCGTCCATGGATCGGTCGTGTCGTGGAACCACTCGACTTCAGGCCTTGCTCCGGTCGCTTGTTCGATGGCGGCTGGCACGTCATCGATCGCGTAGTTGAACCACATGGATTCGATGGCGGCATGAGGGGTGTTGATGAAGCAGGGACGCACATGGCTCTCCCCCGCCATTCCATGGCCGAGCATGATGCCTTGGGACCTCATACGGGCTTCATACCGGGCTTGTTCGATGGCGTCGGTCACCGGGTGGTGACGCAAATCGCTGGTTACGTACACGTCCGCACCGGTGGCACGCACCTCGTTGAACAGGGAGTCCCCGGAGCCAGGCAGAATGGCCACATACTGAACAAAAGTGTCCGAATCGCCGCATACCTGGATGCCGAGCGCGGTGGTCATGCCATGATCGGACACTTCGTCGAATACACGCTGAGCGAAATCCTTCAGGGCAACAGGCTTCGGCAAACGACCCACACGCCCCAAGCCGACCGGATGAGAGGCGTTTGCATCGTCAATCGGCACGAGTGGTTTCTGGTCGATGAGTCCGAAGTAGTCGGCCGCCGCCTGTCCCACGCCGCGATACGCAGCGTCGGCATTAGTGTGCCCTACCCACAGCCCGCAGCCGTGCTGGTAGAGTCTGCGGACGATGTCGCCCCGGAAACCGAGTCCGCTCGTCTCGTGTACGGAACGGAAGAACAACGGGTGATGGGTGATGAGCAGGTCCGCGCCAGTAGCGATGGCCTTGTCAATGATGGCGGAGGTCGGGTCGGCGGCGAACACGATGCGGTGCACGTCGTGGCTCAGATCTCCGACAATGAGGCCCGGCTCATCCCATTCTTCGGCGTAGCGCAATGGGTACAGGGTCTCGAGAACGTCGATGACTTGCTTGAGATTCGGCATATGTCCCATTGTAGTGGGCTATTGCGGCAAGGGACTCATTCTGCAATTGCGGACAAGCCATGCTCGTGCTCTTCATTGCTCGACTATCGGCTCGCCTTCGCCTACAAACAATCCACTGGACTGTTTGCTCAACGGCTCAGCCCCCTCACCCGAGGGGAGCTAGAAATTGTCAGTGTGCAGCGAGTTGCCAGTCGGAACCGATGCCGCACGATACGTCCAGCGGCACGGCAAGGTCGACGGCGTGTTCCATGGCGTTGCGCACCAGTTCGGTGACCTGGTCGCCTTCTCCCGGCGCGATTTCCACTACCAGTTCATCGTGAATCTGCAGAATGATACGGCTCTTGACGTGAGCCTCGGCCAAGGTCTGTTCGGCGCGAATCATCGCAATCTTCATGATGTCGGCGGCGGATCCCTGAATCGGTGCGTTGAGTGCCGCGCGTTCGGCGGCCTCACGCGCAACACGATTGGTCGAATGCAGGGCCGGGAAGTAGCGACGCCGTCCGAAAATGGTTTCCGTATACCCCTTCTCTCGGGCATTGGCCACCAGCGATTCAAGGTAATCGTGCACCTTGCCGAAGGTATCGAAATACCGGTTTTTCAACGCTTCCGCTTCACGTGGCGCGATCTTGAGTTGCTGGGCAAGACCATACGTGCTCAGACCATAGGCCAATCCGTAGCTCATGGCTTTTACGTGGCTGCGCTGGTCGCCGGTGATCTGGTCGACCGGCAGCTTGTAGACCATCGAGGCCACGTATTTGTGGAAGTCGGCTCCGGAGCGGAACGCTTCGATCAGCGCCTCATCATCGGACAGATCAGCCATAATGCGCAGCTCGACCTGTGAGTAATCGCAGCTCATCAGGGCCTCGTACCCCTCCCCCGGCACGAACACGCCACGAATCTCACGGCCGGCGGCGTTCCGATTGGGGATGTTCTGCAGGTTCGGATCCACGGAGCTCAATCGGCCGGTGGCGGCAACGGTTTGCTCGAAAGTGGTGTGGATGCGCTCATCTGATGTGTTGGTGGCATCGATCAGCGTTTGGACGATCTGCTTGAGCTTGTTGATCTCGCGATGGCGCAGCAACGCTCCGAGGAAACCGTTGGCCCGCTCATTGTCCACTGATTTGACATACAGATCCTGCAATGCGGCCGCATTCGTGGTGTATGAGCCGGACTTGGTGCGTTTGGTGGGTTTCAAACCCATATCTTCGAACAGCACCTTCTGCAGCTGCTTGGGGCTTTGCAGGTTGATTTCGGTGCCGGCATACTCCCAAGCCATTTCCTGCGCTTGGCGAGCCTCGGCGGCAAACTGGTCACGCATGGAGACGAGTCGAACGCTATCGACTTTGGCTCCTGTGTGCTCCATGCCGTGCAGCACGCGGGAAACAGGAAGTTCAATCGCGCGCATCAGCCAGCATTGTTCACGCTCGTCGATAATCGGCCCGAGCGTGACGGCGAGGCTGCGGATAATGGCCAAATCACGCAGACGATGTTCGTTCGGATCTTCTTCGACCTGATCGTCGTCGAAGTCCAACGTGCCTTGCGAAGGCTGTTCGGTTTCGGTGAAGTGGATGTCGAGGAAGTGCTCGGCCGCCTGCTTGAGGCTATCGGCATGGAAATCCGGTTGGGCCAGATACCCGGCAAGCTTGGTGTCGAACATCGGCAGGTCCATGTCAAGATCGACCGCGCCCAAAAGATGCAGCAATTCTTTATACCCATGCACGATGGTGCGGGAGTGTTCGCTTTTCAGGAACCGCGCAAGCTGTGCTCGCAGGGTATCGGTGATTGGAAGGGGCACTATGGCCGCTGATGTTGCCGTGGCCACGGCAATGGCTTGTGCCGTGGCACGCCCCGGCCTTTCGTCGCCCCATGCGGCCACGGTCCAAGCGTGGCCGACCGCGTCGCCGCAGATGGCATGCCGCTGCGAGCCACCGCCATAGTCGGAAACCGTGAAATCGGCGATTTCACCGGGAACCTTGACTTCGACGCGATGGGCCTTGACCCATTCGTCGAACTGCTCCGGAGCAGTGATGCTCGTGGGTTCCGGCAGGTTCAGATCGAGGCTGCTATCCTGCTCGTTCTGCTCATTATTCGTAGACTCGCCAGCTCCGGATGTGTTGGATGCCTTGGCCCCGGTATTGAAGGTTTTCAGTACACGACTCTTGGTGCGAGGTCCGAATTCAAGCTCCTTGAACAGGGCGTCGATCTGTGCCACGTCCACGGTGCCGAATGTCAGATCCTCGATATCGACGCCTAGATCGACGTCTCGTACCAGTGCGTTGACTTTGCGATTGAGTTTGACCTGGTCGATATTGGCCCGCAGTGATTCGCCTTTTTTGCCGCCGATTTCATCGGCGTGCTCGCAAATGCCGTCGAGGGAACCGAATTGGTTGATCCACTTGGCCGCAAAGCCGTCGCCTACGCCGGGCACACCGGGAATATTGTCGGCGGTTTCGCCTCGGAGTGCCGCCAGATCCGGATATTGTGCGGGAGTGACTTTGTATTTGTCGATGATGGACTGCGGCGTCATATGCTTCAGGTCTTTGAAGTGATGGCCCGGGTACAACACGGTGACGTTGTCATCCACCAGCTGGAAAGCGTCTCGGTCACCGGACAATACCAGTGTGTGGTAACCGGCCTTGTCTCCCATGGTGGCGAGGGTGGCGATCACGTCGTCGCCTTCGAATCCCGGCTTCTCGATGTAGGTGACGCCGAGGGCCGTGAGCATGCGTTGAATCAATGGCAGCTGGGTGAGCAGCTCTTCGGGAGCCGCCTCACGGGTGCCTTTGTATTGCGGAAGCATCTCATTGCGGAATGTGCCGCCCTTCACATCGAAGGCGACGCCCAGATGGTCGGGCTTCTCCGCATCGATCACCTGCGCGAGCATGGTGGCAAAACCCCAGACGGCGTTGGTGGCCTGGCCGCTGGAGGTGCTGAAGTTGTCGACCGGCAGGGCGAAAAATGCACGGAAGGCCAGCGAGTGGCCGTCCACCACCAGCAATGTTTCATTGGTGGGTACGGTCACGCTGGCCTCTCCCATAGTGTGTTTGTGTTGCTTTACGACTCAGTACGGCGACGCCGATAATCAGCGTTCGCCCGAATCAGAAGGCTTCGGACCGCCGTACTTGGCGATGATGGCCTGAGCCAGGCGCTTCTTGGGGATGCGCTGGTCCATGGAGGTCTTCTGAATCCAACGGAAGGCACCCTGCTCGGAGAAGTCCGCCTTGTCCATCAGCAGACCCTTGGCGCGGTCGACGAGCTTGCGCTCCTCAAGCGTGTCTTCGGCCTTCTTGAGCTTCTCTTCGGTTTCCTTGAGCTGATCGGTGGTTTCCTTGAGCTTACGTTCGCTGCGCTCCACGCTGTCCAGCAAATCGTTGATCTCGGCGAAACGGCCCATGGCCACCTCGAGGGTCGGCAGCAGCTTGGATTCCTCGTACGGCTTGGTGACGTATGCCATGGCGCCAGCGCCGGTGGCCTTCTTCACCAGATCGGTCTGGGAGAATGCGGTGAGCATGACGACGGGGGCGATGTTTTCATCGCAGATAATGCCGGCAGCGGTGATGCCGTCCATACGCGGCATCTTGACATCCATGCACACCACATCAGGGCGGTACTTGCGGGTCAGTTCCACGGCTTCCTCGCCGTTGGCGGCCTGACCAACGACCTCATAACCGTTGTCTTCCAGCATGGCGACCAGATCCATGCGGTTCACGGCTTCGTCCTCGGCCACGACAACGGTACGCGGACCGTCCTCGGGCTTGGCCTTGCGCTCAGCAGGTTCGCTTTCATTGGCCACGGCCTTGAGCTCTTCGTCGGTCAGCACCTCATCGATGTTGATACTCGGTTCTTCGGACTTCTTCCTTGCAGCCATGCCAACCTCTTTCTTGAATTACCCGACAATGGGGTTCACAATAATTTCAGCGAACTCCTAACTAAAGTGCCCTCGGTGGGACTCGAACCCACACTGCGCAGATTTTGAGGCTGCTTCCTCTACCAATTGGGATACGAGGGCGTGCCAAAGCACTCTGAAGAGAGTAGCATACCAATTCGACTCTTGCGACACAAGACACGCGCCAATCCTCCATTCCCCCCCGGTGAAACAGGCGAAACACGTCGATATCGCGGACGGCGCACCCGTGTGTTGCCCGTTCTCCTGCGTGGTTTCACCGCTTACAATGGGCTGTAGTTTCGATGTATCGCTTTTGTTAGGAGGGCTTATGAGCAACGAAACTTACCGTCAGTTCGATCCCTGGCGCCCCTCTCCGGTCAAGGAGATTTCCCGTAGACAGATTGTGGAGACGCATTATTTCAATGTCGATCACGTCTCCTATGAGTCGAATCAAATCGGTTCGTTTGAACGCTACTTTGTTCAGGAGAACAATGGCGACACTGTGGCTGTGCTGGCCGTCACCGATGATGGCATGATTCCGCTGGTCGAGCAGTATCGCATCGCCAACCATCGTTGGACGTTGGAGATTCCGGCCGGTCACGCCAACAACCCGTCCGAACGCCCGACCGATGTAGCTAAGCGCAAGCTGGCCGAAGAGGCCGGTTTCGACGCCACCAAGCTTACGCAGTTCACCCGTTTTATGAACACGCCGAGCTATTCCACCCAGCACACCGCAATCTTCTTCGCCACCGGTCTAACCCCGGCTTCCCGTCAGGAAATCGGCCCGGAGACTCCGCGTTCCGACGTGCGTATGGTGTCGGTGGACGATGCCTATGAGATGGTGGTCAATGGCACGATTGTGGATGCCAAGACCATGGTCGCCATTTTGCGCCTGAAGAGCGGCACGCTCGATCATCTCAACGACTGATCGCCACGCTCGATCACCGCGGTGACTGTGGGCCATTGCAATCACCACACAATCGCAACATAACAGATAACGAAAGCCCCCATCCACTTTGGATGGGGGCTTTCGTGTGCTATATGCTAGCTGTCAGCAGCTACCAGAAGCCTGAAATCAGTCGCAAGCGCCAACGGTGTGCACGTAGATGGAGTCAGTGCGGCCCGGCTGGTGATCGCCCTGAGCAGAGCTCAGGATGACGATCTTGTCGCCGTCAGCAACCTTGCCAGCATCCTTGAGGACCTTGTCCGTGTAGACCATGAGATCCTTGCGGGACTTGTCGTGGTAGTCCTCCTTGAGCAGGAAGGCTTCGGTGCCCCAGGACAGAGCCAGCCAGTGGTAGGTGTGCTCGTTGCTGGTCAGGCCGTAGATCGGGGCGGCCGGACGCTCACGGGAGACGCGGTGCACGGTGGCACCGGTCTGGGTGTAAGCAACGATGGCCTTGGCGTTGAGCTTGTCGGCCAGGTCCACAGCGGCGGAGGAGACAGCGCCGGTGGAGGACATGTCAAGGTTCTTGAGCTCCGGGATACGGTCGAAGCCGTGGTCGGTGGCGTAGCCGGAGATACGGGCCATGGTGGCCACGGTCACATCCGGGTACTTACCAACGGCGGTCTCGTTGGAGGTCATGGTGGCGTCGGAGCCGTCGAGGATGGCGTTGGCGCAGTCGGAAGCCTCTGCACGAGTCGGAACCGGGGAGTTCACCATGGAGCCGAGGACTTCGGTAGCCACGATGACCGGCTTGGCGTACTGGCGAGCCAGCTCGATGATGCGCTTAGTGGCCAGCGGGACCTCTTCCAGCGGGCACTCAACGGCCATGTCGCCACGGGCGGCCATGACGCCGTCGAAGGTCTTGACGATCTCTTCGAGGTTCTCCAGAGCCTGCGGCTTCTCGATCTTGGCAATGATCGGGATGCGACGGCCTTCCTCGTCCATGATCTCGTGGGCGCGGTCGATGTCGGTGGCGAAACGCACGAAGGACATGGCGATGATGTCGGCACCGGTGCGGATGGCCCAACGCAGGTCGGCCTCATCCTTCTCGGTCAGAGCCGGCAGGGAGACGGCGACGCCCGGCAGGTTGATGCCCTTGTGGGAGGACACAGGACCGGCCACGACGACCTTGGTGTACACGTTGTTGCCCTCGACCTTGGTGACCTCAAGACGGACCTTGCCGTCATCGATCAGGATCGGGTCGCCCGGGTGGCAATCGCCCGGCAGGCCCTTGAAGGTGGTGGAGGTGATGTGCTCGTCGCCCTCGACGTCATCAGTGGTGATGACGAATTCCTGGCCGAGCTGCAGCTGAACCTTGTCTTCGCCATCGGCGTTCTTCTTGAACCAACCGCAGCGAATCTTCGGGCCCTGCAAATCAACGAGCGCGGCAACGTTGCGACCAGTGGCTTCGCTGGCCTTGCGCACGTTGTTGTAGACCTTGAGGTGATCCTCGGGGGTGCCGTGGGAGCGGTTCAGACGAGCAACGTCCATACCAGCTTCAACGAGCTTCAGGAGGTTGTCGTAATCCTCGGTGGAAGGACCGATGGTGTCTACGATCTTGGCTTTACGCATGAATGCCTGCCTATTCTTGTTCAATTTGGTTCGAGGCGCGATTGCCCCATTTGCCGAAACCCAGTCTACTAGCGCGAGCCGACTCATGACAAGTTTTCTTCACGGTGTGTTGTGAGCGCTCACATTGTTGTGTTGACTGGGTTTAAGGGTTGTATTCTCTAACGATTTCAGGCCTTTTCAGCGCTTTCCATGCTCTTCATCTTGATCACGGAAGCCACGGATGCGCCGCCAATTGCGAGCACAATCACAGCCAGCGACAGCCATGTGGGCACCTCCGGCACCCAATGGACGCCTTCGCCGCCGTTGATGAACGGCAAGGTATTGCCGTGCAGGGCCTCCATGATGAGCTTGACGCCGATGAAGCCCAGCACCACGGACAGGCCGGCAGGCAGGTAGACGAGCTTGTCGAGCAGAGCACCCAGCAGGAAGTACAGCTGCTGCAGGCCGAGCAGTGCGAACACGTTGGAGGTGAACACCAGGAACGGATCCTTGGTCAGGCCGAAGATCGCGGGAATCGAGTCGAAAGCGAACATGACGTCGGTGGTGCCGATGGTCAGGAACACGATGAGCATCGGGGTCCAGTAACGCACGCCGTTCTTGGTGGTGCGCAGCTTCTCGCCGTCGTAGTCGTCGGTAATCTTGATGATCTTGCGCAGATTACGGATGATGCCGTTCTCGTGATATTCCTCATCTTCATCGCCGCCGAGCACCAGTTTGACGGCGGTGTAGATCAGGAAGGCACCGAACAGGAAGAACACCCACGTGAAGCGGGAGATCAGGGCCGCGCCGATCAGAATGAAAATGCCACGGAAAATCAAAGCAATGGTGATGCCGATGGACAGCACATACTTCTGAATCTGCTTGGGCACCGCGAAGTTCGACATGATAATGACGAACACGAATAGGTTGTCGATGGACAACGAGTATTCGGTGAGCCAGCCGGAATAGAACTCGATGGCGGGCTTGGAGCCGGCGAAGAACCAGATGCATCCGCCGAAGATCAGCGCCATAACCACGAAGAAGGCGATATGCTGCACGCATTCCTTGGTGGAGGGCACATGCGGTCGGCGTCCGATGACGAACAGGTCGACGATAAAGAACAACGCGAGCACCACGAAGGTGATGATTTCAAATGCGAGTGGGGTTTCTGCCATGATTCCCTACACTAACTTATGTATGTGACGGTTTTGGGGGCCGTTCCGGTAGCGCTGATCGCCAGGCAGTCAGGGGATGTGTTGTTCGACACGCTCCGGGCCGCTCAGGCCAAGTCTTTACGGTCGAACAACGCATCCCCTGACTGCCCGCCTCGGGTATGGGAATTTGGTTACTTGTTGGCTTCCGTCATTTGACGGAGTTCTTTTTTGAGGTCTCGGATCTCGTCGCGCAGACGGGCCGCGAGTTCGAACTGGAGTTGTTCGGCGGCGGTGTGCATCTGTTCGCTCAGTTGGCGAATCAGGTCGGCGAGGTCCTGCGCGGGCAGGCCGGCCTTCAGGATCTCCTCGTGGCGTTTGTCTGCCTCGTTGGGATCGAGTACCGGCACGCCCAGGTGCGTGTTGCCGGCCTTGCCCGCGTTGCGGTAGCCACCTTCAAGCAAGGTCTGGGTGTCCACATCCTCCTTGGCGAGCATGTCGTTGACGTCGCTGATCTTCTTGATCAGGGGCTTGGGATCGATGCCATGCTCCTGGTTGTAGGCAATCTGCTTGGCGCGGCGACGGTCAGTCTCGTCGATGGCTTGCCGCATGGCTTCGGTGGTCTCGTCGGCGTACATGATCACCGTGCCGGACACGTTTCGGGCCGCACGGCCGATGGTCTGGATGAGCGAACGATAGGAGCGCAGGAATCCTTCCTTGTCGGCGTCAAGAATCGCCACCAGCGATACTTCCGGCAAATCGAGGCCCTCACGCAGCAGGTTGATACCGACAATCACATCGATCTTGCCTTCGCGCAACATGCGCAGCAGTTCGACGCGGCGCAACGTATCCACATCAGAATGCAGGTATTCGACCTTGATGCCGCGTTCCAGCAGATAGTCGGTCAAGTCCTCGGCCATCTTCTTGGTCAGAGTGGTGACCAGCGCGCGCTCGTTCTTGGCCACACGGGCCTTGATCTCGGCGAGCAGATCGTCGATCTGCCCCTTGACCGGGCGTACGTCGATCTTCGGGTCCAGCAGACCGGTTGGGCGGATAATCTGTTCGACCACCCCATCGGACAGTCCCATCTCATAGTCGCCTGGCGTGGCGGACAGGTACACGGTCTGGCCGACGCGCTGCAGGAATTCCGGCCATTTGAGTGGTCGGTTGTCCATCGCGGAGGGCAGGCGGAAGCCGTGTTCGACCAGCGTGCGCTTGCGGGAGGCATCGCCCTCGTACATGGCACCGATCTGCGGCACAGTGACGTGTGATTCGTCGATGACCAGCAGGAAGTCGTCAGGGAAGAAGTCGAGCAGCGTGTGCGGCGGGGTGCCAGCGGCGCGGCCGTCAAAGTGGCGCGAATAGTTTTCGACGCCTGAGCACACGCCAACTTGGGTGAGCATTTCCAGATCGTAGGTGGTGCGCATGTTGAGGCGCTGCGCTTCCAGCTCCTTGCCTTGTTTGCGCAGTTCTGCCAGGCGTTCGTCGAGTTCCTCGCGAATGGTTTTGAGCGCCCGTTCCATGCGTTCGGGGCCGGCCACATAATGGGAGGCCGGGAAGATGTGGACTTCGTTTTCCTCGTCGATCTCGTCGCCGGTCAGCGGGTGCAGCGTGGAGATGCGGTCAATCTCGTCGCCGAAGAATTCGATGCGCACGGCCAGTTCCTCGTAGACGGGGATGATTTCGACCGTATCGCCGCGCACGCGGAAGGTGCCGCGCGTGAAGGCGATGTCGTTGCGCTTGTACTGCATGGCCACGAATTGGCGCAGCAGGTCGTCGCGGTTGATTTCCTGCCCGACTTTGAGGAAGAGCATGCGACCGGCGTATTCTTCCGGCGTACCCAAGCCGTAGATGCAGGAGACGGTGGCCACAACCACGCAGTCGCGGCGGGTCAGCAGGTTTGCGGTGGCTTGGTGGCGCAGGCGCTCCACATCGTCGTTGATGTTGGAGTCCTTTTCTATATAGGTGTCGGTCTGCGGGATGTATGCCTCGGGCTGGTAGTAGTCGTAGTAGCTCACGAAGTAGCTCACGGCGTTGTCCGGCATGAGTTCGCGGAATTCGGCGCATAGCTGCGCAGCGAGCGTCTTGTTGGGCTCGATAATCAGGGTCGGTCGCTGCAGCTTTTCGATCAGCCAGGCGGTGGTTGCGGTTTTGCCGGTACCGGTGGCACCCATAAGAACCACATCATTCTCGCCGTTTTCGATGCGTTCGGCCAGTTCGGCGATGGCCTGCGGCTGGTCGCCGGATGGCTTATATGGCGATTTGACGACGAAAGGCTTGTCCGCGCGCTCGATATTGAATCCCATAGGGCCTCATCTTAGCGACCTGCGCACCATCCTGCGTATATCTCACCCACTTGGGCCAGCATCTCGGGCAATGGATGGGTGGAGTCGATGACGATATCGGCTATGGCCCGCCGCTCCTCCTCACTGGATTGGTGGCGGATGCGGGCCTCGGCCTGTTCCAGGCTCATGCCGCGTTCCTCGACCATACGGTCGAGCCGCATGCACACGGGAGCTTCGACCGTGACGATATGGTCAAAGGCGAATGGAATATCGTCAATGACCTCGGCGAGCAGTGGAATGTCGTGAATGATGATGGCTGCCTCGGGGTGCTCATGCTCCAGTCGCGCCGCCTCGGCATAGATCAATGGGTGCTCGATGGCGTCGAGCCGTTCACGTGCGCCCGGCGCGGCGTTCGCGCCGAAGACATGATCGGCAATCCATGGCCGGTTCATAGTGCCATCGGCGAGCAATGCATCAGGACCGAACTCGGCGACGATCTGTGGCAGCGCCACTCCCCCGGGTTCGACGATCTGATGCGCCAGCGCATCGTAGTCGATATGCAACGCGCCGAGTTGCTTGAGTTGCGCCGCCACCGTACTTTTGCCCGCGGCGATGCCGCCGGTCAGTCCTATTCGCATCATGGTGCCCATGATAGCTGGCGCTCCCCTCGGCCGGCTATCGCCGACAGCTCCCCTCAGGGAGGGGAGCCGGCTCGCGTAGCGAGACTGAGGGGAGTCATTGGCGGATAACTCCAAAAACACAAGAAACCCGGCCCAATCGGACCGGGTTTCTTTACACGCTAAGCGCTAGCTTCGCGGCAAACTCACTTGCCGAGCAGCTGGTCGCGCAGGGCGGCGAGCTGATCGGAGTCGGCGAGGGTACCGGTAGCCGGAGCAGCGGAAGAGTAGTTGGAGGTCTCCTCGACCGGCTTCTCTTCCTTCGGGCCCTGGCCGTCGGCGGCTGCGGATTCGGCAGCGTTCTCCAGCTCCTTGGCCACGAACTCCTTGTGCTCCTCCCACAGCTCGTGAGCGGCGGCGTACTGAGACTCCCACTCCTCGCGCTGCTTCTCGTAACCAGCGATCCACTCGTTGGTGTTCGGGTCGAAGCCTTCGGGGTACTTGTAGTTGCCCTGCTCGTCGTACTCGGCCGGCATGCCGTAGATGGCCGGATCGAAGTCCTCGGAAGCCGGGTCAACGGAGTCGTTGGCCTGCTTGAGGGACAGGGAGATGCGGCGACGATCGAGGTCGACGTCGATCACCTTGACGAACACGGTCTCGCCCGGCTTGACCACGGTCTCCGGGTTCTCGACGTGACGGTTGGCGAGCTCGGAGATGTGCACCAGGCCCTCGATGCCGTCCTCGACGGAGATGAAGACACCGAACTGGACGATCTTGGTGACCTTGCCCTTGACGATCTGGCCGGGAACGTGGGTGCGAGCGAAGCGCTGCCACGGATCCTCCTGAGTCGCCTTCAGGGACAGGGAGATACGCTCACGGTCGAGATCGACGTCGAGCACCTCGACGGTGACCTTGTCGCCGACCTTGACGACCTCAGACGGGTGGTCGATGTGCTTCCAGGACAGCTCGGAAACGTGGATCAGGCCGTCAACACCGCCGAGATCGACGAAAGCGCCGAAGTTAACGATGGAGGACACCACGCCCTCACGGATCTGGCCCTTCTTGAGCTGGGACAGGAAGGTCTCGCGGACCTCGGACTGGGTCTCCTCGAGGTACTGGCGACGGGACAGGACCACGTTGTTGCGGTTCTTGTCGAGCTCAAGGATCTTGGCCTTGATCTTCTGGCCGATGTACGGGGAGAGGTCGCGGACGCGACGCATCTCAACGAGGGAGGCAGGCAGGAAGCCGCGCAGACCGATGTCGACGATGAGGCCGCCCTTGACGGCTTCGATGACGGTGCCCTCAACGACGCCGTCAGCTTCCTTGATCTTCTCGATGTCGCCCCAGGCGCGCTCGTACTGGGCACGCTTCTTGGACAGAATCAGACGGCCTTCCTTGTCTTCCTTGGTGACGACAAGGGCCTCGATGGTGTCGCCGACCTCGACGACTTCGTCAGGATCAACGTCCTTCTTGATGGAAAGCTCGCGGGAGGGGATGACACCCTCGGTCTTGTAGCCGATGTCCAGGAGGACTTCGTCGTGATCGATCTTGACGACGGTGCCCTCAACCAGATCACCATCATCGAAGTTCTTGATGGTGGAATCGACTGCCTTGATGAAGTCCTCTTCGGTGCCGATGTCGTTGATGGCAACCTTGGTGACTTCAGTGTTGTTCTCTGCCATGTAAATATATGGTTTCTAATAGTGGATGGATAATTTCTCGATATTCAGTTATACGCACACCCTACAGGCATACAGATACTCACAATACAAGCAACTCTGCCCAAATTTCCTAGGAAACTCTAGGCGTGTCGTTCGGCCATTTCCACGACGTTGGCTAGGAGCATGGCTCGGGTCATGGGACCCACGCCTCCGGGGTTGGGGGTGTAGGCGGAGGCCTTGTCGTAGCAGGCCTTGTCCACGTCGCCCTTGATGCGGTAGCGACCGGCTTCTTCGTCGTAGACGCGGCTGACGCCCACATCGACCAGCACGGCGCCGTCCTTGATTTTGTCGGGCGTCACGAATCCGGCCGAACCCATTGCGGCGACGATCACGTCGGCGCGGCGCATGTGGTCGGCCACATCCCGGGTACCGGTGTGGCACAGGGTGACGGTGGCGTTGACGGCGTTGCGCGTGAGCATTAGGCCAATCGTGCGGCCAATGGTGATGCCGCGGCCAAGCACGCACACTTCCTTGCCGTTCAGATCAATGTCATAGGCGTCGAGTAGCTCGAGCACACCGCGCGGAGTGCAAGGCAGCGGCGTCGAAATGTCGCCGCGCACATGCAGCACCAGTTCGCCAAGGTTGTACGGGTGCATGCCGTCGGCATCCTTGGCCGGGTCGATCATGTCGATGATCGCGTTCTCGTTGATGCCCTTGGGCAACGGCAGCTGGACGATGAACCCGGTGCAAGCCGGATCTTCGTTGAGTTCGCGTACGGCAGCGGCGATGTCGTCGAAGCTGGCGTCCGCCGGCAGTTCCTTCTTGACTGAGGTAATGCCCACTTCCTGGCAATCGGCGTGCTTGCCGGCCACGTACTTCATCGACCCGGGGTCCTCGCCCACCAGCAGCGTGCCCAGCCCCGGTTGGATGCCCTGCGCCTTGAGCTTGTTCACTCGCTCGGCAAGGTTGGTCTTGATTTCGGCCGCAATCTGCTTACCGTCGATTTTTGTGGACATCAACGCCCTCCCCTGTAGTTTCGGTGCATTCTATCGAAACGATAGGCTATCGTTGGAACAAGTCAGGATTATATATCGTTCGCTCTCACGAAGAAGGCGTGCCATGGGGACTCAAATCACACGACTTACGCGACTCGCCGCAGCCGGCCTGAGCGCCGTCCTGTTGTTCGCGACCACCGCATGCGCAGCCACCTCCCCCGCTGAAACCGAGCCGGACAACAAGACCAGCGTTCCCGCACCGACCGGGCCGATCAATGTGGTGGCCTCCCTCAATCAATGGGGCTCGCTGGCCGCCGAGCTGGGCGGCGATGATGTGGAAGTCACGTCCATCGTGAACTCCACCAATGTGGATGCCCACGATTTCGAGCCAAAGACCTCGGATGTCGCCAAGCTGTCCAAGGCCCAAATCATCGTGGCCAACGGTGCGGGCTACGATTCCTGGGCCACCAAATCGATGACCAAGACCACGAATATCGTATCCGCCGCTTCCGTCATGGGTGCCGTCGAGGGCGATAACCCGCATCTGTGGTTCTCCAAAGACGCTCGATCCAGCATGGCCACGGCCATCACCGATGCATATATAAAGGCACTCCCCAGCAAGAAGAAAGCCTTCCAGAAGCGGCTCAAGGCATGGCAGGCGGACGAGAAATCGTTGGAAACATGGGCGTCCGAGTTCACCAAGTCCCACTCCGACCTCACCTATGCAGCCACCGAACCCGTGGTCTATTATCTGATGGCCGATCTTGGGTTCAAAGATCAGACGCCCAAGGGGTATACGCAATCGACCGCTTCCGGCGGCGAACCGGCACCCGCGGACCTGCAGTCTTTCCAGAAACTCATCGAAGACAAGGGCGTGGATGTGCTGGTCAACAACACGCAGGAAGCCAGTGACGCGACCAATATGATCACTGGCGCTGCCGGTCGCGCCGATGTGCCGGTAGTCGACGTCTCCGAACAAATGCCCAAGGACGCCGACACGCTGAACGCCTGGATCAACCAGCTCATCAACACCATCATCGACGCGGTGGATCCAAGCTATGGCTGCGAAGACGCCACGGACGGCGATACCGCGGACAGCAACGCGAATTCCGATGATTCCAGCGCCGAAGGCTCCGCCACGGATGATGCCAATGCGCAAGACTCCAAGGCCAGCACCGGTTCCAGCACGGACCCCAAGTACATCCGTCAGTGCAAGGCGGCCGCATCCAGTGACTCATCTCAGGATTCGGCAAAGGCCGATGCCGCCAATGGCGATTCCGGCGATGCCTCCGGCAACGACCAGACCGACTCCGGCAAATAGTTAGAAGCAAAGGACACCGGCATCGGATTCGTGCCAATGCCAATAGACGCCTTGCATGAGAAGGGTTGTGCGACCATTGTCGAGATGGCCGCACAACCCTTCTCTTTGGTTATCACCATCCGTACACGATATTGAGAACGATTGTCAGCATCGTTTGCCACAATCGGGCGTTATGAGTGAAACTTCCGATTGCATCGTGTTCAGCGATGCCGCCATCAAGCGTGGCGACCATATCATCTGGCAGCATGGCACCTTCGCCATTCCCACCGGTTCGGTCACGGCCATCGTCGGCACCAACGGCACCGGCAAAACCACGATGATGAGGGCCGAGCTGGGCCTTTTGCCGCTCTGTCATGGCAGCCTGACCGTGCTGGGCAAGCCCGCAGGCGAGATGAACAAACGCATCGGATATGTGCCGCAGAGCTATGTGGCGAATGTCGATTCCAATCTCACCGCCGAACAATCCGTGTTGCTGGGCCTGACCGGCACCCGATTCGGCATCCACCCCATCACCAAGGCCCAGAAAGCCAAAGCGCTCGAGGCGATGGAGTTCACCGGCATCGCCGACAAGGCGCGGTACCGTCTGTCCGAACTGTCCGGCGGTTTGCGCCAGCGTGTGGCCATCGCCCAGGCGTTGGTGTGCGACCCACAACTGCTGATGCTTGACGAGCCGTTGGCCAACCTCGATCTGGCCAGTCAGCGCGCCACCGTACACGTGCTGGCCAAGCTGAACCGCGAACTGAACATGACCATCCAGGTGGTTGCGCACGATCTCAATATGCTCTTGCCGATTCTGACCGGTGCCGTCTACTTGCTCGACGGTCACCCGCACTACGCCGATATGCACAAAGTGCTCGACTCCGACCTACTCACCCACCTCTACGGCACACAGGTGCAGGTGGTCACCACTCCGCAGGGAGACATGTTCGTGACCCCGACGCCGGATGAGCTCCAGGACCAGCCGCAGGATATGCACACGGCAGCCGAAGTGGCGCAATTGCACCATCACGAGCACGGCAATGCCACCAATGGCAGTGCCGCCATCAGCGCCGAGAATCGATAACATCAAGCGAGCCGACCCACAGCCCATCAACGGACTGCAGCTCAGGCATGGAGAAAATACAGAGACATGAGCACCATCAACTTTTCGTATGATCCCGAATGGCTGGATACACTGTCCGCTCCATTCATGACCAACGCCTTCATCGCCGGCCTGTGCATTGCCCTAGCCGCCGGTGTCATGGGATACTTCACCATCGCCCGTCGTTCCACCTTCGCGGCCCATGCGCTGGCCCATATCGGTCTGCCGGGCGCGACCGGCGCGGTGTTGCTCGGCCTGCCCGTGTCACTGGGCATGGGCGTGTTCGCACTGGGCGGCGCACTGGTGATCGGTGCTTTGGGCAAGCGCGTTTCCGAGCGTGAAATCGCCACCGGCACCGTGCTGGCCTTCGCCACCGGCTTGGGTCTGTTCTTCGCGCGATTGTCGAGTTCCGCCTCCCAGCAGATGCAGTCGATCCTCTTCGGCTCGATCCTGACCATCACCACCGGCCAGATCATCGGCTTCGCCGTGTTCGACGTACTGCTGCTGGCATTGTTGGCCATCATCTACCGCCCGCTGCTGTTCAGCTCGCTGGATGAGCAGGTGGCACAGGCCAAGGGTGTGCCGATCGGGCTGATGAACGTGGCGTTTATGGCGATTATGGCCGGTGTGATCACCATCGCCGTGCCGGCAGTGGGCACCTTGCTGATTTTCGCACTGGTGATTACGCCCGCGGCCACCGCCAATATTCTGGCCGGCTCCCCATTCAAGGCAATGGTGATCGCCAGCGTGCTGTGCTTGGTGTCGATTTGGGCCGGACTCGTGCTGTCGGCGATGTTCCCCGCTCCCCCGAGCTTCATCATCGTGACGCTTTCCACCCTGTTCTGGGCTATCGCCAAAGCCGTGGAGACGATGCGGAAGTAATCTCATCCATTTTTTCTTGCCCCCGCTGGCGAATTCATAGCGGGGGCTTTGTTATATCTTCTCCACCAAGGCATTGGCGATGGCGGCGATGCCTTCGCCGCGGCCAGTGAATCCCATATGGTCGGTGGTGGTGGCAGTAACCGATACCGGGCAACCAACCGCCGCAGACAGGGCGGCTTCGGCTTCAGCACGGCGTGTGCCGATTTTCGGGCGGTTACCGATGATCGCCACCGAGGCCGATTCCGGCGTATACCCGTTGGATGCCAGATGCGCCACAACTTCTTGCAACATATCGATGCCATGCATTCCGGCACCATGCGCGTCCGCACCGACACCGAACAGTGAACCAATGTCTCCCAATCGGGCGGCGGCAAGCAACGCGTCAATCAGAGCGTGCGCGGCCACATCGCCATCGGAATCGCCTTCGATCCCCTCGTATTTGGCGGCATCGGCCTCGCTGCATGAATCAGGCACCGGCCAGTAGAGCCCGGCAATCCACAGTTCACGGCCTGAGCCAGCAGGCGCAAAACGGTGAGCGTCAAAACCTTGCCCTATCAGCACTCCTACAGACCCCATGCAGTCCCCTTCGATGGCGTTGCCCAGACGAACGGCAGCAAACGATTATGAATCACGAAGCCCCGGCGCATCGCATAAGGACACGACCGGGGCCTCAAAACAATCAAATCACTTCTTCTTGGACTTCTTCTCGGCTTCAACACGAGCCAAAGTATCGGCCGCGGCCTCTTCGGGCTCGGCGGTGTGATGCTTGTCGTCACCGGGCTGAGCGGGCTCGTAGCCCAGATTCACGTCGAGCAGACGCTGGGCTTCCGCCTCGTCGATCTTCTCGGACAAGGCGATCTCAGAAGTCAGAATGGCACGGGCCTTGGTGAGCATGCGCTTCTCGCCCGCGGACAGGCCGTGCTCGTCGACATCGCGCTGGGCGAGATCGCGAACCACTTCGGCGATCTTGTTGACATCGCCGGTGGCGATCTTTTCGACGTTCAGCTTGTAACGGCGAGACCAGTTCATCTCTTTCTCGATGATCGGGGTCCGCAGGATGCCGAACACCTTGGCCACTTCGGATGCGGAGACGATGTCACGCACACCGACCTTCTTGGCATTGTCCACGGGAACGTTGATGACCAAACCATCGGAAGAGAGTACGGACAACTGCAGATATTCGCGCGTCACTCCCTTGACCGTCCGCTCGGTAATGGCCTCCACCTTCGCTGCACCATGACGCGGATAGACGACCATATCGCCGACTTTGTAAGACATGTACCCTCCGAGAACTGACGGCTTACACACGAAAACTCGAATAATTATGCCATGCGGTCTGGACCACCCCTATGAGAGCGCTCACAACCACGGAAACACAACGAAAAGGGCAAGAATTCGCCATTTTCGACGCGCCAATGTAGCGTTTTCGACTTCAACGCACGTAGACTTTGGGACATGGCCAAAGAAACGAAAATCAAGGAAGATACCGTCACCGTGCCTGTCGCCCAAGGCGACCTCGATGCGACGAGCAATGCTGAATTCTACAACCCCCACGGAGTTCTCGGCGGGCATCTCGGCATCGGCAAGCATGCCGACACCGCCACAATCCGCGTGCTGCGTCCGCTTGCCAAGTCCGTGACCATCCTCACCCAGGATGGCGAATACCCGATGACCCACGAATACAACGGCGTGTTCGTGGTTACCGTGCCGGCTTCCGGCACTAAGAAGCAGCCCACGATTCCCGACTACCGTGTCAGGACCGAGTGGGAAAGCGGCGCAGTGCTCATTGAGGACGACCCATATCGCTATATGCCCACAGTCGGTGACATGGACACCTATCTGTTCGGCGAGGGCCGTCACGAGAAGCTCTGGGAGACGCTTGGCGCGCATGTGCTGCGCTATGACGATCCGATGGGCGGCGCAGACGGCACGCCCGGCGAACAGGTGGTAGGCACCGCATTCTCCGTGTGGGCCCCGAACGCCCATGCCGTGCGCGTAGTCGGTAACTTCAACGCTTGGGATGGCCGCCGTCATGCCATGCGCGAGCTCGGCTCCTCCGGCGTGTGGGAGATCTTCATCCCCGGAATCGGCGCGGGCGAGACCTACAAGTTCCAGATCCTGAACGCCAATTACACGTGGGAGATGAAGGCTGACCCGATGGAGCGTCAGCACGAAGTTCCGCCGAACACCGCCTCCATCGTCACCGAATCCACCTACAAGTGGAACGATGACGCCTGGATGCAGCACCGCCGCACCACCAACCCGCATGATGGCCCGGTCTCCATCTATGAGGTGCACGCCGGCAGCTGGAGGCAGGGACTGACCTACCGCGACCTGGCCAAGCAGCTCGTGGACTACGTCAAGCAGGAAGGCTTCACCCACGTGGAGTTCATGCCACTGGCCCAGCACCCGTTCTCCGGCTCCTGGGGCTATCAGGTCACCGGCTACTATGCGGTCGACTCCCGTCTCGGTTCCCCCGACGACTTCCGTTACCTGGTCGACCAGTTCCATCAGGCCGGCATCGGCGTGATCATGGACTGGGTGCCCGCCCACTTCCCGAAGGATGCCTTCGCGCTCGGCCGCTTCGACGGCACCCCGCTGTACGAGGACCCGGACCCGCTGCGCGGCGAACACCCTGAATGGGGCACCTATGTGTTCAACTTCGGACGCCGCGAAGTACGCAACTTCCTGGTGGCCAACGCCCTGTTCTGGCTTGAGGACCTGCACGTCGATGCACTGCGCGTGGATGCCGTCAGCTCCATGCTCTACCTCGACTACAGCCGCGAACCCGGCCATTGGCGCCCGAACATCTACGGCGGACGCGAGAACCTGGAGGCCATCGACTTCCTCAAGGAGGCCACCGCCACCGCGTACAAGAACAACCCCGGCGTCATGGTGATCGCCGAGGAGTCCACCGCATGGCCGGGCATCACCGCCCCCACTTCCGCCGGCGGCATCGGCTTCGGCATGAAGTGGAACATGGGCTGGATGCACGACACCCTCGAGTATCTGCACGAGGAGCCCATCAACCGCAAGTGGCACCACAACGAGATCACCTTCTCCATGGTGTACGCCTACTCCGAACACTACGTATTGCCCATCAGCCACGACGAAGTCGTGTACGGCAAGGGTTCCCTGTACGGCAAGATGCCGGGCGATGACTGGCAGAAGCTGGCCGGCGTGCGTTCGATGTTCGCCTATCAGTGGGCTCACCCAGGCAAGAAGCTCTCCTTCATGGGCAACGAGCTGGCCCAGTGGGGCGAGTGGGATCACGACGCCTCCATCGATTGGGATTGCCTGAACTGGCAGGAGCACCGTCAGGTCCAGACCATGGTCGCCGACCTTAACGCCTTCTACAAGGCGCATCCGGCACTATGGAGCCAGGACTTCGACCCGGCCGGCTTCCAGTGGCTGACCAGCGACGATGCCGACCACAACACGCTGAGCTTCCTGCGCATCGGTACCAAGGGCGAGACCTTGGCCGTGGTGGTCAACTTCTCCGGTGAGGCCTGGTCCGATTACCAGGTGGCGCTGCCCACCGGCGGCAAGTGGACCGAAGTGTTCACCACCGATGACGCCAAGTACGGCGGCTCCGACATCCACAACGGCACCTTCGAAGCGGTCGAGGGCGAATATCATTCACGTCCGTTCTCGGCGAAGATCACCGTTCCGGCTCTGGGAGTTGTATTCTTGAAGCCGGAAGACTGAACTGGTCAACAGGCTGAAAGGTAACCGGTTTATTTATGCTCAATACCACAGCGCGTCAGAATACGACACCGCGCACGGTGCTGGTGGTCGAGGACGAGCCCACGCTCGCCACGGCCATCGCCCAGCGCATCACCGCTGAAGGATGGACCGCTCGCGTGGCCGGGGACGGCGCTTCCGCCGTCCAGGCCGCGTCCCAGCTACGCCCCGATCTGGTGATCATGGACATCATGCTGCCGGTTATGGATGGTCTAGAGGCCACCAAACGCATCGTCGCCGAACGTCCGGTGCCGGTGCTGATCCTCACCGCACGTGATGACGAGGCCGACAAGGTCATCGGTCTGGGAGCGGGTGCCGATGATTACATGACCAAGCCGTTCTCCATGCGCGAGCTTATCGCCCGCTGCAAGGCGCTGCTGCGCCGCGTGGAGCGTGCGAAGGTCATCGCCAAGAACTCGGAGAACGAGAAGCTGCTCGACTTCGGTTCGATGGTCATCGACCCGGCCCAGCGCATCGTCACCGTGAACGGCGAACAGGTGCATCTGACCCCCACCGAGTTCGATCTGCTGGCCACGCTGGCCCGCCGCCCGAAGTCGGTGCTCACCCGCGAAAAGCTGCTCGAAGAGGTCTGGGACTGGGTCGACGCATCCGGCACCCGCACCGTCGACAGCCACGTCAAGGCGCTGCGCCATAAGCTCGGTGCCGATACCATCCGCACCGTGCATGGCGTGGGCTACGCTTTCGAGCCGCCGACCGCGTGATGGCATCCAAAAAACAACAGCAATCCCGGCTTGATGCGATGAAACCTCGCGTCAAGCCGGTTGATTTGTTCTCATCTCTGAAGCTGGAACTCAGCGCACTGATCGTTATCGCCACTGCCATCGCGTTTGCCATGTGCTGGTTCCTCCTGAAATTCGGCTGGTCCGGTTGGATCGCCATGCCGCTGACTTTGGTGGTGGCCTTGGGCATCACCTATTTCTTCTCTCGCGGCATCACCGCTCCCCTACGCCAGATGCGCGATGTGGCCGAAGCCATGGCGGATGGCGATTACACGGTCCGCGTGGATATCGATCAGGATCGTCATGACGAGGTCGGCAAGCTGGCTCGCTCGTTCAACGAGATGGCCGGCGAACTCGAGCATGCCGATAAAATGCGCCGCGACATGATCGCCAATGTGAGCCATGAGCTGCGCACGCCCGTTTCCGCTTTGCAGGCGATGGTCGAGAACATGGCCGACGGCGTCACCGAGCCCACTCCCACCAATCTGGAGAGCATCCTCACCCAAACGCAGCGTCTCTCCGATCTCATCGCCTTCCTACTGGACCTGAGCCGTATGGAGGCCGGTGCGGCGAGTCTGAATATCGAAAAGTTCAACTTCGCCGACTTTCTTGACGAGACCATCGAGCCGTTGGAAATCGCCGATGGTGGCCACGCCCACGACATCCGCGTCACCGTGCCGGCCGACATCACGATGGAAGGCGATCAGGACCGCCTGCGCCAGCTATTCACCAACATCATCGCCAACGCGCTGAAACATTCGGCCGACGGCACCACCGTGCTGGTCGACGCCCACGAGGACGAAAACCAAGGCACCATCGTGACCAATGTGGTGAATTTCGGCTCCCAGATTGCGCCTTCCGACCGTTTGGACATCTTCCGGCGCTTTGTCAAAGGCAAGACGGGTCCCGGCACCGAGTCGGGCGGCACCGGTCTTGGCCTGTCCATCGCGCGCTGGGCGGCCCAATTGCACGGTGGCACCGTCAAAGTGGTCGACGACACGCGAGGTGCCGATTTCGAAATCATCCTGCCTAAATATCACATCGCCGAACGCTGATATTGTCCGACGTCCTACCGTATACTGTATTCGAACAGATGTTCGAATACAGGGTGGGAGGCGCAGCATGACACAGCAATCCGAGTCACAGGCCATGGCGCACGAGGCCACGCTGTTTGTTATGCAGATGGCCGGCGATTCCATGATCAATGCCGGTATTCACAACGGCGATCTGCTGATTGTCGATCGTTCGTTAACACCAGTCCCCGGAGATGTGGTTGCGGCTGTCATGGACGACGAAATCGCCATCAAGCGGCTGGTTTCACGGGCCGGCATCACCATATTGCACGCCGAGAATCCGCGATACCCCGATTACATGCCGAGCAACGGCGCTTCGCCTGCTATCTGGGGCATCGTAACCGATGTCATTCACCCGTTGATATCGTCATCGGACCGTCGCACCACGGCATCCGCCAATACCAGCACGCCCACCACCTTGGTGCCGGCCTGCTGAAACGCCTGAACGCATTGCCGCACGGTGGCACCTGTGGTGACGATGTCATCAACGAGAAGCACCGCGTCGCCATGGCCGATGAGATCACGCTTCACCCTGACATGACCGGTGATACGACGGGCACGCTGTGCCGAAGAGACCTGCTGCACGGAGCGTGCCTTGGTGGAGGAGCTCAGGGCATTGCATGGTCGCGCATCGACGCCGCACCCACGCAATGCCCCTGCCACCGATTTGGCCAACGGTGCCGTATGGGCACGTCCTCTTCGGCGCATTGACGCCAGCGATGATGGCACCGGAACCACCAATACGCGATGACCCAAGCATGATGATGGTATTGGCGTCTTGTTCAGCAGCGACACCATGATGCGGCCGAACGGGCCGTCAAGCTCGGTATCGTCGTGGTCCTTCCAGTCGAGAATGGCACGACGTACCGCTCCCTGATAAATCGATGCGGACCATATACGGGCTCCGCCACCACTGTCTGCATCCCGTTCCCGGCATTGCGCGAACAGGGCCCAGCATGCCGCACACAATACCTCATCCGGCGCGTCACACCCAGCGCAGCCGCGTGGAAACAGCAGATTGCAGACCTGTGCCCACATCGCATGCCACCACTTGTATACGCTCGGCCCGTCCATAACGCGTCACTATCGAGCTGGAGTATCGAATCGCGCAAGCAGTGCATCCAGCAGTTGTACCGTATCTTGCGGATTCTCAACACGAACACCGATCGCACCGGCCTCAACCGCGGGATAGTCATTACCCGTAGGCGTCATGCGATCACCCACGAACACCATTTCATCGGCCCGTATGCCAAGTGTCTGCGTCAGCTTGCGCACGGCATAGGCCTTATCGATGCCGCATTCGCTGACATCCACACTGGTGTATCCGCCGGCCCTGACCCGCATATGCGGCAGATCGGCCTTGACCGCTTCGACCAGCGCCTGTTTCTTCGTGTTATCGCGATCCCATGCCTGCTTGGCCGCTACGGGCGCGAACTGCCCAAGAGCGGAGAAGGTGATCTGGCTGCCCCTGTTCTCGATTCGAGGCCCCCATACCTGCTGTTCCCACAATCCCAGTTCCCGGGCATGTCGCTCAAGACTTTCCGAGACAGCGGCCACGGTGGCTTCGGACAGATCATGCGCATACACCAAGGCCCATTGCGTGCCATCCCACCGGTAATACCGGGAGCCGGAGGTAGGCATGACATGCAGATTGCCGCGCCTGGCATTCGGGGTGAGTACATCCAGCACCTGCGAGGTGACCACCGCCATGCCGCCCCCTGAGATCAGGGCCACCACCGTATGGTCGAGCAACGCACAGAACCGTTCGATCATCGCGGGCTTCATCAGCTGTTTTGAGCTGGCCAGTGTGTTGTCCAAATCGAAACCGAACACCTTGGCGTTGGAGCAGACATTATCGAAATCAAGTTCGGACCACGAACGTACCACCATTTGTCGTGCCTCCCTCGTTGACGAATGTTCACAGCCAATGAACCAATCCTAACGCATGTTGCCTCCGCCATGCCCTATGGTGGGAACCATGCTTCAGCCACCTTGGAACGCACGAATCTACCGCAACCGCCACGGTCGCGGCACACGAACCCCGATGTTCGGCACCCGTCTGCCCCGTTACCGCACTCGCACCGGCATGTTCGACGATATGGTGGCGGCCCAGGTTCGCAGGCTCGGCCAAGCGTGGCCGGAACTGATACGTCCGCTCCAGTTCGCGGTGGAGGATGTGCCGCCTTCGGATCCGACGCCTTGGCAGACCGAGCCGAATATGACGTCCCAGTGCTTCCCCGCCAGCCACGGCATTCCCGCACGAGTCGTGCTCTACCGCATGCCGTTGCAGACCGAGGCACCTACCAAGCTCGAACTGCAATTGGCCGTCAGGGATGAGCTGGTGGCCCGCATAGCGGAATTGTATGGGC
The DNA here is from genome assembly GCF_000196555.1 of Bifidobacterium longum subsp. longum JCM 1217. NCBI lineage: Bacteria > Bacillati > Actinomycetota > Actinomycetes > Bifidobacteriales > Bifidobacteriaceae > Bifidobacterium > Bifidobacterium longum. The sequence continues at coordinate 778,214 of NC_015067.1, read as the reverse complement.
GCAGGCCCGAGGAAATCGACCCCGACTGGGGCCTGTGACAACACTGCGGGCCGTGTCACTTGTAATAAGGTAGTGGCACGGCCCGCAGCTATATCGCCGCCGAAACATCATCAAACTGACGCTTCGGCGAGCATACCCTTCTACTTGACGATGGAGGAATCGTTCCGAGCCCAGACATGAACCGTGGCGGGCATCAGCGTTGAAGCGTCGATGACGGACAATCCGGCGATGTCCTTGTCTTGCAACGAATCGTGACTGAACCGCGCTCCCCAGCTCACTTTCTTGGATGAGTCCTCCAACATCAGCACGACCGCGGTGCCATGATCGCCGGAAAGATTGCCGGCTTCAATCGTTTGTGCTGCGTTCGCATCCAGTGTGATTTCCTTGGAGGTTACCGAAGCACCGGCATCATCGTAGGCGCGCAAGGTGACCGTCCTGCGCGCATTGGACGTATTGGCCAGCGTGATGGAGGCCTTTACTCCGTCGGGAAGGGCCAACCCCGAGAATTCGGATGGCTCGCCGGCATTGACCAATGCGAAATCGGCTTGGCCGGAGTCACCGGAGCGTGTGGCCTTGACGGAGAACGACACGGCGTCCTCTGCGGTGGACATCACGCCCAACGCCCCATCAGGAGCTTCTCCCAAGTCGATCGCCGTCACTTTATCAGCAGTGACGGTGGCATCTTTGGCGGGAACCAAGCCTTTGGCGGTAATCCATGACAGCCCGGTGCTGGTGTCTGCCTTGGCGAACAGATAAGCGGTGACCGCATCGCCGGCAGTGATGGACGGCGCCACCGATGCATTGGATGCGGTCGGCAGCGGCAGCGCGAAATCAGAACCCTTCGGTGTCAGACCATCCATGGTCACCGTGCGCACCACGGACGCGATAGGAGTCTCCTTGCTGGAAACGGTCACGAACAGACCATGCTGCCCATCGACCGCGGCGGACAGTTCCATCGAGGACTCCCCCTCGGCTGGCACAGACAGCGTGGATTGGGTGGACAATGCCATTTTCCCGGCTGTCTCGGAACCCCAGACGGCAATGTCGACGGTGGTCGGCTTGGTGGAGAGATTCGAGACGATGAGCTGCTGTGTGGTACCGGTCGTGCTGTCGGAGAGCAGGAACGACTGGCTGAGCGAGGTCGATACGCAGGATGCCGCCGATATGCCTCTCACATCGCCATCATCGGCCCATGATGCGATGGTGCCGACGGTGCCGGTGCCAGCTGCGGCCTGCAGCATACGGGTATTGATCAGACGAGCTCCCTGATTGATCTTCTGAGCACCGGTTTTCACCGAGGAATCGTCGGTCGAATCGGCGTCTTTCAAAGTTACGTCATCTGAACTGGACTTTTGTCCGATCGCCGAGACAGTGGCGCTGTAGACGGAGCCGAACGCCGCATAGCGCGCTTGTGTGCTCAGATTGCCGACAGTGGCCTGGAAGGCGCTGTCGCCGTACGTGCCGGTATCGGCCAATCCTATAGGTGCCGGGCAGTAGGTTTCGGACTGGGTCGGACTAACGGTCTGGTCGATGGCATTATCGGAAGCGGTCACCTTATCCACCCAGATATTGGGGATGGGGGCCATGACGAGAACGACGAACAGCGCAATCAACACCAGCATGGTGATCACACCGAGCACGATGCCGATCGCACGTTTGAAACCAGAAGTTTTGTTGCTCATGCCTGCTCCTCCAATCCGTAGGACGGTCGTCTGCGAGGCATGGCGACCAAGCAGTACAACGCCGTGATCACACCTAGGCATATCAGCCAGGCGTGCCTCCAGACACTATGCTGTGCACGTTGCTGCCATGAGGTATCCACCTGCTGTGAGGCGCTGCTACGCAGCGTCAGACGATAGTAGCTGCCGCTATCCGTGGAGACCAGGGACTGGGTGCCGTTCGATGCGGCGATATTCGCGCTCAACTGTTCATACGGCATGTCGTTCAAGGAATCGCCGGTCTCGGGAACCACGTAGATGCCGCCGAATCCAAGCGCGCTGATGGCCGCGATGGCCTCTTCGTCGGGATTGGACAGCAGCGAGGCACAGGCCTGGGCCAGTTGTTCGTCAACCGCATCATGCTTGCCGGACAGCAGGCGCGCCCGCTGGACCGGAGAGCTGTCGATCAAATCGCCGCGCGAGGTGCGCATCACCGCATAGTTGACGATGTTGCGGGTCTCCGCGCTCACGGCAAGCACACGATGATCGGCACCGGCCTCCAGATAATCGGTGGTGACCATGGGCAGGCCGTTTTCAGACACGCCCAGTCCCGCATCCTTATGACGTTCGATGCCATACATGCATTGGATGCCAATGCAGCACACCAGTATCAGAGCAAGCACCACACGGCCAGACACGATGAGCACATGCAGACGGTCCTTTTTCGATGCGGGATCACTGCCAGACGCATGCAACGGTTGGAATCGCTTCACCGCCCCACCAGCGACGAGACACACGCAGGCGAGGAAGCCCAATATCATCATCGCGATGCCCGGCTGCGCGGAACCGGCCACGACACCATCGGCATCCACGGTTATGGCCACACGGCTGGAGACCAGGGCGAGCGCGCCTCCGCAGACGATTACCACCCACATCAGTCGCGAGGTCCGCAACGCGAACGGCAGCACCAGCGAAGCAAGAGCAAGCAGCGTGATGACGCCAAACAGCACAGTGACCGCCAAATCGGCATAATCAGTCGACCCCATTCGCCATCCCAGCGCACGCTGTGCGGCCTCAAGCAGACTCAGCGACGCCGGCGACCCGTTGGCGGATGACGTTGGCACCGTGATGTCGCCGAACAGTTGACGCCACATGCCCAAATCGGCGTAACGCACCGCATTGACGAGCGTAGGAGCCACCGCAAAGGCGGCAGGAACCGGAATTAGCAACAGCATGGCGCGCTTGCGACGCACGAATAGCAGGAACATCAGGAACACGACGATCAGCGCGAACAGCAGCTGCGGTTCAGCGGCCACCACAGGGATGAAGCACAGTGCGGCGATGGCCGCGGCCTGAACGGATGTGCGCGGCTTGAGCGGGTCTTCGGTATGGTACATGCCCACGGCACGGAACACGAATGCGAACGCGGCCGGCAGGAACACCATTACGGTAAGCATCGGCATATTGGCCTGCGCATACCAGCCGAACATAATGCCGGTGGATGCCCACAGCAGTCCTCCCAGCACACGAACCACGTCCGAGCGGGTGAATACGCCCGCCAGCGCCCAGAACGACAATGCGCTCAGCGGCGCGGCCACAAACAGTATCATCGCCAAAGCGGCGGTCACATGGCCGAGCGTGACCAACGAGGCCAGCATCAGCACCAGCAGCCACGGCGTGGGCGGCGCAGGAATGCCGGTGCCGCTGCCAAACACCCACGGCGTGGTGGCGGACTGCACCAGTTGCGTGAAGCTGGCACCGGTGGGAAGCAACACATCGGAATACAACGATCCGCCGGAGAATATCGAACGGAACACCGGCCAATACATCACCGCGATGGCCGCAAAGCACACCAGCGCCATCACCACGGCCGCACTCCAGCGATATATGGTGCGTGTCCGCAGATGGGCACGTTCCAGCGGACTGAGCAGCACTCTGCCCTGCTGGGATTGGAATGCATCCCGACGATCATGGAACTGCTTGATCTGCTGGCTGTCTGCGAACAAGACATGCAGGGACGATGCGGCGACCTTCGATTGTCTGGCCACCAGACTGCGTGATTTCATGTTTCCCGCGATATCGGCCAAGGCCAGCCATGGCAGGCACAATTGCACCCATGCTTCATACGGCTTCTTGCCGAACATCATGGATATGGCCATGCCAAAACTGCGGAGCAGCCTCCACAGCCAGACGATAAACCAGGACGACATGGCCAGGTCCGTGTACAGATACCGCTGTTGGGAGCGATGCACCGTCATCGCATGATTGACCGTGTGATCGTCCTTAAGCGGTTCCCCGCCTCGCGTACGAATGCCCTCATACCGTGCGCGACGATGTGATATCTCCGCTTGCGGGACAACCACCACGCGTCCGCCGCTCAGGCAGACACGGCGGCAGAAATCAACCGATTCGCTGTAGGTGGTCAGCCAGGCATTGATGCCCCGCAGTCGCGTGAATTGCGACATGGACACCAGCGCGCCTGCCAGCGACACCGCAAACACATCCTGCCGCCCGTCATACTGCTCCTGATCGGGTTCTCCATCGACCACCAGGGAATGCACGGCGTGGTGACCCGCATACATACCGACATCATGCAGATGGGAGCCTTCCCAATCGCACTGTTTGCACCCGAGCACACTGGCGCCCGGCGTATTGCGCCACGCCTCAAGCAATCGTTCAAGGCATGAGTCATCCGAAGGGCGGGAATCATCATGGAGCAGCCACAATGCGCGGGGAGCGTCATCCAGATCGGCACGATCCAATGCCCGGCTGACCGCATCGCCGAAGGAGCGTGCGCCCTTGGCCGAGACGATGTGAATGGTCACATGCTTGGACTGCGGCACCTCCATCACCGGCCCCGATGGCGAGGGGATGACCTCGAACGAGGTGGTTATCCTCGAACTGGTGCGCCCGGTCGCGTCGGCGATGATGACGACCCCCGGAAGAACATTCTGCGTCAATACCGAACGCAATGTAGACCGGAGGAAACGCATATCCTCCTCAACGGTGATCACAGCCGTAATGCCGGTATCCACATCCTGCCTATGCGTATATGGTCGAGAAGACATGGCGTCGGCCAACGCCTCATGAATATCGCTATTACCTGTCGGACTCATAAACTCCCAGTGTACGCACCAGACTTGAAGGGGGTGTGTGGAGCTACGCCCGCTCCCGGTGCTCTCGCTTATATCGACGGCGTTCGCGCTCGCTCATGCCACCCCAAATACCGAATCGCTCATCATGGTCGATGGCCCATTTCAGGCATTGCTCACGCACTTCGCATTTTGCGCACACACGTTTGGCATCACGGGTCGAGCCCCCCTTTTCCGGGAAGAACGCCTCCGGATCGGTTTGCGCGCACAACGCCTTGTGCTGCCAAGATACATCGCCATCAGGTCGGAATAGTCCCCACAATTCGTGCCATGGCTCTTCGGCTGAATCGTCGACCACACCCCACATGCGATTCTCCTTGCCTATTGAGCTTTTCATACGGACTAAATTACACACATGCAATTTCGGTTTTGTCAAATTCTTTCTCGTGTCATTACATCATTTTTATGGAACTGTGTGCTATGGCGTGAACGCGATGCCCTGACGCCGTTGCACATGATATTGTGCCGTTCCTGCGCAGGAACACCATAGCGCAGGAACACCCGGCGGATGCTGTGTCAAAGTGTCATTCAGACAATCGACAGTTTCAGGAGGGGTTATGACGCAGGAATCAGGTGGGGCGGATCCGCATATCAACCCGCCAAGCTTCATTCCTGCGGGAAATCGACGCACCCGGCCTTCCGGGCAGGTGCCACGCTCCTTCGCCCCCGCCCGAACCTCGCGCCAGTCAGGTCAAGCTCCATCGGCCCGTCCGTCCGTCACGGGAAATGACATCGAAGAGCCTCAACTGAACGCCAACGCCACGGCAAGCGCCAACGTCGCGGACAACGGCAGGCGGACTCCGCCCAGTTTTTCTCCGAAAACCGGACGCGCCACTCGCAGCACGGCTCCGGATGCCGCCGCACCGCGCAGCATTCCGCCGTCGCGAGCGCGGATGTCTTCCGGCTCATCCCGCAACGCCGTGCGCAATCCGTCGGATATGCCGGTTTCCCGGCCCTCATCGCCAGCAGCAAACGTGTCCACGAAGTTCAGCCATCTTGGCCGGCCGGCGGCGGCAACGGCGAAAACGGTAACGGCACGCCGTCCGCGAGCCTTACGCATCACCCTATGCGCAATCGCGGTACTGGTGGCGGCGTTGATTCTTTCCGTTTTCGGTGCCTGGCAATGGGTGGACAGCAAACTGAATCGGAGCGACTGGCTGACCGACACCCCCAACACGCCGGCCTCGACTTGGCTGATTCTTGGCTCCGATGAGCGTGACGGTTCCACCGATTACGGCGGCGTAGACAATATCTCTGGCTTCAGGACCGATACGATTCTGGTGCTGATCAAGCCCAAAAGCGGGCCGAGTTCGTTGGTTTCCATTCCCCGCGATTCGCTCATGAACGTCGATAACCAGTACATGAAAATCAATGCGGTGGCGCTGATTGCGGGCAAGAAGGCTTTGGTAAGCAACGTCGAGCAGATCACCGGCCAGAAAATCGATCATGTGGCACAGATCAAGTTCGGCGGTCTGCAGAACGTGGTGAACGCCTTGGGCGGTATCGAACTGTGCTATGACGAGGATGTTCAGGATTCCTATTCCGGACTGAACTGGAAGGCGGGATGCCATACGGCGGATGGTTCCACCGCATTGTCCTTCTCTCGTATGCGATATGCCGACGCGCGAGGAGACTTCGGACGCAACGAACGCCAGCGACAGGTCATCTCGGCCATCGTCAAGAAGGCTTCCAGCAGTGAGACCCTGACCAATCCGTCCAAAATCGTGGCAGTGTCCAATGCCGCGATGAGCGCACTCACCGTGGACGAGAAGACCAACCCTTACACGTTGCTCACCATGGCGTTGGCGTTCAAAAGCGCCACCGGCTCGAATGGCATCTCCGGCAGCGTGTACTGGTCCGACCCCGATTATTACGTTGATGGCGTTGGTTCCTCGGTGCTGCTTGACGACGCCAAGAACACCGAACTGTTCAATCAACTTGCCGACGGCACGTATAAGGCCGGCACCGTGGGCAATCTGGCGGAAGGCTGACCGACGCTTTCCCGGAGCCCATCGGCTTCATCATCGGCGCATGATCGTCACCGTTGCCTACACCGCCAATCATGCACGGGCAAAATGTCATGTGGATAACTCGGCAAGCTAGAACCACATACCTTGATTCGGCTTGCGCTTTCGGCATGCGTTCCCCCACGCTGGAAGCATGACATCACAGCAGAACGATTCGAAGCGACATTCCGTCCATACGGCATCCGCCGTATCCCGGGCGAAGCACCGTTTGGGCGCGCCGCCATTGCGCGCCCGCCTGACCATGTTTGCCGCGGCATGCCCGATGATCGCGCAGGCATTGATGATGGTCATACTGCTGTTGCACGGGCAATGGCTGTTCGCCGCCATGATCGCACCGGGCATATTCGCCTGTCTCGTGTCCCTGCTGCTGACGCTCCCCTCGCCTCCAGGCCCGGAGAAGGCTCCCGATCCGCAACAGGCAACGATCGATGTCGGTATCACGGGCGACGCCGATGACCGCGCCGCAGACCTCCGTCATGCGCCGTCGCAGCCGATAGAATCGCTGCTGCACTTCGCACGCCTGCCATGGCGCGCCATTGTGGGCCGCTGGCTTGAACCCCTTGACCTTGCGGTGCCGATCGGCATGACCGGAAGCGAGCCGCTGATGCTCGATCTGAACCGTCAGGGGCCGCATGCTCTGGTGGCCGGCACCACTGGTTCCGGAAAATCCGTGTTGCTGCAAAGCTGGTGTCTGGCGCTCGCCTCGATGAACGGGCCTGAGCATCTGAATTTCGTGTTCTTGGATTTCAAAGGCGGTTCCGCGTTCCGCAAACTCGAACGGTTGCCGCATACCGTGGGCAGCGTATGCGATCTGGATCTGGCGCATGCCGTACGCGCGTTGCGTGCGCTGGAAGCCGAACTGACACGCCGTGAACAGCTGTCCGCCGCTGTCCATGCTTCCGATATCCGCGATATGGTCAATCCACCACCGCGCCTGATCGTGGTCATTGACGAATTCCATGCCCTGAAGGACCAGCTCCCGGATTATGTGAATCGTCTGGTGCGTATTGCCTCGCTCGGCAGGTCACTGGGCATGTATCTGATCGCCTGTACGCAGAATCCCATGGGTCAGGTCAGTGCCGATATGAAGGCGAATATGTCCGTCAGCATTTGTTTACGGGTTCGGGACCGTCTGCAATCATGCGAGCTGCTTGGCGATGGTCGTGCCGCCGACCTCAGTCCGGCAATGCCCGGTGCGGCGTTCTGCAACGATTCCGAACAGGTGACGGCATTCCGCTGTGCAACGGCACGCGATATCGATGCGGTGTGCCGCCAGATCGCGTTCGCATCGCGGTTCGTCGGAAGCCCGCCGCAACCGTCCCTGTTTACCGCGCCACTCCCCCGGCACGTAAAAGACCGGACTGTGGCCGACCACGCACCGCAACGCATTCGATTTGGACTTGCCGACGATGGCATCAACCTGCGAGAGGCGACGGTATCCCTCACCGGTGGCAATATCGGTGTCATCGGCCCGCAGGGGCGCGGCAAAACCACGTTGCTGAAAACATTGGCTCGACACGCCAGCATGGCTGATGGCTTGGCGGTACGTGTCAGTTCCCCGCATCGTCGGGTATGGAGCTCGCAATGGCTTCATGGCGGCCGCTGCACGCCGTATGCCAGCTCGGATGCACCACCGCCTCCGCATATCGTGTGGTTCGTCGACGACGCCGATGAGTTGTTCGACCCATTCCGCACCGACGAGCAGGCGCTGTCTTTCACACATGCGTTGGCCGATGAGTCCGTCAGCGTGGTATTCGCCGTCAGCACGATTCGCCCGATACGTATACCGGAGCATTGCAATACCAGAATCGTGTTCCCGTGCGGGGAGAGAACGTCCGATCTTATGGCCGGAGTCCCCGCTCGCCTATTGGATATGATGAGTCATATCGATGCCGACAACGCGGGCCGGGCCGTGCTCATCGAGGGCACATCGGCATGTCTGGTGCAGTGCGCTTCGTGAAAACTTCGGTTTTTTCTCGGCAAAACCTCTTGAAAATCACCACGGTTCGTGGTTACCTTGGTACTGGACTTAAGGAACAACACCAGCCACGGGGCTTTTAAGGGAGGCAAGCAATGAGCAGCGCTTTTGATTGGCGAGCCAAGGCCGCATGTCGTGACAAGGATCCGGAACTCTTCTTCCCGGTGGGCAACACCGGTGCAGCCTATCAGCAGATTGAGGAGGCCAAGGCCGTGTGCCGCACCTGCAAAGTGATTGACGCATGCCTGAAGTGCGCACTGGACACCAATCAGGATTACGGCGTGTGGGGCGGCTTGAGCGAAGATGAGCGTCGTGCGCTGAAGCGCCGCGCCATGCGCGCCCGCCGTTCTCAGGCCATGCAGATGCAAATCTGATGTTTTGATTATCGCTTCGTCATACTAGGAAACCCTCCCGCTTGGGAGGGTTTCCTCATTTCGGGCTTCGCATCACTCGTCCTGAGCAGCCCTGAGCTTCATATCAAGCACCACGCGGGTGCCGCCTTCGCGGCGCGGCTCCCAATGCACGGAACCACCGAAATCATTGGTCACAAAGGTGTTGATGATCTGCGTGCCCAAACCGGAACCGGAAGAACGAGCCAATCCACCCTGTTCTTCGGAGCCGAGACCGGAACCGTCATCCTCGACCACCACATTGAGGTTCGGGCCGGAGCGGCCCACGGAAATCGTGATATGGCCATCCTTGCGGCCTTCGAACCCATGCTCCACCGAATTGGTGATGAGCTCGGTCAGCACGAGGGACAGCGGCGTGGCATCCTGAGCGGGCATCATGCCGAACTTGCCCATGTAGTTGATATCGATGTGCTGGTCTTTCATCGTGGCTAGGTCCACGGCCATGCGCAGCAGGTTGGCGATCACCTTGTCGAAGTCGACGACCTCGTCGGCGGTCTGGCTCAATCCCTCATGCACCATGGCAATGGTCTGCACGCGGCGTTGCGCCTCCTGCAATTCCTTCTTGACCTCATCCGACTTGGTCTTACGAGCCTGAAGCCTCAGCAATGCGGAGACGGCCTGCAGGTTGTTCTTGACACGATGGTGAATCTCGGAAATCGTAGCGTCCTTGGTCTGCAGCTCCTGCTCACGACGGCGCAGCTCGGTGACGTCACGGCATAGCAGAATCGCTCCGATACGGCCGTTGTTGTCATACAAGGGCAACGAGCGCATCGAGACGGCGGAACGGTTGGCGTTGAGTTCGGAGTCGACCGCGGCTTTGCCTGTCAACACCAACGGCAGGGTTTCCGGAACAGGGTCGTTCTCCTTCAATAGCTGTGTGCCGAGTTCGCTGAGGTAATGGCCAGGCATGGTGGTCAGCAGACCGAGACGCCTAAAGCAGCTGATGGCGTTCGGGGCTGCGTATCGAACCACGCCGTCCATGGTCAGGATGATGAAGCCGTCCGCCACGCGAGCGATATGGCGTTGGCTCATCACCGAATCCTTGTAGGGGAATTGGCCTCGCGGAATCATCTCGTACAGATGCTTGCCGGCGTTGATGCTTTCCGACTCATATCGGCCGTTGGATTCTCGTGTGGCCATATTGGTCTCACGCACGACCAAGCCCAAGGTCTTGCCATTGTGCCGAACCGGCGCGTACACGTTGCAGACGGTCGCCTTGCCCACGGTTCTCAATACCGTGGAGCGGAACACCACGCTGGAGAGCATGGCGGCGTCCAATTCGCCGACCATGTCGTCCGGCATGACGTTTCCCACCACGTCTTCCGCCCGCAGCGTCATAACGGTGGATGGACGGCATTGCTCGGCCACCACGTATTTGCCATCGCCATCCTGTACCAGCAGCAGCAGATCGGCAAAGCTCAAATCGGCGATCACCTGCCAATCGGCGACAAGATGATGCAGCCACTCGCGGTCCTCGTCGTCGAAGTCGGGGCGCGTTGCAAGGATATGTGAAAAATCAGCCATATCCCTATCATACGCAGACGCACCGCCGCCGTCGCGGCAAGCCACACGGGCAAGTACGACGACTATGACGACATCGCATCTTCAATACCGCGCCAATCGCGTTGCACGGCTTCCCGCCCGTGGCCAAGGTGCCGGCATGTTGCTTATCGTACACGGCAAGCATCACGTACAGTTTGATATCCGAAGCCGCCACCATATTGCCGGCATTGCTGTGTCCATGGAACCCATCATCGCGTTTGCCTGCGCTTTGGCGTTGTCATCGCCATTGTCCTGGGCCGCAAGATAGACCGGCAGATAGAAATCGGCAGCCACGAATTGCTTGCCGGACTGCGACGTGGTCGCGATGGTGGCGTCCTCTGAGGAGTCGGCGGATGTTCCATCGATGACCATGGCGGAGACGGCCACATCGGAGGACGAGTATGAATCCGCGATGTCAGACAACTGGCTGGATGTGATCACCGGAGTGGAAGGCTTCGACTTCTCCGTCGAGCTTTTCTTGGACGAATCGTCGCTGTTCTTGTCTTTGGCGCTATCAGACGTGTTCTTCTTGGCCTTGGACTTGGCGTCAGAAGAATCCGTCGTGCCATCATCGGCGGAATCCGACGCATCGGCCCCGGTCGACTGTGCCGATGTTTGCGCCTGCGGCTGAGCTCCCCACAATCCCATGCTATGGGTGATGAACAAGCCGATGACTAACGCCACGACACAAATCAGCGCGATGAGCACAATCACCACCGCTTTGGTGTGATCGACGCCAGGACGCCCGGCGGGAGGTTCAGGAGAAGCAGGGGCCGCCGGATTGGCCTCGGGCTGCTCCAATGGGCTTCCGCACTGCGAACAGAAGGCATTTCCTTGCTCGTTGGCAAACCCACACTCCGTGCAATACACCATCGCCGAGCCCTTTATTGCTGCGACGTTCTCATCTTCGGATTCCATAGTATCGCCGCCATTGGGTGATAGTGTTCGTGCGAGTCGGTATTGACAAGCATAAAAGTTACGCTAACGTAGCGTTACGGCAGCGTAAGAAGCGTATCGTCAGCTCGTGAAACGGGGGCATCACCATGGCATCAACAACCGGCGACTCGGAAAAGACGATGCATCACGACGCTCATAACAGCGCGACGATTGCAGAGGATGCCACCATCGCATCCAAGCGTCAGGCGGCTATCGAGGCGCGCGAACAGGCGTTGCAGGCCAAGGCTGATGCCGTACGGGCCAAGGCCCAGTTCAAGGCCGAGGCCATTCGAGCCAAAGCCGAGGAGAAGGCCCGGCACAAGCTCGCCAAAGCGGAGAACCGTGCACTGAAAATCGAGGGCATTGCCCCTGCGGAAGTGGAACGCAAGATTCGTCTCGACGTGCACGGACGGCCAAAGCCGTTGATGCGCGGCTGGATTCACGCGATTGCCGCTCCCCTGTCATTGGCGGCAGGCATCGTGCTTATATGCTTGGCACATGGCGCGAGTCTGAAGTGGGCGTGTGCCGTGTTCATGACAGCGTCGCTGATTCTGTTCACCAATTCGGCCTGCTACCATCTGGGCGATTGGAGCCCGCGCGTCACCGATGTGCTGCGGCGTATCGATCATGTCAACATCTTCCTGCTCATTGCTGGCACGTATACCCCGGTTTCGTTTGCGCTGGAACCATTCTGGCGCAATGTGATCATCATATCGATGTGGGCGTGCACGGCCATCGCCATCGTGATTCATGTGATCTGGATCAATGCACCACGCTGGCTGTATACGGTGGTGTACATCATCTTCGGCATCTACGGCCTGGCTTATATGGTGATGTTCTGGAATTCGCCGTATGCGGGGCCAGCCGTGGTGGTGCTGCTGTGCGCCGGCGGTGCCTGCTACATCCTCGGCGCCATCGTCTACGCCTTGCGCAAGCCCGACCCTTGGCCTCGCGTCTTCGGATTCCATGAGATTTTCCACTGCGGAACGGTGGCCGGATATGCCTGCCATATGGTGGCCATCTACATGGTGATCGTCTCGCTGTGGCAATAAGCGCTACGACATATAAGTATGCCCCCGCCTACGGGGGCATACCAGTCACTTAACTCAGGCCAGCGGCTTGGCGGCCTTGACCGTCACGGACAGCTCGCGGCCGTTCGGTGCGGTGTAGGAAACGACGTCGCCCACCTTGGCGCCCTCGATGGCCTTGCCAATCGGGGAATCCGGGGTCATGATGTCGTAGTCGGTGCCGGCCACGATGTCACGGCTGCCGAGCACGTAGGTCATCTCGTTGCCGTTGAGCTCGATGGTCACCACAGAGCCCTCGCCCACGGTGCCTTCCGGAGCATTCTCGATGATCTTGGAATCGCGCAGCTTGACGGTGAGCTCGGTGATGCGGCCCTCGTTCTTGCTCTGCGCCTCACGGGCGGCCTGGTAGCCGCCGTTCTCGGACAAGTCGCCCTCGGCACGCGCCACGGCGATCTTGTGCGCGATTTCCTCACGCAGCTCACCTTCACGATGGGCGAGCTCTTCCTTCATCTTGTTGTATGCTTCCTGCGTCAGCAGGTAGACCTTGTCCTCAGCCATATCGTCCTCCTGAACCGTTGTCGATGCTGAAACAATCTTCGTTATTTATGACAAAACGCCGGCTATGACCCCGGCGTTCGTCATGTGCTGACCTATGGTCAGCGGGTGGAAATGATGTCGATGACGAACACCAGCGTGTCCTCGCCGCCGATGCCGGCCTGCGGGATGCCGCGGGAACCGTAGCCGTATTCCGGCGGAATGGAAACCACCAGACGCGAACCCACGTTATGGCCCGGCACAGTCTGGTCCCAGCCCTTGATGACCTGTCCCACGCCGATGCCGAAGCTGGCGGGCTGATGACGGTCGAAGCTGGAGTCGAATGGGGTGTCCTTACCCCACACCACGCCGTGGTAGTTCACGGTGACGGTGTCGCCGCGACGCACGATCGGGCCGTCTCCCTCGGTCAGCTCCACAACCTTGAGGCCCTTCGGGGCTTCGGGCGTCGGGAACTCGATAACGGGCGTGGTGCCGAATTCGGCGTTCACCTGAGGCATCTGATCTGTCATTAGTCCTCCTTCAAAGACACAATGCGCCCTACCTTAGCACCATCGGCGAATCGGCGGTAGTCCTTCATCCCTGTGCGATACGACACGCTGGCCGTATACGTCAATTCCGGTCATCATGCTGGTGAATACCGGACATGTCAATCAGCATTCGACGACATTGACGGCAAGCCCGCCCTTGGAGGTCTCCTTGTATTTGGCCATCATGTCTTCACCGGTCTGCTTCATGGTTTCGATGGCCTGATCAAGGGTCACGATGTGTGAGCCGTCGCCGAGCATGGCCATACGCACGGCGTTGATGGCGGTGTTGGCGGCCATGGCATTGCGCTCGATGCATGGAATCTGCACCAATCCGCCCACCGGATCGCAAGTCAGACCCAAGTTGTGTTCGATGCCGATCTCAGCAGCATTCTCCACCTGTTCCGGCGTGCCGCCCACGACTGCGGCAAGTCCGGCCGCCGCCATCGAACAGGCCGAGCCGACTTCGCCCTGGCAACCGACTTCCGCACCGGAAATTGAGGCGTTGCGTTTGAACAGGTATCCGATGGCACCGGCAGTCAGCAGAAACGTGACCACGCCCTGTTCATTGGCGTTGTCCACGAAATGCCAGTAATAGTGAAGCACGGCGGGAATGATGCCGGCGGAACCGTTGGTCGGAGCGGTTACGATGCGCCCGCCTCCGGCATTCTCCTCAGAGACGGCCAAGGCGAAGAGATCCACCCATGCGGCGTCGGAAGACTCGAGCACGGCGTCTTTGCGCCGGCTGTCGCGGCGCAGCACATCGGAATTCGAGGCGAGACGCCGATACATTTTCGGCGCGCGGCGGGGTACGTCAAGGCCACCGGGCAATGTGGGTTCCGCCGAGGTGCATCCGTGGTCCACACAGGCGCGCATAACACGCCAGATGGCATCAATATCGGATCGGACCTGGATGCCCGAGCGTGAAGCGGTTTCGTTGGCCCATACAAGTTCGGCGATGCTGAGATGATGTTCCCGGCATAACGACACCAGTTCAGTGCATGATGAGAACGGGTAGGGTGCCTCGACGCCGAAATCAGTGGATGATGACTCGTCCGCATCGGCAAAGGAGGCGCCTTCCGGAGGGCGTTCATGAATGCCGATCATCGGGTCTTCGGGAGCGCCTTTGCGCACGAATCCGCCGCCGATGGAATACCAGACCTGTTCGTCGACCAAGCTTGCGGCGGCGTCGAACGCCTGGAATCGCATGCCATTGGGGTGCGCGGCCATGCGCTTCCATTGTTCGAACACCACGTCACGGTCGTAGTCGAAATGGATGCGTTTGAGGCCGGCGAGGTTCAGAGTATCGTCCAACGCGCAGATCTCGCGGATGTGCATCATGTGGTCGGTATCCACGGTGGCCGGCAGATTGCCTTCGAGCCCGGCCATCGTAGCACGATCGGTGCCGTGGCCGAGACCGGTCAGCGCCAGAGAACCATAAAGCGTGATTTTGACACGTGCGGTGCGATCGACCAAATGGTCGGCCTGCAACGAGGAGGCGAAAGCATGTGCCGCGACCATCGGGCCTACGGTGTGCGAGGATGAAGGTCCGACGCCGATGGTGAACATGTCAAGCACACTGAACATTTGGCTCCTTCTCCCCTGCTGGTTCGGCATGCCGGTGTTACCAGGCGTCATGCCATCACGATATCGTATCCCAGCCCAGCGCCCGGAATCGCTTTCGCCTTGTGCGATGATGGCCGCGCGCGTCGTGCCGGCGAGCGATAAGTCAGTCAGTGAGACAGTGCGGAGAACATCATGACCAGTACGATGATACCGATGATGGCCAATACGATCTGCACCACCATCAGCCCGATGGTCAGTCCCTTCTTGGTGGCGATTTTGGGCGCGTACGCCTGTGCCAACAGGAAGGCGATGAAGCCGAACACCGCGTAGTTGACGGTCAGGGCCATCACATCGCCGTTCGACAACACCACGCCGTTCAGCGGCTGGTTCAGCGTGTTCATCATCGCGCTCATCACGAACATGCCCCACACGCCGTAGCCGATTAATCCGACGACGCCGTACAGCCATGGCTTGAGTTTGTCGTTGGCACGCAGGGTCAGGGCTTCGGCACACCACAACAGGGCGAAGCCGACGATGTAGGTGAACGCCACGGCGATCAGTATCACGATAGTCGCCCATGGCAGGAGTGCGGCCACATTGCCGATCATGGACAGATAGAATCCCGAGCAGGCGATGGCACCAACGGTGAGTGCAGTGCCCGCAATGACGGCTTGGGCAAGCATGGTGGGCAGGGCGCCTTGTTCGACTCGTTCGACATCGGTCCAGCGTGAAGCCATGTGGATTCCTCGTTTCATCAGGTACATCGTCACAACGCCACATAGCCTAACGGCCTTTTGTTTCGGCCTTATGAGCTCTCCACATAGTGAGCTGCGAGCCCCCTCTGACGAGGGGGGCTGTCGGCGAAGCCGACTGGGGAGAGACCACGGCACAGCCGCAAAACGGCATCGGCCACAGGCCGATTTCAAGGTGCCTCCGGTGGGACTCGAACCCACAAGCCGAAGCGATCGATTTTAAGTCGACTGCGTATACCATTTCGCCACGGAGGCCAACTTTTCTATTATAAGCTATCTCCTGCCCTGAGCATTGCTTGCGGGTTGCTGCACTTCGTGCAGCCGTCGCGGCATAGCCGCTCCCCTCGCCTACAAACAGCCCACCGGGCTGTTTGCTTAACGGCTCAGCCCGCTGGAGGCACTTACCACTTACGCTATTGAGCCAGCAACCGGCGACCATAATCGAGCACAATGCCGTCCAGCAGACCGTGTTCGCTGGCAACGAACGAATCGATGGCTTCACCATGATCGGCCTTGGCGGCTTCGCTGACACGCGCCAGCACACGGCTCCAGACCACAGCGCCGCCGCCGACCACATCGATACGGCCGGGGTGGATGGTCTTGTATTCGCGGCGCTCGGCGCGCGTCATCCTAAGGAACTTGTCGTCCACGGCATAGGCGTCTTCAAGGCTCAACCGATGCCCGTCGACCACGGTGTGGTCGTATTCCTTCAATCCCATGGCCAAGGCGGTCATCGTGGTCACCGTGCCGGACACGCCAATGATGGTACGGGCCTTGCCTGCGTCCACGGTGCGGAAGGCCTCATCGATATGTTCATCGACGTCCGCAACGGCCTCATCGATCTGTGTCTGGGTCGGCGGATCATTGGTCAGATGACGTTCGGTCATGCGCACGGAACCGATGTTCATGGAAAACGCGCCCTGAACCTGGGTAGTGGGCGCACTGACGCCGTCGCCACCGATGACCAGCTCGGTGGACCCGCCGCCGAGATCAACCACCAGATAGGGGGCGGGCAGATCGTCGCGATTGACCACGGAAGTGGCACCAAGGAAGCTCAGGTCGGCTTCTTCGGTGCCGGGAATGACTTCGGGGCGCACGCCGAGGATACGTTCGATCTCATCCTCGAACTCCTCACGGTTTTCCGCGTCACGAGTTGCAGAGGTGGCAACGAAACGCAGGCCGTCGATGGGATGTTCGGCAATCACACCGGCGAATTCCCGAGCGGCCACATAGGCGCGTTCCAACGCTTCGTCGGCAAAACGATGGGTCTTGTCCACATCCTGGCCGAGACGGATCACACGCAGGATGCGCGGCACCACCTCATGCATGCCATCGGCATCGACACGTGCGATTTTCAGTCGAATGGAGTTCGTGCCGCAATCAATGCCGGCGACGGTTACGGATTCCTTGCTCATTGCCTTCTCCTCGTATCCCTTAGTGCGTATGAATGGACTGTTCGCGCTGGCTCATCTGTTGATCAATCGTCCAGCGTGCAGCGGCAGACGGTCGGATCGAATTCGTCTTTGACGCGTTCCAGTACCAAATCGCCAATGGGGTTGACGCCCGGTCCCATAACCAGGGATTGGGCCAGCAGGGCATGCAGGCACTTGACGCGCACCGGCATGCCGCCGGCCGAAGTGCCTTCAATATGCTCCTCACTGTCGCCAAGACGTCCTGCCAGTTCGTGGCGGAATGCCAGATACAGGTTATGGGCCTGCTCATATGCGGCCTTGAGCTCCTCGTCCGAGGCCAACATGTCGTTGTATTGCTGCATCACGCCGGCGGCCTCGACATGGGAGGCGGCCTTGACGGCTTCCGGACCGGTCAGATAGCACGTGGTGGGGAAAGGGATTCCGCCGGGCAACACCGGACGGGTGATTACGGCAAGTGGCCTACCGCAGACGCATCGCGCCCCCACGGCGACCATGCCGCGCGGGTATCGGCCGAGCTGACGCTGCACCAGGTCGATGTCATGATCGTTGGCGGGCTCGGCAAGCACGGTATCGACAAGGGCCTTGGCCTTGGCGGCGATATCGATGGTCACTGTTGGGTTCCCTCCCCTGTGTTCTGTTGGGTATTCTGTTGGGTGTTCTGATCGGATTGGGTGTTCTGGTCTGACTTATCGGACCGCTTGGATGAGTCGTTGGATGACGAGTCAGAGGAACCGGAAATATCGGATTTGCCGGACTCGCTATCGGTCACAGGCTCATCGGCCTTTTTGAGCGAGTAAGACAGTTCGCTGTACCATGGCAGGACTTTTTTGTTGCTGCTACTGGAATCTTCCGTTTTCTGGGATTCGCTATCGGAGCCGGTCACGGCTTCGGGATGAAGCACACGCACGGCCTGTTCGCCGGGGAATACGAAGCCGAGGCGTTCACGGGCCTGGGCGGTGATGTAGGCCTTGTCATCCCAACGCTTGATGTCGTTTTCCAACTCCTGCTTTTTGGCGATCAGCGAAGCCTCCTCACGCTTGAGACCATTGAGTTCGGCCAGGTTCAGGGCATAGGTGTGGAAGGTGGAGACCAGCTGGATGGTGCCAAGGGCGATAATGAACAGGGAGACGAAGAACGCTATAGGCCCCGCCGACCCTTTTTTCCTAACTCGTGCTTTGCCGGTTTTGCCAGGTTTGCCGGTACGGGACGACTTGCTCATGTCACACGAAAATACCCGCCGCATTCGACTTGACGAATACGACGGGTATCGAGCTTCAGTGGAAACTCACGCCTTTACGGGCGTTTCAGCTCACTTGGCCAGGTACTTCTTGCAGGCCTTGAAGGCGCTGTAGCCGGCGTACTGAGCGGTGGAGCCGAGCTCCTCCTCGATCTCGAGCAGGCGGTTGTACTTGGCAACGCGCTCGCCACGGGCCGGGGCACCGGTCTTGATCTGGCGGGTGTTCTTAGCAACAGCCAGGTCGGAGATGGTGGTGTCCGGGGTCTCGCCGGAGCGGTGGGAAACCATGGAGGTGTAGCCGTTGGCGGTGGCCAGTTCGATGGCGTCGAGGGTCTCAGTGACGGAACCGATCTGGTTCAGCTTGACCAGCAGGGAGTTGGCGGCGCCGAGGTCGATGGCCTTCTGCAGACGAGCCGGGTTGGTGACCAGCAGGTCGTCGCCGACGAACTGCAGACGATCGCCGAGGCGAGCGGTGATGGCAGCCCAGTCTTCCCAGCCTTCCTCGTTGAACGGGTCCTCGATGGAGACGATCGGGTACTCGTTGATGAGGTTCTCGTAGTAGTCGAGCATGTAGGCGGAGTCACGCTCTTCACCGTCGAAGCGGTACTTGCCGGTCTCCTTGTTGTAGAACTCGGAGGAGGCGACATCCAGGCAGATGCCGATCTGCTTGCCAGGCTCGTAGCCGGCGGCGGAGATGGCGTCCATGATGTACTTGAGGGAGTCCTCGTTGGACTTCATCTTCGGGGCGAAGCCGCCCTCGTCGCCGAGGCCGGTGTTCAGGCCTTCCTTCTTCAGGACGTTCTTCAGGGTGTGGTAGACCTCAACGCCAGCGCGCAGAGCCTCGGAGTAGGTGTCGAAGCCGTACGGGGAGATCATGTACTCCTGAATGTCGGTGGCGAAGTCAGCGTGAGCGCCACCGTTCATGATGTTCATGTTCGGGACCGGCAGGATGTGGCCGTTGGTGCCGCCGATGTAGCGGTACAGCGGCAGGCCGGCGGACTCGGCGGAAGCGTACAGAGCAGCCAGGGAGACGCCCAGGATGGCGTTGGCGCCCAGCTTGCCCTTGTTCGGGGTGCCGTCGAGCTCGATCATCAGGTCGTCCAGAGCGCGCTGGTCAGCAGCGTCCATGCCGATGACCTTCGGAGCGATGACCTCGTTCACGGCCTTGACCGCGTTAAGAACGCCCTTGCCGCCGTAGACGGACTTGTCGCCGTCGCGACGCTCCCAAGCCTCGGCCTCACCGGTGGAGGCGCCGGACGGAACCAGGCCCAGGCCCTGGGCGCCGTCTTCGGTGTCCAGAACGACCTGAACGGTCGGGTTGCCGCGGGAATCGAGAATCTGACGCGCGTACACGCTTTCAATTACTGCCACAACTACTCCTTAAAACGGTTGTGTATCTTGAATGACATTCTTAAGAATAGTGCGATTTGTGGACGTTGTGAACAACACGCCCAAAATTTAGCGTTAGCGCTCACAATGCCAGTGTGCCGCCTGATTGCAAGGCAGTACGGACGAAATCGCTCAGTCAACATCCTTGCCATTGAGGTAGCCGATTTCACTGTCGGACAATTTCAGTTCGCTGGCTTTGAACGAGTCCTGAATCTCCTGCGGGTTTCTGGCCGAGGGAATCGTGAACAGATATTGGTATTGCGCAAGTTCCCACGCGAGCGTGACGCGCTGGTAGGAGCAGTCGTGAATCTTGGCGACTTCGCGGAACCGGTCGAACAGATGCTCGTTGAACGGGTCAAGGAATCCACCGAGCGGCGACCAGCAGACAAAAGCCAAACCGAGCTTTTCGCAGGTTTCCAACGTGTGCTCAGGGTCGCGGTGGACCGGGGAGAACTGGTTCTGGACGGCCACGAGACGATCTCCCAAAATATTGTGGGCGGTTTCGATGTCCGCGTTGTCGATTCTGGAGATGCCGACAGCTTTGGCCACACCTTCGTCCACGAGCTGCTTGAGTGCGCCCATCTGGTCTTCGTACGGCACCTGCGGATCGTTGCAGTGCGAGTAGAGCAGATCGAGCGTATCGACACCGAGGCGGCGGGCTGATTCCTTGGCATTGGCGATCATGGTTTCAGGTCGGGCGTCGGCCTGCCAGCCGTAGTTGCCGTTGCCGTCAAGCGTGCGCAGCCAGCCGGTTTTGGTGGCTACGAGCACCTGATCTTTGGGGCCATGCCACGAGTGCAGAGCATCGCGGACCAGATATTCGCCATAGCCCATATCCTCCGGTTCGCCGGTGCCGGGTGCGCTGGGCAGATAATAGGACCAAGCCGTGTCCAAATAACGGACTCCGGCATCGAGCGCGGCATGGATGGTCTCGATTGCCTGATTACGGTTGGAGGGGCGCCCCTCGATGGCGAGCGCCATCGTGCCCATGCCGAGGCGGGGAATCTCATAGCCGGCAAGTGTTGCCGTGGTCGCGCTCTGGTTCGTGCGGTTCGTAGTCGTTTCGCTCATAGCAGTCACTTAATCTCGCTCGCTGGACAGTCGGAACGATTCCGTCTGGGGTGAATCATCGTCACAAACGACGGCATGAATATGAATATGGCTCACCGGATGTTGCCCGGTGAGCCATAGCTGGCTCGACTGCCGCCTCGCACCCCGTCTACAAACGGCTCTGCCGTTTGCTTGACGACGGGGTCCATGCCAAATCATCAAGTAACTGGTTGGTCCAGAGGACTACCTGGTCGGAGCTCATGGGGCCTTGGCCCAGGGAGCCGGTGAACGGGGTGGGGACGATGAGCTGGTGGGTGACCGGACGGTATTGGGTGCCTTTGTAAATACGGCCCATACGCATCTGGATGGATTCGGGCGGGTCGATGCGACCGATGCGCACGCGGTTGGATTGCGCGAGAATCTCCGAAATGCCGAGCTTGCGGGCCTTGAACTTCAGACGGGCCACGTCGAACAGGGTCTCGAATTCGACCGGCGGCTTGCCGTAACGGTCGGTAAGTTCCTCTTCCAAATCCTTCAGATCGGCCTCGTTGCGGGCGGAGGCGAGCTTGCGGTACGCTTCCAGACGCAGCTTGTCCGAATCGATGTACTCGATCGGAATCGACGCTTCGATGGGCAGGTCGATGGACACGGCCACCGGCTCGACGTCCTCTTCGGGCTCCTTGTACTTTTCCACGGCTTCGGACACCATGCGTACGTACAGGTCGAAGCCCACGCCCTCGATATGGCCGGACTGCTCGTCGCCCAGAAGGTTACCGGTGCCGCGCAATTCCAAGTCCTTCATGGCCACATCGAAACCGGAGCCGAGCGCCGTGTTCTGCGCGATGGTGGCGAGCCGGTCATGGGACTGCTCGGTCATCGGCTTGGACGGGTCGTACAAGAAGTAGGCGTACGCGCGCTCGCGGCCGCGACCGACGCGGCCACGCAGCTGATGGAGCTGGCTCAAGCCGAAACGGTCGGCATGGTCGACGATCAGCGTGTTCGCATTGGAGATATCAAGACCGGTCTCGATGATTGTGGTACACACGAGCACGTCGATGTCGCGATGCCAGAAGTCGCGGATGATCTGGTCGAGCTGCTTCTCCCCCATCTTGCCGTGGGCGATGCCGACGTGCGCCTCGGGCACCAGCGTGTGGATCTTGTCGGCGATGGACGAGATGTCCTGCACACGATTGTGGACATAGAACACCTGGCCGCCTCGCAGCAGTTCGCGGCGTACGGCTGCGGTGACCTGCGCATCCTCGTAGGCGCCCACATAGGTCAGCACCGGCAACCGGTCTTCGGGCGGGGTGGCGAGCGTGGACATCTCGCGAATGCCGGTCACGGCCATTTCCAGCGTGCGCGGGATAGGCGTGGCAGACAGGGACAGCACGTCCACGTTGGTGCGCAGGGCTTTCAGCGTCTCCTTGTGTTCCACGCCGAAACGCTGCTCCTCATCGATGATGACGAGTCCCAGATCCTTGAACTTGATTTTCGGGTTCAGCAGCTTGTGCGTGCCGATGACCACGTCCACCGTGCCGGTTTCCAGCCCCTCGATGGCCTCGTTGATCTCTTTGGTGGTCTGGAATCGGCTCATGGCCGCCACATTGACCGGGAAACCCTCGAATCGTTCGCTGAACGTCTCGTAATGCTGCTGGACAAGCAGCGTGGTGGGCACGAGCACGGCCACCTGCTTGCCGTCCTGCACGGCCTTGAAGGCGGCACGCAGTGCGATTTCGGTTTTGCCGAAGCCCACGTCGCCGCAGATGAGGCGGTCCATCGGCACGGGCTTTTCCATGTCGGATTTAACTTCGTCGATGGTGGTGAGCTGGTCGGCGGTTTCCTGATAGGGGAAGGCGTCTTCCAGCTCTTTCTGCCATGGGGTGTCCGGGCTGAACGCGAAGCCCTTGGCGCGCTGGCGGGCGGAGTACAGCTTGATCAGGTCGTCGGCGATCTCGTGGACGTGCTTGCGGGCCTTGGCCTTGGTGGCCGCCCAGTCGGAGCCGCCGAGCTTGTTGAGCTTGGGGGCTTCGGCGCCGATGTATTTGCTGACCTGGTCGAGCTGGTCGGTGGGGATGAACAGTTTGTCCGCCGGGGCGCCGCGCTTGGAAGGCGCATATTCGATGACCAGGTATTCGCGAGTGGTTTTGTTGGCGCCGGTGCCGATGGTGCGCTGACGCATTTCGATGAACCGGCCAATGCCGTGCTGCTCGTGCACCACGTAATCGCCTTTTTTGAGCTCCACCAAGTCGATGGCCTTGCGCCGGCGTTTCGGCGTTTTGGCCACGGCCACGGCTGAAGTGCGGCCGGTCAGGTCGCGTTCGGTGAGCAGGGCGATTTTGGCGGCTTTGTCCACGAAGCCGTCGATGGCCTGAGAGCGGATGACGTCGAAATTGGCGATGCCGGTAGTGTTGATCGCACGCTTGAGCCTGGCCAAGGTGCCGGCCGCAGCGGCGGTGATGGTGACGTGGAAGCCGGCATCGAGCAGGCCTTCGATGCCTTGGGAGGCCTTGGCCTCATCCCCTCGGAATTCGGCCGGGTTCTGGGCGTCGAGCTGCACATGGCCGGTCAACGTGGTGTCCACGCCGAAACTGGTGAGGCGAATCACCGGATGTTCGGAGTATTCGAGGGAGCTGATGGTTTCCGCATAGTCGAGGAAGCTGGCTTCGTCGAAGCTGATGGGCGCGCCGGCGCCGTGGCCGGAGGCGGCCACATGCCAGCTTGCGGCCAGGAACTCGTTCGCGGTTTTTGCCAAGTCTTCGGCGGAGCGGCGCAGTTTCTCCGGGTCGCTCAGGAGGATCACGGCGTGCTTGGGAAGCATGGAGCCCACCGGTTCCAGATGGTCCACGAGTGCGGGCATCAGGGATTCCATGCCTTCGACCGGAATGGCGTTGGCGATGGATTCGAGCATGTCCTCAGCATTGGGAATCGAACCGACCAAGGCTTTGGCGCGGGTGCGCACGGCGTCGGTCAGCTGCAGTTCACGGCATGCGGTGGCCCAGATGGTCTTGAGGCCGTCGCCGTAGGTACGCTGGTCGGAGGCGTGGAATTCCTTGATGGTGTCAATTTCGTCGCCGAAGAATTCGATACGCACCGGGTGCGGTGCGGTGGGCGGGAATACGTCAAGAATGCCTCCGCGCACCGCGAACTCGCCACGGTCCATGACCAGGTCCACGCGCGTGTAGGCGTTTTCGATCAGACGTTTGGCGGCTTCGTCGAGGGGCAGGTCCTCCCCCACGGTGAACACGAGCGGCTCGACATCGCCCAGTCCTTGGACGACTGGCTGGATGAGCGAGCGGATCGGCATGACGAGAATGCGAATCGGGCCGAACATCGAATCGGTATCGCTCGGATGCTTGAGTCTGCGGAACACGGCCATGCGGCTGGCCACGGTGTCCGCGCGCGGGCTCAGACGCTCGTGCGGCAGGGTTTCCCAGGCTTCGAGCTGGGCGATGTCGTTCGGGTCGCCATCATACCAGGAGCGCAGCGAGCCCACGGTCTCTTCGGCTTCGCGGCCGGAGGCCACGACCAGCACGACCGGCTTGCCGGGTTTGCCGGCCACACCCTGCCCGATGGCGGCGGCCAAAGCCGGGCGCAAGCCTTCGGGGATGCCGGCCAGGACGGAGTTGTCGACGTCGTCCGAAGCCTCGATGTCGCCGGCGGCGAGCTTCAGGAAGGTCTTGTCCTGTTCCAGCTCAGACAGGATGCCTGCCAGTGAGCCGTTGATCAGGTCCGGGTGCGTCGCCTCACCGGCCATTGAACTTCTCCTGGGTCTTGGCAAGACCGTGGAAGATGATGTCCTCGGCGGCGTCGGCGCCGTCAGCCAGGAATTCGGGCAGCTGCTTGCGCTGGTCCGGACCGAATCCGCCCAGCACCCAGTTCACCGTGTTGTCATGCGCGTTCGCACCGCGCTTGGAGTGACCGACGCCCATGCGCACACGCGCGTATTTCGGCGTGCCGAGGGAACGGTCAATCGACTTGATGCCGTTGTGGCCGCCTGCGGAGCCGCCTGCCTTGACCTTGATACGGCCGAATTCCAAGTCCATGTCATCGTGAATCACCACAATATGGTCGGGCTCGATCTGGTAATAGGCGCTAATGGAAGCCACCGCATTGCCGGAATCATTCATATAAGTCAGCGGCTTGGCCAGAAAGAACTTGACGGTGCGGCCGTCCAGGTTCATCACGCTTTTACCGAGCATGGCCAAGCCCTTGTGATCGGCGAAGTTCACCGTCCAACGTTCGGCGAGCACGTCGGCGGCCATGAAGCCCATGTTGTGCCGCGTGTCCTCATATTTTTTGCCGGGGTTGCCCAGTCCCGCAATCAGCCAGAAATCCGATGCCATAATCCGCTCCTCGTCCGTCTTCCTTTATTCCCGTATGCACGTTCTGTACGTTCCGTACGTCATGCGCGCGTTCGCCTCGCGCACTGGCCCATGCCCGGCCGGATCCAACCGTCAAGATTGTACTCAACGCCGCCGTCAAGCTCGTTTGCTCCGGCATCCTCACACTTTTCTTGACTGAAATGACTTACTGCAAGGCTGCAGGTCCAAATACCAGTAGGACATGTCCCGCATGGTGCCGGTAGAGTCGGTGGCAGCGGCGGGCATGAGTCCGAATTGGGTGAAGCCGAAGCGGTGCATGAGGGCAATGGAGCCGGCGTTATCGGCGAAAATGATGCCGCAGGCCTTGCGCATGTGGCGGGCCAGCGCCTCGGTGAGCAGCCTGTCAAGCATGAACGTGCCTACTCCCCTGCCTTGCCATGCCGGATCGATGTAATAGGCCAAATCGGTGACACCGTCATATCCTGCGCGGTCATAGAACACGGAGAGCGCACCGAAGCCAATGATTGAACCGTCTTCCGATTCCACAACAAAAACGCCGTAGGGCGGCGTATGGGATTCGACCCAGGCGCGGCGTTGGTCGAAGGTGCGCGGGGTGAGGTCGGCGGTCGCACCGCCGGCCATCACTGAGGCGTTGTAGATGTCGGCGATGGCTTGGACGTCGGATTCGACGGCCGGACGGAAGGTGTATGGCATGAGGTTCCTTTGAATACGCAAATAGCCCGTCCTTATGATAAGGACGGGCTATGTCAGTTGAGGTAACCGACTCCCTTCAGTCGCCTTCGGCGATGGCTCCCCTCACCCTGAGGGGAGCCAATTCCTGTCGGAACTACTTGTCGAGCTCGATGGCCTTGTTGAGGGCGTCTTCAAGCTCCTTCTGCGCCTTGCCGTAGGCGGTCCAGTCGCCGTTCTTCATGGCGGACTGGCTGTCCTTCATGGCTTGGGCGGCATCGTTCAGCGCCTGCTGGAGTTCGGGGCTACGGTCGGAAGACGAGCCGGAATCCGACTTGCCGTCCGTGGTGCCGGACTGGCCACCATTGGTATCGGAACCAGATTGGTCACCGGATATGCCGGACGACTGGTCACCAGACGATCCGTCACCGGACACGTTCTCGGCATCGCCTGCGGCCGCGCCGGAATCACCACCGAACACCTGATCCAAGGCCTCATCCAACGTATCCGCAAATCCTACCTGATCACCGAACGCGACCAGCGTCTTCTTGAGCAGCGGGAATGAAGTCGCACCCGAAGACTTGACGTACACGGGCTGCACGTACACCAGTCCGCCACCGAGCGGCAGGGTGAGCAGGTTGCCGCGCACCACTTGCGTGTCGCCGGATTGCAGCAGGTTCAGTTCCTTGGATACATCGGCGTTGGCGTTGAAGTTGTTCTGCGCCTGGCCGGGGCCCGGTACGTTCGAATCCTTGGGCAGCTCCTGCAATCGGATGGTGCCGTAGTTCGAGCCTATCTTGCCCTTCTCATTGCCGGCATCCGAGTCGACCGACAGGAAGCCGGTCAGGATCTCACGGGTGGACTGGCCAGCCGGAATGTAGGTGGAGGTCAGCGAGAACACCGGTTCCTCGGTGCCACCGGTCTGCAAGGTCAGGTAGTACGGCGGCTGCAGGATGTCCTGGTCCTGCTGGGACTGGGATTCGGTCGGATCGACCGGCGTCTGCCAGAAGTCTTCGCCTGAGTAGTACTGGCTGGCAGAGGTCACGTGGTACTTGGAGAGCAGCTCGCGCTGTACCTTGAACAGGCTTTCCGGGTAGCGCATGTGGCTCATCAGGTCGCCGGAGATATCGGAGAGCTGGTGGTACTGGCCAGGGAAGATCTTCTCCCATGCCTTGATCACCGGATCGGATTGATCCCACACGTACAGGTCCACGGAACCGTCGTAGGCGTCCACGGTGGCCTTGACCGAGTTGCGGATGTAGTTGGCCTTCTGAGAGCCCAGGGACGAGACCGTTGCGGAAGAGACGGTGGTGGAATCCTTGGTGGCGGAGCCGAGGTCGGTTATTTGCGAGTACGGGTAGGCGTCGGAGGTGGTGTAGCCGTCGACGATCCACTTGACGCGGCCATCGACCACGGCCGGATACACGCGGCCGTCAAGCGTCAGGTACGGTGCCACCTTGGCCACGCGCTCCTTGGGGGAACGATCGTAGAGAATCTGCGATTCGCTGGTCACACGGTCGGAGAAGAGAATCTGATCGGAGCCGAAGCGGATCGCGTAGAGAATCCTGGAGAACAGGTTGCCGACCGAAGGGCCGCCGTCGCCCTTGAACGTGGTCAGAGCACCTTCCGAACCGGTCGGGTAGTCGAACTCCCAAGCCTGCGTGCCTTCAGGGGCACCGACAATCGAGTATTCGGTGGTGTTCGGCGAGAAGTAGATGCGAGGCTCGTACTTTTCGGATTCGGTGAGCTTGCCCTGGGTGGGGATGCCGGATTCGAAGAATTCGGGCTGGCCGTCGGAGGTCACCTTGTTGCCGTAGGCGGCCACCACGCCGTAACCGTGGGTGTACACGGTGTGGTCATTGACCCAGTTGCGGTTGTCATTGCCGGCCAGATCGAGCTCGCGGGCGGCAATCACGGTGTCCTGGGAGACGCCGTCAATCTCGTACTTGTCGACCGCCAGGGTGTCGGCGAAGGTGTAGTACTGCTTGGACTGCTGCAACTGTTTGAACGTGGGGCTGACGACCTGCGGGTCGAGCAGACGGATCTGCGCGGTGGTGTCGGCCTCCTTGGCCAGAGCGCCCTGCTCACCCTTGTCGGTCACCTTGTATTGCTCGGTCTTGAGCTTGTCAAGACCGTAGGCGGCGCGGGTGGCGTCGATGTTGCGCTGGATGTAGGTGGATTCCATCTCCTGTGCGTTCGGGTTGACGCGGAAGCGTTGCAACAGCACCGGCCATGCCACGGTGAGCACAAGACCCACCACGACCACGACGGCAATGGAGGTCACCGGCACACGCCAGGCCTTGAGCGCGGCGGAAGCGCGCACGCCGATGGACGCCTGGCCTTCGAGCGTGTGGGAGCGCATGAGCCAGATGCCCAGCACCACGCCGAGGATGGCGGTCAGCACGGCCATGATGAAGGTGACGGGGATGTTGGCATGTACGGCGGTGTAGGAGGCACCGGTGATGCGTGAACCCTGCACGGTGAGCTGGTCGAAGACGCCAATCATCTGGCGCACTGCCCAAGCGAACATGTTGAGCATCAGCCAGATGCCAAGCTGGCGACGGCAACGCTTGGTAATGGAGAACAGGCCGCGTCCGTTAACCGGCATGGTAATGCGGATACCGCCCATCAGCACATGCGTGACCACGGAAAACACAAGGCCCACGCCCAGCAGCATGGCCACGGCGGCGAGCACGAGCTTCAGGCCCGGCAGCACGAACACGTAGAAGCCGTTGTCCAGACCGAACTGCGGATCGGTGGTGCCGAACGACTGCGCGTTGAACATGAGCAGAATCTCGCTCCAGTTCGCGTTAAACTGGGAACCGAAGATGACGCCGACGATCAGCGAAATCACCACGGCCACGCGGCGAGCGGTTTTCGAGCTGACGGATTTGCCGACCTCGACCACATCGCCGTTAATGCGAATGGTGGAACCGTCGGCCGAATCAGGGCGTGCTCGAATGGCCAGCCAGGCGGAAACGAAGCCGGTCAGGGCCATGAGCAGCGCGTAGGCCACCCACAGACCGATTTTCACCCCGAGCTGGGTCCAGACCACGGACTGGAAGCCGAGCTGGCCGTACCACATCAGATCGGTGATGAATCGGGACAGGCCGAAGAACAGACCGACGATGATGGCCAAGGCCAGCACCACGCCGATCAGAATCTTGCTGCCACGGCTGGCTCCTGAGCCACCGGACGCTGGCTTACGGGTGATACGCGGATTGGCCGGACCACGTGGAGGGCGGGATGACCCGGAGGGGCCAGCGTTGGTGTTGTGGGCCGGACCGTCCCCATCGGCCTCGACATCGAGGATGATCGGATCGTCATTGTTCGCATTGTTGCGTCGTGAATCGCCGCCATTGCCGAACAGTACTGAGAAAGGATCGTTAAAAGACATAACTCAAGCCTATCGAAAGGGCGGGAGGTCGGTTATGCCCTGAGCACAGAATGAGGCAACATCCTGTTCTACGCTCTGTTCTACGCTTGCCGCTATGAACAGACAACGGCCACAACATATGCGTCCCTCAGCACACGCCACACGCCAACTTCGGCACAGGAGCATTCCAATCGTGGCGGCAATATGTGCTTTGGCGGTGGTGTTGGCCGGTGTGGCAGTCTACGGATGGCATGTCGGATGGTTCGCCAAATCCACATCAAACGGCAACACCACCACTCCCCAGACCTCCCAGACGAGTGCGTTACCGCGCACCGACGTTCCTTCCCCGAAGAAGAACGACGATCCGGCGGCACAAGCCCAACGTGCGGTATCCGCCATGACGCTTGAGGAACGTGTGGGACAGTTAGTGATGGTGCCGTTGTTCGCCGGTTCCGAACCCTCCTCGTTGGCTTCAACAATCGCCGACGAACACATTGGCTCGGCCATTCTCATTGGCAATTGGAATACCGGCGTCGATACGGTCAAGACCGCGACCGCGCAACTCCAAGGATATGCGCCGGCCGGCAATCGTCTCATCATCGCCACCGATCAGGAGGGTGGTCAGGTACAGCATCTGACTGGTACCGGTTTCGACACAATGCCCAGTGCCGTTGAGCAGGGCACAATGTCCGCTGACGCATTGCGCCAATCGGCAGGCACGTGGGGTTCGCAATTAGCTGCTGCTGGCATAAATGTCGATTTGGCACCGGTGCTTGGCACAGTGGTTGGCAATCGTGCCTCAAATGCTCCGATTGGCGCGCTGGATCGTGATTTCGGATTGGATGCGGCCGGCAACGCCGAACATGGCATCGCCGTTATTGAAGGTTTGCGAGACGCTCAAGTCGGTGCGGCGGTCAAACATTATCCTGGGTTGGGCGCGGTAAGCGGCAATACCGACTTCACCACCGAAGGCATTCTGGATACGACCACCACGTTGGACGGGGCCGAGGCAGGTGCCTTTGACCAGGCGATTACCAAGGCCGATCCTGCAATGTTGATGATGTCGTTGGCCACATATCAATCCATCGACCCGAATAATCCGGCGGTGTTTTCTTCTACGATTATCGACGGTCATATTCGCAACGCCCTGAAGTACACGGGCGTGGTGATTTCGGATTCGATGTCTGCCGAAGCGTTAAGCAGCTACGATGTAAGCCAATTGGGAGTAAAGCTTGTCGAGGCGGGCGGCGACATGTCCTGCATCGGTCAGACGGATTACGTAAAGCCAATTGTGGACGGCCTCAACGAACGGGCGAAGTCCGATCCGGCTTTCGCTTCGAAAGTGACGGCGGCGGCGACTCGCGTAATGGCATTGAAAATCAAGATGGGACTGGCCTGACTGCTTATCCTTTGCACTGGTGAGGATTGATGCGCACTGATTCGCGCTAATCCTCACCAGCCCTCGTACAAATGCACACTAGTCCTCGTACGAATCGTCAGTCCTCGTATGAATACAGACCATGCTTGCCGATGTATTGCACCACGCCGTCAGGCACCAGATACCAGACCGGCTCGTCGTGTTCGGCGCGGCGGCGTACATCGGTCGAAGAGATGGCCAAGGCCGGGATCTCAAGCGTATCGACCTTTCCTTCGGGCAAGGTCACGCCGTCCGGACTGGAGTAGCCGGGGCGCGTGACGGCCACGAAGTGGGCGAGGTCCCACATGAGGTCGGCGTCCTTCCACTGCATAATTTCGGCCACGGCGTCTGCGCCGGTGATGAAGAACAGCTCGGCGTCGGGATGTTGGGCGCGGATATCGCGCAGGGTGTCGATGGTGTAGGTGACGCCCGGACGGTCGATGTCGACACGCGAGACGGTGAATTTGGGGTTGGATGCGGTGGCGATCACAGTCATCAGATACCGATCTTCGGCGTTGGTGACGTGCTTGTCCAGCTTGAACACAGGTCGGCCGGTGGGTACGAAAATCACCTCATCGAGGTCGTATACCCAAGCTACTTCGGAGGCGGCGACCAAGTGGCCGTTGTGAATCGGGTCGAACGTGCCGCCCATGATGCCGACGCGCAGGCGCGTATGCCAGTTGCCGCGTGCGGAAAGCCTGCCTTTGCCATGGCTGCTGGCCCCGGCCGGCGCGGACAGGTCAGACATGCGCCGTTCGGTTTCGCCTTGGGTGACGGCAACGATTTCGGCGGGCTCGGCGGATTCCACTGATTTTTCGGACTGAACTGACGCAGCCGTTTTGTGGCTGTCGGTAACACCACTCATGCCTGGTCGCCCTCGCCGGCGGCGTCATCGGCTGATTCGGTTTCCTCTTCGATTTCGCCGGCGGTGGGATTGTCTTCCCTGGGATCGATCTTGCCCATGTCTTCATCCCATTCGTCCTGGACCACGCGACGAATTTCGGCGAAGGTGGGCAGCGGGAAGTCCGGCTGGTAGAGGCGGCGGACCTCGGCCACACGCTCGGTGATGCGGATGAGCGTGTCGGTCATGCCGTCAAGGTCACCGTCGTGCTCCATCTGGCTGTATTTGCCGATGTAGCCTTCCATGAGCTCCATGTGTTCGCGCACGATCTTGAGCTGGGCATCGTCGAGGTCCGCGACTTCGGGCGAATCGGTCTCGGGCCAACCGATGAGCACGGCGTCCGCGTATTCGAGCGACGCACGCTGGGCGGCGGAGGCGATGCCGTCCTCGATCTGCACAAGGAACACGTAGCGGACGATGCTGAGCCGTTCGGCCGCGATCTTCAGGCCGAGCTTGGGATCGTTGAGGTCGATGTCGGGCCGCAGTTCGCTTGCCTTGTTTGCCGTGTCAGCCGTAATGTTCATGTTGCCGTCCTCGTTCATGCGCGCACCTGTCCTGTTCCGTAACCGATCCACTTGGTGGTGGTCATCTCCCGCAATCCCATGGGACCGCGTGCGTGCATCTTCTGCGTGGAGATGCCAAGCTCGGCACCAAAGCCGAACACGCCGCCGTCGGTGAAGCGGGTGGAGGCGTTGACCATGACCACGGCCGAGTCGATGCGCTTGGTGAATTCCTCGATGGCCGCATAATCCTCGGCGATGATGGATTCGGTGTGGCCTGTGGAATGCGTGTTGATGTGGTCGATGGCCGCGTCCAGGTCCGACACCACCTTGATGCCCATTTTGAGGGCCAGGTATTCGGTGTCCCAATCCTCTTCGGCGGCGTGGTTGAGGTCAAGGCCCTCGATTGCCGCGCCGGAGATGATGCCGTACGACGTGGTGTCGGTCTGCAGCACGACGTTCGCCTCGGCCAGAGCGGCGGCGATCTGCGGCAGGAATTCGGCGGCGACATCCTTATGAACCAATAGCTTTTCGGCGGCGTTGCACACGCCCACGCGCTGGGTTTTGGCGTTGATGATGATCGGGATGGCCTTGGCGAGATCACCGGACTTGTCGATATAGATATGCACGTTGCCGGCACCGGTTTCGATGACCGGCACTTTGGAGTTGCGCACGACGGCTTGGATCAGACCCGCTCCTCCTCGCGGCACGAGCACGTCGATATGGCCTCGCGCCTCCATCATGGCGGTGGCGCCGGCGCGCCCGTACTGGTCGACGGATTGCACCAGTGCGGATTCGAAACCGTGGGCTTCAAGCACCGGGGCGATGACGCCCAACGTGGCGGCGTTAGTGCGTTCGGCGGCGTGGCCGCCTCGCAGCAACGCGGCATTGCCGGACTTGAGGCACAGGCTGGCCACGTCCACAGTGACGTTCGGCCGAGCCTCGTAGATCATGCCGATGACGCCCATCGGCACGCGCGTCTGGGTAAGGCGCAGACCGTTGGGCAGGTTGTATCCGCGCACGATCTCGCCGACCGGATCGGGCAGGGTGGCCACATGGCGCACGCCTTGGGCGGCGGCGGCCACGCGCGGCACGTCGAACAGCAGGCGGTCGAGCTTGCCCGCATCCATGCCGTTTTCCTTGGATTCGAGCATGTCCAGCGCGTTGGCGGCTTCGATGTCCGCAGCATGCTCGTCCAACGCGTCCGCAATGGCAAGCAACAGTTCGTTTTTGGCTTCGGTATTTGCCTGTGCAAGACGCTCCTGTGCGCGTGCGGCCTGATCGGCCTGGCGGCACACCGCGTCGAACACCTCAGGACTCAATTCATCGCTCATAAAAAACAAGAGTAACCCACAATGGGCCGCATTGCCCGTTTCGACCCATATTGCACCGAAGATAGCCGGGGATATAAGCGCGGCTCCCTCTGATGAGGGAGCTGCGTACATCCGCAAAAAATCAGTGAATCTGGTCCAGGTCGGGGTAGAGCGGGAAGTCTTCGGCGAGCTTGTCGACGCGGGCCTTCAGCGCGGTCACGTCGGCGGACGGGCCGGCGGCGAGCGCGGTGCCGATGATGTCGGCCACCTCCTCGTATTCCTTCGGTCCGAAGCCGCGGGTGGCCAGGGCGGACGTGCCGATTCTCAGGCCCGAGGCCACCGAGGCCGGGCGCGGGTCGAAGGGCACGGTGTTGCGGTTGATGGTGATGCCGCAGGCGGCGAGCAGATCCTCGCCCTGCTGGCCGTCCATCTCGCTGTTGCGCAGGTCGACCATCACCAGATGCACATCGGTGCCGCCGGTCAGCACGGAGATGCCGTTGGCCTTGACGTCGTCGGCCAGTAGTCGTTCGGCAAGGATCTTGGCACCGTCGAGCGTGCGCTGGCGGATGATCTCCGGGTCGGTGCGGAAGGTCTCGGGGTTCACGCCGTACGCCTCGGCGTGGTAGAAACGGCCGGGGTAGCCTTCGGCGTATTTGTTGGTCAGCACGGAGCCCTGGCATTGCAGTACCGCTCGCGGCACGAAGTTCTCAGAGGCGATCATCTCAAGGCCACTGCGCTGGCGGCCCAGTTCGGAGTCCAGCAGTTCGGCGATCTCAGGATCGGTTTCGCAGATCGGCGCGTTGAAAGCATCGGTTGCCTTCTGCGCAAGGGGTGAAGCGGTCATGGGTGCTCTTTGGTATAAGCGACAATTGATTCGCCGTTGTCGCCTTACCGTATGGCCCGTTTGCAGCCGGCCTGTTTCATGATATGGCCGGTCCCCGTTCGATGGCAATGGTGATTTTCGCCGGTGCGACCGGTCGGTTATGCGAGACGGACGGCCCTTCTGCCCACGGCCCACGCTAGACTGATGTGGATTCATCATCCCTTTCAGGCAGAAGGATTCATCGTGACAACCACCTTCCATTCCACCCGTAGCACCACCGATTCGCTGACCGCCAAGCAGGCGATTCGTAAGGGCATCGCCGATGACGGCGGCCTGTTCGTTTCGGACGCGTTGGGCAAGACCAAGGTGGACGTGGCCTCCCTGCCGGGCAAGTCGTACCAGCAAATCGCCGCCGAGGTGCTGGGCGCGCTGCTGCCGGACTTCACGGCCGAGGAGCTGGGCCAGTGCATCGCCGACGCCTACGGCGAACAGTGGTCCGACGAGCGCATCACCCCGCTCAAGCCCCTGGGCGACGATTACGTGCTCGAACTGTTCAACGGCCCGACTTCCGCGTTCAAGGACGTGGCGCTGCAGATCCTGCCGCGCTTCATGGCGCACACCACGCCGGCCGATGGCGACGCGGACGAGAAGATCATGATCCTCACCGCCACCTCCGGCGACACCGGCAAGGCCGCGCTGGCCGGCTTCGCGGACGCCCCGGGCACCGCGATCACCGTCTTCTACCCGGAAGGCAAGGTCTCCCAGGTCCAGGAGCTGCAGATGACCACGCAGGCCGGCTCCAACGTGCAGGTGGCCGCCGTGGAAGGCAACTTCGACGACGCCCAGTCCGCGGTCAAGCGCATCTTCGGCGACCGCGCCCTGGCCGAGCGTCTCGCCGGCAATTCGCACGTGGTGCTTTCCTCCGCCAACTCCATCAACGTGGGCCGTCTGGTGCCGCAGGTCGTCTACTACTTCTCCGCTTACGCCCAACTGCTCGCCGACCAGGTGATCAACGTCGGCGATGAGGTCGAGTTTGTGGTCCCGACCGGCAACTTCGGCGATATCCTCGCCGGCTACTATGCCAAGCTGCTCGGTCTGCCGGTCAAGCACCTCGTGGTGGCTTCCGACAAGAACAACGTGCTGTTCGACTTCCTGACCACCGGTACCTACAACCGCCAGCGCCCGTTCTTCCAGACCATCTCCCCCTCGATGGACATCCTCATCTCCTCCAACCTGGAGCGCATGCTGTACTACTTGTCCGAGGGCGACACCCGTCTGATCTCCATGCTGATGAACGACCTCAACAAGTGGGGCACGTACGAGATCCCGGAAGAACTGCTGGCCAAGATTCGTCAGATCTTCGGCACCGGTTGGGCCGATGAGGATCAGGTACGCGAGTCCATCAAGCACTGTTGGGACGAGAACCACTACGTGATCGACCCGCACACCGCCTGCGGCTACTACCTGCTTGAGCAGATGCCGCGCGACCCGCTGACCCCGCGCGTGCTGCTCTCCACCGCCAGCCCCTACAAGTTCCCGCGCGTGGTGAACGAGGCATTGGGCTTCGACGCCACCGGCACCGACTTCGAGTGCATGGATGTGCTGGCCCACGAGACCGGCACCACCGCCCCGGCCGCCCTGCGTGGTCTTGAGACCGCCGACGTGCGGTTCAAGGACGTCGTGGCCATCGACGGCATGGAGGGCTACGTGGAGAAGGCCGCCCAGGCGCTGTGATAGTCCGCTGACGGCACTAACTGACAATTCCTAACCGATACATGCTTTACCAGCATGTATCGGTTTTTTGTTTTCTGATGTCACAAGTCGAAGGTCCAGGCATGTTCAAGCATGTCCGAGCCTTGTCACGCGCGGCTTTCTTGCGGCTTTTCACCTGCAACGAGCCAATGGCGTGTTGCTTGTTTTTTCTAGGAAGGCGGGAATCGCCATGCTGCCGGCGAACGGGAAAATCCATGTGGTTTGTTAGGTTCTGTTTCTGCAACTGAATAGTCCCATGAGGGAGTAGACAGCATTGCGGCGAAGGGCTCGGCCCAAACCGCAATGTGGCAAGTCAACATCGTGGCCGTCGGCAGTTCCGTTACGGTCTGGCTTTGCCTTAAATGACGAGACTCATGTACCGCGGAGTATGCGATACATGGTCGTCAACGATTCGTTTGGCTGCGTGCCGCCATGTTGCGCGGTACGCGAGTGATATTACGCGGGTTTCAGTGCGGTGTGTCAACCAAACGAGAGGAACATATGACCACGGCCAACGGGCAGACGCCCGCACCATTCATGCAGGATGCGCCAGCAGTCATCAGCACGCTGGACACCGATGCACATCAAGGCCTGACCAGCGAACAGGCCGCGCACAACCTGAACCAGTACGGTCCCAACGCCTTCACCAAGCCGAAGCCGGAATCGATGCTTTCCCGCATCGTCAAGACGGCCGCCGACCCGATGCTCATCATGCTTATGATCGCGGCGGCCATCACCCTGGGCGTCAACATCACCCGCGCCATGGCCGGCGGCCACGCCGACATTCTCGAATGCGTGGGCATC
This sequence comes from Bifidobacterium longum subsp. longum JCM 1217, assembly GCF_000196555.1. Taxonomy (NCBI): domain Bacteria; kingdom Bacillati; phylum Actinomycetota; class Actinomycetes; order Bifidobacteriales; family Bifidobacteriaceae; genus Bifidobacterium; species Bifidobacterium longum. The sequence continues at coordinate 741,079 of NC_015067.1, read as the reverse complement.
TTCTTCGCCATCGCCCTGTCCGTGACAATCACCGTGGTGATGGAGGGTCGCAGCGCCAAGGCATTCGAAGCGCTGAACGACATCAATGACGACACGACCGTCACCGTGGTGCGCGATGGCGAGGTCACGCTGGTGTCGCAGCGAGACATCACCATCGGCGATGTGCTGCAGATCAGCACCGGCGACAAGCTGCCGGCCGATGCGCGCCTCATCGAATCGAACGATCTGACCGCCGACGAATCCGCGCTCACCGGCGAAAGCGTGCCGAGTGCCAAAGCCACCGACGCCGTGTTCACCGACCCGAAGACCCCGGTGGCCGACCGCACGAACATGCTCTATTCCGGCTGCTTCGTGACCGCCGGCAATGGCCGTGCCGTGGTCACCGCCGTGGGCGACGACACCGAGTTCGGCAAGATCGCCCGCGAACTGCGCGCCGCCAACACCGGTATGACGCCGCTGCAGGAGAAGCTCGCGAAGCTCGGCAAGGTGATCGCCGTGGTGGGCTCGATTGTGGCCGCACTGGTGTTCGTGCTTCAGGTGGCCCGGTTCGTGGCTTCCGGCACCGCCTCGTTCGACACGATTTCCGAGGCGTTCATCACCTCCATAACGCTGATCGTGGCCGCCGTGCCCGAAGGCCTGCCGACCATCGTGGCCGCGTGCCTCGCGGTGAACATCATCAAAATGTCCAAGCAGAACGCGCTGGTCAAGAAGATGGTGGCGTGCGAGACCATCGGCTGCATCAACGTGATCTGCTCGGACAAAACCGGCACATTGACCCAGAACCGCATGACCGTGATCGAGGCGTACAATGCACCGGGCCGCGCCTTGGAGAAGCCCGAGCAGATCAGGAACCGCATGCTGCTGGAGAACTTCTGCGTCAACGGCACCGCCGACGTGACCTTCCCGGGCGCCACCGAAGCCGAGGCCGGCGCGATGCCGGAATTCATCGGCAACCCCACCGAATGCGCACTGTTGGTCGCCGCGCACAAGGCCGGACTCGACTACCGGATTCGCCGCGAGCGCGCGACGGTGCTCCACACGTATCCGTTCTCGTCGGAGACCAAGAGCATGACCACTGTGGTGCGTGACGGCGACGGCATTACCGTGTTCGCCAAAGGCAGCCCGGAGAAGATGCTCGACCTGTGCGCCGTCGACGCCAAGACGCGCGGCGAAATCGAACGGGAGATCGCGAAGTTCCAGGCGCAGTCCTGCCGAGTGCTCGGCTTCGCCCACCGCCATATTTCCGATAAGGACGCCGACACTGCGGCTCTCGATTACGCTGCCGACCGCGCCGGCTTGGAATCCGGCATGATGTTCGACGGCTTCGTGGCCATCGTGGATCCCCTGCGCGAGGATGTGCCCGGTGCCGTGGAGCGCTGCCGCAAGGCGGGCATCGAGCTCAAGATGCTCACCGGCGACAACATCGTGACCGCCACGGCCATCGCCAACGAACTCGGCATTCTGGACGAGCGGCATATCGCCGTCGAGGCGCGCCAGATCGAGGAAATGAGCGACGAGGAACTGTCCCGCGAAATCGGCCGCATCCGCGTGATCGCCCGCAGCACGCCGGTTATCAAGATGCGCGTGGTGAACGCTCTGAAAGCCCAGGGCAATGTGGTGGCGGTGACCGGCGACGGCATCAACGACGCGCCCGCCATCAAGAACGCGGACGTGGGCATCGCCATGGGCATCGCCGGCACCGAGGTGTCCAAGGAAGCCAGCGATATCGTGATGCTGGACGATTCCTTTGCCACCATTGTCAAGGCCGTGCACTGGGGCCGTGGCATTTACGAGAATTTCCAGCGATTCATCCAGTTCCAGCTCACCGTGAACCTGTCTTCGGTGGTCGTGGTACTCGCCTCGCTGTTCAGTGGTCTGGCCGCGCCGTTCACCGCATTGCAGCTGCTGTGGGTCAACATCATCATGGATGGCCCGCCCGCGCTGACGCTCGGTATGGAGCCGATTCGCGACAATCTTATGGACCGCAGGCCCACCCGCCGTGACGCCGGCATCGTCTCGCGCGGCATGCTGGAGCGCATCATCGTCTCCGGCGCGTTCATCGCCGTGGTGTTCATGGCGCAAAGCTGGACGAACTTCATGGGCGGCACCGCCGAACAGCAGTCGACCATTCTGTTCACGCTGTTCGTGGTATTCCAGCTGTTCAACGCCTTCAACAGCCGCGAGCTGGGCAACGCCAGCCTGTTCGCCAATCTGCTGCGCAATAAGGTGATGATCGGCGTGTTCGCGCTGATGTTCGCACTTCAGGTGCTAGTGGTGCAATTCGGCGGCGCGATGTTCCGCACCGTGCCGCTGCCGATCGACATGTGGCTGAAAATCATCGCGGTCGGTTTCGGCGTGGTGGTGCTGCAGGAAGTTATCAAGACCGTCAAGCGCGCAGCCGCCGCCATCCGCGCGCGCCGCACGGCCAATGAAAGCGATTCCCAGCAACCGCACCAGCCAATCGCTCTGGATCTGGTGGACTGATAACACACCGATAACGGAAAGAGACCGACAGATTCCTGTCGGTCTCTTTTCATTCGCGGTCGGACAAATGCGCGGCTAGAGTTCTTTGGCTCGGTAGATGCGGATGGCTATAAGCATGGAGCCAAAAAATGCGAGCAGACACAACACGGCGAGAACAAGCGCCGTATGCCACCAGATCGTCAGGAAATCGGCAATATTCAGCAATAGCCATTGCCAGTCGACAGGCAATCGAGCCAGCAGCGCAATGACGGCATACAAGCCAACCATGACCGCGCCAAAGGCCATCATCATCTTGCGGAATGTGAACCGGCATGCACAGGCCAGCAGCACCGACCCAAGAATGATAGCCAAAGCGAAGATGGAGGCACCTGATGCCAAGGCACCAATCCACCCCATATCTGCTATATCGCCAAAGATAATGAAGATGCCACCGCATATCACCACATCCAGAGCCCAGAGCAGGCCAACCACCAACAGAAAGAGGTACCGACCTACAACTTGCGCAGTGCGTGAAACAGGAATCAGCCCTCGCATGGCACTGTGCCCTGCAGATTCCTCGGATGCAGCAGGCCCCAATGCACTCATATATGCCATCACCGATGCCAGACCTCCGAGTCCGCCCATCAGACCACTGGCAACGTGTTCATCGACATGGGTCGATATCATCACCAGCGATACCACGATAGACAGCACCGGGAAAACCAGCAGAAACACCATATTCGCCACGCTGAACAGACCCGTCCCGACACAATCGAATCGACATTGCTTTACTACGGATTTCCAGCTCATCGTCACCACTCCCTTGAAGCAAATATGCGAGAGGCAATTACATACGAGATCCCATATGCCACAACCGTCGTTGTCAATACCGCAATAACCAGCCACAATCGTTGCGCGATGACGGCATTCGCGGCATGGGCCAATCCTCTGGTCACCGAAGCAGGCAAAATAGATAGCAGTATGGATCCAGCCAATACAACGACATAAATCACCATCATCGTGACTTGAAGACCGCCTAGTTTGGTCCACAGATAACCCGTGGGCACGATAAGCGCGATCATCAGCGCGGTGCAGAAACCTCCCAACGGCGCCGCCCACAGATTGCCCGCGAATGACCAATTCGGATTGACCAGCACTTGCAACCCGTCAATCAACACAATCATCGCTACCGACAATACGGAAATCACCAATCCAACCACATATCGCGCGGCCACCTGGTTCTTCCTTGAAGACGGAATAATGCCACGAAGCCGATATCCGTTCTGCAGGTCAGCAACAGCCATGGTGAGCACCCACATGGCGCAGGTGAATACCGTCATGATGACACCCATGCGATAGCCGAAACCATCACCATAAACTTCACCTTGAAAGATGGCGGAGAACAACGGTGCCAACAACAACGAGAACACAGTCTGTACGCCGACGCACAGGTAGGCCATATCGACGCGCAATGCAGTGGTCAATGCATGTTGCCGAGACCGCGGCACCCTCAGTATTGCCCCCATGACCGCTCACCTCCCGCTCAAGTCACGATTGGAATCATGGGCATTGGTCAAGCGAATGATGTCATCAATGGAAGCCGATTCAACGGCAAGCCCCGAAACCACCGACGCAACAGCATAAAGCCTGTCTGACCGGACCAGCGCATCGAATCCGGTGGCATACATATGTGAGCCCAGCACCACGTCCGCAGGCAGTTGTGCCAGTTCGTCTGGACCGCCCTTAATCAGGCGGAACGATTCCTCAAACTCGTCTTTCGGACCGGTGTAGTAGAGACGGCCATCGGTGATGTAGGTAATGAAGTCAGCGGCACGTTCGAGGTCGGCAGTGATATGGGTGCTGAACAGTACCGAATGTTCGCCATCCTCAATGTAGGCATGCAGGATATCCATGAGTTCGTCGCGGGCAAGCACATCGAGTCCGCTGGTCGGCTCGTCGAGAATCAGCAGTTTGGCGTCATGGCTCAATGCGATGGCGAGCATCAGCTTCATCTGCATACCGCGGGAAAGATCCTTGATATGTTTCTTGCCGTTCTGTGCGCCACCAAGGCCGAAAGTATCCAGATACTTGCGATAGCATCCACTGTCCCATGATGAATACAGTGGCGCGACGATACGTTCAATGTTCTTGACTTGCCACTGTTCACACAGGTAGCTGGAGTCGAATACCACGCCGAGTTGTTCCTTGACGGGCTCCTCGTCGGCGATGTTGTCGAGGCCGAGCACGTGAATCGAACCGGCGTCGCGGTGGATCATGTTGAGGATGAGTTTGATGAGGGTGGATTTGCCGGCGCCGTTCGGGCCGATCAGTCCCATGATGTAGCCCTTGGGCAGGTCGAAGGTCACGTCGTCCAGCGTGAAGCCGGAATCATAGTGTTTGGTGACGTCGGTGACCTGCAACGCCATCGCGTCGGATTCGGATATGGCGGTCATGGCCATGGTCCTTTCTTGAGGTTATTCCTTGCGGTATTCCTCTTCGAGCATGTGGCCCAATGCGTCCAGCGGAATGCCGGCGGCTTTGGCGCCCCGGCTTGCCTCGGCCAGGCTTTCGCGAATCTGGGTTTCGAGCTGACGTTGCATCAGTTCGTTGCCCTTGTCCATCACGAAAGTGCCTTTGCCTTGGATGTTCTGCACCACGCCCTCATCGGCCAGTTCGTTGTACGCCCTGGTGACGGTGAGTACGGAGATGCGCAACTCCTTGGCGAGTTTTCTCAGGGAAGGCAGGGCCTCGCCCGCCTTCAGCTCGCCGCCGAGCACCGCCGAACGGATTTGGGTTTTGATTTGCTCGTAGATGGGCTCACCGGACACGGATGAGATGATCAGTTTCATCTATGCCCCTTTCGGTTGTGGTTGACTAGCACCCCAGCTGTTTAGCTGTTATACAACACAGTATAACTGTTCTGCTTAACTGTCAAGGTGTGTTACATAACAGTTAAACGGTGAACAAACACCTCGCCAACTTATAGTGTCGAAACATGGGCCGTGCCTACAATGGCCTCGGAAAGGGGTACCTATGCCGAACAACGCCGTTCCGCCGACAGCCCCGCCAGCGGGGGCGTAACTTTTTTATCACAGCACGCGCGGGGCGTCGTGGAAGTCGAAGAGGACACCGTCGGCTAGGTGGCAGATTTCGGGCCAGTCGGAGGCGGAGGAGTCGTCGTGCATGGCCCAGACCTTCATGCCGACTGATTTGGCCGACTTCATGCCGACCAGCAGGTCTTCGAACACTGTGCAGTCGGCCGGTGCAGCACCCAGGCGCTTGGCGGCGAGCAGGTAGACGTCGGGCTGGTCCTTGCCGACGTCGTTCGCGTCATCGACGGAGACGATATCGTTGAACAAATCGAACATGCCGACGTGGCGTAGCGCCGGCTCACGCAGACGCGGGGGCAGCGAGGTGGCGACACCCAGTTTGACACCGGAGTCTTTCAGATCGCGCAGATAGTCAAGCGCGCCGGGTTTGGCTTCGACCGTGGTGGAATAGGCGACGCTGGCCATGTCGTCCCATTCCTGCATGAGCTCTTCGGGCGCGTCTGTAAGGCCGAAGCGTGCGATGGTGTATTCGGCGATCTGGCGGAATTGCATGGCGGAAACTTTGGTCATGTAGTCAGGCGGTACTTCGATTCCGCGCTTGTTCAGGAAGTCGATGTCGACTTGGTCCCAGACTCCCATGGAGTCTAGGAGGGTGCCATCGAGGTCGAATATGGCGGCCTTGGTCATTTGCTAATCTCCATCTTCTTCAACCACCCTCAGTCGCCTGCGGCGCCAGCTCGCGCCAGCGGGAGCGTAAGCCGAGAATCGGATAGGAGTTCTCGGGCGTGGTCCAGGGAGGCTTCGGATTCGCTGCCGGAGAGCATGCGGGCGATTTCATGGACGCGGGTTTCGCCGCTGACTTCGGCGATGGTGGTGACCACGCCCAAATCGTCGTCATCGGCATCCGGCGGCTCCTTGGTGACCACGAACTGCGCGTCCGCCCACGAGGCGACCTGCGCCAAGTGGGTGACGACGATGACCTGCGCGCTGCGGGCCAGCCGTGCCAGACGTTTGCCCAGTTCGACCGCGGCCTTGCCACCCACGCCGGCGTCAACCTCGTCGAAGATGAAGGTCTGGTCGGCACCGCCGCGCGTGTCGGCGGCCACCAGCTCCAAGGCCAGCATCAGTCGGCTCAGTTCACCGCCCGAAGCGCTTTTGCCCATCGGCAACTGCGGCGACCCCTCGAACGGCGTAAACAGGAACGCGATATCGTCGCGACCATACGGGCCGAGCGGATCATCGGCCTTGTCTCGCGGCGTGACGCGCACTTCCAAGGAGGCGCCCAGCATGGCGAGCGAACCGAGTTCTTCAGTGACGCGCGCGCCCAAGTCGGCAGCGGCAGCCACGCGCGCGGCGCTCAGCACGTCGGCGGCGGCGAGGGCCGCATCGTACAGCGTCTGCCGTTCGGATTCGAGTTCGGCGACCTTTTCCGGCGAGGCGTCCAGATCCTCCAGATCGAACGCCGCCTTGTCCCGCCAAGCGAGCACGTCGGCCAAGGTGGGGCCCCACCGACGGGTGAGGTCGCCAAGCTCGTGGATACGGCCGTTGATCTGGTCCAGATCCTCCACGCTGCCTTCGTCGCCCAGCTCCTGGCTCAGGGCGAACACCACGTCGCCCAAATCGGCATTGATGGATTCAAGCCGATCGGCCTGCTCTGCGAACGTGCCGCCGACGCGAATCGCGCGCAACGAGGTCACCGCATGATTGATGAGTTCCACGGCCGAAGCGCCGTCGGCGGCGTCCACATCCACCTGCGAGGCATCCAGCGCGCCCAGCGCCGAACCCACGCCTTGGGCGATGTCGGCCGCGTTTTCGATGCGTTCGCGGCGCGCCTTCAGCTCCTCATCCTCCCCCGGCTGCGGGTCGATTCGGTTGATGCGGTCGATGGATTCGCGCAGGTAGTCGGCCTGTTGGCGGGCAGAGGATTCCTGCGAGCGCAGGCGTTCCAGCCGCTCATCCATGGCGGCCAGCGCATCCCACGCCTTGCGGTAGGCGGCCAGTTCGGCTTCGTCTCCGGCCACCCGGTCCAGAAACTCGCGTTGCCGTGAGGAGGCCGCGATTTTCAGCTGATCGGTCTGGCCATGAATGGTAACCAGTTCGCCGGCGATGGCCCCCAGCACCGAACGCGGTACGGACTTGCCGCCGAGCACAGCCCGCGAACGTCCGGAAGCGCGTACGGTGCGGGAAAGGAACAGTTCGCCGTCTTCGGGGTCGACGCCCGCGTCATGGGCCTTGGCCACGGCCGCGGCAGCACCGGTGAACCCACTGTCGGCATCGCCAGAACCGGCATCGTTGGTGTCGCCGGAATGTTCAGATGCGACGGCATCATCCGAGAGCGCGAAAATCGCCTGGGCCCAAGCCTCGTCCGCCCCGGCCGAGACGCGCGAGGATTCGGCGGCCCCGCCGGAGACCAGTCGGATCGCGGAGAGCAGCATGGATTTGCCGGCACCGGTCTCACCGGTGATGGCGGTCATGCCTGCGGCCGGCGCAATGGTGGCTTCTCGAATCGGCCCCAGATTGCGGATATCGAGTTCTTCGAGCATCAGGATCCTGCCTTGCCGTCACGTTCGCCCGGCTTGTCGGGCTCGGTACCAGCGACGCCAGCGTCACCGGCAACGGCAACGCCAGCCGCATACGCGGCCGCCGGGAACGTGTGCCCGTGATGCAGCGACTGGCTCGAGGCCTCGTTGCGCGCGTGCTCGCGCCAACCGACCACGGGCAGATCGAACTTGGAGACCAGACGGTTGGTGAACGGCACGCCGGAGAGTCGGGCGAGGCGCAAGGTATCGCGCGATTCGCGCACCATGACGCGCGTACCCTGCGGCAGGGCGCGCTGACGGCGTCCATCGCAGCAAATCCAGCCTTCGGACATGGAATCGTCCAGAATATCGATGGTGAAGGTCGAGCCGGAGCCGATGATCAGCGGCCTGGCGAACAGGGCGTGCGCGGCCAACGGAATCAACTGCAGGGCCTTGACGTTCGGCCACATGACCGGACCGCCCGCGGAGAAGGCGTAGGCGGTGGAACCGGTGGGCGTGGAGACGATGACGCCGTCCGCGCCGAACGAGTTCATCTCCACATCGTCCACGCGGATGGACAGTTCGACCATCTTGCCCCGGTCGGCGCGTTCCAGTGTGATGTCGTTCAGCGCCCAATCCTCAATGGGCTTGGTGGCGCCGGGCAGCCAGACGTCCACATGGGCGATCATGCGTTCGTCGATCGAATAGTCGTGGGTGGCGATCCGGCGGATCGCCTCGTCGATCTGGAAGCTTTCGAATTCGGCCAGGAAGCCGACATGCCCCATGTTCACGCCGAGAATCGGCACCTGGGTGCAGTGGACGAGTTCGGCGGCGCGCAGTATCGTGCCGTCGCCGCCCAGGACCACGACGATTTCGGTGTCGTCCGATACGCACGGCGGCTGCACGCCGAAATCGGGGGCCTCGGTGTTGTCGATGATGGTGACTTCGAAACCGGCCACTCGCAGCTGGCTCACCGCCTCGGCCACTACGGTTCCGGTCTGCCTGAGCCTGGTATGCGTCACCACCACCGCGTTGCGCTTGGCCATGGCATCCTCCTGTCGATTCGGTCGCACTGCTCATTATTCTAGCCGCAGACACCGTCATCAGTCGTACAGGTGTTCGAAAAATGCTGCTTCGTGGCGCGTCGCCGGCAACGTTCCACAGAGTCGATTATCGTAAGGCTTCGGCATACAATGGCGTACAGCCGCGCAATCACCGTACGCGTGCCGTGCGCAGCGCGATGGCATGCCGTATGACCGTACAGCAGTATCAGTTGAGGAGCTTGAGGACCCATGGCCAATGACTTCGACGAATCCTCCGCCAATGAGGAGGCCTCGAAGGGACTGTCATGGTGGTATTCAGCCGATGTACTGAGCCGAGACAAAAGCGATAAAACCGCCAAGCGCATTCGACGTATCAGCATCACCGACCGTCTGCTCAGGCACCCGGGCCGTCTGTCCATGGTGTATTTCGGCGCACTGATCATCATCGTCACCGGTTTGCTGCTGCTGCCGATCTCCACATCGGACATCATCTTCACCAATTTCCCGATCGCGTTCTTCACCGCCGTCTCGGCCCTGTCCACCTGCGGCATTCCGGTGGTGAACACCGGCGAATACTGGTCGATGTTCGGCCAGGTCGTCGTCCTGTTCTCCATCCAGTTCGGCGGTCTGGGAGTCATGACCTTCGCCTCGATGGTGGCTCTTGGCGTTTCCCGCAGACTCAAGGTCTCCCAGCGTATGCTCACCGCGAACGAGCTGGGCACCACGAAGCTTTCCGAGGTCAAAGGCGTGCTCACCGTGGTGCTGGGCACCTCCATCATCGCCGAGGTGCTGACCTTCGTGCTGCTGCTGCCCGACCTGTTCCGCGTGAACCATGGCAATATGGGGCGTACCTTGTGGCAGGCGCTGTTCTACGCGGTGTCGGCCTATAACAACACCGGTTTCACGCCGGATGCCACTGGTCTGCATGTGAACCGTTGGGGCGTGGGGCTGCCGATTCTCATCAGTGCATTCATCGGAACGCTCGGCTTCCCCGTGGTGCTGAATCTGGTGCAGTGCGCACGCCGGCGGCTCAGCCCGAAACGTTGGACATTGCACACCAAACTCACTTTGGTGACCACCGCTGTGCTGGTGGCCACCTCACTGGCTTGGTTCCTGCTGGTCGAGTGGAGCAATACCGGCCTGTTCCCCGCAGATGACCCCGGCATGAAGATGCGCCGTGCGATGAGCGCCGCCGTCATGCCCCGCTCCGCCGGTTTCGATATTTCCTGGGTGCCCGAAGTCACGAATGAGACCAAGGTGTTCATGAGCATACTCATGTTCATCGGCGCAGGTTCCTCATCCACCGCTGGCGGCATCCGTGTCACCACGTTCGCGGTGATTCTCTTGATTTGCCGCGCCGCATTCACCGGCCATCGCGATGTCACCGTGTTCCGCCGCCGTATCCCCCGCCGTATTCAGATGACCGCCGTGTCCGTGACCACGGCCTGCTTTGCGTTGGTTATGGTCGGTGCGATGATGCTGATGTTCACCACCGGCTGCGCGTTCGTGGACGCCGTGTTCGAAGCCTGCTCGGCCTTCTCGTTGGGCGGTTATTCGGTGGGCGTGGCAAGCGCCGGCAATCCGGCCAGCCTGTTTATTCTGTCCGCCGAGATGATTGTCGGACGACTTGGCCCGTTGACCATCGCCTACTCCATCAGCCGACCGATGGCTCCCGAACCTATTCGTTATCCGCAGGAAAACATTATCGTTGGCTGATCGGCCATTCAATCGGCGCCCAGCAATCTGACATAGAGAGGACCATCATCATGGCAGCAAAACCGAGCGGCAACAAAAGCGTGCTGGTCATCGGCTTGGGCCGTTTCGGCGGGTCCGTGGCCGCCACCCTCGACCAGATGGGTCAGGATGTGCTCGCAGTGGACAAGAACCCGGAGCTTGTGGCCCGTTGGTCCGCGCATCTGCCCACCATTCAGGCCGACATGACCGATGTGCTGGCCATCGAGCAGATCGACGCCGCCCAGTTCGACACGGCCGTCGTGGCCATCGGCGACAGCATCGAGGCTTCGGTGATCATCACCGGCAACCTGCTGGACGCCGGCGTTTCCGATCTGTGGACCAAGTCCGTGTCCCAGGAGCATGCGCGCATTCTGCAGCGCATCGGCGCCCGTCACATCATCAATGCGGAGACCGATGCCGGCAAGCGCGTGGGTCATCTGGTGGCCGGCAATTATCTGGATTACATCGAAATCGACGGGCCGTACACCGTCGTCAAGATCCACACGCCCCTGTACGCGGTAGGCCGCAGCATCGAGGACGTGCAGGTGCACGGCAAATACGGCGTGACCGTGGTGGGCCTCAAGGCCCCAGGCAAGGAGTTCCAGTACGGCTCCAAGGAACTGGTCATGCATCGCAACGACGAACTCATCCTCATGGGCAAGCAGGATCAGATCGACCACTTCATCCAAGGCTAGCCCCCCCTAACTGCGCTCGCTATACCCCCTATCTGCTCACATCGTGACCGATATAACCCCCTCAACATGGATGCGCTCATTATTGTGGCAATAAGCCATAAAGCTGTACGTCCATATTAATAAGGGGAGTTTTATCATCATGGGCAAGCATACGCAGAATTGCACGCTGATAGGCAAAGGAGTCTACGGCACCATAGGAGTGGACCAACGTTCCCGTCTTGCCGATGGCGCGCATTTTCACACCATGATTGTGACCAGCACCCTCGAGGCCTCAGTTATAGAAGGGGACAAACTGGTCATCAAAAGTGGCATTGTGCGGTGTGATGGTGATATTCGCGTATCCAGCATCAGCGGCAGCGGCGACATCGAAGTCGGCGGCGACATTATTTGCGATGAAATAACCTTTACCGGCAAACTACGATGCAACGGCGATATCGTTTGTTCCGGAAATCTGTCCGTCAATGGCTCCCTAGGCACCCGTCATATTAGCGGTCAGACAGTCCGCTTGAACGGCGTGTTGAAGGGTCATGACGTCAACAGCAGGGCTCTGGAAGTTCATCCACTCCGCAGTACGATGTTTTCCCGTTTTGATATGGATGGGTATGAGGATGGCAGCACGGTTCGCCATATCACAGCCGTCACGGTTGAAGCCAACCATCTGCAATGCCGGACTTTGACGGCGGACTCCGCCATGCTACGCAACGGCAGTGCGGTGGAAAGCGCCACGTGTGCCACCGCACTAGGCATCGACCGTACCTCCAGCGTGCTGCTGGTGAACGGAGACTGCCAACGCATTCATCTCAAGACAGCGTAAAGCAGGTATTCCTCATTACCGTGGGTGCCGATGATGGGACTATCGGCAGTGGCCACCACGTCAAGTCCGTGCTGTTCAGCACAGGCGACCACGTCGTGTAATGCCCGCTCCCGCAATGCCGGATCTTCAACGATGCCGTTTTTGCCGAGTCCTGCCCGGCCGACCTCGAACTGCGGTTTGACCAGTAACACAATCTGCGCACCGGGAGCCGCGATGCGCGCGATTACCGGGATCACATAGGTCAGGGAAATAAAGGAGACGTCGGAAACGATCATCGCCGGCCGGTAAGGCAGGTCGTCGGCCTCTACTTCGCGAATGTTGACGCCGCTCATTTCGATGACGTGCTCGTCATTGGCGATGCGCGGGTCGAGCTGGCCGTGCCCAACGTCGAGCGCTACGACTTTGGCCGCTCCCCCGCGCAACAGTACGTCGGTGAAGCCACCGGTGGAGGCACCGATATCCAGACATTCCAAGCCTTCCGGCCCGGTAAGGCCATTGCCGGCAAAGGTTTCGAACGCGCCCAAGAGTTTGTAAGCGCCTCGGGAGACGTAGTCGTCGCCCTTATCCACGGCGAGTTCGCTGTGCCCGGCTTTGACCATGAACGATGGCTTGGTGATGGTCTCGCCGTCCACGCGCACATGCCCGGCCTTGATGAGTCGCTGCGCTTTGGCCCGCGATTCGACCAGTCCCGAAGCCACGAGCATCATGTCAAGTCGGTCAAGTGGAGTCGCGGGATCGATATGCTGCTCGGTCATATATCTTCCTTTCGGCCCACCATCCACCAACGGGGTGGCTCGGCATGGAGCCACCATCCAGCACTTCACGTCATCTTCCGCTGGCGGGAGAATGAATCACCTCTGCTAGCTGCGGCTGTTATCAAGCTCGTGTTGTAAGGATTCCAGCACGTTGCGATAGGTCTCAAGCTTGCGGTCGTTGTCTTGTTCATCGATATCCGCAAGTTCGGGGTATCGCTCGGTGACCGGCGCATGTTCGCTATCCGTAGGCATAGGACTATGCCTCGATGGCGAACACCGGTACCGTGGCCTCGCTAAGCTGTGCGCCTTGGTCGGCGGCTTCCCATGCGGCGCATACGGCGGCGCGCAGGCCGTCCATACTGGTGGGGTCGCTGACGTGTACCTGGCCGTTTTCAAACCAAGCGCTAGCCTTGCGGCATTCCCAAGTACCGCTCTCATCGCGGACCGGCTCCGGTTGGGCTTCGCCGAGTTCACGCAGATCAGGGGCGATGAATGTGGGCCTCAGGTGTGACGGAGCCAGCATCAGTTCGGTCGGGTTGGTGACACCGGTCAGCACCGCCAGCGAATCGTAGTCGCCGCGGTTACCGGCCTCGATATCGGTGTCGAGGCGGTCGCCAATGGCGATGGACGCCTCCTTGGGCACCAAATCGTGGCCTTCGGCGGCGTTCAGTTCGCGGGCCTCATCGTACATGTACGCTTCCGGCTTGCCAGCGGAGGCGACCGGTTCGACGCCGGTGGCCGTGATCACGGCGCGAATCATCGATCCGCAACCGGGGGCGATGCCCAGTTCACGAGGAATCGTTAGGTCGCGGTTGGTCACGAAATACGTGGCTCCGGCCTCGACCGCGAACGCGGCATCGGCCATCATCTGCCAAGTCATATCCGGATACCAGCCCTGAATGACGGCCTGCGGGCGGTCCTGAGGACCGTCCACGATGGTCAGGCCGTTGCGGGTGACCTCATCGCGCAAATGCTCGGCGCCCAATACCTGTACGCGCGCGCCGGCGGGCAACGCCTTGGCCACCATACGGGCGGCCACCACCGAAGAGGTGATGACCTGCCACGGCTCCACGTCCAAGCCGAAGCCCTTGAGCTGGTCGGCCACCACGTGCTGGAAGCGCGAGGAGTTGTTCGTGGTGTATTCGATGGTCATACCGGCGGCTTCGGCCGCACGAATGGAATCGGCCGCGTATTCGACCGGATTCTTGCCGCGATACACCACGCCGTCGAGGTCCAGCAGCGCAAGCTGATAGGCCTCGGCGAGCGGGCGATCGGTGCCTTTGAGGAAACGGGTCATTACGCCGTTCACTCCTCGGTTTCGGTTTCGGTTTCGGGTTCGGTGGAGTCGGAGTCGGCGGATTCGGCGGAATCGTCAGCCTCGGCGTCATTGGCGGAATCGGTCTCGGTCTCGTCGGCCTCATCAGACTCGGCATCACCGTCTTCAGCCTCGTCATCCTCATCGCCGTATTCCTGCTCCGGATCCGGGGCGTACTGCGCCTCATCCGGATCGATGCCGAGCTTTTCGAGCACGTCGGAGTCGTCGGTGATGTCTTCGAGATCGTGATCGATCACCACGTCGTCGCTGTTTTCGTCAATCTCCTCGTCGGCATACTGGTCCTCAAGACGGTCCAGCAGGTCGTTGAGCTGCTCGGCTTCCTTGCTGCGGCCGGCCTCTTCAAGGAAGTACTGCTCGGCCTGCACGGCACGCATGCGGTACTCACCCGGCAGCCCCTGGGAACGGCCGACGGTGTGAACCACTTCAATGGCCTTGTCCCACATCTCCAAATCGCCAAGGGCACCGGCGTACACCAGGAACATCTCGACCTTGGGAGCGCCATGCAGCTGCTTGCCCTCATCGGACAGCGCCAGTTCCACGGCCTTCTTCGGCTCTCCGACGCCACGCTCGCAGTCAGCGATGAACGGCAGGTAGTCGAGGAAGCCGTTCATACGGTAGGCGGTGCGGAACTCACGCAGGGCCAGCTTGTAGTCGCCCTGACGGTAGGCCACGAACGCAAGCGTCTCGCGGGCGAAGTCGATGCGGGAGGCCTGACGGGCCACCCACTTGGCGTGCTCCAAGGCAAGTTCGGGGTCGCTCTCCTCCAGCGCGAAAGCGGCGAGGATGTGCAGACCAATGTTCTCCGCGTGCTCCTTGGACAGGCCGCGCAGACGTTCGCGCTCATCCTTGGACAGCATCGACCATTCCATGCCCTTGGGCATCTTGGGCTCGTCGGGACGACGGTCGGTGTACGGGTTCTGCGAGGGGAAGCTCATCGTGCCGTCGGAGTTACGGCGCGGGCGCCTCATGTATTCAGAGCGCTTCTCCTCACGGTACTGGCGCTTCTCTTCCTGCGAAAACTCGCGGAATTCGCCGTCACGACGGTTGTTGTCGCGGCGATCGTCACGGCGGAAGTCACGACGATCATCGCGGCGGTCGTCCCTGCGGAAGTTGCGGCGGTCGCCATCACGGCGATCGTCGTCGCGACGGAAGTTGCGACGCTCACCATCGCGGCGGAAATCACGACGATCGTTATCCCTGCGGTCATCGCGACGGAAGTCACGACGGTCATTGTCACGACGGAAGTCACGACGGTCCCCATCGCGACGGTCGTCCCTACGGAAATCTCGGCGGTCGTCGTTGCGGCGGAAGCTGCGACGCTCACCATCGCGGCGGAAATCACGACGATCGTTATCACGGTGCTGGTAGCGCGGATTCTCGCCGTTCTCGCCTTCGTGGGAACGGTAGCCGCCTTCGCGGCGCGGCTTGAAGCCTTCGCCGTCACGGCGCGGACCATTGCCGCGGTAACCGCCCTTGCCGCCGAAGCCGGAGCGGCCGCCCTTGTGGAAGCCGCCGGACTTGCCGTACGACTTGCGGTAGCCGCCGTGGCCCTCGCCATCACCGTCACGGCGCGGCGCGTAGCCCTCGCCATCCTCACGGCGACGCGGCTTGAAACCCTCACCATCATGACGCGGCTTGAAACCGCCCTTGC
This sequence comes from Bifidobacterium longum subsp. longum JCM 1217, assembly GCF_000196555.1. NCBI lineage: Bacteria > Bacillati > Actinomycetota > Actinomycetes > Bifidobacteriales > Bifidobacteriaceae > Bifidobacterium > Bifidobacterium longum. The sequence continues at coordinate 725,019 of NC_015067.1, read as the reverse complement.
CGCGCGGCTTGAAACCCTTGCCGCCGCGGTTGCCCGGTCGGCGATCGCCATACCCCTTATGGCCGCCGCCGTAAGACTTGCCGGAACGCTCGTTACCTTCTGCCATTACTTGTTTTCCTTAATTCGTTGTTGATTAACGGTTTTCCACGGCGCCGAGCGCCTTCTTGCCACGACGGATAAGCGCGAAGCGGCCTGCCAGGAAGTCGGCTTCGGCCAGCACCTGCTCCTCATCCTCGATACGGTTGTTGTTGAGATACACGCCACCGGACTTGATGGCGCGGCGTGCCTCGGAAGCGGACTTGAACAGTCCGGCAGCCTGGGCGGCGTCGATTACGCGATCGCCGGGCTTGGAGACGGGGAAGACGTGCTCGCCGTTCTCGTCGACCACCTTGAAACCGTCGAGCACGGATTCCAGCGTTTCCTCGTCGATGTCTTCGAGGTTGCCACCGCGGCCGAACAGCGCACCGGAAGCATCGATGGCAGCCTGGGTAGCGGCCTCGCCATGCACGAAGCTGGTGACCTCCCAGGCAAGGGTCTTCTGGGCCTCGCGCTTGCCGGGGTTGGTCTTGGATTCCTCGACCAGTCGTTCGATTTCGGCCTTGGGCAGGAAGGTGAACGCCTTCAGCAGGCTTTCCATCTCCACGTCCGGGCGGTTGATCCAGAACTGGTAGAACTTGTACGGGCTGAGCATCGTGGCGTCGAGCCAGACGGCGTTGCCCTCGGACTTGCCGAACTTCTTGCCGGAAGCATCGGTGATAATCGGGCTGGTGAACACGTTGACGTCCACACCGCGCACCTTGTGGATCAGGTCCAGGCCGGAGGTGAGGTTGCCCCACTGGTCGGAGCCGCCGAGTTCCAGCGTGCAGTGGTATTCGTCAAACAGGTGGAGGAAGTCGTTGCCCTGCAGCACCTGGTAGCTGAACTCGGTGAAGGAGATGCCTTCCTCAGAGTTCAGGCGGCGGGCGACCGTGTCCTTGGCGAGCATGGTGCCCAGACGGAAGTTCTTGCCGACGTCACGCAGGAAGTCGATGACGGTCATCGAGGCGGTCCAATCGTAATTGGACACGAAACGTACGGCGTTCGCGCCTTCGGTGTCCAGAATGCCGCCGATCTGATTCTTCAGGCGATCGGCCCAGCCGGCCACCACGTCCTTCGGGTTAAGCGTACGTTCGCCGGACTGGCGCGGGTCGCCGATGAGTCCGGTGGCGCCACCGACCAAAGCGATCGGATGATGGCCCGCAAGCTGCAGGTGACGCATGTTGATGAGCTGCACGAGGTTGCCGATATGCAACGATGCAGCGGTGGGATCGAAGCCACAATAATAGGTGATGGGCTCGCCGTTCAGTGCTTCTGCGAGTCGATCCCGGTCCGTGGACTGGGAAATCAACCCGCGCCATTCCAGTTCCTCAAGCAGGGTGTTGAAACCCGCTTCCTTGAAGTCGGTGACGTGAGCCATAGCTTGTCGCTTCTCCCTATCGAATTGTGAATAAGACTGCCCAATTGGGCACAGTCAAGTTTCGCAGAACATGGCGACAGTGCCGGACACCAGCCGAGCCGCGCGATTCAGTAAAACGCCTTATTCTAGCGGCGCGGGCCCATAAGTTCGCGCAAAGAGTCGATGATGTCCTGACGATCCGGCACCTGGAACTTCGGGAAGGACTTGAGCATACGCTTCTGCTGTGCGTTGATGACGCCATTGACGGCCCAGCGCAGACGCTCAACCGTATCCTGCGAAAGCTCACGCATCCTGTCGGATACCGCACTGGAGCCCCACTGCCACGTGCCACCGGCGCGTGCCGCCACATCCTGCACCACCTGAGAGACGGAATCGAGCACCCGCTCGAATTCGAGCATGCCCGCAACCGTGACCGCCAAGTCGATGATGGTGATCAGGGCCAGTACCGTGACCAGCGTATGCAGCATCGGCAGCGGAATCATATCCGTGACCCGCTCGACATATGGCTGCGAACCAAGTACCACGCCCACGCCGCCGAGGCCGAAAATCAACGCGCCCAGCAGGCAGACGCGGCCTTGGAGGTTGAAGCGGAAGTTCGAGTAATCCCACCAGCGGGCGTGGAACAGCTGCTCCATGACCCACGAGGTTGTGTATTCGAGTATCGTGGCGCCCACCATCGAAATCAGGAAGATGATGATCGGGTTATGTACGTTGCCGAGAATGGCGACGCCGAGTATCGCGCCGGTGCCGTAGATCGGGCACAGCGGGCCGTTGAGGAACCCTCGGTTGACCAAGCGGTGCTGTTGGCAGGAGACGAGAATGGACTCGTACATCCAGCCGACGAAACTGTAGAACAGAAACCAGAGGAAATAATGTTCGAGTGTGATGATCATCGACGGGCTTCGATCTCGGCGTAAGGCTTCGCGGCGGGCAACGCGCGCTTGTTGAACCGGTCGAACGAGAAGGTCTCGGCGGTGGCGGAGCATTTGTCCGCCAAGGTGACCAGATAGCCTTCGATATAGCGCGGCGGCACCGGGGTCATCGGGAACATGTGGTTCTCGATGCTGTTGCGTTCGATATCGTTGAGCTTGAAGTCCTTCAGGGCATTGACCAGGGCGGCGTGGCCATGGGTGAAGCCATGCCACTGGTGTTCGCCGTTATCCCAGTCGTGCCAGTCGTACAGGAAGTAATCGTGCAGGAGGGCCGCGCGAATCAGGGATTTGAGGTCGACGCGGTACCACAGGTGTGCGCGGTCGGCCATCCACACAGCCAGGCAGGCGACACGCACGGAATGTTCGAACGTGGTGACATTGCCGTGCTGGTAGCAGCAGCGTTCGATCTGCATGTGGCGATGCTCGATGACCTCACGGCCGTGCTTGGCGACCAGGCGTTGAATCTGCGTTCGGGTGAGCAGATGTCCCACGATTTTCGGTCCTTCCCGTTTTGGGTTGGTTCAGTGCAATCCCCTGTTGTGAATTACGATTACCCGGCGATATTCAAGAATCCATCGAGTAATACCGTGACCGATTGTAGGGCACAAATATGTCCGTGCACACTCATCCAAAAGAACGACAACGGGAACCGTTAATCGTGGTGGGTTTCAAGATAGTCGAGATAACCTTGAAAACCGCCATCGAGGCTTGCTACATCGTAGCCGCGATCGGCAAGGATTTCAGCTACTTCCTCGCTCCACCATCCTTGAGCACAATAGACTACGACAGTTCGATCTGTGGGCACGGTTTTGAGCACATGGGCCAGAGGGTCGAGTGGTGCATTGATGGCACCTTCGACCGGGTGGGCGGCGAAGTCGGCTGGTTCCCTCAAGTCGAGCAGCGTGACCGTATTCGGGTCGAGCTTGGCAAATTCCGCCGGCGTGATGCGGCGGTACGATGCTTCACTGCTCTCATCGTCATCGACCGCATTATGCAAAGCAATAGGCATGTTCTTCCCCTCTCGTTCTGATCTTGGCACCCCTCAAGGAGGGGCACCACATAGCTCTAAATCGCGCAGGCCGGCTGAATATAGTTGGCCGGATCAATAGCAGTAATGGTCGGCTGCTCACCGCACACCGGGCAATCCGGCACATGCTTTGGCAGTGGGACCCGTCGAATATTCATGGTCAGGGCATCCACAGTGAGCATGCGAGCCACGAGCGGCTCCCCCACGCCGGCAATCAGCTTGACGGCCTCAGTCGCCTCCAGACTGCCGATCACGCCGACCACCGCGCCCAGTACGCCGGCTTCCTTGCAGGTCGGAATCTCACCGGCGGCGGGCAGGTCGCGGAAGATGCAGCGGTAGCAGGGGCCTTCGCCGGGAATGACGGTCATCACCTGACCGGCGAATCCGACCACGCCGGCATGGATATACGGCTTGCCGGCCAGCACGCAGGCGTCATTGATGAGGAATTTTGCGGCGAAGTTGTCGGTGGCATCGATCACCAGATCGTACGGTTCGATGAGGCCGGCGATGTTGCTCGCGTCGACGAGCTCGTAGTAGGTATCAACCGTCACATCCGGGTTGAGCGCGCGGATGGCTGTGGCCGCGGATTCCACTTTGGGCGCTCCGACACGTGCAGTGGTATGGATGATTTGGCGTTGCAGATTGCTCATATCCACCACATCGCCGTCCACCAGTCCGATATGGCCGACGCCGGCCGCCGCCAGATACAGGGCGGCCGGAGAACCAAGACCGCCCGCTCCGATGATGAGCACGCTGGAGGCCAGCAACCGCTTTTGCCCTTTGACCCCCACACCCTTCAAAATCAGATGGCGCGCGTACCGCTCCACCTGTTCATCAGTCAATGCCATGTTTTCTCCATGTTTCCATCTCCCCTCAGTCCGCTACGCGGCCAGCTCCCCTCAGAGAGGGGAGCTAATAAAAGTGTCAGTGCAAATACCCCGTAGTCGGGCTGGACGGCACAGCCTGTCCCTCGGTCACTTTGCCAAGGCCAGACAAATACGCCGCACGACCAGCATCGATGGCGTGCTTGAACGCCTCAGCCATCAGCGGGATATTGCCAGCAGAGGCAACGGCCGTGTACGCCATCACCGCATCCGCACCCATCTCCATCGCATCGCAGGCCTGGCTCGGACGGCCGATACCAGCGTCGATGATGACCGGCACATGCGCGTTGGCGATGATGATTTCGATGAAGTCACGCATGCGCAGGCCCATATTGGAGCCGATCAACGAACCGAGCGGCATAACGGCAGCGGCACCGGCCTCCTCCAGCTGACGGGCCGCAATCGGGTCCGGGAACATGTAGGGCATGACCACGAAGCCTTCCTTGGCCAGCATTTCGGTGGCTCGGATGGTTTCGGCGTTGTCCGGCAAGAGGTACTTGGTCTCGTGTTCGATTTCGACCTTGACGAAGTCGGTGTGGCACACTTCGCGTGCCAGTCGGGCGATACGCACGGCTTCCTCGGCGTTGCGCGCACCGGAGGTGTTGGGCAGCAGCGTAATGCCTTCGGGAATGTAGTCGAGCACGCTGTTCTCGGTGGTCTGCGCGCGGCGCAGTGCCATGGTGACGATTTGCGTGCCTGCATGTTCGACCGTAGCCTTGATGAGGTTCAGGTCGTAGCGGCCGGAGCCCAGAATGAATCGCGACTGGAACTCGTGACCGCCCAGGTTCAGCGGCTTGTCTTCCACCGGGAGAATCGGCGCGGCGGTGCCGACCGGATTGGTGACGGCGGGCTGCGGCGGCAGCGGAGTCGCCTCAACAGATGCTTCAGTAACCGGATTAATATTGCTCATAGCTTTTCCTTTCATCCACCCTGTACAAACTGCACAATTTCCATGACGCACTGGTCGTCGAGCATGGCGTCGGCACGCTTATCGCGCGGGATAATCTCACCATTGAGTTCGATGGCCACACGCTCGGCGCGGAATCCGTGCGCTTCGAGATAATCGGCGACGCTGACCGGCGTCTCGAGCGTGACCTGCTCTCCGTTGACCTGCATAATATCCTTTCAGATAGTAAAAAAGGGTGCACGAAACGAACCGTACCTTAAGTGGTGCGCCCATTCATGAACCCAATCATGCGACCGTTCGACCGCTGTGATGTATTGGCTCCATCACGACCGTCTCACGGCTGAATTATGCAAACGGAATGAAAGCTGTATCGGAGAACCCGGCAAATCTGCGACAACGATTCCTTACGGCGGCATGACCCGCGTCAAGTTCCCCGGTCGAAGTCTGGCGACTTCCTCTCAGCCTCACGGCTCCCGTTCGTTACGGTTTCTCAGTGTATGCCGTTGCAGTGACAACAACAAAATAGAGCTCCCTCATCAGAGGGAGCTTCATTGGGACTAGAACGTGCCGGGGGCTTTGTAGGCGGAGCCATCCGACGTGGATGCGGGGAAGAGCTTGAGTTCTTCGACCTCGGCCTTGGCGTCGGCGATCTGCTCGCGCACGCGACCGTAAGCGGTGCCGCCCTTGCCGTTGCGGGAGTCGACCGAACCGTGGCTGGAGAGCACTTCGCGTACTCCCGGAGCCTTGTCGGCCGGCAGGAACGCGGCGAAGGTCTCGATGAAGTCATTGTCGGTCAGATCCCACAGTTCCTGGCCGCGGCCTTCGGCGAGCTTGACGCAGGCACCAGAGAGCTCGTGCGCGTGGCGGAACGGCACCCCGTTCTTGACGAGCCATTCGGCGATGTCGGTGGCCAGCGCGAAGCCGGTCGGAGCTTCCTCTTCCAGGCGGTCGCCGTCGAAGTGCATGGTCCTGACCATGCCGGTGAAGGCGGGCAGCAGCACTTCTAGCGTATCGACCTGGTCGAACACGGCCTCCTTGTCTTCCTGCAGATCGCGAGCGTAGGCGGTGGGCAGGCCCTTCAGGGTGGCCAGCAGGCCGGTCAGATCGCCGATGAGTCGGCCGGACTTGCCGCGGGCGAGCTCGGCGATATCCGGGTTCTTCTTCTGCGGCATGATGGAGGAGCCGGTGGAATAGCCGTCGTCGAGCTTGACGAAGGCGAACTCCTGGGTGTTCCAGATGATGATCTCCTCGGACAGGCGGGAGATGTCCACGCCGGTCATGGCGGCCACGAACGCGAATTCGGCCACGAGATCACGTGCGGCGGTGCCATCGATGGAGTTGTCGGTCACGCGGGAGAAGCCGAGCTCACGCGCCACGGCCTCCGGGTCGAGGCCGAGCGTGTTGCCGGCCAGTGCGCCGGAGCCGTACGGGGAGGCGTTGATGCGCTTGTCCCAGTCGATCAGTCGCTGCACGTCGCGAATCAGCGGCCAAGCGTGGGCCATGAGCTGGTGCGCGAGCAGCACGGGCTGGGCGTGCTGCATGTGGGTGCGGCCCGGCATCACGGTGCGGCCGGCCTTTTCGCTCTGCTCGATCAGGGCGTTGACGAGGTCAAGCAGGAGTCCGGCGATTACGCGGGAGTGACGGCGCAACCACATGCGAATCAGGCAGGCGATCTGGTCGTTGCGGGAACGGCCGGCCCTGAGCTTGCCGCCGAGTTCATCGCCGGCAATGTCAATCAGACCGCGTTCGAGGGCGGTGGCCTCGTCCTCATCGTCTTCGATGGGGGCGAAGGAGCCATCGTCAACGTGGCGCTGGAGCGTGTCGAGCGCATCCTCCATGCGCTGCAGCTCGTCGGCGGTCAGAAGTCCCGCACGGCCGAGAGCACGGGCGTGGGCGCGGGAACCGGCGATGTCGTCGTCGGCCAAGCGCCAGTCGAACTGCGTGGACTTGGACAGTCGGGCCAATTCCGGCGACGGACCAGACGTAAAGCGACCACCCCACAGGGCCAGATGTTCGTTGTTCTCAGTCATGAAGGCTCCTTGAAACCATGGATTGCAAACAAATCAGACTGCTTGTCAGACTATCAGCGTTGGGCTACATACCGGTGGATTCAAGTTGTTCGTATTCCATGGCGGCAATGTCAGGGATACTGGTCACGTCGTATTGATGAAAAGAACCGCATCGTATACCGCATTACGGGTAACGATGTTCAAAACCTGGAAATAGCCGTCTGCCGAACTCATTACGGAGAGCACTGAGCTTCTTCCGTCATCGGCAAAAAAAAACGAGGGGAGCACGAGCATAATCTTTGCTCGTACTCCCCTCAGTCATCTGCGGCGACAGCGTCCTGTAATTACGGACAGCCTGACGGCTGCTGATTGTTGGCTCACTGTCGTTCGCACCTCACCTGCAAACAGCCCACTGGGCTGTTTGCTTTACGGCGCGACCCCTCAACGAGGGGAGCCAAAGTAAATGATTACTCGACGGTGTTCTTCGGGACCTCGATGCCGTTGCCGAACTTGACGTCGCGGGCTGCGGCCACGCGGGACGGCAGGCCATAGATGTCGATGAAGCCGTTGGAGGACCTCTGGTCGAAGGTATCGCCGGAATCGTAGGTGGCGAGCTTGTAGTCGTACAGCGAGGAGTCGGAACGACGGCCGGTCACCACGGCGCGGCCACCGTGCAGGACCATGCGAATCTCACCGGACACGTACTTCTGGGTGTCTTCGATGAAGGCGTTGAGCGACTGGGTTGCCGGGGAGAACCACTGCGCATCGTAAACCAGCTCGCCCCAGCGCTTGTCGATGTCGCGCTTGATGCGGTGCTGTTCGCGTTCGAGGCAGCAGTTTTCGAGTTCCTGGTGAGCGGTGATCAGAGCCACGGCACCCGGAGCCTCGTACAGCTCGCGGGACTTGATGCCGACCAGGCGGTCCTCGATGAGGTCGATGCGGCCGATGCCCTGGGCTCCGGCGCGGCGGTTCATCTCTTCGATGGCCTGCAGCGGGGTGACGTCACGTCCATCGATCTTGACCGGCACACCTTCCTTGAACTCGATGACGACTTCATCTTCGACCGGCGGGAAGGCCGGGTCGTCGGTGTAGGAGTAGCAGTCCTTGGTCGGGCCGTTCCACGGATCCTCAAGGAAGCCGGTCTCAATGGCGCGGCCCCATACGTTCTGGTCGATGGAGTACGGGGACTTCTCGGTCTGGGTGATCGGCAACTTGTGCTCCTTGGCGAACGCGATCTCGACGTCGCGGGTCAGGGACAGGTCGCGAATCGGGCTGATGGCCTTCAGCGTCGGGTCGATGGAGGCGATGGAGACCTCGAAACGAACCTGGTCGTTGCCCTTGCCGGTGCAACCGTGGGAGATGGTGTCGGCGCCGAACTGGTGGGCGGCGCGCACGAGGTGCTTGGAGATCAGCGGACGGGAGATGGCGGAGACCAGCGGGTAGACGCCTTCGTACATGGCGTTGGCCTTGAGGGCCTTCATGCAATATTCGTTGGCGAACTCGTCACGGGCGTCGACCACGTAGGATTCGACGGCTCCGCAGGCAAGGGCGCGCTGCTTGATGGTCTCGAGGCTTTCGCCGCCCTGGCCGACGTCGAGGGACACGGCCACGACGTCCTTGCCGGTGCGCTCCTTCAGGTACGAGATGGCGACGGATGTGTCAAGACCGCCGGAGTAGGCCAGAACAATGCGCTTGTTATCTGCCATTGGTTCCCTTTCGTTCAAGGTCTGAAAAACAAACTGATGCAAGTATATACAGAGGACTGTATATTTATGCACGGCGTGTTGGTCATTTGGAGGCGAGGCTTAGTAGCCAGTCGGAGCGGGAGACGGCGGTGTCGTCATTGGTGCAAATCACCATGACGGTGTCGTCTCCGGCGATGGTGCCCAGCACGCCTTCGATCGGCTGCCTGTCAATCACCGAGGCCACGTATTGTGCGGCACCGGAAGGCGTGTGCACCACAACCAGATTTCCGGCGGCGGCCACCGAGGTGACCAGTCCGTTCAGCACGCGGGACATCTGTGCCTCACCGCGCTCCCCTACATCCTCACCTTCTGAAGCAACGACGCTGCGACCCACCGCGTAGGCCACCGTACCGTCCTTCAACCGGGTCTTCACCGCGTGCATCTCGTCAAGGTCGCGGCTCAGCGTCGCCTGAGTCACCGCAATGCCCTCGTCGATAAGGATTTTGGACAGCTGTGATTGCGAGGTGATGATATGCGTGGCGAGCGCCTGTTCTATGGCACTCAGCCGCGCCGCCCTGGTGGCAGGGCGCTGCAGGGACGGACCGGTTTCACTCATGCGAGCAGGCTTTCGTCTCCACGGGCCTTGCCGGTCAACCAAGTCAGCAACGCTTTCTGTGCGTGCAGACGGTTCTCGGCCTCATCCCACACCACGGACTGCGGGCCGTCGATCACTTCAGCGGTGACTTCCTTGCCGCGGTAGGCGGGCAGGCAGTGCTGGAAGAGCGCATCCGGCTTGGCCAATGCCATAAGTTCGGTGTTGACCTGGTAATCCCAGAACGGCTTGGAACGGATGGCGTATTCGGCTTCCTCGCCCATGGAGACCCAGGTGTCGGTGAACACGCAGTCGGCGTCCTGCACCGCTTCCTTGGCATCGGTGGTGACCAGGATGGAGCCGCCGGTCTCGGCCGCGATGCGCTTGGCGTCGGCCACGATGTCCGGGCGGGGCAGGTAGCCGTGGGGGCCGGCCACGCGCACGTCCATGCCGGCCACGGCACCGCCGAGCAGGTAGGAGTTGGCCATGTTGTTGGCCGCGTCACCGAGGTAGGCGATGGTCTGGTTCTTCAGGTTGTCGACGCCGCCTCGGTGCTCGGCGATGGTCTGGAAGTCGGCGAGAATCTGGCAGGGATGGAAGTCATCGGTCAGGGCGTTGACCACCGGATGGGTGGAGTACTTGGCCATTTCTTCGACGCGGTCCTGACCGAAGGTGCGCCACACCACGCCGTAAGCCATGCGGTCGAGCACACGAGCGGTATCGGCCACGGGCTCGCCACGGCCCAGCTGGGAGCCGGACTTGTCGATGACCAGCGGGTAACCGCCAAGCTCGGCAACGCCGATGGAGAAGCTGGAACGGGTGCGGGTGGAGGGCTTGTCGAACAGTACGGCGACGGCCTGCGGACCGGCGAACGGCTGCTTGTAGAAGCGGTCGTGGTGGAACTTGATGGCAAGTTCGAGCACCTGCTTCTGTTCCTCATGGTTGAGGTCGTCGTCACGCAGCATGTGGCGAAGTTCTGGGGTCATGATGATCTCCTTGGATCGGTGGGGCGGCAGTGACGGAGAGAAATCAGTCGTCGGGCAGGTCCGTAGGCACATCCTTGAGGATGGCAAGTGCCTGATCCACGTCTTGTGCGGTTATAATCAGCGGCGGTGCGAAACGCAGCGCATTGGGAGCCACCGCGTTGACGATGAGCCCGTGTTCGAGGCAGTAGTTCATCACCGCGTGGGAGCAGGGATGCTTGAGCTCGACGGCGTCCAGCAAACCACGACCGCGTACGGAAACGAACAGCGGATTACCGGTGGCCATAATGCCATCGCGCAGCTGTTCGCCGCGAGCTTCGGCGTTGGCCACCAGATTCTCGTCTTCAATCACGCCAAGAGTGGCGAGTCCCGCAGCCGCACCCAGCGGATTGCCGGCAAAGGTGGAGCCGTGGGAACCAGGAGTGAACAGAGCCGCAAGTTTCTCGCCGAAAGCGATCATGCCGCCCATCGGGAATCCGCCTGCCACGCCCTTGGCGAAAGTCACCATATCCGGCGTCACGCCGCCGGACAGATCGTCACGCTGGAATGCGAACCACTTGCCGGTACGTCCGATACCGGTCTGTACTTCATCGATGATGAGCAGCGCGTGGTTGATATCGCACAGTTCGTGCACGAACTTGACGTAATCGGCGCCCAACGGCTGTACGCCGGCTTCGCCCTGGATAAGTTCCAGAATCACAGCAGCCACCGGACCCTTGCCATAGCGGCCGAGACCGGTCTGTGCAAAAGCGTCGTGCAGGGCGACCTTGTCGCCGGCGCGTACGAATTCAATGTTCGGCACCAGCGGATCATACGGCTTGCGGATACCGGGTTTCCATGTGGCGGACAGCGCACCCATCGTACGGCCATGGAAGCCGTGAGTCATTGCGAGAATGCGTGCGGGCTTGCCGCCGATGGAAGGCAGGGCACCAGGCAAGGTGCGGCCATACAGCTTGGCAAGCTTGAGGGCAGCTTCATTGCCTTCAGCACCGGAGTTGCCGAAGTAGACTTTGGAGCCTTCAGGTGCACCAGCCAGCTTGACCAGTTTGGATGCCAGCTCAATTTGCGGCTCGGACGCGAAATAGTTGCTGATATGAGCCACCTTGGCAGCCTGATCGGCAACCGCCTTGACCCACTTGGGGTGGGCGTATCCGAGGGAATTGACGGCGATGCCTGCCAGGAAATCGAGGTATTCGTTACCGTCAACATCCCAGATGTGGGCACCTTGGCCGTGATCCATGACGCGCAACGGCGTACCGAACACATTCATGTGGACCTGAGAGTACTCTCCCAGCCACTTGCTGTCTTCCGTACCTAGTTTTTCCTCATGCTCAGTAGCCATAAGAGCTCCTCATTTCCAGTCCTTCATCGGGCATAACCATGGTACCGATGCCTGCGGAGGTGAATATCTCGTTCAAAATCGAATGCGGCTTGCGCCCGTCGATGACATGGGCTTGGGGCACGCCACCGTCGATGGCCCTGACACAGGCCTCCATCTTGGGTCGCATACCGGATTCCAGGTCCGGCAGCATATCGCGCAGGTTTTCCACACCGATCCGGCCAATCAGAGAATTCTTATCCGGCCAATCGGCGTACAGACCATCCACATCAGTCAAGATAACGAGCTTGTGCGCGCCCACAGCGGCAGCCAAAGCGGCGGCGGCGGAATCAGCGTTCACGTTGAGCACTTCAGTGGCATCTTCTTCGTTCGGAGCCACGGAAGAGACGACCGGGATACGACCGGCAGCCACCAGATCCTCGACTGCCGAGGCATCGACGGAAACCACGTCGCCGACCAGGCCGATATCGGTGGGCTTGCCATCGATGACGGGCCTGCGCTGCATGGCCGAGAACAGGCCGCCGTCTTCACCGGACATGCCTACGGCCAGCGGGCCGTGCGCGTTGATCAGGCCTACCAGTTCGCGTGACACCTTGCCGGTCAGAACCATGCGCACCACATCCATGGCCTCGGGGGTGGTGACCCTCAGGCCGCCTTTGAATTCGGATTTGATGCCGAGGGCCTTGAGCATGTGGGAAATCTGCGGACCGCCGCCGTGCACGACGATCGGGTGCAGACCCACCTGACGCAGAAAGACCATGTCTTCGGCGAAGCACTGCTTCAGATGGTCATCGACCATGGCATTGCCGCCGTATTTGACGACGATACGCTGGCCGGCGAACTCCTCCAGCCATGGCAGCGCTTCAATAAGCACTTCTGCCTTCTGATCGGCGCGCAAATCGGTGTGCACGTCGAAATGGAACCCAGGTCCCTTCAATTCTGTAGACAATTTTTCTCTTTTCTGCGACGCCGGCGACGCTATCGCTGCCGGCTGCTACAAACAGCCCACTGGGCTGTTTGTCAGCTTTCGTAGTCGGCGTTGATGTGGACGTATTCGTGGGTGAGATCGTCGGTCCAGACGGTGGCCTCGGCGTCCGAGCCGGTGTTCAGGTCGATGTCAATGTGGACTTCGCGCGGGGTCATGTCGACCTCGCTACGGTCGCGGCCGGCACCGCCGTTCTCGCAGATGCGCACGCCGTTGACGTCCACGGTCACCTTGTTCGAATCGTAAGGCGCGACTTCAGGCGGCACAGTGCCCAGGGAGCTGACGATGCGGCCCCAGTTCGGATCGTTGCCGGAGATGGCGCACTTGAGCAGGTTCGAGGCGGCGACGGCACGACCACAGGCAAGTGCCGCGTCTTCGCTGGTGGCACCGGTGACGGTGATACGGATGTCGTGGGAGGCACCTTCGCCGTCGCCGATGATCTGGCGGGACAGGGATGCGCAGGCCTCACGCACCAGCTTGTTGAATTCGTCCTTGTCCGGTTCGACGCCAGAGGCACCGGAGGCGAGCAGCAGGACCGTGTCGTTGGTGGACATGCAGCCGTCCACGTCGATGCGGTTGAACGAATGTTCGGCAGCCACAGCGAGTGCGGCCTGCATCTGACCGGCGGAGACAACCGCATCGGTGGTGATGACGCACAGCATGGTGGCCAGCTGCGGGGCAATCATGCCCGAGCCCTTGACCATGCCGCCGATCTTCCAGCCGTTGGAGCCGGTCAGTTCGACCGTCTTCGGCTTGGTGTCGGTGGTCATGATGGCGTGGGAGGCGTCGGTGCCGGCTTCGGCGGTGGCGGCAAGAGCCTCATGGGCACTCTTGGCACCAGCCAGCACGTTGTCCAACGGCAGCAGTTCACCGATGAGACCGGTGGAGCAGACAGCCACATCATTCGGTTCGGCGCCGATGAGCCCGGCGACCGTTTCCGCGGTGGCGACGGACTGGGCGTAACCGGCCTCGCCGGTGCAGGCGTTGGCACCGCCGGAGTTCAGAATCACGGCCTTGACGTGACCGTCGGCGACGACCTTACGGCTCCACTGCACCGGGGCGGCACAGAAACGGTTCGAGGTGAACACGCCTGCAGCCGCGTCGAGCGGGCCGTTGTTGACCACGAGGGCCAAGTCCTTCTTGCCTTCGACGGATGAAATACCAGCCGCCACGCCGGCGGCGGAGAAACCTTGTGCAAATGTAACGCTCACGGTGCTACTCCGATCTTGGTCAGGCCCGCGTCTTCCGGCAGGCCTAGTGCGATGTTCAGTGATTGGACCGCTTGTCCGGCGGTACCACGGTTGAGGTTGTCGATGGCGGCAAAAGCGTAGATGCGGCCGGCCTTGCGGTCGGTGACGACCTGCAGGTGGGCTGCGTTGGATCCGATGATGTTGCCGGTGGCGGGCAGCGTGCCCTCGGGCAGCAGCACCATGAAGTCCTGACCTTCATAGGCCTTGGACCATACGGCGCGAATCTCCTCATCGCTCAGTGTCTTGGCCTTGTCCGTCATGCGGGCGGACACGGTGGCGAGGATACCTCGGGACATGGGAGCGAGAATCGGTGTGAAGCCGAGCGTGAATTCGCTGGCTTCGGCCGCGCTCTTGCCGGCCGCGTGGGCGAAGTTCTGCAGGATTTCGGGAATGTGGCGGTGCTTGCCGCCCACCGAATACGGCAGGGCGGATTGCAGGGCCTCGGCGGCAAGCAGGTTGGTGCGCTTGAGATTCTTGCCGGCACCCGAGTATCCGACGACCAGATCGGCCACGATATCCTGCGATTCAACCAGTCCTTCGGCGATGCCGGGCTGGAGGGCCAGCGTGGTGGCGGTGACGTTGCAGCCAGGACCTGCGATGCGCTTGGTGCCAGGAAGCGCCGCACGCTGGCGGGTGTAGGAGCCGTCCGCAGCTTTGCCGGTGATGAGCTCGGGCATGCCGTAGGTCCAATGCTCATAGAAATCGCCGCCGTAGAACTCATCCCAAGCGGCCTGTTCTTCGAGGCGATGGTCGGCGCCCAAATCCACAACCACGGCATTCGGATCGAGCTGCGAGGCGAGCTTGCCCGAAGCACCGTGCGGCAGTGCGAGGATGATAACGTCATGCCCGTTCAGCACTTCGGGCGTGGTATCTTCAACGACCAGATTGGCCAGTTGGGGAATATGCGGCATGTGCTTGGCCATCGACTCCCCCACTGAGGAATGGCCTGCCACGCAGGTGATGTCGAAGTCGGGGTGCGCGGCCAGAATGCGCAGCGCTTCACCGCCGGCATAGCCCGTGGCACCGGCCACGGCCACTGTATATTTCGCCATACTCATCTCTTTTCACTGATGTGTCTTCGGATGAGTATACGCGATTATGCAGACTATTGCATATTTATGCAGTGGGTGTGTTGGTATGTGAACGCTACTTATGCGGAGATGGAGTCGGAGGAGGAGCCGGTGCCGCCGGTCAGTTGCTGGAGGGCTTCCTGGTAAAGGCTCATGGCGTCATAGCCATTGAAGGCCATCCAGATGACGGCGATGGTGTACAGCACGTTGATTACCACGGCGGCCACGGCCAAACCGAAGCCCTTCATATGGAAAGTGCGCGTGCGCCACATTGCCACCGCGCCCATCAGTGCCGAGAGCACTGGCACCGGGAAGAACAGGGCGAGGATAAAGGAGATGATCGCATACGAATCCCAGTGCCCGTAGAGTGGGTTCTGGTTTGGATCGTTCAGGTCGATGCCGTGGTAATAATGCGGCTGGTGAGGCTGACCGTTCGGCTGTTGACCATACGGCTGGCCCTGCATGCCCGGGTACCCGCCCGGATATGCGCCCGGACCGGACTGTTGGCCGCCTTGAGCGTACGGCCAGCCGCCCGCCTGCTGATTGCCGGGCCACGCCGGCTGCTGACCATACGGCTGGCCAGCCTGCTGAGATTGTGCCGCGCCACCGTTATCGCCAGCGGCTGCGGCGGAATCCTTCTTAGTATCCGGCTCGGGAGCGCCATAAATATACGGGTTGTAATTCGGCCCGTATTGGCCAGACATAGCACCATATTCAGGCTGCTGGTACTGCCCGTATTTCGGCTTGTCCTGCTCCGGTTGGCTCATGGCGCTCCTCGATTCGGATGATTGGTTGGGTCAGGCGCGCAGCTGGGCGCCGATTTCGGCGGCCTCAGCCACGATGGCCTTGCGGATGGCGTCGCTGTCTTCGGCGGACAGCGTCTTGCTCGGCGAACGGAACACCACCGCATAGGCCAGGGACTTCTTGCCCTCGCCCACCTGTTCGCCGGTGAACACGTCGAACAGTTCGATGGATTCGAGGTTCGCGCCGGCGGCCTTGCGAATCACGTTCTCAAGCTGGCCTGCGGTCACGGTCTCGTCCACGGTGAAGGCCAAATCCTGCTTGACCGGCGGGAACGTGGAGATCGGCTTGGCCTGGACGGGCTTGCCGGTCAGCGTGGCGAACAGCGCGGTGAGGTTCAGCTCGAAGGCCGCGGAATGGGCCGGGAAGCCGAGCGCCTCGTTGACGCGCGGATGCAGTTCACCAACCCAGCCGGTGAAGACGTCGCCCACCATGACGCGGGCGGCGCGGCCGGGGTGCCATTGGACGGGCACATCGTCAGCGGCGGGCTGGTCGAGTTCGATTGCGGCACCGATACGGCCGGCGATGCGGCGCACGGCCTCGACGGCGTCGGACCAGTCGACCGGGCGCTTGCCGCCCATCCAGCCGTCGTCCTCGGCCAGACCGGTCAGGATGCCGGCCACATGGTCGGGCTGTTCGGGCAGACCGGCGTCAAGCGCGGCGAGCTGTTCGTCGGTGGGGCGCACGCCGCCGGGCAGTGCCGGGATGGCGGGCGCGTTCGGATCCCACAGGTAGACGTGGCCGAGCTCGTACAGGGACACGTTTTCGATGCCGCGGCGGATGTTGCGCTGCACGGTGGTGGCCAGGGTCGGCAGAATCTCGCGACGCAAGTACGGACGGTCGCCGTAGAGCGGGTTGGCGATCTCGACGCTGACCTTCTTGGTGGCTTCCGGGTCGAAGCCGAAGGCCTTGTAATCGTCGTCACCCACGAACGGGTAGCTCAGCGATTCGACCATGCCGAACTCGGCGAGCTCGTCCGCCACGCGACGGCGACGCTGCTGGTCCGGGGTCAGGCCCACCAGACCCTCGACCGGTGCCGGCGGCACGGTGATCGGAATCTGGTCGTAGCCGACCAGTCGGGCGACCTCCTCGACCAGGTCGCACGGCTCGTTCAAGTCCGGACGCCAGCTCGGCGCGGTTACGGCGAACTCACCGTTGCCGCCACCGGCCACCGTGCAGCCAATGTCGGTCAGGATGTCGGAGATGCGGTTGATGTCCACGTCGAGGCCGGCTACGCGGGCCACTTCGGAGGCCTTGAAGTGGATGGCCTTGGCGCGCGGCGTGTTGTTCACGTCGTTCGGGTGTTCGCTGGGCTCGCCGTTGCCGTACTTGGCCATGAGCTCGGCGGCCATCTGGGTGGCGGCAGGCTGCAGCGCGGTGTCGACGCCACGTTCGAAGCGACGGGAGGCCTCGGATGGAATCTTGTGGCGACGGGCCGAACGGGCAATGGTCACCTGATCGAAGTGCGCGGCCTCCAGAAGAATGTTCTTGGTGTCGGCGGTCACTTCGCCATACAGACCGCCCATCACACCGGCAAGGCCGAGGATGCGCGAGCCGCGTTCGCCGTTCGGCGAATCGGTGATAAGCAGATCTTCGACGCTCAGGTCATGTTCCTTGCCGTCCAGGGTGGTGAGTTTCTCACCCTCGTTGGCGCGGCGCACGACAATCGGGCCTTCGAGCTTGTCGAGGTCGTAGGCGTGCATCGGCTGGCCGAGGTCAAGCATCACGTAGTTGGTCACGTCCACGGCCAAGGAGATGGAGCGCATGCCGGCGCGAATCAGGCGGCGGCGCATCCAGTTGGGCGTGTGGGCGTTGGGATTGAAGTCCTTGACGATACGCGCGTAGTAGCGGTCGCAACCGGGCACGCCGTGAATCGGATTGTTATCGTCGATTTCAACATCGATGTCCACCGGGGTGCCGGGCTGGTAGTCAGCAGGTTCCGGGGCCTTCTCGTTGAGTGCCACGGCCGGATCGGTGTAGGCGGCACCGGTGGAGTGGTGGTACTCGCGGGCCACGCCACGGTAGGACAGCGTGTAGCCACGGTCCGGGGTGATGTTGATCTCAAGCAGAGGCTGGTCGAGGTGCAGCAGGTGCATGGCATCCTGACCAGGCTTCAGAGCCTCGTATTCAGCCTCGGAGAAGCCGTACTGACGCAGCAGGATGATGCCGTTGTGGTTGTCGCCCAGACCCAGCTCACGTTCGGAGGCACACATGCCGTTGGAGATGTGGCCGTAGGTCTTGCGCGGTTCGATCTTGAAGTCGCCGGGCAGCACGGCACCGGGCAGGGTGACGACGACCTTTTCGCCGGCCTTCATGTTGGGCGCGCCGCAGATGATGCCGCGCGGCACCTTGTTGCCGTCTTCGTCGGTCTCGTTCCATTCGTCGCCGCAGTCCACGTGGCACCAGTTGATGGTCTTGCCGTTCTTCTGCGGTTCGGGGGTGGCGTCGACCACGTAGCCGACCACAATCGGGCCGGTCACCTGAGAGGAGTGAATCTCCTCTTCCTCAAGACCCACCTTGACAAGGTCCTTGGCGAGCTGTTCGTAGGTCAGGCCTTCGGGAACCTCGACATGGTCCTTGAGCCAATCGATATCGATCATAGGCATGGCTGAATCACTCCCCCATCACAAACTGTTCGGCGAAACGCACGTCACCTTCGACCAGGTCGTGCATGTCGTTGATGTCGCTGCGCAGCAGGAGCGTGCGCTCCATGCCGACGCCGAAGGCGAAACCGGTGTAGACGTCCGGGTCGATGCCGGCGGACTTCAACACGTTCGGGTTCACCATGCCGCAGCCGCCCCACTCGAGCCAGCCGGGGCCGCCCTTCTTGTCGGGGAACCACAGGTCGAGTTCGGCGCTCGGCTCAGTGAACGGGAAGTAGCTCGGGCGCAGGCGCGTCTTGGCTTCAGGGCCGAACATGGCGACGGCGAGCTTGTCCAGCACGCCCTTCAGGTCGGCCATGGTCAGGTGCTTGTCGACGGCGAGGGCTTCGCACTGGTGGAACACCGGAGTATGGGTGGCGTCCAGCTCATCGGTGCGGAACACGCGGCCCGGGGACGCGATGTACAGCGGCACTCCACGGGTCAGGAGGGCACGGACCTGATCGGAGGAGGTCTGCGTACGCACCACCATGTTGGAGCCGACGAAACCGGCGGCGTCCTTGGCTTGATTGCCCTTGACGTAGAAGGTGTCCTGCATCTGGCGGGCCGGATGGTCCGGGCCGAAATTCAGGGAGTCGAAGTTGTACCATTCGGCTTCGATTTCCGGGCCGGAGGAGATCTGCCAGCCCATGGAGATGAAGAAGTCCTCGACGTCCTCCATCAGCTTAGGCAGCGGGTGACGGGCGCCCAGAGGCTTACGGCTCACCGGCAGCGTCATATCCACGGTTTCGGCGGCAAGCGCGGCCTTCTCGGCGGCTTCCTTGAGCTCGACCTCCTTGGGACCATAGGCGCGGCCGAAGTCGGCGCGCAGCTTGCCCATGAGCTTGCCGGCTTCCTTCTTCTGGTCGGCGGGCAGGGAGCCAATGGCCTTGCTGGCCTTGGTCATCGCCGAATCGGCACCTGCGTACGTTGTCTTGATGGCCTTGAGCTCCTCCAGGTTGGAGGCGTTCTGGATTTTCTCGATGCCCTCGGCAACCTCAGCGGTCACCTGGTCGGCGTCGAACACCATTTGTTCTGCCACGAGAACCCTTTCGTCTGATGTTTTCTCAGCGTTTCACAGCGTTTTTACCGGTTTCACATTCTTTCAACATGACCCGACATAGATAGCGACATCAGCATCACCGCGGCCGAGGTGCCGAGGTTCAGCGATTCGGCCTTGCCATAAAGCGGGATGGAGACGATGCGGCCGCAGCGCGTGAGGATGTCCGGTTCCAAGCCACGCGCCTCATTGCCGAACAGCACGGCTTTCGGAGCCTCGACCGCCGCCTTGTCCGCCAGTACTGCGGGCAGGCTTTCCGGCTTGCGTTCTTCGGTGCCGTATACGTCGGCGGCCCAGACGTCCATATTATGGTCGCCTGTCCAGGTGAAGAATTCGTCGGTGCTCATGGCGAGTACCGGCAGATGGAACAGGGAGCCTGCGGTGGAGCGGATGACCTTGGGGTTCAGCACGTCCACGCAGTCGTCCACGAAGATTACGGCGTCGCAGCCGGCCGCATCGGCCGCACGGATCACGGTGCCGGCGTTGCCCGGGTCGCGCACCTGCCAGAAGGCGGCAATCTGCGGGGCCCGACCGTTCTTGCCAAGTTCGACGTCATCGGCTCCGGCGTGCATGGACTCGGCATTGCCGACGGCCGCGATGCCTTGGGCGTCCGGACTGATGCGGCGCATCACGTCGCCGGTGCAGTAGTGCACATAAATCGTGGCATCCTGCGAGGTTTCGACGATCTTCTCCAACGTGGAGGAGATGATACGCGGATGTTCCAGCGCCTGCGAAACCTCTACATACAGGTCCTGCACCACGTCCGGCCGCCAAGTGACGGCCTCGCGCACGGATTGCGGGCCTTCGATAAGAAAACGGCCCGAACGTTCGCGGCCTTTGGCGCGGGTCAGATCGGCGATGCGGCGCACGCGGTCGGATTTCGGATTATCAAGAATCTGGGCGTTGATGGGCATAGCCACTACCCTACTGCCGGGTCATTACGTCAGTCGCGAGACTGAGGGTGGTCGAGGCTGGAACCACCCCAGTCGGCTACGCCGACAGCCCCCCGCCAGCGGGGGCATCATAAGGCGTTCAGACACCTTGAAAGGCACTGTGCTAATCTGTCGCCTTTCAGACACCCTGAAAGGCACTGTGCCAGCCTGTCGCCTTTCAGACACCCTGAAAGGCGAAGTGCCAATTCCCGGTGCCGACGGCTACGCCTATGGAGGCCAGCGGGACGGCCAGACAGATGACGTAGAAGATCCAGTCGATAGGCTTCAGACGCGAGATGCGGGCTTGGGAACGTGGGGCGCCGGAGCCGAAGCCGCGCGCTTCCATGGCGGTGGCAAGTTTGGTGGCACGCCGGATGGAGAGCACCAGCAGTCCGAACGCTTGGGAGAGAGCACGGGCGATGGCGTTACCGTCACCAAGGCCGCGCGAACGCTGGGACAAGCCGAGTGCGCGCCAATCTTCCTGCAGCAGCGTAAACATGCGCAATCCGGCCAATCCGCCGTATACGAATCGCGGTGAGAAGTGCAGAATCTCAACCAGACCGTCCGCCAAATCAGTGGGATCGAGGCCCAAGGCCAGAATCACGCCGGGTACGGCAATGGCCGCCACCCTGATAGCCGTGGCGATGGCCAGATTGATGGACCCCTCGCTGATCACAATCCAGCCACCCTGCCACAGGATCTCGCCCGAGGTGCGGCCGTAGAGGAACACGGAGATAAAACTGCCGGCGGCGGCGATCCATACCGGCCAGGTCTTACGGCATACGGTCCACGGAGCCACGCCACCAATCCACAGCAGCACGAATTCGATGCCGAGCGCCGTGGATGCGGATACCACATCCAGACTGATGAACATCGGAATGCACAGCAGCAACGCACCGATGATGCGACTGACCGCGTTGATGCGCGCGATGAACCATGAGGGCGATGAGGCTTTGACCGGCTCCACGCGCGTTTCCTGCGGGCTGACGGTTACCACGTCACTCATGCCTTCGCCTCCTCGAACATCACGCGTCGTGCGCCCAGCGCATCCACCAGCGCCTCATCGTGCGTCACCATGATCACGCACGAGCCTTGGTCGCGGATGGCGGCGATCAGCTTGACCATTTCATTCCACGTACTGAAATCCTGTCCGAATGTCGGCTCGTCCATCACCAACACTTTGGGTGCGGCGGCCAGCATGGAGGCCACGGACAGTCGCCGCTTCTCCCCGCCAGACAAGGTGTACGGGTTGGCTTTGGCGAAGCGCGTGAGATTCATCTGCTCAAGCATGCGGTCGGCGGTCTGATAAGCCTCGTCTTGGCTCTGCCCCATCGACTTGGGGCCGATGGATACCTCGTCACGCACAAAGTTGGCAGCGAACTGGTGTTCGGGCTCCTGGAACACCATGCCGATACGGCCCAGCAGTTCCTTGCTTTTCCAGTCGATCGGCTCACGCCCGGCATGCGCGGGCTTGAGGTTGTCGGCGATGAGCACCTTGCCGGCGATAGGCTTGAGTAGCCCGGCCAAGGTCAAGGCCAAGGTCGATTTGCCCGCGCCGTTCGGACCCATCAGAGCCGTTACTTCGCCGGGATAAAAATCCAGATTGATACCAACGCCAAGAGCGGCCCCACGGCCAAAGCTTAAGTTCTCGGTGCTGAGCACCGGCGCATCGTGCGCAGACTCCTGCTTCGGTGAGTAATCGGGAATCGCACGGCCCGGCACCCACGCGCCACCGGCGGCCAACACGTCGCCCATCTCGGCGAACACCTCGTCCGGCTTGCCGTCGGCAATGACCGCACCCGTGGGCGAACTTGCATCGGGTCGGCCGAGCACAATCACGCGATCGACCAGATCGAGCCATACATCGATATGATGTTCGACCACAACCATGGTCTGTCCGGTGGCCTCGATGACCTTTTTGACCGCGTCATGCACTTCGACCACGCCTTCGGGATCGAGGTTGGCGGTCGGTTCGTCCAACAACAGCAGACCGGGCTTCATAGCCAGCACGCCGGCCAACGCGAGACGTTGACGCTGACCGCCGGACAGATGGCGGGTGGACCGATCCAGTTCGAGTCCGCCGAGTCCCACCATATCCAATGATTCGCGCACTCGCTGCCAAATCTCCTCGCGCGGCACGTTGAGGTTTTCGCAGCCGAAGGCCGCGTCATCGCCCAGTCGTTCAAGAATGATCTGCGAGTCCGGGTCCTGAAGCACCAGTCCCACGCGACCTCGCGCCTCGCGCGCATCGACGCCATCGATGGTGAGCGAGCCCTCCTGCTCGCCTTCCTCATCGCCGCCAAGTACGCCTGCGAGACCGGCCATCATCGTGCTTTTGCCCGCGCCCGAAGCACCGAGCAGCAACACACGTTCACCTGGCCGGATGGTGAAATCGACGGCACGCAACGCGAAGTCCTTACGCGTGGCGTGCCGCCATCCCCAGCCGCTGGCCTCTACCGCAGCCGGATTAATCTGCATCAGACGCGCGCCTTGCTGCGGCCGGATTCAAAACGCTCCAGAGCCCCGGTGACGGCGAGCGCACGAGACAAGTACCAGACCACCACGCCGGCGATCACGACGCCGGAGATGATGGAGCCCACCAGATACCAAGTGACGCGCAGGCCGTTCCAGCCCGGGTTGGTGGCCCAGTAGTAGGCCCAGCAGCCCACGCCGGCGAGCGCACCGGACAGGATGGTGGTGCCGATGTTCCACTTCTTCCAAGCGAAGACGGCGAAGGCAATTTCGGCACCCAGACCCTGGATGATGCCGACGATCAGCGAGCCGCCGACGCCCCACTGGTTGCCCAGCGTAAGCTCAAGGAAGGCGGCGAGGGTTTCGGCAAACAGTGCGGCACCGGGCTTGCGCACAATGATTGCAGCGAGCGGGCCGGCGAACAGCCAGAATCCGTTGAGCAGACCCTCGAAACCGGGGGTCACGCCTTCAAACAGGGCCAGCGGGGCGGAGCAGACAATGTCCCAGCCCCAGAAAATGACGCCGGATGCGACGGCGATGATTGCGGCGACGACGATATCGACGACGCGCCACTTGTAATTGGCTTTGGCCACAGCTTCAGTCATGAATGTGCCTTTCTTCTGCTCGCACGCAGGCCGAACATACGTGGATATATGTACGCACATGATGCATATGTTCGTGGCCACGCGCGGGTTGGTTCAGGCACGGGTAGGTAAGAGCGACATTTCCGTGCGCCGGCATTATCCGGTCACGTTCCATCGGTCGAGACTATGAGTCTCCTCTCAGCCGCCCAACGGCAGCTCCCGTGTCAACTCCCGACTATAAAGCAAGCCGCCGTCAAAGGCAATAGCCACATCTGTGACCTACCTGACGGCGGCTCACTACCATTACCGATGCGGTTCGGCTACTTGCCGAGCTTGTCCAGCAGCAAAGCCTCGGTGATCACGTTGTTCTTGAGGCCGGGCAGGGAGATGGACTCATTGGGGCTGTGGGCGTTGGCCTTCGGGTCTTCGGGACCGGTGACCAGCACCTGAGCGTTGGGGAAAATGCGCTGCAGTTCGGGGATGAACGGAATGGAGCCGCCTTCGCCCTTGTTGATGGGCTCAACGCCGAAGGCCTCGGTCATGGCTTCCAGCGCGTCCTTGGTGGCCACGGCGGTCGGGTCCATGGCCCAGCCCATGCCGTTTTCGCCGCGTTCGACAGTGACCTTGGCGCCGAACGGCGCGTGGGATTCGAGGAATGCAGCCAGTGCTTCCTGCGCTTCTTCAGGGCGCTGGGTGGGCGCGGTGCGCAGCGACAGACGGAAGCGGGTCTCCGGAGCGATCACGTTGAAGGATCCCTCGACCGGGTGGGCGTCGAAGCCGATCACGGTCACGGACGGCTTGGTCCACAGGCGTGAGGCCAGTGAACCGGTGCCGGCGAACTCGTAACCGGCCACCACGCCAGAATCCTTGCGCACGGTGGTTTCGTCAAGGTCGTGCTGCAAACCGCCGATCGGCTCTTCCGCGGCCACGCCGGGTACGGCCAGATCGCCGTTCTCGTCATACATGGAAGCGATGAGCATGGCGGCCAACGTATTGGAGTCGAGAATCGGGCCGCCGTACTGGCCGGAGTGCACCGGATGCTCAAGGCCCTGCACGGTCACGTCCACACAGGTGTTGCCGCGCAGCGAGGTGGTCAAAGAAGGAATGTCCGCCGACCAGTTGCCGGAATCGGCCACGATAATCACGTCAGCGGCGAATTCGTCGCGGTGAGCCTCGATGAAGGGAATGAAGCTTGGCGAGCCCATCTCCTCTTCGCCTTCGATGAACACTTTGATATTGACGTTGAGGTCGTCGCCCAGGGCCTTCAGTGCACCGGAATGGATGGCGATACCGCCGCCGTCATCGGCGGAGCCACGGCCGTAGAGGCGGCCGTCAATTTCGGTGGCCACGAACGGGTCGGTGTTCCACTCGGCCGGGTCCGGAACAGGCTGCACGTCGTGATGGGCGTAGAGCAGCACGGTGAGGGCGTCCGGAGAAACGATATGCGAGCCGATGACCTCCCATGCGCCCGGAGTGCCGTCGGCATTGGAAGCCTGAACCACCTTGGTATCCACACCCACGAGGCGCAGTTCGTCTGCCACGAATTCAGCGGAGCGCTTCATTTGTTCGGCGGTGATGCCCTTGGCGGAGATCGACTGCAGCGCGACCTTTTCGGCCAGTACCTTGACGATGCGGTTCCAATCGGTTTCGACGCGCGAACGAATCTCGTCAGCGGTGAGCGTTGTCATGATGGTCCTCCTTTATATATATGTGTGAGCGGCGTCATTGCAATGGCTGCGCCAGTGTACAAGTGTCTGAACGTCACCGTAACCTCAAAGCATGACATGGAATCCGTTTAAGAAAAAAGAAGAGGTCCAGGCTCCTGTTGAGCAGGCCCCGAAGAAGGCCGCCAATCCTTCTGAGAAAAAAGGCCGTCCTACCCCGAAGATGAAGCAGGCTCAGGCCGCCGGTATCCGTCCGCTGGTTCCGGTGGACCGCAGGGCCAGCGCCAAGGCCGCCAAAGCCCGTCTGCGTGAGAAGGAGAACGCCGAGTACGAGGCGATGCAGAATGGCGATATCAACCACATGCCCAAGGCGGAACGCTTGCCTTGGCGTATCTACATCCGTGATTATGTGGATGCCCGTTTCAACCTTGGTGAATGGTTCATCCCGGTGGCCTTCGCGATTCTGATCGTTTCCATGTTCGTCACTTCTTTGATGCAGAACCAGTGGGCTTCCATCATCATGATGGCGCTTATGTACGGTTACCTGATTGCCGTGATCATCGACGTATGGCTGATGTGGCGCAAGCTCAAGGCCAAGCTCATCGCCAAGTACGGCGAACGGTCCGTGTCCAAGGGCTCCCGCTCCTTCTCCTACGCTTGGAGCCGTTCGATTCAGATGCGTCGTTGGAGGCTTCCCAAGCCGCGTTACCCGAAGCGCGGTCACTGGCCGGCGGACTGATTGTCCATATATACTCTGGCTCCCCTCGTTGAGGGGCTGAGCCGTAAAGAAAACAGTCCAGTGGACTGTTTTTAGGCGAAGTGGCGGCGATAGCCGCATATGGCTCCCTAGCGTGGGAGCCATACTTATATGTATCAAGGAGGCAATCATGAGCGAACAGTTTGATCTGGTCATCATCGGGGCCGGCCCCGGCGGCTATTCCACGGCCTTGCGCGCCGCCGAACTCGGCATGAAAGTGGCACTCGTCGAGCGTGACGCCACCGTAGGCGGCACATGTCTCAACCGTGGCTGCATCCCCTCCAAGGCGCTCATCACCGCCACCCACACCATCGACACCGTGCACCGTGCGGCCGAGCTCGGCGTCAACGCCTCGGTGAATGGCATCGACTTCGGCACGCTGCGCGACTATCGCCTGCGCGTGGTCAAGACGATGGTGGGAGGACTGGCCGGACTGCTTGCCCATCGCGGCATCACCGTGTTCCGAGCCAATGCCGCGTTCCATGCGGATGAGACCGCTCCAGCAACTTCCAACCACATCGTCCACCTCGTCCCTTCCCCCGACCAAAGCGACATCCTCACCTATCACAAGGCCGATGTCCCCGAGCCCAGCGGCCCCACGATGGACCTCACGGCCACGAACATCGTCATCGCCACCGGTGCCAAGCCACGCCCATTGCCCGGCAACCCGTTCGCCGGCGCCCTCATCGACTCCACACAGGCGCTGGAAGTCAACGAATTTCCCTCGTCGGCGGTGATTATCGGCGCCGGGGCCATCGCCCTTGAATTCGCCTCGATGTGGAACGCCGCCGGTTCGAAGGTGACCTTGCTGATTCGCAAGGACCGTGTGCTCTCAGCCTGGGACCGGAGAGCCGGCACCACGCTGACCCGTGAGCTCAAACGTCATGGCGTGAACATCATCACCCGCGCCAGCGTCACCCATGTGGACACCGGCGCGAACCTTGGTGCCACCGTGCACTACACGTGCGAAGGCCAGGACGGCGAACAAAGCGTCTGGGGCGAAATCGCCCTTGTCGCCATCGGGCGTGACCCGATCACCGACCCAGCATGGGGCGTGACGATTGACGACCACGGACATGTCGCCACGGATGCGTACGGCCGCACCGACAAACCGGGCGTATGGGCGGTGGGCGATGTGACGGCCGGTCACGCGCTGGCGCATCGTGCTTTTGAGCAAGGCATCGTCATCGCGGAGACCATCGCCGGACTCAATCCCAAGCCGGTGGACGAAGCCACCGTGCCGCAAATCGTGTTCTCCTTCCCCGAAGCGGCGTCGGTCGGGCTCACCGTCGAACAGGCGCAGGCGAGAGAGGATCTCATTGAAATCAAGGAGACCAACTATCCGATGCTGGCGAACGCGCGCATGCTGATGAGCGGCACGGCCGGTTCACTGACCATCGTCTCCGGCTGCGACGCGGCCAACCCGGACACCCCGCGCGTGCTCGGCGTGCACATGGTCTCCCAGATGGCCTCCGACATCATCGCCGAAGCCGAACAGCTGGTCGGCAACCATGTGCCGCTCGCCGACGCAGCCCGCCTCGTTCACCCGCATCCCACGTTCAGTGAAACGCTCGGCGAGGCGCTGCTCAAGGCCGACGGACGGCCGTTACACACACGCTGAGACCAACCAGCACAAACAAGTTCGGACCAGCGCACCTGATAAGATGTTGTCTAGTGTGTTTCGTCCCAACAAAGGAAGAAGTGATGGCGGAAAAGGACGCGAAGCCGAAGAAGCAGAGCACAATCAAGCAGATCATCCAGATCTACAAGTACACGGCTAAGGAAGACAAGGCCCTGCCGTGGCTTGAGGCCGGTGCTTTCCTGCTGCCTGTAGTCGTGATGATCATCATCGGTCTGATTGCCAAGTGGACCTGGCTGACCTGGATCTTCACCATGATCACCGCCATCATGCTCGGCATGCTACTGGCCACCATGATGCTCACCCGCCGCGCGGATGCAGTCGGCTACAAGCAGATTGACGGCAAGCCTGGTGCCGCCATCGGCGTGCTGAGCAACATGCAGAAAGCCGGCTTTAACTTCCCGCAGGAACCGGTGTGGATCGACCCGAAGACCAAGGATGCCATCTGGCGCGGCACTTCGATGAACGGCATCTACCTGATCGGCGAAGGCGAATACGGTCGCATCATGAAGGCGATGGATCGTCAGGAACACGATATCAAGGGCGTCACCGCCGGCTCCTCCATTCCGGTGTACCGCATCTCCGTGGGCCACGGCCCCAAGCAGGTGCCACTGGACAAGCTGCGTAGCACGGTGACCAAGTCCAAGAGCTATGAGCCCACGAACCACAAGAACGCACTGATCGCCAAGATTCATCCGCGTCGTCGCTTCCTGCTGACCAAGGCCGAGATGGAAACGCTGAACGATCGTCTGCGCACGCTGCAGGCCAAGAAGGGTTATGCCATCCCCAAGGGCATGGACCCGAACCACCCGCAGAAGATCTCCCGCCGCGCGATGCGCGGTCGCTGATCGGCAGCACACCACCAAATCGCACAGAAGCCCCGGAATCCGTTCAATCGGTTCCGGGGCTTCGTCATATGTCTCATAATCGCGTCCACATACATCCACCTACGTCACCTGTCAATATCCACTGTCCACGTTGCGGACACCTCTACCCACTCCCCCGATAGCCTCCGTTTCCATTCTGTAATGATGTTTCGTTGAAATAACGCGCCTGCGCGATTGTCGGCCACAGTCACGAAACATTCTCGTAACCCAAGTTTCGAGCCGGCGAAACGCTCGATTTTACGATAGATACCGTTATATTTCATACGAAAGGAGCGGTCCCGTGACCGAACTCAAGTCCAAGGAAGACGCCGAGGCCCTTATCAACAAGGAAGGCATCGAGTATGTCTCCGTCCGTTTCACCGATCTTATCGGCGTTCAGCAGCACTTCACCGTGCCGGCTAGCGAATTCCTGAAGGACGCTTTCACCGACGGCATGCCGTTCGATGGTTCCTCCGTTCAGGGCTTCCAAGCCATCAACGAGTCCGACATGAAGCTGGTCCCGGACGTTGAGACCGCTTTCATTGACCCGTTCCGCAAGCACAAGACCCTTGACGTGGCCTTCTCCATCGTCGACCCGCTGACCGACGAGCCGTACTCCCGCGACCCGCGTCAGGTTGCTGGCAAGGCCGAGGCCTACCTGAAGTCCACCGGTATCGCCGACACCGCCTCCTTCGCTCCTGAGGCCGAGTTCTTCATCTTCGACAAGGTCCGCTTCGAGAACGGCATGAACCGCTCCTTCTACGAGGTCGACTCCATCGAAGCTCCGTGGAACTCCGGTGTTGACGTTGAGGAAGACGGCACCCCGAACATCGGTTTCAAGAACCGCGTCAAGAAGGGCTACTTCCCGGTTCCGCCGATTGACCACACTCAGGACCTGCGCGACGATATGGTCGCCAACCTGCAGAAGGTCGGCCTGATTCTCGAGCGTTCCCACCACGAGGTGGCCGGCGCTGGTCAGCAGGAGATCAACTACCGCTTCAACACCCTGCAGCACGCAGGCGATGACCTGATGAAGTACAAGTACGTCGTCCACGAGACCGCCGCTCTGGCCGGCAAGGCTGCGACCTTCATGCCGAAGCCGATCGCTGGCGACAACGGCACTGGTATGCACTGCCACCAGTCCCTGTGGAAGGACGGCAAGCCGCTGTTCTACGACGAGAAGGGCTACGCTGGCCTGTCCGATCTGGCTCGCTGGTACATCGGCGGTCTGATCAAGCACTCCTCCTCCGTGCTGGCCTTCACCAACCCGTCCCTGAACTCCTACCACCGTCTGGTTCCGGGCTTCGAGGCTCCGGTCAACCTGGTGTACTCCGCTCGTAACCGTTCTGCCGCCATCCGTATTCCGCTGGCCGGCACCTCCCCGGCTGCCAAGCGCATCGAGTTCCGTGCTCCGGATCCGTCCTGCAACCCGTTCCTGGCCTTCTCCGCTCAGCTGATGGCTGGCCTGGACGGCATCCTGAACCACATCGAGCCTCCGGAGCCGGTCGACAAGGACCTCTACGAGCTGCCGCCGGAAGAGCACGCCGGCATCAAGCAGGTGCCGAGCTCCCTGGCTGAGGCTATGGACGCCCTGGAAGAGGACCACGACTTCCTCACCGCCGGCGACGTGTTCACCGACGACCTGATCGAGACCTGGATTGGCCTCAAGCGCGACGAGATCGACCAGGCTCGCCTGGCCCCGACCCCGCTCGAGTACGAGCTCTACTTCCACATCTGACCCGTATGGCTAATTTTCCATGGAATTGAGCCATTCTTGATTCTAAGGGTAGCCAAACGGTAGCCAATTGGCATACAAAGAGACCCCGGATTTCTCCGGGGTCTTCTTGTGTTTCAACACCAGTCGGATGGCAAGGCCGCCACCCAGTCGTCGAGGTCGGAACGTCGGATCCGGACGGTGGAGCTGCCGGCGTAGCATGCGGCGAGGTTGCCGTTCTTGACGGCGGCGTTGACGATCTTGTATGGGATGCCGGAAAGGGCCGACGCCTCCGGCACCGTGAGCGTGAGCTTGTCCTTGAGTGGGATTTCGGGGATGACGATCGCCATGATGTTCACCCCCCGCATCATTTCCGCAAATGTCCGTTGGAGCGCCCGCATCCGGTCAGGATCGTCACCGGTCGCACGCAATCGATCCATTTCTGATATCACCCATTCGTAAACGTCACGACCGATCATGTATCCGCGCGACCGCAATCCTCTAATGATCGCCGCTGACACCGTTCGCGGAATCCATATCGAGATCGGACGCACAACGGACAGTTCCCGTATCGGGCATCGGTTCATGCGCCGCGCTTGCTGGATGGCCTTTGCCCGACGTTTCGGGTCAGCTATCCGTGAGGCCTGCGAACAACACCATTTCCGGGTTTCACGACGGAATTGATGAAAGGCATGCAGATCGGCGGGAAGAACGGAGTCCTCGGTCAGAGGAATTTTCCGGGAGTGTCCCCACATCGCGCCCGGGTTCTCCTTCCACGTGGAAGGCATGTTCTCCAACGCCCTCTGATAGTGCCAGACTCCGCGTTGAGTGTGCTTGGCGACATATGAAAGCCATGCAGCGTTGCCGTCCAACAGTTGCACGTCCTGCGATTGTCCGGAGGTATGTATCCCACAGTCGGCTGTCACATCCAGCCACTTGCCGACAACGATGCCGGTAACCGTAACAAGGTCGTTGTCCACGGTTTCGTGCTGATGGGTTTTCGGATTCCACCGCTGGTGCGTATCGGACATCCAGACGGTCATATGCACGTGGGGCATGTGCTTGGCGGTGAACTCAATGACCCAGTGGAAGTGCTTCATTCCCCTTCTGGCAAGGTATTTGAGCATGACGTCGATGAGGCGGTGCAGTAAGTCGGGCGTCACACGTTCCATGCTTTTGGCCGGCAACGTCAACGTCAGCGCATACGGTATGCCTTCCATCATGCCGAAATCCACCCGCTGGAGGAATTGCGCATTCCGCCGGGCGACGGCGGGAGTCCATCCCCTGTTCGCCGTCCTTGTGGGGTCTGATTGGAGTGTGCCATTATGCACCCCGACGTGTGGAATGGATGCGCTTGCGCCGTGTCGGCGGACGGTTATCCGGGGCATAATGCACCTCCTTTCAGGGTATTCGGTGAGATTTGGATCTAATAATCAAGAGCAGCCGGGCTTCAATGACCGAATTTTGGGTATAGAGAACCCCGCCGCCTGCGCGAGCATCGCTCCGACGGCGGGGTTCTCACAGCGCCTACGCGCCCAGTTCCATCAGGTCGTCGTCGCCATACCACGGCGCCCTGAAATAGTCGATTGTTCCCATGTTTTGGTTCCAGACGAATCCGGATCCCTGCTGGTTGGGAGCGATCAGCCAAGGTGCCGCTCCCCTATCTATCGCCTCCTTGCCGAGCAACATGGCGGTTTCCTCCTCGCTGTTCAACCGGAGGGCGATGCGCTGCGGGAACCGTGCCCGCAGCGGGACGGATTCGACACGTGGATCCTGACTGAGCGCCACGACGACGATGCCGAGCGCACGCCCACGTCTGAGGATCGAGTCCAGCAAGCGCGTGACCAATTCGCTCTTCTTCCTATCTGCCTTGCCGTGTAGCTCGGCGGCTTCATCGATCAGCAGGACGATTCGTGGATACTCGGGCGTCGGCGGCAGCTCCCGCGCGCGCCCACGCAGACTGTCCATTCTGTGGTCGCATTCGGTAGACAGATCTTGCAGGAGAGCGACGGCGTCGTCGAGCGTATAGGCGTGGTGGGAATCAAAGAGAGTGCCGTACACCGACATTTCGACGCCGCCTTTGAGGTCGATGCCCCAGAACTGGACGAGGCCGTCTTCATACAGCTGCGAAAGTCCGTCGACGTAAGTCGCCATGATGCTGCCCTTGCCACTGCCTGTCAAGCCGATGACCAGTGTGTGCGCGTCGCTACGGATCATGACCGGCTTGCGAGATAAGTTGAGACCGATACAGACGTAATGGGCCGGATCCTTCTCCGCCGGTATATCTTCGCGACGGATTATCTTCCGCACCGGACGGCGGACGGACAGCAACCAGTATGCCCGCGTACCACGTCCCATCATCCGATGCGAGGGGATCCAGCCGGGGTACGCCTTCGCCGTCTCCTTCAACGCGTCCATCGCCTGCTGCTCGGCGATGTCGGTCGGCACCAGCCAGATCCGACGGCCGGGTAGGGCAATCGCGCGACAGCCCCAACCATCGCGGCGCACGACCGCTTCAGGCATGTGATGCTCAATCGTATGGCGCAGTTTCCGCAACCGCACGACCAAGATAAAGACCACGGCCGCGACGCAGACAATCAAAGTCAGCGCCGGCCAGAACAACACGTCACCCATGATGGATTCCTTCCGTGATATTATTCAGCCGATCCATTACCGCTTCCACGACGAACATGCTCCGATCAAAACGACGACCGAATTCGGATTCCCCGTACGCGTCCAACCGGTCCAGCAGGTCAATGGGGATACGGACCGTGATACTGGTCTTACGCCCCATCATCATTCACCACCGTTCTGTTTGAACCCGGCGGCCATGAAGCTGCGCCTCACCGACGTGACCTGCTTCGTAGTCTTGTCGTGGGAGACGTAAACCCATGCGCCGAATCCAACAAATTCCACCGGAGCCCCCACACGGATGACGGGTTTCACCTTGGCCGTCACGGTAACGGGCACGACCTCGGGCACATGCTCTGCATCACCGTCGATTGGCTGGAACAAGGTCTGGATCAGCCACTGGGGTACGCCGTCCGCATTGGTCTTCTGCGCATTGGTTTTGGTCTCGGCATCCCAATCGCCCTGCTTCGCATCAACCCTCAGGGGAATCATCTGCTGGGCAATGAGATGCTGATCAAGGCTCTGAAATCCTTCGACAGTTGTATAGCTTTTCCTGCGTGGCATATGACCGCCGCCTTTCTGGTTTTCGGGATCGCTCTGTGCGCTCCCTTGACGATGTCCATCCTTTCGTCAATCAGCTAATTCCCCAAAGTTTTTCTGGGTACCATATTCATATAGAATTGTTCTGGAGAAGGGACTCCTATGGCACGGCTGGAATCACCGCAGAAACACACGCGAGATAACATGCGAGTTCTCAAGGAAATCGAGAACAGCGCCTATTACAGCAAACTCATGCACAACATGGTTCTCGATCTTCTCGACCAAGTCGATGAAGCGTCCACTGATTTAGCCAAACAGCTGGAAGCAGAGACGGCTGTCATGCCAATACAACGAGAGAACGGCCGCATAGTGATGCCCCTGTCTCCGGAGTACGACAACGGACTATGCCATCACGTCGCCCAAGTGCTGCTGATATCGGAACTCAAGAAAGCCCTCGACCATGAACTGGCGGTAGTCGCCGCATGGGCAATCCACCAAGGAGACAGCAAGAACAGCGTCGCCAAGGCAATGCATAAGCACGCCAGTGACCTCTTCAGCAAACGGAACCTGATCGGTGGCGACATCCAACGACTGTGCGCCGCCCACGATGCGATGGAAGAGCACCCCGATGACTCCCGCTACGACAAGATCGCCGTCAAGCTACACGACGGATTCATTTACGAAATACTCAGGTAGAGAGACTCACGTTTTCTTTTATAACTGGCGCGGTAGCGCACTCTGCAACAAACGAAAAGTTCAAACGTTACCTTAGGAGATGAAAATGACAGAGCAAATGCCAATAAAACTCACTGATCTGTTCCACTTCGACAAACCAGATCAGGCAAAGATTAAGTTCAACATGAACCCGAACGACCGGTCACGACCAGCATGGAATCTATTGCTACATGACGACCCGGATTGGCTGATCATGAACGCCTGGAAAACCAAGCAACCAAACGGCAATATGGGAGGCAGGAAGTACTTGTTCGCGTTCGCCCAATACTATCGATATGGGCCAGAGTACTTCATCTTTGGCGGTCTATACCATGTACGAGATGCAGCCCCGGGACAATGGAACATATATGGATATGAGCTAACTCTAATGGATGAGTATTCCGAATATCGGAAAAGACTTGTAATTCGTCTCAACAAACCCATTGGGCGTGATTTGTATCTACGCAAATACGCGAATATACAGGCGCAACTGGATCCTGAAGTGTATGAGATCTCGCCACGGACGAAGCTCGGAGCATTCAACGGATACGATCACGTGTGTCTCACGCACGGCGAGTTACAGGACATCATCAACCACAACGAACCGGAATGGCATGACGCTCTATCCAGCGTAAAGGCGGTATATGTGATTACAGACCGGAGCACAGGACGGCTATACGTGGGGAGCGCATCCAGTGACGCCGATGGCCTATGGACACGATGGTCATCCTACGCGAACCTCTCCGACCCGACCGGCGGCAACAAGGAGATGATCGAGTTGAAGAACCAGTACGGGGCAGAGCACATCATCCGAAACTTCTCATATTCGATTCTGGAAATATTCGACAAGAAGGCGTCCCGTGATACAGTGCTTGACCGGGAATCCTACTGGAAGGGCGTGCTTCGGACAATTGAATTCGGCATGAACGACAACTGAGAGCCACATAAGAAAGGCGGCAGGAACAACAACAGTCACTCCTGCCGTCCTAACATATCGGTGACCATACCGGCTAATAACCGCGTTTGCCAGTCACCCGCAAATACAAGTCGAACAACATATCGACAATCTGTCCTTCATTGCTGTCGCTACGTAGCCCGTATCCCGCCATCACTTGTTCGTCAAGTTCTCGGTGAGCTTGCATAAGTTCCGGGTAAAAGAATCTGTTCTTTATTGCATACATATCGGCAAGGTTTTTGCCGGTGTATATCGCACGAGATTTAACAACCGCTAATGCGGCTTCTTTAATACTCTCTAGATTGTTCGAGGGGAACACGAAAGAGTTATAGACATACGGCGAGTAACGGTAATCACTTTTGATTCGTCCCGCAACTGTTTTGACGAAATATCTTGTCACGCTCCTGGATATCAGCATCAACTGGCATAGAGATAATTCCATCACCCACTACGCCATGCTCAATATGGCTTTCGCCATCTCTTTCTATCCGAAGCTCGACGTTGTATTGCCTCTTCATTAGGGTCCTGATATCCATGTGTGAACCTTTCTTGTAAAGTTTTGCAATGTTCATGCCAATTAACCAATCTCATTTGACTTTGTAGGTAACTCGACTTGTGAGATGTCAATTTCACCTGACATAAGCTTCGGAAGCAACGCATCCCTAAGCTCGCCTAGCTTACGAGATTGAACCTTCAAGCCGATTATTTCGTCCACTATGGGCTGCATTTTTGCGGATAGTTCAGCCATCACGTCTGCTGGGGGTATGAGCACCTTGGATTCCTGCAATGCACTGCGCTTGATATGGCCCATGGTGGTTGCGCGGTCCTTCGCCAGCATGATGAAGCGGCGCATGTGTTTCTTGGTCCACATGTAATAGAACCAGCTTGGATAAGCATCGGATGTAACCTTAAAGAGGTGCTGGTTCAACCCAGCATTGCCTCCAGACCAGAAGTCGAGAAGAAGAGTTCCAGACCAGGAGAACACGAGGTCTCCATCATGGATGGTGACCGACTCGTCAATGTCGCTGCGGCATCGCTCGGCGTCACTGCCGCAATAGCCCTGGCTAAGCTCACGAATCTTTAGTACGGGGAGGCCGGGATCATCTTCTACAGACCTGAACCGCTGCATGGCAAGTCCGTTCTTATAGCTTGCGATGTCGAGTAGAGAAGCGGTATTCCAATCGGACGATTCGCTAGCACTGAACGCCAGCTAAAGCCGGGCGTGAGAATGGTTGCGTGATCCGCGGGAGTCTGTCATATGCACGACGCCGGCAGCACGGCACGCATATGACAGGCGCGTCTTCTCGGCATTAGGATCTTTTGGCGTTTTCCTTTTCCCGTATGCGGCGGAGGCGGACGACAAGCGTTTCGTCGGGATTGGCTTTGATGTATCCTTCTGGGCAGGCGTCAATCCAGCGCTGGATGATGGCTTTCTCCTCATCGGGGCGTTTGAGTTTGCGGAGGATGATGGCGGCCTGTTCCGTATACCAGGGAGCGGGTTGATGTCCTTCGGCCCGCGCCTCGTTCTCGGCTCCTTGGATGGCTGTCATGCACAAGTCAAGCGCCTCTTCGAGGCGGTCTTCGCGTTTGAGCTGTTTGATCGGCTCGACCGTCTCCAGGTAATGCGTCCCATCAACCATGCCCAGCCGGAAGGAATCTGCGCGTGGCCCGCCTTCTTCGAGAGCTTCCTCCACCATACGCTCCGTGTCCCGTTGCGCGGCCTCGGCTTTGGCTTCGGGCGTCATGGGAGGGCGATGGTCCCGAGAATAGAACCAGCGTGGTTCGGAACGGCCGAACCAGTACCACGCCTCGCAGCGCAATCCCCTGGCCGTCCGTTCGGTGAACATGCGTATGACGACGGGCTCCTCGCCGGAAGGCCCGAATTCAAGCTGCCTGGCCACATAGCGGGGAATCCGACCGATGCGGTTTCCCTCGACGAGGACGGTGCCCGCGTTCCCCTCGTCATCGGGATCGGAACGGAGGATGACGCCATGCGCTTCCATATACCCGTGCCCATCCTGTCCGTACTTGCGGGCAAGGGCGCGGGCCCCATCCGCATAATCCGTCGTCGTCGCGGCAAGCAGCGTGTCGCACGCCGAATATTGTTCCTCCATAAGCCGCGTGTTGGCGATCTCCCAATCACGCCCCAACAGCCGTCTCACCTTATCCACCAACCCCATCGCCGATGCCACCTCCCATGGAATTATCCTACATGAAAACACGGTTCGTCAAACCCGGATTCAACTTGTAAGTGCAACGCTTGTGCTTGGGTTGGTGTTTTGCGATTGTAGTCGGGTTATCTCCTCGTCCCATGCCTCGTTGGGTGTTTTGTATTCGAGCTGTTTCATGGGGGTGTCGTCGGTCTCCTTGACGATGTCGTCGAGCTCGGCCTGGGTCAGGTCGTCGAACGGGGTTTTCTTGGGCAGGTAGCGGCGGATCCTGCCGTTCCTGTTCTCGTTGCTTCCGCGCTGCCAGCTGGAGTAGGGGTCGGCGAAGTAGGCGGGCATGCCCAGGGCCTCGTCGACCAGCTGGTGGCAGGAGGCCTCGCTGCCGTTGTCCCAGGTCCGGTCGATGCGCGCCCGGGGCGGCAGGTCCCTGTAGATCTCGTATTCGGCGCGCGCGGTGGCCATGGCGCTCTTGTCGGGGATCAGGCGGGCGAACGGTCTGCGGCTTTTGCGTTCGACCTGCGTGTCGATGCACACGCGCGAGGGGCCGCGCCTATCACGGTGTCGGACTCCCGGTGGCCGAACTGCCCGCGCGAGTCCACAGCCCTGGGCCGTTGGCCGATGTCCACGCGCATGGGGATGCGCGGCCCCCTGACCTTGCGTCCCTTCCGTCTGGCGCGGCGCTTCCTGCCCCGCGGCAGGTATTGGCGCAGGTCCAGGTCGCGCTGGGGTTTGGCGTGGATCCATTGGTGGAGGCATTCGTGGCTGACCCGCATCACGGGGTCGCCGGGGTACTCCAGCTTCGGCCTGCCCTCGATCAGCCCGGGGCTCCATCCACGGCGCAGCGCGTCCATCACCCACGAGCGCAGCCGGTCCGAGTCCATGCGCCGCGGTTTGCGGGACCCGTGGCGCCTCAGGTCGGCCCTCCGCTGCGCCGCGAGGGCGGAGCAGAACGGCATGGACGTCCACGGGCCGGTCTTCAGCCGCCGCGGCCGGTACGGGCGGTACGATTCGTTCTCGTTGGACGCGAACCACAGTCCCCGTTTCAGCTCGCGGCTGACGGTGGCCTTGTCCCGGCCGACCAGCCTGGCCGTTTCCCTGACGCTCAGACCCTGCTCGCAATGCAGCCTCTCGATCCTGATCCGCTCGTCCGGGGACAGGTGCGAATAACATGTACCCACGAGTGCAACACCTCCAGCTGGAACCTAGACACTTCCAACCCTAGGCAGGTGTTGCACTTCTATCTAGAACCCGCGGATTCGCGGGTTCCAACGCCAGCAGCGTTTCGACTCCGTTGATGGCTTTGGATGCGTCGGCCGTACCGACATGTGTGTACACGCGGTTGGTGACGCTTATATCGCTATGTCCCATGATGGATTCACGCACCTTGTCGCTCATGCCCAACTGGGCCATCGCCGTCGCCGCCGTGTGCCGGGCGGAATGCGGCACATAATCATCCGGCAGTCCGACTCGATTCAGCGCCTTCTTCCACGCCCGGGTCTCAATCATACGGTTCAGCGGCGTTCCATCCGCCTGAACGAAAACCAGATCGTCCGAATTTGTTCGCCCGGTACCTTTGATGTACCGCCCCAACTCAACCGCTAGCGATTCGGGCAATGGGATCACACGTCTTCCGGCATTCGTCTTGGGAGGCACCAGATAAGCCTTGCCCGTCACATGTCGAGCGCCGAGTGAACTGGGAATGTCCCGCACGCCCTTCACGTTGTTGTAGACCTTCAGCTGCCATTCGACCACGATGCATACCGCGTTGTCGATCAGCTGGATCTCGGAGTTCGTCAAACCAAGACGCTCCCCCTGCCTCATGCCCGTCTCATAGGCGAGCCGCCACATCAGATGCCACATGACATCGTTCTCGGCATTAATGAGTTGCCCCGCCTGCACCGGCGTCAAAATCTTACGCTCCGTATAAACAACCCGCGGAGCTTCGGCACGGTCGCTCGGGTTCGACTCAATGATCCCCTCCTTCACGGCATCGTCGAGCGCCTTGTGCAACGTCCGCCATGCACTGCCCGCCGTTGCGCTGCTTCGCGGCTTCCTCGGCGGATCGCATGTGTCATCGCCTTTGGTGATGTACTCTTCCATCAACCGAAAATGCTTCGGCTCCAGCCTGCCCAACCGAACGCCCCCTATCGCGGGCTTGATCAACGCCTCGACGGTGCTTCTGTATGTCGCCAACGTCGAAGGACGCAGACGAGGTTTGACAATCTCATCCAACCACCTATCCAGCCAATCTTTCAAATATGGAGTCGTCTGGCTCGGCATACGACCGGAGCGCTCATACTCCAGCTTCTTGTCCTTCAAACGTTTCAACGCTATGGCCTTGGTGCGTCCACGCGCCACCAGACGCCGCCGCTTCCCCGTCGCCGGATCCGGAGGCAACTCGCACGTCGCCCGAAACCCTCCGGTGCGTTCCGGGTAAACGCTGCCGCTTCCGTGTGTTCTTCGTGCCATACGACCAGGATATTCCATAGGGTAGCCAAAAGGGTAGCCAACAATGGCAATCTAAAGAAATCTAAAGCCGTCTATACCCACCTTCGATACACCACATAATTGGCATTATCAAGCCATTTTCTGCATTATATCAATAATTGCCTCAAACCATAGAAATCAGATTCCACATCTGAGTTTGAGAGCTTAGCCACGTTGGAATTCCCATTGCTCTTCCCTCGTGGGAGTCTAATGGGAGTCATTCAGCGTAACTAGAAAGAACCTCGTGAAATTCGTTTCACGAGGTTCTTTTTTGTATGTTGCGTTGTGTGTTATGCGATGTGTGTTGCTCCTGGAATATTCCAGGGGCGGGCCGCTACTTAGTCTCCCAACGCTCCTTGAGTACATAGGCGGCGGCTTTGGGCTGACGGTCGCGAGTGAAGACGTCCTTCTTGTTGCCGTCGACGCGCATGATACCTTCACCGGTTTGGAAGTCGCAGAGGTTCCATACCTGCTCGCCCACCACTGCCTCGAACATGTCGAACACTTCGTGTTGCATGGTGAGGTACTCGCATTGGTACTCTTCACTCCATTGCATGCTCGGCAGCTTGTGCACACCGGCATCGGTGTCCGCACCGTATTCGGTGAACAGAAACGGCTTGTTGGGTTCGGTGTTCATCCATTGGTTCATCTCGTTGATGAAGGCCTTCTTGGCTCCGATGAGCTGATACCCATCTTGCACATACCAGCCGTAATACCGGTTCAGGCAGATGACATCCGCGAACTGATGGCACTTGTCTTTGCCTCCGGCGGCCATCAGCAGATTGGTGTAGGTCAGCGGGCGATGCTGCGGATCGAGCGTGCGCGCGTAATCGAATATCTCCTTGAAATACGGCACGGCCGCCTCGGATTGGAGTCGTTGGCGGCGTCGATGAAATTCCAAGCGCCGGAGGCCCCGGCATTCTTTTCGTCGAAGGGGACAATTCAGAACACAACTGCCGACACAATCGTCAGGGAGGCCAGCGAGAACAGCGTGCTTACGAGCACGAAGCCGACCGCATACTCGGGCATGTTGTTCTTGCGACCGGTGAACATGGCGATGGTGGTCATGGTCGGCAGTCCGGCGATGACCGTGATCATCAGCACCATGTCATGGGTGATCGGCAGTTGCGGCAATGCGCCGGTCAGCGCGGTCAGTAGCGCGTAGAAGGCGAGCGGGAATGCGATCATCTTGGCGACTAGGCCAGCATAGAGTTCGTAGCGTTTGAGGACGCCCCACCACTTGGTCAGCGCGAACAGGCCGCCCAAGTAGATTAGCGACATCGGCGTGGCCATATTGCCGATGGTGTGCAGCGGCTTCAGGATGATGTCCGGCACCTTGACGCCGAGCAGAATCAGAATCAGGGCGAGCATCACGCCGACGAAGGCGGGATTGACGAATCGTTTAAGCAGGCCGAGGACGCGGGTGCCTGGCGAGGGGCGGACGATGGCCGGAGAACCACCGTTTGCGGCATTGCTCGCCGAACCAGCATTGCCCACCGAACCGGCGCCGTTCACCGAACCGTTCACGACCGCACCTCGCGCGCCAATCGCGTTGCCGCCAGTCGTTTCGTCGACCGGCTCGCACAGCCATACGCCGTACGTCCAGAGCAGCGTTTGGTCGATGATCGACATCAGCGCCACGTAAATCGCGCCGTTCTGCGGCCAAAGTGCCATAATCAACGGAATGCCGATGAATCCGGCGTTGCCGAAAATAAGCGACGCCTGAAATACATGGCTACGCGAACCTTTGAGCCGCAACAGTTTGGCGACCAGCCAGAACACCAGGATGAGCAGCGCGTACATCACGGCGGTCAGCAGCATCACGCCCCAGTTAGCGGCAAGCTGCGCGCGGTCCGCACCATCGACGGCGTTCGAAAACACAAGCACGGGGATGAGCACGTTGAGCAGCAACGAGCACATGCCGTCCAACGCCGTCTGACCGTAGAATCGAAGCCTCACACATCCATACCCGACCATCAGCATGATCAGAAATCCGACTAACTGGCCAATCATGACGCCGAACTGCCCCATGCACACTCCTCTCGCTCGCGTTCCCGTGCTTTTCTGTCACTGGTTCATATAGGCAGCCATCTGGACAGGCTCGGCGGCACACGCATCAGTATGTTCGATACCACCACATGCCAATCCACTTCTCGTTCAACCGTTCCCCGTGCTAATGCGCCGCCGGCCACCCCGTGTTGCCGGTGCTGCGCGAGCACCATTACACGTATTGCATTCCGGTGATCAGCGGGCGCAACGTGTGGGTCGGCGCGAACGTGTCGATTCTGCCGGGAGTGACCATCGGCGACAATTGCGTGATTGGCGCCGGTTCGGTCGTGACACATTCCATCCCCGCCAACTCCGTCACCTACGGCGCGCCCTGCGAGGTCGTGCGTGAAATCGGCGACAAGGACCGCGAGTATTTCTACAAAAATCGCAAGCTCGACGTGTGGGAGTGAGCTTTCGCGCTACTGCTCTTTGAGCTTAAAACGCTCACTGAATTGGCGGTCGCGCCAGTAGTAGACGTCGTCGCGTTCGTTGATTTCGCGAATTACCTTGCACGGGCTGCCATAGGCGACCGTGTTGGCGGGGATGTCCTTGGTGACCAGCGAGTTGGCGCCAATGACCGCGTTGTCCCCGATGGTGCCCCCGGGCAGCACGGTGACATTCGCGCCGATCCAGACGTTCTCGCCGATGTGGACTGGCAACGAATACTGGGCACCCTGATAGCGCAGGTCCGGACGCACGGGATGGCCGGTGGCTACAAGCGTGACGTTGGGGCCGATCATGGTGTGGGATCCGATGAAGATCTCACCATCGTCCACCAGCGTCAGGTTGAAGTTGGCGTAACAGCGCTCGCCCCAATAAGTATTGCAGCCCCAGTTCGCATACACCGGGCATTCGAGGTACAGACCCTCCCCCGCCGCGCCGAAGAACGCCTGCATGAGTTCGGTACGGCGCTTCGGGTTGGTCAGCGGCGTGGCGTTGAGTTCGAGCTGGAGATCACGCTGGGCGCCCTGCAGATCAAAAAAGCCGTCCACATCATCCGGCAGGTAGACCTCGCCAGAGAACATAAGCGCCATTTTCTCGCGCGTCGCATCATCGATAATCGGCTTGGCGATCGGCTTGTCTTCGGTCATCATTGGCTCCTGTTCGGCGTTTTGGCGATTGTGTCGGTCGAACTATTCTGTCACAGACTCGTTTTCGACACCCAGCATCGAGCGCAGCCAGTCAAGTTCGGCGGCAATCTCGGCGTCATGCACGGCGATGATGCCACGGCGATAGGGGTCGTCGATCTGCTCGGTGGAGAGCGGATTGCCGGCGTCACAGGCATCACCGTCAAGGCTGGCGCCACCGTGCAGGTCATCGACCGCAACCCGGACAAGGCCGCAGCAGCAGCGGCTGAAGGCGTCACCAATCAGACCCCATGGACCAGCGGTTTTAAGGTTGTCAAGTAAGCGGCATATCGCAGCGAATCATTCTCAATAAGAAAAGTGTGAGGCAAACGCACAATATCACTCAATCGCGCATTCGCGGGAATAGCATCAAACAGCCATTTCTTGGATTCAGATGTGCGATTGGCACCGTGCGGGCCTCACACTTTTCTTATTGAGAACGATTCGCCGTGCAGTCAAGCCCTCCATCCACCCAAAAAGGACTCGCTTTTGGCCGCGTCGTCGCGGTAGGCCTTGCCGAACTCGTCAATAAGCCCATGGAATTCCTGCAAATCCTTGACGCTGAGGCTCGCATCCAGCACCACGGGCGAATAGGCCTTGTGGAATGCCAGATAGCCGGTTGGCACATCAAATCCAAGGAAGGCGAATAGTCGGCGAGCATAAGTATCGGCCACGAATGTGCGGCGCGAAAACACATATAGCATCAGGTCGTCGGCCGTTTCGCCCCCGATACCGAATAATCCGAGCAATTCGGTCCGCAATTCGGCGTCGGGAATATCTGCCGCGCCCTCAGGCGAGGCTCCGCAACGCTCCACATACCATCGGCTCAGTGACTGTACCGTCTTGGATTTGTTGACATAAAAGCCGGACGGGCGAATAAGTTCCTGCAGATGCGCTGGCCCCATAATCGCCAGCTTATGGGGTTCGAGCACACCCTCCGCGTTCAACGCCGCAAGCGAACGATTCACATTGCCCCACGCCGTATTCTGCGTCAGCACCGCGCCCACCATAATCTCGAATGTGGTTTCAGCCGGCCACCATCCGGTCGGGCCAAGGGCGGCAGCCATGGTGCGGTACAGCGATTCGATATACGCGGGAGAAGGAACGCCCGGCACCCGCTTTGCACTTCGATTATTCATAGTTGCCATCTACCATTCACCGCAATTCATGCAGGATTCGCCGCATGAACGGGATAGTGACTAGGAATGTCAGCACGTCGGACACCGATTGCGCCATTTCCACGCCGAGCACGCCGAACATCATCGGCAGAATCAGTACGATCGGTGCCAAAAACAGACCTTGTCGGCACAGGGCCAGGAATGAGGCGATGCCGGTGCGGCCCATGGTCTGGGTCATCATATTGCCCATCATGTTGAAGCCGTTGAGAATCACCGTGCAGCATTGGATGTGCAGCGCGGCCACGCCCACCGCCACCACGGCCGGGTCGGAGCGGAAGATCTCGACCAGTTGCGGTGCGAACACCCACAGCAACACCGCCAACACCACGAGCACGCAGGTGGCGAGCCGCACGCAGAACCAGTACCCTTCTTTGACGCGCGCGAACAGGCCGGCACCGTAGTTGTAGCCGCACACCGGTTGGAAACCTTGGCCGAGGCCGACGATCACCGAGTTGGCGCCCAACATAATGCGCATCACAATGGCCA
The DNA here is from genome assembly GCF_000196555.1 of Bifidobacterium longum subsp. longum JCM 1217. Lineage (NCBI taxonomy): Bacteria > Bacillati > Actinomycetota > Actinomycetes > Bifidobacteriales > Bifidobacteriaceae > Bifidobacterium > Bifidobacterium longum. Next base: position 680,437 of record NC_015067.1, on the reverse strand, counting down.
TGCCGGCGATGGCCGCATCGCCGAACGGATTGGCGGCAATGTTCACGCAGGTCACGGAAATCGAACCGGCGCCTTGGCGGATCAGCGAGGGCAGGCCACCGCCGGCCACTTCGCGCATGAGCAGCACATCCGGCCTGCAATTGCGCAGGGACAGTTTCATCACGCCGAATTTGCGGCTCATCGTGGTCAGAATCGTGAAGCTCACCGTCTGGCAGATGGCGGTGGCGAGGCCGGCACCGAAAATCCCCAGACCGGCCACGAAAATGAACAATGGCGCAAGCAGGAAATTCAACAGCGCGCCGGACACCAGACCAATCATGCCGAACGCCGATTGACCTTGGTATCTCAACAATCCGTTGAGTGCGAACGAACCGCACACGCAGGGTGCGGCGACCAGCAACGGCGTCAGATATTGCACGGCGTATGGGGCAATCGTCGAGGTCGAGCCCAGCATGACGACAAGTGGCCGCAGGGTCAGCAGTCCGATTGTGGCAATCACCAGACCGGAGATCACCGCGCCCGCAAAGCCCACGGCCAGTAGTCGGGAGGCGCGATCATTGTTCTGCTTGCCGAGTTCGCGGCTCATCGAGTTGCCCGCGCCGTTGCCGAAGAAGAAGCCGAGCGCCTGCATCACGGTCATGATGGAGAACGCGATGCCGATAGCACCGGACTGCGCGGTGCCGAGCTGGCCGATGAAAAAGGTATCAGTCAGGTTGTATGCAGTAGTCACCAGATTGGAAATGACGGCCGGCAGGCATAGTTTGAGGATCAGCGGTTTGACCGGCTGCCCGGTCATCTGCCGATATTTCGCGTCCGCGCTTGCGCGTCTAATGCCATGAATCTGCACCATGGACGGCTATCCTACTCGCGCAGGGTCCTATGCAAAGGCGCGTGACCGCCATACAAGTCAGCGCAGATACCGCCCGGTGATGCTGTTCGGATTGGCCGCGACCTGTTCCGGCGTTCCGGTGGCGACGATGCGTCCGCCGCTTTCGCCGCCGCCCGGACCCATATCGATAATCCAATCCGCATTGGCGATCACGTCGAGGTCATGTTCGATGACCACGACGGTCGCGCCGCTCACCACGAGCCGGTCGAACACGCCCAGCAGCACGCGAACGTCGAGCGGATGGAGGCCGATGGTCGGCTCGTCGAACACGAATACCGCGTTCAACTGGGCCTTGCCCATTTCGCTGGCGAGTTTCAGCCGCTGGGCTTCGCCGCCCGAAAGCGCCGGGGTCGGTTCGCCGAGCGTCAGGTAGCCGAGACCCAGATCGTGCAGGATGGTCAGACGTGCGTGAACCTTCTTGAGGTCGCTGGTCACGGCCAGAGCCTGGTCCACACTCATTGCCATGAGTTGGGGCAAACTCAACGAAAGGCGAGATTCTCCCTTAACCGCACGCCGAATCGCATCAGCTTCGGGCGCGTACCGGGAGCCGCAGCAATCCGGGCATTCGATGGTCACATCCGGCAGGAACTGCACGTCGAGCGAGATCGAACCGGTGCCGTCGCACGTAGGGCAACGCAGTCGGCCGGTATTGTATGAGAAATCGCCGGCCTTCCAGCCGCCCGTCTTAGCCGCCTCACATCGGGCAAAGGCGCGCCGCAATTCGTCGTGAATATCGGCATAAGTGGCCACGGTAGAACGCACGTTCGCGCCGATCGGCGTGGCATCGATGAGATTCGCACGACGGATGCCCTCGGTCTCAAGCTCGCGCACGTGTTCCGGCAACAGCTCCCCCGCCGCCTGCGCTTTGAGTGCGGGAATCAGCGATTCGAGTACCATCGTGGTTTTGCCGGAGCCGGAGACGCCGGTCACCGCCACGAGCCGGCCGCGCGGGATATCAACGTCCAACGGTTTGACCGTATGCAGCTGACTGGTTGTCATGCGGATGTGGCCAAGGCTGAACACTTGCGATTCGGCCACACGCTCACGTATACGCGCACTCACCTGGTCGGATAGGAACGGCGCAATGCGACTACTGGGGTTCGCCGCCACCTCGCCGACCGTGCCTTGCGCGATCACATGCCCGCCTTCGGCACCGGCAACCGGCCCCATTTCGATAAGATGGTCACACGCTTTGAGTACACGCACATCATGGTCCACGACCACCACGGAATTGCCGTCCGCCACCAAGTCGTGCATCACGCCGAGCAGCCCGTCCACGTTCGAGGGATGAAGACCGATGGATGGCTCGTCGAGCACATACAGCACGCCGATGGTGCGGTTGCGCACGGCCCGGGCGAGCTGCACACGCTGGCGTTCGCCGGTCGAAAGCGTGGCGCCGGCGCGGTCAAGCGCCAGATAGCCGAGGCCCAGATCGAGCAGCCGTCGGGCCACATCCAAGAACGATTCGCAGATGTTGGCGGCCATCGGCCGCATGTCGGCGGGCAGGGATTCCGGCACTCCGCGCACCCAATCCGCCGCCGCGTCCAAGGTCATCGCGCCGGCTTCGGCCAAGTTCAGCCCGCGCACATGCGGGGCCCGGGCGGCGACGCTCAGTCGTGTGCCGCCGCAGTCGGCGCATGGGCCTTCCTTGAGGAACCGGACCACACGCTTCAGGCCCTTCTCGTCCTTGGCTTTGGCGAGCGCGTTCTCCACCGTGTACACGGCGTTGAAGTAGGTGAAGTCGAGTTCGGCGAAATCGTCGCCTTTCTTCGGCTTGTAAAGAATATGCTTTTTGACGGCCGGCCCGTTGAATACGATGTCGCGTTCTTCGGGTGTGAGTTCGTTGAACGGCACGTTGGTGCGCACGCCCATCGCGCCGCACACCTGTTTCATGAGGTCCCACATGAGCGAACCCCATGGCAGCACCGCGCCGTCGTCGATGCTTTTCGACTCGTCCGGGACCAGGGCCGCGCGGTTTACTTCGCGCACGATGCCGGTGCCGGAGCAGGTCGGGCAGGCGCCGGCCGAGTTGAAGGCGAGCAATTCGGCGCCGGGCGCGTGGAATTCCTTGCCGCAGCCAGCACAGGTGATGGGCAGGCCGGCCGCCACGTTCAGCGTCGGTTCATTGCGCGCCCCGCAATGCGGGCACACGTGCGAGGCGACGCGGGAAAACAGGAGTCGCAGGCTGTTGAGCAATTCGGTCATCGTGCCGAACGTCGAACGGATGCCGGGCACAGTGGGCCGCTGGTGCAGGGCCAGCGCGGCCGGCACATGCAGCACTTCGTCCACCTGGGCGCGGCTGGCTTGAGTCAGTCGACGGCGCGTGTACGTGGACAGCGCTTCCAAGTAGCGCCGCGAACCTTCCGCATACAGCACGCCGAGCGCCAGAGAGCTTTTGCCCGAACCGGAGACGCCGGCCACGCCCACCAGTTCGCCCAGCGGAATGTCGATGTCGATGTTCTTGAGGTTATGCACGCGCGCACCGCGCACCTCAATCGCCTGCGGCCGTTGATCGTCGCTCATGCTCGGCACTGCTCCGCCGCCGCAAGGTCGGCTTTCAGGGCGGAAGACAGTTCATCGAGCAGCGGCAGCCATCGATCCGCACGCACCGAGCAAATGCGGCGGGTGGCGTCTTTGCTGATTTCGATGAATCCGGCTTGTTCCAGCAGTTTGATGTGATGGGACACGGCCGTGCGGGACAGTGCCGACGATTCGGCCAGCTCCCCCACCGTCTGCGGCCCATGGCACACCAATTGCACCAGCAACTGCTGCCGGTTCGGATCCTTCAGCGTCTCGAACAGCGGAACGCATTGGTTGAGGATTTCCAGGCTCCTGATCGGCTGGTCACATGCCTCGTGGCCTGCCGCCGCGCTATCTGACCTCTGTTCAAGTGTCACGCCGTCACCTCTTTCTCGACTTCGCCCTTGGCTGCCGCCGCCTGAGTTTCATGGTCTCCAGTATCATCACGGCCAACGACAGCGGCTGAACGCCGGACGAGAATCTTTCGTCTTGGGCACCGTCCGCCACCTGCAATCCGATTCCCCAGTTTCACTGATGGCCTTTGCGCCGGCGCGGTGTCAGCGCACCCATGCCATGCTGTTTCAGCGCGAATAGCAGCGCGCATGCCGCCGATGCGCGAATCCGGTTCCTTGCTGGTCGGGCTGGTCGGCGAGCGGCTGAATCTTGATTCGGCGTCGCGGCATCCGATCATCCTCCGGCGCTACGCGCTCTCAGCGGGGATTAAAGCAAAAAGGACCTCGTGAACTGGTTTTGATCAGGCCCCTCTATGCTGGACTGTCTGAATGACGACGAGCTGCACACCCTATACGGCTACCTGCAGCGCATCATCGACGCCTCCTCCGACGGCGTACCGGCTTCGACCGCCGAGGACGCCAAGAAGCGAGCGCTACTTATCGAGCACCCCAAGCGCAGGCACATGACGGCCGACCGCGCATAATTCGCGAACAGCCCACACAACTTTGCGGCCACGCAAACGACGGCCGCGCAATCGTTCAATCATTTAGTTACAAGGTCATCCAGCCGCACGATCATCCAGCTCCCCTTACAAGCACGTCCAATTCACCATTTACACGGCATTTTGCACCAAAACCCTACTTTAAAATGCGGCATTTTGCACCAAAGCCCCATTTTGAAATGCGGCATTTTGCACATACAAGGCAGAAAATGCTACCCTCATAAGGGATTCGGAAAGGAGCTGCCATGCTTGAGCGCAAAATCTCGGACGATCTGCTGGAATGGAAGCGGAGCGGTACCGGCAAAGCACTGCTGCTGACCGGCGCTCGCCAGATCGGCAAGAGCTACGCGGTACGCGAGTTCGCCAAGCACGAATACGCCCATTACCTTGAAATCAACCTGTACGAGAACAAGCAGGCGGCCCGAGCGCTCGCATCGGCGAACGACGTGCAGGAGTTCATCAGCCGCCTTACCTTGTTCTCACCTTCAACGCTCATTCCCGGTGATACGTTGATTTTCATCGACGAGGTGCAAGAGGCACCGGATGTGATGACCATGGTCAAGTTTCTGGTGGCCGATGGCCGTTTCGATTATGTGTTCTCCGGTTCCATGCTCGGCACTGAGTTCAAGGGCGTACGCTCCTACCCCGTTGGCTCGGTCATCGAAAAAACCATGCGTCCCATGGATTTTGAGGAATTCTGTTGGGCCATCGGCGTACAGAAGTCGACACTTGAAAACATCCGAGAATCCTGCCGGTCGGTCACGCCAATCGACCGGTACATTCACGATGCAATGATGACGAACTTCCGCACCTATCTGGTAGTCGGCGGCATGCCGGAAGTCGTGCAACGTTTTCTGGACACCAAGGGTGATTTGGCGGCTGTGCGCGCGGTACAGAACGAGTTGAACCGGCAATATCGCCACGATATTTCGCAGTACGCAGGCAATCGCGCATTGCAGGTGCAGGAGATCTTCGACCAGCTCCCCACTCAGCTGATTGACGGTAACGGCAGATTCGCCGTCTCCTCCATCAGCCCCGGTGCTCGGTACGACCGCAATCAGAAGGATTTTCTTTGGCTTGTCGATGCGGGTGTGGCATTGAAAACCAACTGCGTCACCGAGCCGAAAACACCATTGAAACGCACGGCGCAATCACCGAAGTTCAAACTGTACCAGTCTGATACCGGTATGCTCATGGCACGATACCCGCAACCGACCGCGCAAGCCGCATACCTTGATGATTCCTCACCGAATCTGGGTGCCATCTACGAGAACGTGATTGCTCAGGAGCTGACGGCGCAAGGCATTCCGCTGTATTACTACATGGCAAAGAAACATGGTGAAGTCGATTTCATCGCTGACACGAACGCCGATTCTGTGATGCCGTTCGAGGTCAAGTCGGGGCGCAGCTACCGCACGCACGCCGCCATCGACGCCGTATTGGCCAATGCCGAATATCGCATCTCGCAGGGCGTGGTGCTGTCCCGCTCCAATATTGCGCAGGACGGCGGAACAACCTATCTTCCGCTGTATGCCACGTACTGCTTGCGAGATGTCTGCAATCTGGCCTCACCCTCGACCGTCAGCACCATCGGCGACTTTTCGCTGACGGTGCACCCCGTGTAGGCTTCGCATCGGTGCGCGCTTTACCACTGCGCGCACAGGGCGTTGAAGGCGTCATCGAGGCTCGCGCCAAGCCGGCGGGCCTCGTCGGCATAGGTCTTGGCCGCGCGCACCAGCGGTTCGGGAATCGGCTTGACCCGTTTTACACGCGCCGCGCGGCCGGCACCGGTGTCGATGATGCCGCAGTCGGCGAGTTCGGTGTACGCCTTGGCCACGGTTCCCGACGCGATGCGCAGTGTCCACCGGTTCGCCGGAATCGGCCTACCAGACCGGCACCCCGGCCACTACCCCATCGAGCAGCTGCTTATTCCGATCGAGGGCACGGCTTATACATCGGCGCGACCTGACTCAAGCCGTTCGCCACGTGCGGCGCTTTCGGCATCACCGACGAGGCCCTCGCCCAGTCCGCTGCACAGTACAAGGCACTGCTCGCCGAGTAACAGGTGACCGGTTTGCGTCACCACAATCGTTCAGCGTAAACCGCGTCAGACACATCACAACGTCCGTATGTATGCGGCCCTACAAAGGGGACGCATACATACGGGCGTTAAATACCACTGCGGTAAACCCCGTCACACCACGCGATTAGAACCGGATCAACGCCTTAATAACTTTGCGCTGGTCCATGGCCTCATAAGCGTCCTGAATATGGTCGAGGTCATATTCGGCGGTGAACACGCGGCCAGGGTTAATCTCGCCTTTAAGCACCGCATCCAGCAGACCACCGTCAATATCGTAGTGGCGCACGGGAGCCGGGCCGCCCTTGATGCCGATGTTGCCGTAGAACGTGCCTTCGGCGCTGATCTCCACGTCGTGCGGCAGACCCACACGACCAATCACGCCACCGCGGCGAATCAGGCCAATCGCCGTGTCGAAGGACTGCTTGGAGCCCACGCATTCGAGCACCGCGTCCGCACCATAGCCACCGGTCATCTCCAGCACCTTGTCAATAGCCTCTTGGCCACGCTCGGGCACGATATCAGTCGCACCGAATTCGCGGGCGAGCGCCGCGCGATCCTCGTGACGGCTCATGGCAATAATGCGCGTGGCACCACGCATCTTGGCGGCAATCACACCGCACAGGCCGACTGCACCATCGCCCATGACCACGGCTGTGTCACCGGGCTTGACCTCGGCAGAAACCGCCGCGTGATAACCGGTGGACATCACATCGGAAATGGTCAGCAGCGATGCGAGCTGTTCATCGGAATAATCTTCCGGTGAACCGGGCACCTTGACCACGGTGCCGTCCGCCTCGGGCACACGCAGGTATTCGGCCTGACAAGCGGAGAAGTAGCCCCCGTGCGGGCACACGGATTCGAAGCCGGCCTTGCATACCGGGCACTTGCCGCAGCTGTACGGGAATGGCACGACCACGAAATCACCTGGCTTAACGGATTCGACCGCCGCGCCAGTCTCCTCGACCACGCCAATGGCTTCGTGGCCCACCTGACTGTGTGCGGCCTGTCCGCTCAGCCCACGGAAGAACCACAAATCAGAGCCGCATACACAGGTGCGCACCATGCGAATCACGATGTCATCATCCTGCTGAAGTGCCGCCTTTGGCACTTCTTCCACGGTCATCTTGCCAGGCTCAACGAAAATCGCGGCTTTCATGGTTTCAGACATATTCACAACTCCTTGTTTCCGGCACCGAGCGATTAGGGCCCGTTATCCTCATGTTCCATTAAACGACAATCGATCTGTATTAGCCAATAGCCATAAACCATGTTGAGCCATACCCACGAGGTATGGAAGCAACCAAGCAATTCATCTACGTGCTTTATCGCCTCACGGCAACCAAGTTCATCGGCATTGCAGAAGTCTCTTGCCGAAATCCACCGCGATAGGCCAATATCCGAGATACTGCTGCCGTTTGTTGTCGCCGCCACGAGTAGGCTAAGGAACCGGCGATGGAACCCGCCTGAACTCGTTTCGAACCGCACACTGCTGATAGTTCCTACACACGATTTGATATTGCATGAAATCGTTGTGTCTTCAGCAGGATTCAGCGGTTTCAGGAAAGGCTATTATGGATTCGCAATCCCCATCCGCAGGTGCCCGGCCGATTACGCACACGACCACTCCCCCGGCGCGCAAGCTCCCCGATATTCATCTTGATATTGTGTTGGTCGTCTTCTGCGGCGGTGCGATCGGCACCGCTATCCGCTATGCGTTCGCACAGATTCCCGCGGCTGGCAGCTTCCATACCGGCACGTTTGTGGCCAACATGCTGGCTTGCTTCTGCTATGCAGGGTTGACCGCTTACTTGGCCGGCGCTTCCCGGTTCGGCGCACGTTCCAAAGAACTTGCCAGTCGCGGACTCGGCATGGGCGTATGCGGTGGTTTGTCTACGATGTCGACACTCGCGCTGGAAGGTTTTACCGCAATCCGCGACGGTCAGGTGGCGGCCGGCATTGCCTATCTACTGGTGACGTTCGCGCTGGGTCTGGTTTGTGCGTCTGCCGGCGTGTGGGCAGGAACGCATCTGGCCGGCTCCTCGAACGTATCCGCCGAAGCGTCCGCTGATACGAATGCCGCTACGACCAGCAAGGGAGGTAAGGCGTGATGACCGTATTCCTACCAATCTTGGTCTGCCTGTGCGGCGGCGTAGGCGCCTCCTGCCGCTATCTGCTTGACGTGACCATCAAAACGTACTGGCAGCGCGCATTCCCACTTTCCACGTTCACCATCAATCTCATCGCCGGATTCCTAGCCGGTTTGGTCGCGGCGCTGGCACTCGGCGGGACACTTGATGAACCATGGCGGCTAGTGCTGGCCACCGGTTTCCTCGGCGGCTTCTCCACGTTCTCGACCGCAATCAACGAAATGGTGACGCTCTTCCGCAAACACCGCTACCCCACCGCAGCGGCCTATCTGGTGCTGTCGCTGGGTGTGCCGGTCGTTGCTGCGGCCTGCGGTTTTCTCGTCTGACCGCCACGCCGATTCCCGACGCGGTCAGCGGTATCATTGCGAGGTCGAACGTCACAGGTACATCCGGGAGGTATATGGGCATGGCGAACAATGGAGCGGATGTGAAGCCGAATCAAGGTGTGGGCGCCGCAAATACCTCGACCACAACGAATACTGCGGAAAATACCGTGGGCACGGCAACCCCGAAGCAAAATGGACTCGCCGTGCTGGGCAAGTATGTGGGTGTTTCCGCCACGCAGACCATTGTGGAGTATGCGACGTTCGCCATTCTGCACTTGATCGGCGTACCCTCACAGATCGCCAACGGCATCGCCGTGGTGTGTTCGGCGACCTACAACTTCGTGATGAACCGCAACGTGACATTCAAATCGTCCAGCAACTTCACCCGTTCCGTGGCGCTGTTCGTGCTGCTGTGGATCTGGAACTTCACGTTCAGCACGCTGCTGATCGGCTGGATGCCGGGTGCGACCGGGCTGAGTCCATATGTGGTGAAGTTCATTGCGATGGCCTGCCAGTTCGGCTGGGGTTATCCGTTGTGCAAGTACGTGATTTTTAGGTGACACATTCCAATTGCTCACTGTCGTTCGCCTTCGCCTATTTGTATTTGGAGCGCTTATCAGAAGAACAGCATCGCAACACCTGCAGCGAAGCACATGAGCAGAATCGATGTCAGGAAGCTGGCGAGCATCGGCTTCTTGCCCTTGGAAGCGATGGCCTTGAAGTTCACGTTGATGCCGAGCGCGGCCATGGCCATGCCGAGCACGATGTACGCAAAGTCCACGAGCTGCGGGGTGATGGAGGTGACGAACGGTACGAAGGTGCCGATAATCGAAGCGCCGATGAAGCCGAGCATGAACCACGGGAAGGCCACGGTCTTCTTGCCGGTGCTCTGAACCTCGGAATGCTTCTTCTCCCACCAGATGGCGATGATGATGGCCGCGAACACAAGCATGAGCACGCGGGAAAGCTTCATGATGGTGGCGATGTCCACCGCGCCGAACGCGTCGCCGCCCGCGACCGCGTGGGCGATTTCGTGCAGGGAAGCACCGGCGGTGATGCCCAGCTGGTCCTTGGTCATGCCGGTCAGCGGGCCGAGCGCGATCTCCAGCAACGCGAACACAGTACCCATAATGGCTACGATGGCCACGGCCATGGTCACGTCGTTGTCCTTCTCGTCCTGCTTGTCCTCAGGCACCTTGATGGAACCGGCCAGGCCCATGACGGCGGCCGCACCGCAGATGCCGGTGCCACCGGCGGTCAGGATGGCGAGCATCGGGTCGACACCGAGTTTGCGGGCGATGGCATAGCACACGATGATGGTCAGCGTAACGACCACAGCGGCGATCGGCAGACACTTGATGCCCTGCGTGAACAGCACGGCGAGGTTGAGCTTGAAACCGAGCAGGATGATGCCGAGGCGCAGCAGCTTGTTGGAAATCAGGCCAGCGGCGTCCTTGACGCCTGCCTTGCGGCCATCATTGGAACCGACGTAGGCACTGCGGATCGGGAACTGGATGATCATACCGATGAGCAGCGCGATGATGAGCGCGCCGAACAGGCTGAATCCGGGGAACTGCTTGAGCCAGGAGGCGAACAGCGAGGCCAGCAGAGTCAGAACACCAATGAACAGCATGTCAACGGTGGCAATGCGCTTCCACCATTTTGTACAGAACTCTCTCATGATGTCTATTGAAGCTCAAGCGTTTACATCGGTCAAATCATTGCAACCAATACATATCATCGATTTTGTCGATACCTAATTGATCTCCCTCTGATGAGAGAGGTGGCCGCCGCAGGCGGACGGAGGGAGAGAAACAACGTTCGCAACCTCCCCTCAGTCGACTATCTGACTACCCGCGCAGCGCAGCAATAATCGTCTCCGCCAACTCCCGCTGATCGTGCGTCAGACCGGATCTCGGCACCAGCGCATAGAACCGCCGCACAAACTCATCGCCAAGCTCCCGCTGCACCGGCACGCCCGCCGGCACGGCGGCTTCCGAAATCAACGACTGCCCGAACCCGGCGGACAGCGCCGCCACAATCGCCGCATTACTGGACACTTCCATCGTGCGTGCAGGCACAACCTGAGCGGTCTTGAAATACAGATCCGTGTAATACCGCACGCCGGAACCGTGTTCGCGCACCATCCACACGCCGTCAGGCTCCCCCGCCAACACCAGCCGGTCCTCGCACAGGGTGACGCGGTCCACCGAATCGTTCACGATCGGCTTTTCCACCACGCCGAGCTGCACGGCCTTCATGCTGGCCTGTTCGAGAATCGCATCCGAGTTCATCACGTGTACAGCGAAGTCGAAACCGTCCATGTCCCGAGCCATCACCGGCAACGCCTTCGGCAGCAGAATCGCCGCGGTCGTGTGCGAGAACGACACGGCCAGCGGCTCACGCGCCTCCTGCACGCGGGCGATCTGCTCACGCGTATCCCGCCATAATCCGTCGATGCCGATGGCAGTCTGGTACAGCATCCGCCCGGCCTGTGTGGGCGTCACGTCACTTTTCGCATTGCGCACGAACAGCGGCGCGCCGACCATCTGCTCCAATTGGGCGATACGCGACGACACCGTCGACTGCGATACCTTCAGCTCATCGGCGGCCAGCGTGAACTGACCCACCTCGTATACGGCGACCAGGGTTTCGAGCAGAGGGAACATGGTTTAACTGTACGCTGTATGATGCACGAATATTTCAATTAGCTTGGGCGTAGCCCTAGGCCACGGACCTGGACCACCCTCAGTCTCGCTTCGCGAGCCAGCTCCCGCCAGCGGAAGCCCAATGGCTTTCACATCACTATGCCTCGCGCAGTTTTGCGAGCTGCGCCTTGGCCTTGTGGAGTTTGGCATAGATCTCGTTGCGCTGGGCCGGGTTCTTGACGCGCTGATGGTCACGAGTGAGCTTGTCCACTTCGGATTCGAGCCGAGCAATTTCAGTATGGCGAATGATGCGCGCATCCAGATTCTCGACCTCCGGCGTACCCAAAATGGTCTGTGAGCACAGCGATGCCCACAGCTCATCAATAGTAGAGCCGGCCAGCTCCAGCTGGGCCTCCCCCGCCGGCTGCCAGTCGCCGGCATATACCTGATAGATCGGCGTGTGCCCGGCACGCCCCGGTATGGCGCGGCGCACGGCGAACGCGCATTCCTCACGCGTGCTGCCCTCGAACGGCACGTCGCGTACGCACACGAACACGATGCCCGATTTGCGCTGTCCGGCGATCAGGTCGATGACTTCGTTCGGTATGCCGGTGGCTTTGGCCGTAAGCTTCAGTCCGATGACCAGCACTTCCGGGATCAGTTTGCCGTCCGCAAGCCCCGTGTTGGCCGACCGGGCCAACGCCAGCATGGTGATGGATTCGATCTCGTTCACCAATCGCTGCTTGAGTTTGCCGGAAATCGGCGCTTTGCCTACGAACAAGGCTTTCGGCAGTGTGCCTTTGGCTTCGGGAATCGCCGTGGAAACGGGCAGTCCCAGCGAAATTGCGGATACAGAACCACAGTGAGCGGCCTGTGCACCAGTCATCATCGACCTTCTTTCCCGGCCTGCCATCAGTGTCATATCCTCGCAGTGCAGCAGTCCGTTTATCTATTGAAAAGCAACACTAGCGCATCCAGGCCGGAAGTCGTGGTACATATCCATATCCTGCTGCGGTTATAGAAAATCCCCTCCGAGTTTCCTCGAAGGGGATTTCCTATAACGCTAGTTCAAGCGAAGATTCTTGTCTGATGAAAATCAGGCGAGGATCTTGGTCACACGACCGGAGCCGACGGTGTGGCCACCTTCACGCACAGCGAAGGTCAGGCCTTCCTCCATAGCGATGGGCTGAATCAGCTCAACGGTGAAGGTAGCGTGGTCGCCCGGCTGAACCATCTCGACGCCTTCCGGCAGCTCGATGACGCCGGTGACGTCGGTGGTGCGGAAGTAGAACTGCGGACGGTAGTTGGAGAAGAACGGCGAGTGACGGCCGCCTTCGTCCTTGGTCAGCACGTAGACTTCGCCCTCGAACTTGGTGTGCGGGGTGACGGAGCCCGGCTTGGCCACAACCTGGCCACGCTCGACATCGTCACGGCCGAGACCACGCAGAAGCAGACCGGTGTTGTCGCCAGCCTCGCAGGCGTCCATGGTCTTGTGGAAGGTCTCGATGGAGGTGACGGTGGTCTGCTGGGTCGGACGGATACCAACGATCTCGACCGGGGTGTTGACGGCCAGCTGGCCACGCTCGACACGACCGGTGACAACGGTACCACGGCCGGAGATGGTGAAGACGTCCTCGATCGGCATCAGGAACGGCTTGTCCAGGTCGTGAACCGGGGTCGGGATGTAGTCGTCGACAGCGTCCATGAGGTCCTTAACGGACTGGACCCACTTCTCGTGGTCCGGAGCGTCGTCGTGCAGAGCACCGTAAGCGGAGGTGTGGATGACCGGGCAGTCACGGTCGAAGCCGTTCTCGTCGAGGAGGTCGCGGACCTCTTCTTCGACGAGCTCGATGAGCTCTTCATCGTCGACCATGTCGCACTTGTTCAGGGCGACGAGGATCTTCGGAACGCCAACCTGACGGGCGAGCAGCACGTGCTCGCGAGTCTGGGCCATCGGGCCGTCGGTGGCGGCCACAACGAGGATAGCGCCATCCATCTGGGCAGCACCGGTAATCATGTTCTTCACGAAGTCGGCGTGGCCCGGGCAGTCGACGTGAGCGTAGTGACGCTTCTCGGTCTGGTACTCGATGTGGGCGATGTTGATGGTGATACCGCGGGCGGCCTCTTCCGGAGCGGAATCGATCTGGTTGAAGTCGTACTCCGGGTTGACATCCGGGAACTCCTCGTGCAGCACCTTGGAGATGGCGGCAGTCAGGGTAGTCTTACCGTGGTCGACGTGGCCGATGGTACCGATGTTAACGTGCGGCTTAGTACGCTCGTACTTTTCCTTTGCCATTACTTTTGTCCTCCTGGACGTCTCGTGAGTTTCCTGCACCCTTTCGCACAGGAACTCGCTTATTCTACTGGGTTTCTGGGTTATGTGCCACTTTGAAGAGCCAGAACCCAGTCAGCGGTATACGATATTACCGCTGACTGAAGACACTGGCTACTTCATGCAGTGGCGCGTGTCACTCGCCGCGCTGGGCCTTGATGATCTCCTCGGAGACGCTCTTCGGCACCTCGTCGTAGGAGTCCATCTCCATGGTGAACATGGCACGACCCTGGGTCTTGGAACGCAGGTCGCCGATGTAGCCGAACATCTCGGACAGCGGGACCTTGGCGTCGATGACCTTGACGCCGACACCGTCGGTCATGGACTGGATGTTGCCACGGCGCTGGTTCAGATCGCCGATGACTTCGCCCATGTACTCTTCCGGCGTACGGACTTCGACCTTCATGATCGGTTCGAGAATGACCGGCTTGGCCTTCGGGGCAGCTTCCTTGAAGCACATGGAACCTGCGAGCTTGAAGGCCATTTCGGAGGAATCGACCGGGTGCATCTGGCCGTCAGTGACGGTGGCCTTGACGCCCACGACCGGGAAGCCGGCGAGAACACCGGACTCCATGGCCTCCTTGACACCGGCCTCGATGGGGCCGATGAATTCGGCGGAGATGTGGCCGCCGGTGACCTTATTCTCGAACTCGAAGGTCTTGCCCTCGGTGGTGTCGAGCGGCTCGAAGTTCATCAGGACCTTTGCGAACTGGCCGGAACCACCGGTCTGCTTCTTGTGGGTGTAGCCCTGGTCCATGACGGCCTTGCGGATGGTCTCGCGGTAGGCGACCTGCGGCTTGCCCTGGTTGCACTCAACCTTGAACTCGCGGCGCATACGGTCGACGATGATGTCGAGCTGGAGCTCGCCCATGCCGGCGATCAGGGTCTGGCCGGACTCTTCGTCGGTCGTGACCTGGAAGGTCGGATCCTCTTCGGCCAGCTTGGACAGGGCGATGCCCATCTTCTCCTGGTCGGCCTTGGTCTTCGGTTCGACGGCCACCTGGATCACAGGATCCGGGAAGGTCATGGAGTCGAGGGTGATCGGATCGTCGATGGCGCACAGGGTGTCACCGGTGGTCACGTTCTTCAGGCCCACGAAGGTGTAGATGTTACCGGCGTCAGCGCGGTCCATCGGGTTTTCCTTATCGGCGTGCATCTGGAAGATCTTGCCGATACGTTCCTTCTTCTCGCGGGTGGAGTCGAGCACGGAGTCGCCCGGCACAACGGAGCCGGAGTAGACGCGCACGAACACGAGCTTGCCGTAGAACGGGTGGGTGGAGATCTTGAAGACCAGAGCCGCGAACGGATCGGACTTGACCGGGTGACGGTCGATCTCGACGGACTCATCGCCAGGCTTGTAGCCCTTGATGGCCGGCACGTCTTCAGGAGACGGCAGGTAATCGACAACGCCGTCCAGCATCGGCTGAACGCCCTTGTCCTTGAAGGCGGAACCGCAGAAGATCGGGAAGGCTTCCTTGGCGATGGTGAGCTTACGCACGCCAGCGCGGATGTCTTCCTTGGACAGGTCGCCGTCCTCGAAGAACTTGTTCATGAGGTCGTCGTCGGCTTCGGCAGCGGCTTCCACGAGCTTCTCGTGGTACTCCTGAGCCTTGTCCTTGAGGTCGTCCGGGATCTCAGTGGTGTCGTACTTGGCGCCGAGCTCCTCGGTGCCGTTCCACACGTAAGCCTGCATCTCAACCAGGTCGACAACGCCAGTGAAGTCGTTCTCGGAACCGATCGGCAACTGCATCACGATCGGAGTAGCGCCCAGCTTCTCCTTGATGGTGTCGACGGAGTAGTAGAAGTTCGCGCCCAGCTTGTCCATCTTGTTGATGAAGCAGATACGCGGAACGCCGTACTTGTCAGCCTGACGCCACACGGTCTCGGACTGAGGCTCCACGCCTTCCTTGCCGTCGAACACGGCAACGGCACCATCGAGCACACGCAGGGAGCGCTCCACCTCGGCCGTGAAGTCCACGTGGCCAGGGGTATCGATGATGTTGATCTGGAACTTGTCCTTGGTGTCGTGGGACTGACGGCTCCAGAAGCAGGTGGTAGCAGCGGACTGGATGGTGATACCACGTTCCTGCTCCTGCGCCATGAAGTCCATGGTGGAGGCGCCGTCGTGGGTCTCGCCGATCTTGTAGTTCTTACCGGTGTAGAACAGAATACGCTCGGTAGTGGTGGTCTTGCCGGCATCAATGTGGGCCATGATGCCGATATTGCGGACGTCGTGGAGGTCCGAAATCTCTTCAGCCATCTTTTTCCTTAGTTTTACTCAGGGCGAGTGATTACCAGCGGTAATGAGCGAAGGCCTTGTTAGCCTCTGCCATCTTATGAGTATCCTCGCGGCGCTTGACAGAAGCACCGAGGCCGTTGGAGGCATCCAGGATCTCATTGGCGAGACGCTCAGCCATGGTCTTCTCACGACGGGCGCGGGAGAAGTCGGTCAGCCAGCGCAGCGACAGGGTGTTGGCGCGGTTCGGCTTGACCTCGACCGGCACCTGGTAGGTGGCGCCACCGACACGGCGGGAGCGAACCTCGAGGGACGGACGGATGTTGTCCAGGGCGCGCTTGAGCACAGCCACCGGCTCCTGGTCGGACTTCTCCTTGACCATATCGAGCGCGGAGTAGACGATGTCTTCGGCGATCGACTTCTTGCCGTCAAGCAGAATCTTGTTGATGAGCTGCGCCACCACGGTGGAACCGTAGATCGGATCGGGCAGCACGACGTGCTTCTTGGAAGGTCCCTTACGTGACATATCTCTTACTTCGCCTTCTTTGCTCCATACAGGGAACGACCCTGCTTACGGTCCTTGACACCCTGGGTATCGAGCGCGCCACGCACGATGTGGTAACGCACACCCGGGAGATCCTTCACACGGCCGCCGCGCACGAGCACGATGGAGTGCTCCTGCAGATTGTGGCCTTCGCCCGGAATGTAGGCGGTGACTTCGATGCCCGAGGACAGGCGCACACGAGCGACCTTACGCAGAGCCGAGTTCGGCTTCTTCGGGGTGGTGGTGTAGACACGGGTGCACACGCCGCGACGCAGCGGGCTGCCCTTCAGGGCCAAAGTCTTGGACTTCTTCGGCTTTGCCTGACGTCCCTTACGGACGAGCTGTTCAATAGTAGGCAACTTGAATTCTCCGATTCAGTGGTTTCTCTTGCTTTTGTGTGACCGCCGCACTGCACCCACACTTTTCAGCACACTCGCTTGGTATCCGCCTGTTGGCGGCACCCGACGAATCGGAAAAGATAGCCCAGTCCACCGGCCCGATGGCCTTCGCCCCTCCCGTCGGCGCATTACTGCGTGCGATCAGCGGTTTGAAGGATATCCCAGCATGCTCGCCTGTTACATAAGGCGTGCTGTTGGCACACACGAATATCTATATTACGATTCCTCCGGACAACGACGCGCCGAGCCACAACTCACTGGTTTGGGGACCTCCTGCGCCCCCGTACTTTTCCTCTCCTCCCAACGCAATATTCCAATGCGTCGCAAAACACACACCCAACTATTCTCCCAACGCAATATTCCCGGGAATGCGTCGCAAAAAGGGAACGCCACACAGCAGGTGCCCCCGCGGAGACTATGTCACACGGGGGCACCGCCAAGGAGGTTACATTATGTTTCTTTTCACCACATCCGCTTCTGTGTTATCTGTTTCCAGCACATCCTCGTGCTCTTCCATATCCGATGGGAACCTCTAGCGACCCGGCCTCTTTGCCGTATTACCTTGCCGCTTTCTGCATTACCAATTATAGCAAAACCGCCCTCGCGAAACGCCCGATACCTCAATCGGGAGTAAGCGGGAGCGGCTATGTTATGCGAGGTAGGAAAGGTGGATGACCGACTGACTGGAGTCGTGCCTTACCCGACCTTTCTCACCATTTCAGGATTTCAGGCAGCGACCTTGGCGGCCTTATCGGCGTCGAACGGGTGGGCCGCTGAAACGGTGCTCTTGGCAGAGCCCTTCTCGCCATTGTCGGAATCCCAGTGGATCTCGTGCTTGTCATCGTGGTTGCGCCACCAGCTGGACAGGATAGAGCCGGAGATGTTGTGCCACACGGAGAAGAAGGTGGACGGCACGGCAGCGAGTGGGTTGGTTGCGAAGGAGGTCAGGGCCAGGGTTGCGCCCAGAGCGGAGTCCTGCATGCCGACTTCGAAGGTGATGGCCTTCTGCTGTGCGTAGCGGAAGCCCTTCGGGTAGATCTTGTACATCAGCTTGGAGAAGCCGAAGCCCAGCGAGTAGCCGCACAGGTTGTGCAGGATGACCACCGGGATGGCCACCAGGGAGCTGGCCACGAACAGCTTCGGACCGTTGGCGGCAACGACCACGCCGATGATAAGCAGAATAGCCACCTGAGAAACGATAGGCAGGGCGACCGTAACCTTCTCGATCTTCTTGCCGAAGATCATGTGGCAGATCACACCGAGGGCGATCGGGAAGAGCACCACCTTGACGGCGTTGAGGAACAGGGACTGAGTCGGCACGGACACGTACTGAGAAGCGAGCAGCTGCATCAGCAGCGGAATCATGAACGGGGCGCACAGGGTGGAGAGGATGCCGATGGAGACATCGAGGGCCACGTCACCACGGGACAGGTAGCTCATCACGTTGGAGGAGGTGCCAGACGGGCAGCAGCCGACGAGAATCACGCCCACGGCCAGCGGGCCGGACAGGTGGAAGATCGCGCACAGGGCCACGGCGATGAGCGGCATGATGATGAAGTGAGCTACGGTGCCGACGATGACCATCAGCGGCTGGGTCAGGATGCGCTTGAAGTCGTCCAGCGTCAGGGTCAGGCCCATGCCGAACAGCACGATGCCCAGCATGTAGCCGGTGTACGCCTTGCCCCACAAGCTGGCGGCCGGCACGAAGTAGTTGAAGACGGCCCAGACGATGACGATGACCGTAAACCACTTGGTCAGCCAATCTGCAAAGGCTTTAACCTTTTCCATGGTGTTTCTCTTCCCTTGTTTGGTGTAGGTAACATCGCATGAAACTAGGCGGGTCGCGGTTGATATGAAACATAATGCTCACATTGCGAACACTCACGTAATCATTTCTGCAATCCCCGGTCGTACCATCACACCGTCGTGTGCCTTGACTTTTCATCAATCGCCGCACAAGACCCACTCATCCACATCCCGCCATCTGAGACAGCCCGCAGCCTGGCCCCAAGAATGAAACCGACCACTTGATTCCATCGCGACACACCGATGAGCACACATCCGCAAAGTTGTGTATAGTATTCACCTGTTGCGCGAATTCAGCTTGCTGAATACGGCACTATGGTGGCCATAGCTCAGTTGGTAGAGCATCTGATTGTGGTTCAGAAGGTCGCGCGTTCGAGCCGCGTTGGCCACCCCAGTAAAACCCTTCCGTTCGCGGAAGGGTTTTGTTTTTTCTCCCTGAATTCCCCGCTCCTGGGTTATAGGCCAAATAGGCATGCCGGGAACCACCGCGTTGTACACTCAGGGCATATCCAATTCACCGAACATAAGGACAAAAGGTCCGTCATGCTGTCTTTTGAGAACGATTACTCCCGCGCCGCCCATCCCGCGGTGCTTGAAGCCGTGGCTGAAGCCAACAACCATCTGTATTCGGGCTACGGGTCCGACGAACTGAGCGATCAGGCCAAGGCCAAGATCCGCGAGGCCTGCGGCCAGCCGGACGCGGATGTGTGGTTCCTCGTCGGCGGCACGCAGACCAACCAGGTCGTCATCGACACCATCACCCCGGCGTATGCAGGCGTGGTCGCGGTCGCCTCCGGCCATCCGAACGTGCACGAGGCCGGCGCCATCGAGTTCTCCGGGCACAAGGTGCTCACGATTCCCCAGCACAACGGCAAAATGGACCCGACCGAACTGGACGAGTTCTGCAAGACCTTCTATGCGGACGGCAACTACGAGCACATGGTG
Source organism: Bifidobacterium longum subsp. longum JCM 1217 (assembly GCF_000196555.1). Lineage (NCBI taxonomy): Bacteria > Bacillati > Actinomycetota > Actinomycetes > Bifidobacteriales > Bifidobacteriaceae > Bifidobacterium > Bifidobacterium longum. The sequence continues at coordinate 660,608 of NC_015067.1, read as the reverse complement.
TTCCCGGGCTCCGTGTACGTCTCGCAAAGCACCGAATATGGCACCATCTACTCCAAGGCCGAGTTGCAGGCCATCGCCGATGTGGCGCACAAGTACGACATGCCGCTGTTCGTGGATGGCGCGCGACTCGGCTACGCGCTGACCGCCACCGGTTCAGACATGACGCTCGCGGATCTGGCGACCATCGCCGACGTGTTCTACATCGGCGGTACCAAGGTGGGTGCCCTGTTCGGCGAGGCCGTGGTGTTTACCAAGCACAACACGCCGAAGCACTTCTTGACCCTCATCAAGCAGCACGGTGCCTTGCTGGCCAAGGGCTTTGTGCTGGGCGCGCAGTTTGACGCTTTGTTCACCGACAACCTGTATTTCAAGATCGCCCGCAACGCCAATGAGGCGGCCGATCGTATTCGCGAGGCCCTGCGCGCCAAGGGCTACACGCTCACTTTCGAAGCGCCCACCAACCAGATTTTCGTGACGATGGATCAGCCGACCATCGACCGTCTGGAGCGCGAGATCAAGCTCGGCTTTACCGAAAAGGCCGACGACACGCACACCGTGATGCGCATCTGCACCAGCTGGGCCACCACGCCTGAAGAGGTCGATCAACTTATTGAGTTGTTGTAAAACCCTTCGCTAATCTCTCCCTCCGTCATCGCTTCGCGATGCCACCTCCCTCATCAGAGGGAGGTTTTTTCGTAGATCCCTCTGATGAGGGAGCTGGCCGCCGCAGGCGGACTGAGGGAAAGACCTCTCCGCAAACGAGAAGGCTCCTACTCCCCTATCGCCTTGCGTTCCATATCCACGAACTTGTGGACCGAGGCTTCCACGGAATAATGCGCCTTGGTGTATTCGGCGTATTTTTCGCCCCATTCGGCGCGCTCGGCCTGATGTGCGATCCACCAATCGATGCGTCGGGCCAGCAGGGCCGCGTCCCGCACGGGGAACAACGACTCGTCGATCAGCGCGAACTGGCTGGCCGCCGACAGTTCGGACGCGGCGATCACCGGCACCAATCCGCACGCCATCGCCTCGATCACGCTCACCGATTCGATGTCGGCAATCGAACAATGCACGAACAAATCGCCCGAACGCAACAAATCGGGCATATCGGCGTGCTTGTGGAATCCGATATCGGCCTTGCGCGCCAGCAAACGCCCGGCGCGGAACTTGAGATACTGCTTGAGCGGCCCAGTACCGGCGATCACCAGCTGAATATCGCCGGCGTGCCGGGACATCGACACCGCCTTGATCAGCGTAATCTGATCTTTCTCGCTAGCCAGTCGGCCGGAAGCGATGACGCGGAACGGCACGGGAGCCGAGGCATCCGGATCGGCCGGCTTCTTCGGCGAATACACCGGTGAATAACCATTGGAAATCACGTGCAACTTGGCTTTATACCCGTGCGCGCGCAACAGGCTCGCGGTCATTTCGGTGGGCACATGGATGTGGTCAATGTGCTTGTACAGCCAGTGCTTGAACAGCCAGTACAGGAAGCTGGAAATACCGGGAATGCGACGTAGAGGGCCGGCCGAATACAGCACGTTCTCCGGCTGCAGGTGGAATCCGGCAGTCACGGGAATGCCCATTTGGTGGGCGACTTTAGCGGCACGACGGCCGAATTTGAACGGCATATAGATATGCACCACATCCACGCCTTGAAAGGCGGTGCGGAACAACGTGTCGCTGGGTTCGGCGAATTGCATGAGCTGCTTGGCGGCCACCCACGAGACGAGCGGCACCCTATTCACGCGCGCCGGATATTCGGGCGCCCCTATACCGACAAGCCTCACATGATGGCCTTGCCGCTCCAATTCTGCAGCCCATTGCAAGGCCGAATTGGAGGTGCCGTTGCCCTGATTGCCCACCGTATCGACCACAAGAGCGATAGTCAGCGGACGATCAATGCTCTCTTCAATCCCGTTTTCGCGCATTGCCTCATCCTAAACCACCGCGCTGCAATGGCGTCGGCCGCGCTGCCTGAACGCGTATGAAATGGTATGGGCTGCCGCATTTTGCCCAATATTGAATCACGCGCTCCGCAGCGCACGTCGCCGAATCCGAGCCCCGCATAGGCGAAATCATCGCGGCATGGCAGAATGTGGGTATGACTGAGAACGCCGTAAATACTGCCGTGACTTCCACCTCCTCTCCCGCAATTCCCGCCGAGACTTCCGCCGTCTCCCCCGCAACTCGCGCAGCCAACCGCCCGCTGGGCACACCGCTGGGCAAGCACCCCACCCGCGTGCTGTTTTTGGGCGCTGGTGAGCTGGGCAAGGAAGTGGCCATCGAGCTCATGCGACTGGGCGCGTGGGTGTGCGCCGCTGACTCGTATGCCGGCGCTCCGGCCCAGCAGGTGGCGCATGAATATCGCGCGTTGGATATGGCGAATGCCGCCGAATTGCAGGCATTGTTCGATGAAATCAAGCCGGACATCATCGTGCCCGAGGTAGAGGCCATCGCCACCGATGTGCTGGCCGGTACTGCGGCCGCGGGCGCCCAGGTGGTGCCGAGCGCCGAAATCGCCGCGATTTGCATGGACCGCGAGCGCCTGCGCGTACTGGCCCACGAAGAATTGGGCTTGCCGACTACACCGTATCGTTTTGCCGGCTCGCTGGAAGAGCTGCGCGCCGGAGCTTCGGAAGTCGGCTATCCGTGCGTGGTCAAGCCGGTGATGAGCTCGTCTGGTCACGGCCAGTCGGTGGTGCGTTCCGCCGACGCCATCGATGCCGCTTGGACCGAAGCGCAGGAGGGCCGCCGCGCCGCCGATGAGGGCGATGTGTCGCGCGTGATCGTTGAGGCGCTTGCTCCGCTGGAGCGTGAGCTGACGGTACTGACTGTTTCTTCGTCCGCCGGCATTGTGACGTGCGCGCCGATCGGCCAACGTCAGGAGTCCGGCGATTACCGCGAGTCCTGGCAGCCGGCTACCGAACCCGATGGTGAGGCCGAGCGGGCGCGCGACATCGCACGTACCGCCGTTGAAGGCTTGGTGGCCAAGGCTCAGGCGGCCGGCGAAACCGGTTGGGGCGTATTCGGCGTGGAACTGTTCGTGCTCACCGACGGCTCGATTCTGTTCAACGAGGTCTCCCCCCGTCCGCACGATACCGGTATGGTGACAATGGCCTCCCAGCGTCTGAGCGAGTTCGCGCTGCACGCCCGCGCGATTCTCGGCCTGCCGATCACCCCCGAGCATGTGTCGCTCACGATTCCGGCCGGCTCGGTGGCGGCAAGCCATGCGATTGTGGTGGCCGGCGACGGTGAGGTCGAGTTCACCGATGTGGCCGCTGCTCTGGCCGAACCCGGCACGGACCTGCGCATTTTTGCCAAGCCCGAAGTGCATGGCCACCGCCGCATGGCCGTGGCACTGGCCGTCGGCGAGTCCGAAGCCGACGCCCGTGCCAAGGCCGGCCTCGTGGCCGATGCGTTGACGATTACCGTGGAGTAGTCCACGGCCTGATCAGCTCAGCATGGCCTCAATATTATTGCCGTCCGGGTCGTGGATGAACGATCATGACGAACCTCCTTGTACCATTTCGTCACTCCCATTATCGTGTGTATATGGCCGAAGAGTCATGTTTCGTCTATTGACGAACATCTGAGTATTCACACGCGCTTCTGCAGATACCTTCATGCCGGAAGGCTACACGACCGGAGACGAGCTGATCGTACTGGCCAATGACGGCCGCCTCCGCCATCCCAACAGCGTATGGCCGTTCGATGCAGCGACGTATGATGCGCCGGCCGCATCGTAGCGTCATGCTGAGTGTTGTTGTAGCCCTCGATTGGTACCCTTTTACCGTTAGTTCACCCAGAAATTCCACTCCTGAAAGGTGAGTCATGGAGAAGCTGGAAAAGCTCTACGAGGGCAAGGCCAAGCAACTGTACGCAACCGACGATCCCGAGGTTCTGTGGGTCGAATACAAGAACACCGCCACCGCTGGCGATGGTGAAAAGAAGGAAGACTTCACCGGCAAGGGCCGTCTGAACAACCTCATCACCACCATCATCTTCGACCTGCTCAAGAAGCGCGGCATCGACAGCCACCTTATCAAGCGAGTGGACGACACCGGCCAGCTGGTGCGCAAGGTGAACATGTTCCCGTTGGAGATCGTGCTGCGCAACGTGGCCGCCGGCCACTTCTGCTCCCGTCTGGGCGTGGAGGAAGGCCTGCCGCTCAAGGAGCCGGTACTTGAGTACTTCCTGAAGAACGATGATCTGCACGATCCGTTCGTCAACGACGATGACCTGGTGGCCCTCGGCGTATGCACTCGCGAGGATCTCGCCGAGATCGCCCCGCTGGCCCGCAAGATTAACGAGGCCCTGATCGAGATCTTCGCCAAGATCGACGTCAAGCTGGTCGACTTCAAGATCGAAATGGGCCGCGCCACCGACGGCACGCTGCTGTTGGCCGACGAGATCACCCCGGATTCCTGCCGTCTGTGGGACCAGAAGGACCACTCCGGCAAGGTCGAGCACCTTGACAAGGACCTGTTCCGCCGTGGTCTCGGCAGCATCATCCCGGCCTACGAAGAGATCGAGGAGCGCCTCGCCGAACTCGCCAAGTCCGAAGGCATCGAAGTCGCCGAGTAATGCATTATCTGGCTCCCCTCTCGAGGGGAGCCAATTGTCTTTAATTTCAAGAAAGGATTTCCATGGTTTTTCGCGTGTACGTGGAAAAGAAGCCCGGCTTTGATGTCGAAGCCCAGCAGCTTGCGGGCGAACTGCGCACGATCCTCGGACTGACCGGCCTCAAGGCCCTGCGCATCGTGAACCGCTATGACGTCGAAGGCATCTCCCAGGAGCTGTTCGACCAGACCGTGCCCACCGTGTTCAGCGAGCCTCAGGTGGACAATGTGGCCTACGACCTGCCCGACTTCGCCGGCGCCAAGGTCTTCGCCACCGAGTTCCTGCCCGGCCAGTTCGACCAGCGCGCCGACTCCGCCGCCGAATGCATCCAGCTCATCTCCCAGGGCGAGCGCCCGACCGTCCGCTCCGCCAAGCTGTACGCGCTGGAAGGCGACCTGACCGACGCCGACGTGGACACCATCAAGCATTACGCGATCAACCCGGTCGAGGCCCGCGAGGCCAGCCTGGAGACCAAGGAAACCCTGAAGACCCAGGTGCCGGTGCCCGGCAAGGTCGAGACCATCGCCGGTTTCAACGAGATGGACGCCGAAGCCGGCCAGAAGTTCATCGACGAGCGCGGTCTGGCCATGGATCTGGCCGACCTCGAATTCTGCCAGAAGTACTTCAGCGAGGAGAGCCGCGAGCCCACCATCACCGAAATCAAGGTGATCGACACCTACTGGTCCGACCACTGCCGTCACACCACGTTCGGCACCGAGCTGGACGAAGTGACCATCGATGACGCCACCGTCAAGGCCGCCTTCGAGCGTTACCTGGCGATGCGCCACGAGCTCGGCCGTGACGCCAAGCCCGTCTGCCTCATGGACATGGGCACCATCGGCGCCAAGTGGCTCAAGAAGAACGGTGTCCTGACCGGCCTTGACGAGTCCGAGGAAATCAACGCCTGCACCGTCAAGGTCAAGGTTGACGTGAACGGCCACGACGAGGACTGGCTGTTCCTGTTCAAGAACGAGACCCACAACCACCCCACCGAAATCGAACCGTTCGGTGGCGCGGCCACCTGCATCGGCGGCTGCATCCGCGATCCTCTGTCCGGCCGCTCCTACGTGTATCAGGCGATGCGCGTCACCGGCGCCGCGGACCCGACCGTGCCGGTCTCCGAGACGCTGGAAGGCAAGCTCCCCCAGCGCAAGCTCGTGACCACCGCCGCCGCCGGCTACAGCTCCTACGGCAACCAGATCGGTCTGGCCACCGGTCAGGTCGACGAGATCTACCACCCCGGCTACGTGGCCAAGCGCATGGAGGTGGGTGCGGTCGTGGCCGCCACCCCGGCCGACCATGTGCGCCGCGAAACCCCGGCCCCTGGCGACAAAATCATCCTGCTGGGCGGCCGCACCGGCCGTGACGGCATCGGCGGTGCCACCGGTTCGTCCAAGGCGCATAACGTGGAATCGCTCGAACTCGACGGCGCCGAAGTGCAGAAGGGTAACGCTCCGGTGGAGCGCAAGCTGCAGCGTCTGTTCCGCCGCGGCGATGCCTGCCGTCTGATCAAGCGCTGCAACGACTTCGGCGCGGGTGGCGTGTCCGTGGCGGTCGGCGAGTTGGCCGACGGCCTGTTCGTGGACCTCAACACCGTGCCCAAGAAATACGAGGGCCTGGACGGCACCGAGCTGGCCATCTCCGAATCCCAGGAGCGCATGGCCGTGGACGTGGCCGCCGAGGACGTGGACGAGTTCCTGGCCTACGCCCGCGAAGAGAACCTCGAAGCCACGGTGATTGCCACCGTGACCGAGGACCCGCGCATGGTGATGACCTGGAACGGCGACAAGATCGTGAATCTGTCCCGTGAGTTCCTGGCCTCCAACGGCGCTTCCAAGCACCAGACCGTGCATGTCGAGGAACAGCAGTCCTACGAGACCCCGTGGGGCGAGGGCACGCTGGCCGAACGCATGAACAAGCTGGTCACCGACATCAACGTGGCCTCCAACAAGGGCCTTTCGGAGCGCTTCGACTCCACCATCGGCGCGGGCACCGTGCTCATGCCGTTCGGCGGCAAGCGTCAGCTCACCCCGAACATGGCCATGGTCGCCAAGCTGCCGGTGTTCGGCGAGACCACCACCGCTTCGGCGATGGCGTGGGGCTTCAACCCGTACATCATGTCCAAGAACCAGTTCACCGGCGCCTACCTGTCCGTGGTCGAGTCGCTGGCCAAGCTGGTCGCGGCCGGCTTCGAGCATGAGAAGGCCTACCTGAGCTTCCAGGAGTACTTCGAGAAGCTGCGCGACGAGCCGGAACGCTGGGGCAAGCCGGCGGCCGCCGTACTCGGCGCGCTGATGGCCCAGGTGGACCTGGGCGCCGGCGCCATCGGCGGCAAGGACTCCATGTCCGGTTCGTTCGAGGATCTCGACGTGCCGCCGACGCTGATCTCCTTCGCCGTGGCCGTGGGCAACATGAAGCGCGCCACCTCCCCTGAATTCAAGGACGCCGATCACCGTATCGTACGCATCGCGCCGCGCTACCTGGCCGACGGTCTGACCCCGGACAAGGATGCGCTGCTTGAGGTGTTCTCCGTGATCGAGGAGCTCACCGACTTCCACGATGCCCTGGCCGTCTCTACGCCGGGCTATGGCGCCACCGCCGAAGCCCTGTTCAAGATGACGCTCGGCAACCGCATCGGCGTGACCCTGAACAACAGCATCGCCGTGGACGACCTGTTCACCCCGGCATACGGTTCGTTCATCGTCGAGCTGGCGGACGATGCCAAGCTTCCGGCCGTCTCCAATTTGGTCGAGATCGGCGAAATCGGCACCACCACCTCCGAGTACGTGTTCAAGGCCGCCGGCGAGACGCTGGACCTGGACGCTGTGCAGGAAGCTTGGGAGTCCGGCATCGAATCCGTGTTCCCGTACCGTTCCAAGGGCGAGGACAAGGGCGCGACCGTCGAGACCATCGACTTCCACGCGCCGAAGAAGACCGTGTACGTCGGCTCTTCCGTGGCCAAGCCGCATGTGGTGATCCCGGTGTTCCCGGGCAACAACTGCGAGTACGATTCCGCCGCCGCCTTCGAGCGTGCCGGCGCCGATGTGACCACACTGATCGTCAACAACCTGACGCCGGCCGCCGTCGCCGAATCCACGCAGGCGTTGGTCGACGAGATCAACAAGAGCCAGATCGTGATGATCCCAGGCGGCTTCTCCGGCGGCGACGAGCCGGACGGTTCCGCCAAGTTCATCACCGCGTTCTTCCGTGCGCCGGCCGTCACCGAGGCCGTGCGTGACCTGCTGAAGAACCGCGATGGTCTGATGCTCGGCATCTGCAACGGCTTCCAGGCGCTCGTCAAGCTGGGTCTGGTGCCGTACGGCGACATCGTGCCGATGACCGACGCCTGCCCGACGCTGACCTTCAACACCATCGGCCGCCACCAGAGCCGACTGGTCCGCACGCGCGTGGCCTCCGACCTCTCCCCGTGGCTGTCCAAGACTTCGGTCGGCGACATTCACACCGTGGCCATCTCCCACGGCGAGGGCCGCTTCGTGGCCTCCGACGAGGTGCTCGCCCAGCTCAGGGCCAACGGCCAGATCGCCACGCAGTACGTGGACGAGACCGGCACCCCCGGCATGGACCTGGATGTGAACCCGAACGGCTCGCTGCTCGCCATCGAGGGCATCACCAGCCCGGACGGCCGCGTGTTTGGCAAGATGGGTCACTCGGAGCGTTCCGGCAACGGCCTGTACGTCAACGTGCCCGGCAACAAGTACCAGCCGATCTTCGAGGCCGGCGTGGAATACTTCACCGCCTGATAATCGGCGCGTATCGCGTCTGATACGGCACACAGGGAAGGAACTCTCGGGTTCCTTCCCTTTTTTGTTCATGCCGGTCATGGGCTAAGGTTGGGGTGTTCGCACTACCGAATCCGCCGCTGAAAGGACCTGTCGTCATGCCGATCAACGAGGCATTGTTCGCCGCGATGAAGGCCGCCAGCTACATCAAGCCCAACGCGGGCAAGTCGTACAAATTGCAGCGCGTGGCGGAAGAGCTTATCGCCAAGCAGGCACCCGACAATCCGAAATGCCGTGTCGAGGACGCCTTCGCGCCTATGGCGGATGGATATGCCGTACCATTGCGAGTGTTCACGCCGCTGGTCGCCTATGGAGCGCCCCTGCCCGAAGCCCTGGAGGAATCTTCCGCCAATGGCACGCCCGTGGCCTCGGCAATATCCGCGATTCTGCCCGCCGTATTACCCAAAGTCCTACCCAAAATACTCATCAAGGAAAGCACGTCGAGCGGCAACGCCGACGGTATTTCCGGCAATGCCAACACGGAACTTCCCTCAGTCACGCCGCGTGGCACGATCCTGTTTTTCCACGGTGGCGGTTGGACCACAGGCGGCATCAACCTGTACACGCAGGCTTGCGCGCATATGGCCGTACGTCTGCAACGCCGTGTGATCTCAGTCGAGTACCGGCTGGCTCCTGAATACCGCTTCCCTACTGCTGTTGAGGATTGCTATGAGGTAGCCCGGCAGCTGTTTGCTGGGGAATTGCCGATTTCTGGGGTGGGTGGTTCTGTTGATGTTGATCACCCCCAGTCGGCTGCGCCGACAGCCCCCGCCGGCGGGGGCGATATATCTGCGACAATCCCAGCACCGGATCCCGACAGCATCGTGCTGTTTGGCGACAGCGCGGGCGGCAATCTTGCGGCCGCCGTCTCACTCATGGCCCGCGACCGCGGCGAGTTCATGCCGCGCACGCAGATGCTGCTTTACCCGGTAGTCGGCAACGATTACAATCCCGAGACCAGCCCGTTCGAATCGGTGCGGACCAACGGCACCGACTACATCCTCACCGCACAGGACATGGCCGACTACATCGACATGTACCGTTCGTCCGTGGCCGATCTGACCAATCCGTATTTCGCGCCGCTCACCGCGCACGACCTGAGCAATCAGCCGCGCACGCTGGTGTTGTCCGCCGAATACTGCCCGCTCAGAGACGAGGACGAAGCGTACGCCCGTCGCCTGCAATTGGTGAACGACAACGTCTCCTGTTACCGAATTCACGATGGCATCCACGGCTACCTGCTCAATACGTCGGCCGTGGGACTGGTGGCCACCACCTACCGAATCATCGAGCATTTCCTCGACGGCACACCGCTGGAACCAGCTCCCGGCACCGGCACCACCGCCAACGCACCGGAGGGAGGCGACGCGTGGCAAGACGTACTTGGTACCGACTAGACAACATCGGCAAGTTCTACTCCTCCCAGGCTGGCCGCTCCTCGCAGACCGTGTTCCGCTATTCGGCCGAGCTGGCGGACGGCATCGATCCGGACATCCTGCAGCACGCGCTCGACCATGCCATCGCCCAGTTCCCGAGCTTCAACGTGCACCTGCTCAACGGCATGTTCTGGCATTACCTCGAACAGTCAGACGGCCGGCCGCTGGTGGAGCCGGAACATCTGCCGATATGCTCGCGACTGCATTACGGGCCCAAAAGCATGCTGTTCCGCGTAAGCTATTTCCGCAATCGTGTCAATCTCGAGGTCTCGCACATCATTTCGGACGGTCGCGGCGCCATCAACCTGTTCAAGTCGCTGCTGCACGCCTACATCGCCGAGCGATACGACGTGCCGGGCGTGCCTTCGGATTACGACGGTTCGGATAGCGACAAAGCCGAAAACAGCTTCGACAAATACTACGAGAAAGACAAGGCCGGCGCTGCGCCAGGCACGAAGATCTACCGGCTGGCCGGCCCCATCGACCGGGCCGCGCCTACGTTCATGGAATACCACGTCAGCGCCAGCAAGGTGCTTGGTGCAGCGCATCAGTGCGGAGTGAGTCTCACCTCCTACCTCATCGCCGCGATACTGTGCGCGATTCGCGACGTCATGCCCTCGCGCGCCCGCAATCGCGCGATTCGCGTGGATATTCCGGTCGACTTGCGCGCCTTCTTCAGGTCGGAGACCGTGCGCAACTTCTACGGCATGACTTACGTGGCGTACACGCCGGCCGAAATCGAAGCCGATGAGGACTCCGCGAAAACTTCCGCAACAAGCCCAGACGCAGCCGGCGACGGCCAGCAGTCCGCCGCCCGCACCGCGCACGGCAACGGTATGGGTGGATTGCTGACCGATGAGCCGTTGGCCGACATCGCCCGCCATGTGCAGGAGCAGCTCGGCCATGCCACCAGTCGCGAGCGCGTCGAATCGCATATGAACCGCATGATTGCGCTGGAAAAGAATCCGGTGCTGCGTCTTGCGCCCTCCCCTGCCAAGGACTGGGTGCTGGAGCTGGCCCGGTTCATCGCCGACCGCGAGACCACGACCACCGTCTCGAACCTTGGCCGAGTCACCTTGGACGAACGACTCGCGCGCCATGTACGTTCGGTGAGCTTCCTCACCACACCGGCCAGCCTGAATTTCACGGTCTGCTCGTTCGGCGACGACCTGAGCATCGGCATCTCCACCATCTACCATGATCTGAACGTCATCAAGAACCTGTGTCGGATTCTCGCCGCGCAGGGCATCAGCGGCCGTATGAACATCGCTGGCGTGCATGTGGAGAAAGGAGCGTCGGCATGAAGCATTGCGATGCCTGCACCGTCGATTTCACCGGCGATATGGCCCGTTGCCCGCTCTGCCAGAACGAATTGCGCGGCGAGGCCTCCCCCGCCGCATTCCCCGCGCAGCAGATCTATCTGCGTCCGAGGCGTTTGGCGGTGGAAATCATCACGTTTGTAACCGGCGCGATTTTGCTGCTGCATGGCTTCTTCAGCTATCTGTTTTCGTGGCCGATACCGATTGCCAGTGCATCGGCGGCCGCGCTGATCATCAGCGTGCTGTTCATCAATAGTGCGATTCTGCACGTGCCGCGGCCGCTTCGCCTCATGTTTCGATATTTCTATATCATGCTGGCGATTGCGCTGGTCTGGTTTGTGGCGACGATGAATCATGTCGTCACCATGTTCGTCATACCGATCACGTGTCTGGTTTCGCTGGTCTTTGACGTGGTGCTGCTTATCGTGCTGCGGGCCAAGGCCATTGACGAGTACGCCAAGTATCTGGCGTTCGACATCGTCGCTGGTCTGATGCCTCTGACGTTCATTCCGCTCGGCTGGGCTCCGTGGGATGTACTGGTGATGGTCAGCGGGCTGGTCTCCCTGCTGGTGCTGCTCGGCCTGCTCGTCTTCGCCCGCCGTCAGCTCTTCTCGGAATTCGGCAAACAGTTCTCGGCCTGATTGCCTCGTGCGCTCAATCGCCCGACTTAGGATGGAAACCATGAGCGAACATGTGGAGCATGGGTTTGGGCCGGTGTGGGATGGCGAGTCCCGGGTTTTGATTTTGGGATCGATGCCGAGTCCGAAATCCCGAGCGGCGGCGTACAGCCGAGGCGAGCATCCGCGAGAGCGGCAGCAGGTAGAGGAAGGTCGCGGCGGCCAGGCTGAGTGTGGGCGCGTTGATGGTGGCAAGCGGCACGGCACCGGCGATCGACCAAGGAATCAGCGGAGCGATCACCACGGCACTGTCTTCCAAATCGATAGCTTGTGCGGAGCGTTCGGATTCGTCGTCGCCGTACAGCCCACCGCACAACTGGTGAGTGAGCATGATGGTGAGGGTCTGGTTGCAGGCGAGCGCCGCCGCGCAAGTCGCGGTAATCATGGTGGCACCACATGCGCCGATGCGATGACCGAGCATCTCGATGACCTGCTGCAGCCGAGCAAGCATCCGCGTCTCGGCAAAAATGCCGGCGTAGGCGGAGGAGATACAGACAGTGGCCATCACAGTGAGCATGGAGAGGATGCCGCCGCCGTCCAGGAGTGCGGCCACCTGCGGATTTTGCGCATGGTAACCGAAAATAAGCAGCCGCAACAGTTCTGCCCATTCCATGTGCTGCACGCCCACGCATACCGCGACCGAGGCGGCAATGCTGGCGAGCATAAGCAGCCGAACATCCACACGCAGCAACGCCAACACGATGACCAGTAATGCTGGAACTAGGGTAAGCCAATGCAAATCGAAGGCCGATGAGAACAATCCGCCGATATCGGTTATGCTGCTTGCGTTGGTTGAAACAGCCGCTCTAGCCGAGCCAGCCGAGCCAGCCGTAGCAGCCGCACTAGCCGCACCAAATCCGGAACCACCGCTCGCGCACAGCCACTCCACCACCGCAGCCGCAACGTATACCACACAACTCAGCACAAACGGCACCGCACCCGTGCGCAGCATGCGGACAATAGTATTGAACAGGTTCGTATGCGTAAGCTGTTTGACCAGCAAGGCACTGGTGGAAACCGGCGAACAACGATCGCCCACATAGACGCCCGCAAGAATCGCGCCACCGAGCATCACCGGGTTCGCCTGCATCGACAATCCCAACGACATGCAGATGGTGCCCATAGTCGCCGCACTGGCGAACGACGACCCGACCAGCACCGACATCGCCGAGCACAGTAGAAACGACAGCGGAATCACCGTGGCGGCGTGAATCACCGCGGTCGAATGGGCCACGATGAAGGCGATGGTCCCGCTGGCCCGCCACAGCGAGGTCAGTACGCCGATGAGCACGAAGGCCACCACCACGGTCCCCGCGGACCGTACGCTGCCGGCCGCACGGCTCGCCATCGCGCGCAACGAGCACCGGCGAACCAGCCCATACCCCATGAACAGCAGCACACCAACGAACAGCGCGGGAATAATCGACCAGCCGAGGGCGACGCTGGCAAACAGCACCGCACAGAACAGCAACATCGTGCCCGCTTCCAGCATGCGATCCTCTCCTCTTCCGGCTACAGCCTCATCTCAGATTCCATCTCATGACCCGCAGTCGCAAACATCAACGCTATTCGCACGAGCCATGACCTAAGATAACAGGAGAAATACAGACTAAACTGATATCTATTACAGGTTTAATACTGTGGCATTGATTCGCGCCACGACACGTCATACACACACCACGCAAACGCCATACACACGGGAGTATCGCCATGAACTTTCTCAGCATCGAATACTTCGCCGCCGTGGCCTCGGAACATAGCTTCAGCAAGGCGGCGAAACGGTTGGGGATCACGCAGCAGACGCTGAGTGCGAACATCGCCGCCCTAGAGCGGGAGCTCGGATGCACGCTTTTCGTACGCCATGTGCCGCTCGAATTGACCTATGCCGGCACGGTGTTCGCGCGATATGCGCAGCGATTCCGCCGCGATCGCGATGCACTTGGCCAAGAAATGCGCGACATCGCCGGCGATCAGGCCGGCGTGCTGCGCGTGGGTGTTGCCTACACGCGTAGCCGGGCGATCATGCCGCCGATTGTGAAGGCGATGCAACGTGACTGCCCGAATATCATCGTTGAACTCATTGAGGGCCGCAACGATCAGATTCAACAATGGCTGGCGAACGGCGATCTTGATCTGGCGGTGGCGGACTTCGCCGGGAAACCGGCCGGCATCGAACTTATGGATTTCTATAACGAGCGCATGGTGCTGGTCCTCGCACAATCACTGTGGATGGATTTGGCCGCTACCGGTGGCGCGGCGAATGGCCAAGTCGATGCCGTCAGAACCGCGCCGGACGAGCGCGCCATTGCCGCAGGTGACCTTTCCTCACTGGAGCATTGCCCGTTTCTCCTAGGCAGCCCACAAGATATTGACGGACGCATTGCCGATCTGCTGTTCCGCCGTGCCGGTTTTGAGCCGAAAGTCACAGCCCGTTCGGATAACGTACTGACTCTGCTGGAACTGTGCCATTACGGCATGGGTGCCTGCCTATGCCCGGAGCGGTTCCTGCCAGCGCTGCTTGACGGCGAACGGTTGCGTACTTTGCGCGTGCTGGATTGCGGCCCGGATACCGCATATGCCATTCAGTTCGGCGTTCCGGCCACATCGTATCGGTGGAGCGTCATTGATGATTTCATTCGTTGCGCCCGCGAAGTCACCACCGGCGTGTCGCAATAGCCGCCAACTTGCGTTCAAGTGGGGTTGAACTGTTTCAATAAGAATTGTTAGCGTTCACGGCCGGCCATGAAGAGACGACGGTGACGATTGATTATCAAGGAGCACACATGAAGTATCGCAGCGTTGGCAAGTCGGGACTGAAGATCAGCGAGGTCGCACTGGGCAGCTGGGTCACGGATCTCAAGGGCACGGCGGCTGAGGACGTGGCCAAGGAGACCGTGAAGCTCGCCTACGATTCCGGCGTCAACTTCTTCGACTGCGCGGACGCCTATTCTGGCGGCGCGGCCGAACGCTTCCTCGGCAAGACGCTGAAGCAGTACCCGCGTAAGGAACTGGTCATTTCCAGCAAGGTCTACTTCCCCACCGGCGAAGGCGTGAACGACCGCGGCCTGTCCCGCAAGCACATTTTCGAGAGCATCGACCAGACGCTGAAGAACATGCAGACCGATTATCTGGACATGTACTTCTGCCACCGTTTTGACGAGACCACCGACCTTACCGAGACCTTGCGCGCGATGAGCGACCTGGTCGCCCAAGGCAAGGTGCTGTACTATGGCGTTTCCGAGGAGTGGGGTTCGGCTCGCCTTGAAGAGGCCCAGCGCATCATCGACCGCTACAACCTGTACCCGATCACCGTGGTTCAGCCGCAGTACAACCTAAACGACCGTTACATCGAGCATGAGATCATGGGCACCTGCCGCAAGCTCGGCATCGGCATCACCACGTTCTCCCCGCTCGCGCAGGGTCTGCTGACCGGCAAGTACCGCAAGGGCCAGCCGCTGCCGGCCGGCTCGCGCGCCACCTGGCAGTCCGACCACCAGATCAACGATCTGCTGACCGATGAGAACCTCGACAAGGTCGAGCAGCTGCGCAAGGTGGCCGACGAGCTCGGCACGAACCTGCCGGTGCTTTCCATGGCATGGATCCTGCAGCACCCGGAGATCAGCTGTGTGATCGCCGGCGCCTCCAAGCCCAGCCAACTGGAGAACAACATGAAGGCCGCGGGCTTTGTGATTCCGGCTGACGCGATGGCCGAAATCGACAAGATCACCGGCTTCCACCGCTTCGAACGTCACGTAGGCTGACGAATCTGAGACTTCCTCCAACGAGAGCGATTGTCAAGCGCCGAAATCGGTATCGCCTTGGGCTTCGGCCTGAGCGATGGCGGTTTCGGCGTTTTTTGCTGTTTGCTCGATGACTTGGTTGTAGCCGGTCAGGGCCGCGAACGGCATGAACTGCGCGGCCCGCTGGTGGCGGGACATGTGCGGATGCTTGCGCGACTGATGGTGTGGCAGGTTGATGATGTCGTCGTACGCACGGGTCTCTTGCAGGGTCATGCGCGATGGCCTCCGATCTGACGGTTGCGGTCCTGACCGGTGGCACCGTCTTCCATGTCCATGGCTTTGATGACGGCGTTGCGGCCGAATTTACGTTTCACATCCAGCAGCGCACGCTGGATATCATGCTCTCCATCTTTTTCGCTGGTGGAATCGGATCCATACGATTGGGCCCCGTCATCACCGAACAAGTCGAGCTGTTCATAGCGTTTGCCGGCGGCCAGCTCCTCCGGAGTGGCCACATCATCGGCGATGACGGTCAACCGCCTCACAAGCAAGCGTGAATCCACAATGCGCTCGTACAACATCGTCATAGCCTCACGAATACGTGCCGACGACGAGGTGAAATCACCCAAACCAATCGACCCGACCGCGCTCTTGGGCACCTTGCGCCCAAATCGGTCGATGGTCACCGGCCCTTGATAGCTTTTCGCCGCCCGCTCAGCGGCACGTTTCATCGCATAATCAGCGCACGAATCGAGCTTTGACGAATCAAGACTGCCGATGTCATAGCCGACGGCGAGCGTCAGTCGGTTCGTCAGCACGCTTTTATCGACCAGATCGAGGGCCAGCGCATCAGCCATCTCCTTGGTGATCAGCCGGGCCGTGGCATAGTCGGCGGGGCCGGTGAGCACCTGCCCACTGCTAATGCTGTGCGCACCTGGCTCATAGGATCGGATATCCGCGATTTCGCACGGCTCCCAGCCCCACGCATGGTCGATGAGCAGTTCGGCATTGACACCGAACATGCGATACAGCAGGTCTTCGTTGTAGTAATCCGAAGCACGACCCACCGAGCATCGGGCGATATCGCCCATGGTCATCAGTCCGGCATGCTCGAGCTTCTTGGCATAGCCGCGCCCAACCCGCCAAAAATCGGTGAGCGGACGATGATCCCAAAGCAGCCGACGATATGACATTTCATTCAGTTCGGCCACGCGCACGCCGTCCTTGTCGGCGGGCATGTGCTTGGCGACGATATCCATGGCGACTTTGGCCAGATACATGTTGGAGCCGATGCCGGCAGTGGCGGTGATGCCGGTTTTGGTGAGGATTTCGCGCACGATGGTTCGCGCCATCGCATGCGGCCCCATACCCAGCGAGCGCAGATATGGCGTGGCGTCGATGAACACCTCGTCAATCGAGTAGACATGGATGTGCTCGGGTGCGGCGTATTTGAGGTAGATGCCATATATTTGCCCGCTGATTTCCAGATAGTGCGCCATGCGCGGCTTGGCGATGACCATCGAGGCTTTGAGCCCCGGCGAGCGTTCCAGGTCGCACGCATCGCAGGACTCCCCGATTAATCGGCCGCCGGGAGCATGGACCGCGCGCTCGATGTTGACTCCATTCAGGCGCTGTTTTACCTCAAACAGCCGCGCACGGCCAGGAATGCCATAGTTCTTCAGCGAGGGTGAGACCGCCAAACATATTGTCTTATCGGTGCGGGTTTCATCGGCCACCACCAGATGCGTGGTCAACGGGTCGAGCCCACGAGCCACGCACTCCACCGAGGCATAGAAGGACTTGAGATCAATGGCAATATAGGTATGCTCGCGTTGCGTCGATACCGTTCCGCTGCCCATCGCCATCACCTCCTTACCACCGCTGGCCCGACCAGCATATCAACACAGTCGAACATTTGTTCGATGCAACATGCCTGTTCGAAGCTGCCGAAGTCGACGCACGCAACGCGCCCAAGCACGCTCTTCACCCACGCCACACGCGCAGCGGCGGAGCAGCGGCATGCATGCGTACCATGGGGAATATGAAGAAAAGCATTACAGCAGACAGCGATTTTGCAGCGTGGGCGGCAGCCCGATCCCAGAAGACGAATCGATCACTGGCAGGAGCCCGACTCGCGATTCCGGAGCCACAGAAGCATGCCGAAATCAAGTCTCAGGCCCAGCAATGGGGCATGACCGTCGAAGATGCCACGATGACCGACGAGCACAACGAGGAATTCCTATGCGACGGCACACAAAGCATCGATTCCATCACCGATATGCGCAAGGCAAGCGGACTGGAGGCAATGGAGTACGCGGAACAGCACATGCCGGTATTACGCGACACCATGGATAGCCTCACCACTCGCGTCGATTTCTCAGGCATTCGTATTGCCGTCTGTCTGATACTGGAGCCAAAAACCGCGATTCTGCTGCGCAAGCTTAAGGCCGCCGGCGCAATCGTCGGCGTATATTGCGGCCCGGATTCCACGGATCCCCGAGTGGCGGAACAGCTGCGCCGGGAAGGAATCACGGTCGAATCCAGCCGAGACTGGACCGCGGAACAGGCGCACGAGGCGGCCCTGCACCTGCTGGACGAAATACAGCCGGACATCATCATCGACGATGGTGCCAGCTTCGCCCGTCTCGCTTCGCTCGAACGCCCCGAACTCACGGCGAACCTCATTGGAGTGGCCGAGGAAACGACCAGCGGCGTACGCGCGTTCCAGCAGATGCAGGAAGCGGGAGCCCTCACCTACCCGGTCGTAGCCGTTAACGACAGTGTGCTGAAAACCGGATTCGACAACGCCCACGGCACTGGGGAGACATGCGTGACCACCATGCAGCGCATTCTCGGCGAGCATGCATTCGACGGTAAGAACGTCACCGTCATCGGCTACGGCCCGGTCGGCCAAGGCTTCGCACGGCGCATTCGCGCGCTTGGCGCCGAAGTCACCATCTGCGATATCGATCCAGTGGCTTCACTCAAAGCGGTGTTCGACGGCTTCGCCGCACAAGACATTGACGAGGCACTCCCTTGCGCGGATATGGTGGTGTCCGCCACTGGCGTGAGACATACGGTCACACTTGAGCACATGCGCGCAATGCACGAGGGCGCGGCGCTCGCAGTGATCGGCGGCATCGCCAACGAAATCGCCTTGGACGAGGTAAGCGACTTCACCCCACAGGTCAACAGGGACACCGTGCAACTCAATGTTCCCGACGGACCAACGCTCACGCTAATCGCCGACGGCGATGGCGTGAACTACACGGTGGGAGGCGGCAATCCAATCGAGATCATGGATCTGAGCTTCGCCGTACAGGCCAGCGCCGTCGCATATCTTCTGGAACATCGAGGCACACTGGATCACACGCTTATCAGACTTGACGCAGCGACCGACCAGCGCATCGCCGCCAGCGCGCTCAAGGCGCGCGGATACCGAGCCAGCCATGCCGTGGAGGACAACGGCTACAATTGGCGACTGACCAGATTCGCGGAAAACGACCGAGAGAACGCCGACCGATAGCCATAGACACGGCACCGAACACAACGCAGCGAGGAGAATATGACCGACAACACCTGGCCGACCGTCGATACCGAGCTTATCGATGATGTGACACTGTATTCCGCCAAACTCATCATCCCCGTGACGGGCCCCGTCATCATCGATGGCGCAGTTGCCATACATGGCGACCGCGTGGTTCATGTAGGTAAACGCCGCTGGGTGCTGAAGGCGCTGAAGCAGGAAATGACGGCTCACGGCACCATCCATGAACGGCATTGGGATGGGGTGCTCACCCCCGGATTGATCAACGCGCACACTCATCTGCAGTACAGCGGCATGGTGCAGGTCGGGCAAGGCACCTACGATCGGTTCCGCGCCTGGGAACTGGCATTCAACGAGGTGTACGCCGAGGCGCAGAAGACCCAGCCATGGAAGCAGTGGGCCGAGGACGGCGCTCGCCAGATGGTCGAATCGGGAACGACGGCCGCCGCAGACATCGTCACCGATTTGGACGCCGCCGGCGCGCTGGCTTCGCAGGGCATGCACGGCATCGCTTATTGGGAGGTAATGGGCTGGCACAACGCCGAATGGATGGAAAAGGGCCGCACTGAGCTCATCCGGCAGTTGCGCCGGATGAACGAGGAGCAGCTGCCAAACCTCGGCATCAGCCCGCATGCTCCGTATACGCTGGAGTCCGAACCGTTCGTTGATCTTCCAGACATTGCTCGTCAGCTGAACATGCGACTGCATATCCATCTGGCGGAGACCCCGCTCGAGGCCGGCACTTATCCGCCGGTGCTCACCACTTATTCGGCGGCCGACTGGAGTGACCACGATTGGGAAAGCTACCGGCAGCTCAAGGAAGTGGGCAAAGGTGCCTCCGCCATCCAGTTCGTCGATCAGCTTGGCTCGCTTGGACCGGATGTGCACATTGCACACGGCGTGTGGGCCAATGGCGAGGATCGGCGTATTCTACGTCAGCGCGGCGTGGGCGTGGCCTTGTGCCCCCGATCGAATCGCATTACCAACACCGGCAAAGATGCACCGGTGCGCGAATACCTCGAGGAAGGCAATCTGGTAAGCGTGGGCACCGATTCGCTCTCCAGCACGCCGACCCTCGATCTGCTTGATGACGTGTCGATGCTTTACGACCTGGCCCGCGAACAAGGCTATGCCAGCGACGATCTGACACATCGCCTGATTCGTATGATGACGCTGGGCGGCGCCGCCTCCATGGGCATGCACGTGGGCCGCAACCGCATTGGACAAATCAACGCGGGCGCATTGGCTGATTTCGCGTTCTTCGACATCCCCGTCGACACATCATCTCCGGCCGGCATCGAAGAAACGCTGGAAACACTGGTGAGGCACGGCGCAGGCACGAACCGAGCCACGGTGATATCCGGGCGCGAAGCCTACAACAACGCCTGGTGACACCGCTGACCTGACCTGATATCAAGAAGCCAAAAACCAGCAAACCCGCCAAGAACAGGAGATCTCATTATGAGCGTCGCTTTGCAAGACATGAGTCCATACGCCCGGTCCATAGTGGAACGCCTTGGACTGGAAACCCACCCCGAAGGCGGCTGGTACACGCGTGACTGGCAATCCCCGCACACGGATGAGGCCTCAAGCCGACCGCTATCGTCACTGATTTACTTCCTGCTGCCCGAGGGAGATGCCAGCGCCTGGCATAAGGTCGATGCGGATGAGGTCTGGCTGTGGCATGGCCCGGCATCGGTCAAACTGGAGCTCGGCGGCAGCGACGAGACTCCGGAATCCGACGAATCCAAGCGAACCGTAATCACCTTGGGTTCCGGCATCACCACCGATCAGGCCGACGTAACCGTATCGGGACATGCGGTCGTACCGGCTGGCGTCTGGCAGCGCACAGTGCCAGGCCAGGGCGATGCGCTGGTCTCCTGTGTGGTCAGTCCGGGATTCGTATTCGACGGCTTCACACTCGAACAGTGAACGCCATTTCGCTCTGCGCCAATATGAGATATCCGTCCGCTTACGCGCCAGATTGCGCGGCTCTAGTCGGCCATAAGCAATGGCGATAGCCAGCATCCGAAAATATCGATGTTTTGTAACCCAATAGCCATACAATTGGCGCGAATGCATCAAGCACGGTTTGAACCGTGTGCATGACGAACACTTGAGGAGAGGAAACCCATGTTCAATAAGCGACACATCGTCCGTACCATTGCGGCCACCGCCAGCATCCTGGCTCTGTCGTTCACCGCAGCCTGCGGTTCCGGCCAGTCCACCGCATCCAATTCCGCCGATTCGGACGACATCACCCAGCAGACGTACAAGCCGGGCAAGCTGACCATCGCCACCGGACAGCCGGCCTACGAGCCGTGGGTTATGAACGACAAGCCGGAAAGCGGTGAGGGCTACGAGGCGGCCGTCGCCTACGCAGTGGCCGACAAGCTCGGTTTCAAGAAGAGCGACGTGGTGTGGACCCGCACCGCATTCGACACCGCCATCGCTCCCGGCGCCAAGGACTGGGATTTCAACATCCAGCAGTTCGGCATCACCGACGAGCGCAAGAAGGCCGTTGACTTCTCGTCCAGCTACTACAACGACAGCCAGTCCGTCGTGGTCAAGAAAGACAGCAAGTTCGCCAACGCCACCAAGGTATCCGATCTGAAGGATGCGACCGTGGGCGTCATGGTCGGCACCCTTGCCTACGACTACGCCAAGGCGAACATCAAGGACGACATCCAGACGTTCAATGATGATGCCGCACTGGCTCAGGCACTTGACGCCGGTCAGATCGACGCACTGGTCACCAGCACCGTGGAATGCGTGTACATGGTGCAGTCCGAGCAGGTCAAGGACGCCAAGGTGCTCGGCCGTCTGCCTGACTCCGAAGACAAGAGCGGCATGGGCATCGTGCTGCCGAAGGATTCCAAGCTGACTGCAGCCGTGACCAAGGCAGTGGATGACCTGAACGCCGACGGCACCATCAAGAAGCTTCAGGACAAGTGGCTGGCCGAGTACACCACCGACCTGACCGAACTGAAGAAGTAAGTGAAGTAGGCTTACATCATAAGGTCACAACACCTTGGCCGGGCGCTGCGGGAATTTTCCTGTGGCACCCGGCCATCCCGGCATTCAGGAAGCGAGCGACATTCATCACATGACCGCAGCACCAACCGAAACCAGGCAGCACAATGCCCCTGACGGACACGAGGTAAGTCAGGTCGAGCTCGAACGACGCCAATATCGTGTTCATCAGCAAATTCAATCGACGATTACCAGTCTGATCAGCACCATTGTGTTCGTGGTGGTCATCGTCATCGGCTTGAAGCTCTCCCCCGGCTGGCCACGAGTCAAGGAGACCTTCTTCTCCGGCGAATACTTCGTCAAATCGTTTCCCCATGTGCTTGACGGCCTATGGCTCAACATCCGCGTTCTGCTCGTCGCAGTGGTCGGCGTGGCGATTCTGAGCACGCTGATCGCGCTGGTACGCACCAGCCGCTCCCCTATTCTGTTCCCGCTGCGTATCCTGGCATTGATCTACACGACTGTGATGCGCGGCGTGCCTATTATCGTCGTGCTGTATCTAATCGGTTTCGGCATTCCCGGCCTAGGCTTGTTCGGCCGTATCGATCCCTCGGTACTCGGCACCATTGCAGTGGTAATGGGATACAGCGCCTACGTCTCCGAGGTGCTGCGTGCCGGTTTTAACGACGTACATCCTTCTCAGCGAGCCTCGGCCCGCTCGTTGGGCCTGACCTCCGGCCAGACGACCCGACTGATCGTCATTCCTCAGGCATTGCGCAAAGTGGCGCCCGCACTGATGAATGACTTCATCTCCATGCAAAAGGACGTCGGCCTGATTTCCGTGCTGGGTGCGGTGGATGCCGTGCGCGCCGCACAGATCGACGTGGCCAGCACCTACAACTTCACGCCGTATGTGGTCGCCAGCCTGCTGTTCATCCTGATGAGCGTGCCGTTCATCCTGCTGAACGACTGGTACACGGAACGTCTGCGTAAGCGCGAACTCAGCGGAGGAACGGTATGAGCGAAATGACCAATATCACCACCGAGGCGAGTGACTCCCCCGTGAGCAACAAGACGGTGCTGCGTCTTGATGACGTGCGCAAATCCTTTGGAAACACGCAGGTGCTGCGTGGCATTTCCTTTGACATTCACCAACATGAGGTGGTGGCTTTGCTGGGGCCTTCCGGTTCAGGCAAATCCACATTGATGAAATGCGTCAACCTGCTTGAACAGGTCGATGACGGCCAGATTTGGCTGGGCAATACCGATATCACCGACCCGCGTGCCGACCAGGACAAGATTCGCGCACGTATCGGCGTGGTGTTCCAGCAGTTCAACCTCTTCCCCCACATGTCGGTGCTCAGGAACGTGACCCTTGCCGCAATCAAGGTTCACCACTGGAGCAAGGATCGCGCCGAAACCCGCGCTATGGAACTGCTTGAACGCATCGGCATGCGCGATAAAGCCAGTGCCTACCCCGATCAGCTCTCTGGCGGCCAGCAGCAGCGCGTGGCGATTGCGCGCGCACTGATGACCGACCCGGAACTGCTGCTGCTTGACGAGATCACATCCGCTCTTGATCCGATGCTGGTCGGCGAAGTGCTCAACATGGTTGCCGAGTTAAAGGCCCAAGGCACCACAATCCTCATGGCCACGCACGAAATGAGCTTCGCCCACGAAGCGGCCGACCGCATCGTACTGCTCCGTCACGGCGTCATCGCCGAGAACGGCACACCCGCTGAGGTGATGGACGAGTCGCAGGATCCCGAGACCATCGAGTTCTTCAGCCATTTCAGGCACTGAGACGAAGCCGAAAAACAAGCACCGGATTCATACGACGAAAGGCTCCGACGGATAATACCGTCGGAGCCTTTCAAATTGCGTTGACGAAAGTCAACCGATCACGTCACACCGACAATTCGGTATCACGCTTGAGCACAAAGTGGAGCACCAGGTAATGCGGCGGTGAACAGGTAAGAGGTATCCATGCTTCCAACCTACCCGTCGGCATCACCCCACACCACAACCACCCACCACAAACAGCGAAAGGCCAAAATCCTAAGCCACTATTCATACTTGACTGATCTGGTGCTTAAACCGCGTCCGCAAACCCCAACAAGTTCCACCACCCCACAACACGCGATGTAGCCGCCGATTGGTAGGGTTGATAGATAGTTAATCCCCTGTTTGAAAAAGGAGCTTTGGCTTGTCGGCTGAACTCGAAGACATTCACGAGGAATGTGGCATCTTCGGCGTATGGGGCCACCCCGACGCCTCACGACTCACCTATTTTGGCCTGCACGCGCTGCAGCATCGCGGTCAGGAAGGTGCCGGCATCGTCTCCAACGATAACGGTCATCTCATCGGTCATCGCGGACTCGGCCTGCTCACCCAGGTGTTCGGCGATGAGCGCGAAATCGAACGACTGAAGGGCAATTGCGCCATCGGCCACGTGCGTTACGCAACGGCCGGCTCGGGCACCACAGACAACATCCAGCCGTTCATCTTCCGCTTCCATGACGGCGACGTGGCTCTGTGCCATAACGGCAACCTGACGAACTGCCCGTCACTGCGCCGCAAGCTTGAAGACGAAGGCGCCATCTTCCATTCGAACTCCGACACCGAAGTGCTGATGCACTTGATTCGCCGTTCGATGCAGCGCACCTTTATGGACAAGCTCAAGGAAGCGCTCAACACGGTGCATGGCGGTTTCGCCTACCTGCTGATGACCGAAGACGCCATGATCGGCGCACTCGACCCGAACGGCTTCCGCCCGCTCTCCCTCGGCAAGATGAAGAACGGCGCCTACGTGCTCGCCTCCGAAACCTGCGCACTGGATGTCGTCGGCGCCGAGCTGGTGCGCAACATTCGCCCGGGTGAAATCGTGGTGGTCAACGATCACGGCTACAAGATCGTGCAGTACACCAACAACACGCAGCTGGCCATCTGCTCGATGGAGTACATCTACTTCGCCCGCCCGGATTCCGATATCTATGGCGTCAACGTGCACTCCGCCCGCAAGCGCATGGGCGCACGTCTCGCCGCCGAATCCCCGGTGGAGGCCGATATGGTTATCGGCGTGCCGAACTCCTCATTGTCCGCCGCATCCGGCTATGCGGAAGCAGCAGGCCTGCCCAACGAAATGGGTCTAATCAAAAACCAGTATGTGGCCCGCACCTTCATTCAGCCCACGCAAGAACTGCGCGAGCAGGGTGTGCGTATGAAGCTCTCTGCTGTGCGCAGCGTGGTTAAAGGCAAGCGCGTTATCGTCATCGATGATTCCATCGTGCGCGGCACCACGTCCAAGCGCATCGTGCAGCTGCTCAAGGAAGCCGGCGCCGCTGAAGTGCATATGCGCATCAGCTCCCCGCCGCTGAAGTACCCCTGCTTCTATGGCATCGATATCTCCACCACCAAGGAACTCATCGCAGCCAAGATGAGCGTGGAGGAAATCCGTGAATACATCGGCGCGGATTCCTTGGCCTACCTTTCGCTCGACGGTCTGGTCGAATCCATCGGACTGAACGCCGACGCCCCATACGGTGGCCTGTGCGTCGCCTACTTCAACGGCGACTACCCCACTGCGCTCGACGACTACGAGGCCGACTTCCTGAAGTCCCTCACGCCCGAGGACCGTGTGCGTCTGCCTGAATTCGCGCTGTACAAGAGCAAGTACATCGGCAACGAGTACAACACCGTGCAGCCGGACGCCGAATAGCTCACCACCAATCCGCTCAATAACAATTCTTTGAACCAGAGGCGCTTGCCTCCCCTCAGTCGGCTTTGCCGACAGCTCCCCTCCAGAGGGGAGCCAAAATAAGTAGAAAGGCCAACCAAATGCCAAAAGCATATGAGAACGCCGGCGTGAGCGTCGAAGCCGGGTACGAAGTCGTCAAGCGCATCAAGTCGCACGTGGCCCGCACGAACCGCCCCGGCGTGGTCGGCGGCATCGGCGGCTTCGGCGGCCTGTTCGATCTGGCCTCCTTGGGCTACAAGGAGCCGGTTCTCATCTCCGGCACCGACGGCGTGGGCACCAAGCTCATGGTCGCCAAGCTGGCCAACAAGCACGACACCATCGGCATCGACTGCGTGGCCATGTGCGTCAACGACATCGCCGCCCAGGGCGCCGAGCCGTTGTTCTTCCTTGACTACATCGCCTGCGGCAAGAACGACCCGGCACTGCTTGAGCAGGTCGTGGCCGGTGTGGCCGACGGCTGTGTACAGGCCGGTTCCGCGCTGGTCGGCGGCGAAACCGCCGAAATGCCGGGCATGTACGACGAAGACGAATACGATCTCGCCGGATTCTCGGTCGGCGTTGCCGAAAAGTCCGCCATCGTGGACGGTTCCACCATCGCTGAAGGCGACGTGCTCATCGGCCTGCCCTCCACCGGCGTACACTCCAATGGCTTCTCCCTGGTGCGCAAGGCCCTGTTCGAGCAGGCCGGCTACACCGTGGACACCGAACTCGACGAGCTGGGCGGCGAAAAGCTCGGCGACGTGCTGCTCACCCCCACCAAGATCTACGTCAAGGCCCTCTCTCCCCTGTTCAAGGCGGGCGTGGTCAAGGGCGTGGCCCACATCACCGGCGGCGGCTTCATCGAGAACATCCCGCGCATGATTCCGGACGGCTTGGCCGCCGAAATCGAGCTCGGCACCTGGCCCGTGCTCCCGATCTTCGACGTGCTGGAGAAGGCCGGCAACATCGATCATAAGGAGATGTACAACATCTTCAACATGGGCATCGGCATGGTGCTGGCCATCGACCCCGCTCGCAAGGACGAGGCGCTGAAGCTGCTCGCCGACAACAACGAGCCCGCCTACGTGCTCGGCTCCATCACCGCCGACACCACCGGCACGCAAATCGTACTGAAGTAACTCGCTTTCCGCAGGAAAGGAACAACATGGGTCAGAAAGTATTGGTTATCGGCTCCGGCGCGCGCGAGCACACCATTGCCTACACGCTGCTCAAGGCACCGAGCATCGACGAAGTCACCGTGGCTCCCGGCAACCCGGGCATGCTCAAGGACGGCATCCACACCACGCAGCTGAGCCAGTCGAATCACGCCGCACTTATCGAATTCGTGAAGAACAATGGTTATGACTGGGTGTTCGTAGGCCCGGAAGTCCCGCTGATCGAAGGCATCGTGGACGATTTCGCCGCCGCCGGCATCAAGGCGTTCGGCCCGTCCAAGGCCGCCGCCCAGATTGAAGGCTCCAAGGACTTCGCCAAGCAGCTCATGGACCGACACAACATCCCGACCGCCCAATACAAGACCTTCAGCGATCTCGAGATGGCGCAGGACTACGTACACGAGCACGGTGCCCCGATTGTCATCAAGGCCGACGGTCTGGCGGCAGGCAAGGGCGTGACCGTGGCCATGGACGAGCACACCGCCCAGCGCGCACTCGAAGACATCTTCATCGACCATCGCTTCGGCTCCGCCGGTGCCAAGGTCGTTATCGAGGACTTCCTGGACGGCCAGGAATTCTCCCTGATGAGCTTTGTCAACGGCACCGATTTCTGGCCGATGCCCATCTCCCAGGATCACAAGCGCGCCCACGATGGCGACGAGGGTCCGAACACCGGTGGCATGGGTGCCTACAGCCCGGTGCCGCAGATTCCGCAGTCCGTGGTCGACGAGGCCATCGAGAAAATCGTGCGCCCCACCGTCGAAGGCATGGCCGAGGAAGGTACGCCATTCACCGGTATCCTGTACGCCGGTCTGATCGCCACCGCCGACGGCCCGAAGGTCATCGAATTCAACGCCCGCTTCGGCGACCCGGAAACCGAAGTCGTGCTCCCGAAGCTCACCTCCGACCTCGGTGCCGGCATCTCCGCCATTCTCGACGGCGAAACCCCCGAATTCACCTGGGATGAGTCCAACGCCACCCTCGGCGTGGTCATCGCCTCCAACGGCTACCCGGAGAACGTCATCAAGGGTGCCCGTGTGCCCGAAATCGAAGTCGACGAGGATTCGCACGTCTACTACGCCGGCGTCGCCTCTGACGAGCACGGTAACCTTGTGGCCAACTCTGGCCGCGTGCTGCTCGTCGAAACCTCCGCTCCGGACATCAAGTCCGCCCAGGACAAGGTCTACGCAATCATCGACAAGCTCGAGCTGCGCGGACTGTTTTACCGCCACGACATCGGCTTCAAAGCCCTGAAGTAACAGAAGCGGCGCATCTGCTGCATATTTTTGGCCTGGCAGACATGTCAATCGATTGACGTGGCTACCGGGCCAGATTTTTCTGTCCCGGTAGCCGATTTCGGCTCTTTTTCGCAAACCAGGACAGCTGAACCCCTCGAATATAGGAATATTTGAAATTCCCTTCCATACGAAACCGCACTATTCCGCCATTTTCGTAATACGCGGACGATACTTCCGGCGTCAGTTTTGTCCCGGTAAGCAAAAATGACCCGAAATCAAATACTAGGACAGAAAAATCTGGCCCGGTACACGAATCAATCGATTGACGTAATTACCGGGACAGCGAACGTCACTATGACAACGCCATCACCCAATATCAGCGAGCGATATCACGCTAGCTGAATTTGGCGATGATGTCGAACAGTTTGGCCTTGGCTTCATTGAAGGGCGGGTACACGAGGCGCAGAGTGTCGGGGAACTGCGGCTTGGTAACCACGGTTTTGACGTGGCTGAAGGTGAGGAAGCCTGCTTTGCCGTGGTAGGTGCCGATGCCGGACGCGCCCACGCCACCGAACGGCAACCGGCTGGACAGCAGATGGCCCAACGGCAGCGAATATCCCAAGGCTCCGGAGCTGGTCTGACGTTCGAAAGTCAGCCGAACCTCGTGATCGCGCGAGAACACATATGCAGCCAACGGCCGGGACCGCTTGTTGATGAATCGGATTGCGGACTCGGCATCCTCGACCACCAGAATCGGCAGAATCGGCCCGAAAATCTCCTCCTTCATTACTGGCGCATCTGGCGACGTACCGTACAGCACGGTAGGCGCGATATACCGGGCGGCACGATCGACCTTGCCGCCGCAAACGATTCGACCGGCCAGGTCGAACACGCCGGGCACCTTGTGAATCTCGCTCGGCTCAACAGCGGCCGAGGCAGTCGCACCATCATCAGCGGCTGCCATATTCGAACCGGCCGTCGGCTTCGCCGCATTGTTCGCGCTGCCGGCCATCTCCCCCGCGCCACCGCGCCCAGTAGTCACGGCATTGAAGCGCCGCCCAACCATATCCATGGCCGCGCCTACCGCCGATGCCACCTGCACCAGCGGCGAGCTCGGCTCCTCAGGCGGCACGGTGCCGACCGGCAATAGCTTGCACAGTCGTTCAAAATGACGATCGTTGATAATACGACCAAAATCAGGCGAGGCCTTCGGATCTTCGCCATAGAATTCGGTGATGGCTACGGCGATGCGCTCGGCCAGAGCCTCGGCCACATCCGGCGTGGCGAGCACATAGTCGGGTGCCACGCAAGTCTGCCCGGCATTGGTGAATTTGCCCCACGCAATGCGGCGTGCAGCCACATTGATGTCCGCAGTGCGATCCACAAAGCATGGCGACTTGCCGCCGAGTTCCAGCGTGACCGGCGTCAGATGCTCGGCCGCCGCGCGCATGACGATTTTGCCGACGTGGCCGCCACCGGTATAGAAGATGTGGTTGAACGGGCATTTCAGCAGTTCGCCGGTTTCCTTGGGCCCGCCTTCGACCACGCGCACGGCCTCGGAGTCAAGGTATTGCGGCACCAACTCAGCAAGGAGCTTGGACGTATTCGGTGAAAGCTCGGACGGTTTCAAGCAGACGGCGTTACCGGCAGCGAGCGCATCAGCCATTGGTTCCAAGGCCAGCAGCACCGGATAATTCCACGGTGAAATGATGAGCACCACGCCTTTGGGCTCGGCAATCGTCCATCCGGCAGCCGGCTGCAACATCCAATGCATCGCTTTGGGATGCCGGGCGGTCCAAAGGCTCAGACGATTGCGCACGAACTGTGCTTCACCAGCCACCAGGTTCAGTTCCATGAGCACGGTTTCAGCCGCGGGCTTGCCCAAGTCAGCCATAGCCGAGGAGACAAAGGCATCACGGTTCTCCGTAACCAGACGGCGTAGTGCGTTCAGCTGCGCGCGGCGCCATGCCAGCGGCCGGGTACGACCGGATTCGTAAGTCTTCTTCAGTTGTTCGAAAGTCTGGTTCGTCATGAAAGCACCCCCTGCTTTACGGCAGCGCTACTGCAATTTTGGACGGGCTACGCCCCGCGCCTTGCTGGCTCGTCTGTCGGCTCGCACGCTGCCTACAGACAGCCTACTAGGCTGTCTGTAGGCAGCGTCATAAAATCTGTGTCTTTGAGGTAGTTTTTGCCGGCGGTGATGTCGTATTGGATGAGCTTGTAGTCGGCAAGCAACTGCTTGGTTTCCTTGTCGAAGTCATCGGTGGACATCGGGTTGCCGTTTTGGTCGAGATAGATGTTCTGGCCTTCGGGAATACGATCCCAGCCTTGGACCTTGTTGACCACAGGCGGTTCCATAGCGGCAATCTTGGAATGCATTTCGGTCAGGAACGCCAGATACGGGCTGACCTTGGCGTTCATGTGATCGGCGGCCTGTGCCACGAAGAAGTTCGGCGAAGAGTAGGCTGCATCGCTTGCCTTATTGCCTTGGGAGCTGGAAGCCTTATTCGACCAGATGAAGTAATCGGTCAGGTGCAGGGCCAAGGAGTTGTTGTCATCCTCGCTGGCGGACGAGTAGATGCCCGGCAAGTGATCGCCGTAGAACACTACGGTGACGGGCTTATCCAGCGCATCCAGTTCGTTCAGGAACTCCTGAGTGGCCTGATCGGTAATCTCCACACCCTTTTGATAGGTCTCAATCGACTGCTGTTCATCATCACCCAGCGGCGTACCCGTGGTGGATTCGGCGGTGTAGTCGTTATTCTCATACCACTCGTGGTAGGGCATGTGATTCTGCATGGTAATGATCTGAATGAACTTGTTCGTCTTGCCGGACTTGATGCCTTCCAACGCAGAATCATAGGAAGACTTATCAGAGACGTACGGCGACTCGTCGATCTTGTCCTGATACTTGATCACGTCCGGACCGGTCAACGTGTAGAAGTGCGAGAAGCCGAACTTCTTGTAGTTCGTGGCACGCGAGTACATGCTGGATTCGTACGGGTGGTAGCCGAGCGAGTTGACGGGCGCGCCCCACAGCTGGTTGATGGTGGGAGTCCAATGCTGGCTCGGGACCAGCTGCTGGTACGGGCTGGACAGGGAGGACTCGAAATTGGCCATGCTCAGGCCGGAAAGTCCCATGTATTCGAGATTGGCCGTACCTCCGCCGTAGCCGGAGGAGAGCATCAGGCCGGAGGTGGTGCCCGCCTTGATCTTGCGGATGTTGGGCATCGAATCCTTATTGGTCTTCAGTCCCGGCACGCGGCTCGGGTCAGAGAAGGATTCGGACAACACGTACACCACTGTCGAATCAGTGAGGTTGTTGGTGCGGGAGGCGTTGATTGTCTCCGCTTCCTTCTGATAGCGAGCGGCGACCTTCTTCATGGTCTCCTCGGAGTAGTTGCTCGGCTTGTCCATGATCTTCGGGTTGAGCTGGCGGGTGAAGGCCACGAGCGGACCATTGCGCTGCGCGTCATACACGGAATCCCACATGGATGGCGTGTCTCCCAAGGCGCGGGAGAACTTGTTGGCCAGCGAATCGGTGGTGCTCACATGAATGCAGTACAACGCGAACACCAGAATCGGCAGCAGCAGAAGAATCAGACGGGAGGTGAGGTTCAGGCTCAGGTTATCCGTACGAATCATGCGACCTTTGCGCCCATCGAAATGACGCAGCACCAGAATCAGCGCGAGCAGTACGGCGAACGCGCCGAGTGCCACGAGGATGGTCACATGCGCACCGGCCGGAATGAAGGTGAGCATGTTGCCGGTGTTCGAGCCAAGGAAGCCTAGATCGGCGGGCAGAATGGCCTCGTAACGGATCTCGACCTTGAAATGTTCGATGGCGGCCACGATGATTCCGACCGCGAGAATCACGATGCTTGCCGTCCAGAACCGGTTGAACAGCATCAGCAACATGAGGTACAGCAACGCGACAAGTATCACGTTGAGCACGAATACGAAATTGCCGTCGGTCCACATCTTGCTCACGAAGCCGAATCCGACGGTCGGACTGGACAGCTGCACACGGGTGGAGCTGGACGAAACGCCCACTTCGAGCGCCGTCACGACAATGATGTCGAAGATAACGAAGAGCACGCCATACACCCAGCCGGGGAAGGGCTTGTGGGGGTGTTGGGGCGTGACTTCATTGGCTTCGACCTTTTTGGCCCAAAGCTTGAAATGGGGTTTCACTGTGGTGGTATTACTAGTGTTCTCGCTCATTCGCCTGTTTCCGTATGTGACTTTTCAAGGGCATATTGTTGCCGCTGAACCTTGGAAAATCCATAGTTCCACTATTTTTCTTACCGTTTCCTAACTATTCACCCTAACGCAAAGGGTGCCTCGGGACATCCCCGAAGCACCCTGATATATAAGGAGCCTATCCCTGATAGCGAAGTGTTCTGTTCTCCCCTAGACAACGCCTCGCTATCTGACTTGATTATTCCCCTTATCGCTGTTGCGGATTGACGGCTACTGCCGCATTACTTCACGGCGGCGGCGAACTGGTCGACCAGTGCGCTCATCCAGTCGAGCAGGTTGGTGTACTGCTTCGGCATCTGCTCGGCGAGCTCCACGATCGGCACGTTGGCGTCCTTGGCGGCACCGGTGATCTGGTCAGTAGTGGAGTTTGCTTCCTGGCTGTTGAAGACGAACATCTTGATGAAGCCGGCCTTCAGGGTGTCCTGGAAGTCCTTGATGTCGGCCGGGGTCGGCTCGCTCTCGTTGGCGGAGGCCTGGGCGTAGCCCTTCGGAGTGGCGTCGGTCATCTTGAGGTCGTCGGCCAGGTACCAGGCCACGGATTCGGTGGCGGCGTACGGCAGGCCCTCGGTCTTGGCGGAAGTCTCCTTGATCTTGGACTCAAGCTGGTCTTCCTTGGCGTGCCATTCTTTGTTGAGCTTGGCGTAGTCGTCCTTGTGGCTCGGGTCGGCCTTCTGGTAGGCGGCGGTGATGGCGTCGGCGGTGTTGGAACGCACCTTGGCGGAGAACCAGACGTGCGGGTTGTCGCCTTCCTTGATGCCGGCGGTTTCGGCGGCGGTGACCAGCGTGGCCTTGGTCGGCTGGGCGGCCTTGGTGGCCCACGGGTCGTAATCGGCGCCGTTGACTACGGCTACCTTGGCGGTGCCGAACTTGGCGACATCCTGGCTGGTGGGCTCGTAATCGTGCGCCTCGACGTTGGTCTTGGTCATGATGTTGGTGACTTCGACGTTGCTGCCGCCGAGGTCTTCGGCCACGGAACCCCACTGGTTGATGGAGGCGACGACCTCGATCTTGCCGGAAGACGCGGCGCCGCTGGAATCGGACTTGCCGCTGGCGGCGTTGCTGGAACCGCAGGCGGCCATCGAGAGCAGGGTCGCCGCGGCGGCCGCGATGGCGAGCGCGCGCTTGGCGTTGGACATGATGGACATGATTGGGTTTTCCTCTCTAATTAGCCGAACGGCTGGGCGATGCTGCTGTTGCTGCATCATCGCCCAGCCACCAACACGACAGAATAACATGTATTGAGAATTATTATCATTTGCATTTACATCGGCGTGTCATGCTGGCGTTCCACCCTGCCATCACCCTGGCGGCGTTCCTGCTGGCCTGGGCGAGCACCGTGGTACCGGCCTGGGTAGCGGCCAAACGCAAGCTGCGTGACAAGCCGGCTTCCCTACTTCGGGCATTTCATGTTCATGACTTCGGGTGGCTATAAGCACGTGTTCGGCGAGCAGCACCAGTCGAACGCCTATATGGTGCGGCTCAAGAACCACGAGACCTCCAATGTGGAGTCGCGCAGCGCCAAGCTCATGAAGCTGGACGGCGTGAAAGGCATCGTGCAGAACACGACCTCAAAGAAACAGCATGCTCGGCGCGCTGAAGTCAGTGGAATAGCAGCGGAATAACAAATGGGATCGGCTTTGAAGCCGATCCCATTTGTTATTCGCTCACTGCTTTCTGAGCCTTCTGCGCTTTCTGCTCCTTTTGGCAATCAGAGCACAGTCCGAAGACCTCCAAGGTGTGGGATTCAACGGTGAAGCCGTGACCGTCGGCCACTTTGCGCAGCCAAGCCTCGCTGGGCGGGTCGATTTCCACGGTTTTGCCGCACCGCCTGCACACCAAGTGGTGGTGATGTCCGTCGTCGCCGCATAGGCGGAACAGCTGCTGGCCGTCCAGGCGGATCGTGTCGGCGGCACCGGCATCGGCCAAGGCGTTGAGCTGGCGGTATACGGTGGCCAAGCCGATTTTCGAGCCTTCGTCCTCCAGCCTGCGGTGCAGGTCCTGAGCGGAGATGAACTCCTCGCAGTCGGCCAAGGCGGCGCGAATCGCGTCCTTCTGCTTGGTCTGGCGTTCGATATGTTCAACCATCGGTAAGGTCACGCCTTCTTTTTCAGGTCGTCCCAGCAGCCGGTGGCCTCAAGGTCAGCGACCGTCTTGGCCGGGTCGTCGGTGAGCACGGTGATGTGGCCCATCTTGCGGTCGTGGCGCACTTCGGCCTTGCCGTAGTCGTGCACATTCCACTCCGGGTGGGTGGCGATCAGCGCGCGCGTCGGTTCCACATGCTGGCCAAGTACGTTGACCATCACGGCCGGCGAGAGCAGCTTGGGCTTGGGCAGGGGCCAGCCGGCGATGCCGCGGATGTGGGCGTCGAACTGGTCCATCGAGCAGGCCTCGATGGTGTAGTGGCCGGAGTTGTGCGGGCGCGGGGCGAGCTCGTTGACGATGACCTGATCGTCCTTGGTGATGAACAGTTCGATGGCCAGCGTGCCAGCCAGTTCGAAGCCCTTGGCCAGGCGAATCGCCAGTTCATGCGCTTCGCGAGCCACATGTTCGGACACCTCGGCGGGGGCGATGGTCATATGCAGGATGTTGTTGCGGTGCTCGTTACGCACAATCGGGAAGGTGACGAAGTCCTTGCCGTTGCCGGAGACCAGAATCGAAGCCTCGAATGCGAAGTCGACGAAGCCTTCCAGGATGCTCGGCGGGAAGCCACCACCACGGTCGGAGCGGGAGCGGATCTTCTCCAAGTCGGCGTCGGAACGCAGCACGAGCTGACCGTGGCCGTCGTAGCCGCCGGACACGGTCTTCAGCACGGCCGGATAATGAATATCACCCAATGCGGCGTCAAGCTCATCGAAGTTGTTGACAGCGCGCCACGGTGCGGTGGCGGTGCCGTGGTCGTTGATGAACTGCTTCTCGCGCACGCGGTGCTGGGTCACGCGCAGCAAGTCGGTGCCCTGCGGGGTGGCGGTGATGCCGCGCACCTCGTCGATGGCGCCGGCGTCCACGTTCTCGAACTCGTAGGTGAGCACGTCGGACTGCACGGCCAGATCATGGATGGCGGTTTTGTCATCGTACTCGGCGGTGATCTGGAAGTCGGCCACCTGACCGGTCGGGCAGTTCGGCGTTGGGTCAAGCACGCCGACGCGGAAGCCCATGTAGCGGGCGGACAGAGCCATCATGCGGCCGAGCTGGCCGCCGCCGATGATGCCGATGGTCGAGCCCGGCATCAGCATGGAGACGCGGCCGCCCGTTTCTTCAGACAAGCTGGGCATTGGATTCGGCCACCTTTTCCTTCAGTTCGTTACGGTAATCCTCAAGCTTGTCGGCCAGTTCCGGCTCGAAGGCGGAGAGCATCTGCACGGCGAGCAGGCCGGCGTTGGTGGCACCGGAGTTGCCGACGGCGGTGGTGGCCACCGGGATGCCGCCAGGCATCTGCACGATGGACAGCAGCGAATCCCAGCCGGACAGGGCGTGGGAGCGCACGGGCACGCCGATTACGGGCAGCGTGGTCTGCGCGGCGATCATGCCCGGCAGGTGGGCGGCACCGCCGGCACCGGCGATAATGGCCTTCAGGCCATTGGCGCGGGCATTGTGCGCGAACTCGGCCATGAGCTCGGGCGTGCGGTGCGCGGAAATGACCTGCTTGTGGTAGACGACACCGAACTGGTCGAGAATATCGCAGGCACGCTTCATGGTCTCCCAGTCGCTGGCCGATCCCATGACCACTGCGACTTCGGGCTTGGATTCATTTGCCATTATCATTTACTCCCTAGTTATTGAGAATAAGGCCCACTGTACTCCTGATAGCGGAGTTAAGCCACGCAGCGAATCGTTCTCAATACATAATTCTGTGAGGCTTACAGCTCAATAACGATCTTGCCGAACATGTCGCCGGCGATCATTCTGGCGAACGCCTCGGGGGCGGCGTCCAACCCGCTGACCACGGAGTCGATCGCCGGATGCAGGTCGGCGTGCTCCACGAAGCGCAGCAGCCGGGCGAAATCCTCGCGCGAACCCATGGTGCAGCCCTGCACGCGAATGTCCTGGAAGAACAGTCGCGTGAGCTCCGCACCGGGCTGGTCGCCGGTGGTGGCGCCGCAGATGGCGATGGTGCCGCCGGGACGCACCGACCGCACCGAATGGCCCCATGTGGCCGCCCCCACGGACTCGATCACCGCATCGACCTTGCGCGGCAGGCGGGCACCGATCTCCAGCGCGGCGTTCGCGCCAAGTTTCAGCGCCTTGGAGCGCTTGTCCGCGTCGCGCGAGGTGACGAACACCTCCAGACCGGCGGCATGGGCGAGCTGGATGGCCGCAGTGGACACGCCGCCGCCCGCGCCCTGAATGAGCACGGAGTCGCCCGGCTTGATGCCGGCGGCATCGAACAACAGCGAGTAGGCGGTCAGCCAGCTGGTGCCGAGTGCGGCCGCCTCAGCCGTGGTGAGGCTTGCGGGCTTGGCGAACACGTTGGCGGACGGCACGGAAGTCTTCTCGGCCATCGTGCCGGGATATTTCTCGGAGAGGATCGTGCGGCGCTCGCCCGGGGCCACGCCCGCGCCATCGGTGCCGACGAACGTGTACAGCACCACTTCGCTGCCGGCCTTGAGCCCATGCTTGCCGGGGATGTCCTCGTCCAGAATGCCCACGGCATCGGTGCCCAGGATCATCGGCGTCTGTTCGGCGGCGAGACCCACACCCTGTAGCGACCAGACGTCGTGATGGTTTACGGTCACCGCGCGCACCGAAACGGTCGACCAGAACGGGCGGGCCTGGGGTTCGGGCTGCTCGCCCACTGCCAACGCGGCAAGCGGATCGGCATGGTTGACGGTGGATGCGTATACGGCCTTCATTGCGCGCTCCTTGGTATCAAAAGGAATTACCGCATTCATTGTCCCACATCGCGCAGCGAACGAATCACCCATTTACGGAGATGTTGGGGGCATTGCTTCGTCATGTGGACCTCGGACAATGCCGGGCGTTAGCATTCAACTTCGGAAAGACTAGCGAAGGGAGATTCGAGGGTATGCGCAGCGCGTCAGGAAACGGATTTGATTCAAGCGATTCCTTCGCCGTCTCCGGCGCTGCCGAGAGGACCGCACGCCTTCACGACATACCCCCGAGCATTACCCCTTCCCATGGCGACGACTCCCATCTGCTGAGCCGCATTGCCAGCCCGGCCGATGTCAAGGCCCTTGCCCCCAACGAGCTCGCCGAACTCTGCCGTGAGATTCGCACCACGCTGCTGGCATATGGCCACCAACACGGCGGTCATATCGGCTCCAATCTGGGCATGGTGGAGGCCACGGTGGCCCTGCACCGCGTATTCGATTCGCCACGTGACCGCATCGTGTTCGATGTATCCCACCAAAGCTACGTGCATAAAATGCTCACGGGCCGCGCCGCCGCCTATCTGGACCCGGACCGTTTCAGCGAGGTGACCGGCTTCACCAATCCGGACGAAAGCAAACACGACCAGTTCGTGCTCGGTCACACCGGTACCTCGATTTCATTGGCTTGCGGTTTGGCGAAAACCCGCGATATGGAAGGCCCGAACAGCGGCATCGGCAATGTGATCGCCGTGATCGGCGATGGTTCGCTGAGTTCGGGCGTGGCGTTTGAAGGACTGAACAACGCGGCTGAGCAGGGCGGCAATCTCATCATTGTGTTCAACGACAATGAGATGTCGATTGCCGGCGATTTCGGTGGCATGTACGGTCCGCTCGCCCGCCTGCGCGCGTCCGGTGGCACCGCCCAGCCGAATCTGTTCAACGCGTTTGGCTTGGATTACCGGTACGTGGAATCCGGCAACGACGTCGCCGCGCTGGTCTCGGCCTTCGAAGAGGTGCGCGGCATCGATCATCCGGTGGTGGTCCATATTCATACGTTGAAGGGCGCGGGATATGACAGTGAGGAGACTCACGCCAATCAACAAAACGCCTCGACCTTACCGGTCTCACTCGACTCCCCCACCGGCGTGCACCCCACCGATAACGTGAACCACAGCGAGCCGTGGCATTCGGATCACTGCAACCTGTCCGACCATGAACCACATGAAGGCCAGTGCGAGGCCTCGCATTGGCAGAATCCGGATGCCGCAATCGGCAAGCCGGACGATCCGCGCAAGCATTACGGCAAAATGGCGATGGCCGCGCTCGAACCGCGTTTCGCCGCC
Source organism: Bifidobacterium longum subsp. longum JCM 1217 (assembly GCF_000196555.1). Classification (NCBI taxonomy): domain Bacteria; kingdom Bacillati; phylum Actinomycetota; class Actinomycetes; order Bifidobacteriales; family Bifidobacteriaceae; genus Bifidobacterium; species Bifidobacterium longum. The sequence continues at coordinate 621,909 of NC_015067.1, read as the reverse complement.
GAGCCAGGACTCGTGGTCATCTCCCCCGCCACGCCGGGCTCGAACGGCATCACCCATGAGTTCCGAGAGCGCGCGGGCGCACATTACGTGGACACGGGCATCACCGAATCGCATGCCGTGGCGTACGCTGCCGGCATCGCACGGGCGGGTGGCACGCCGGTGGTGGCCACCACGGCGTCCTTCTTCCAGCGCGCGTACGACCAGTTCTTCCAGGAGATGAGCCTGAACCGTTCGCGGGTCACGGTACTTGATTTTCTGGGCGGCCTGTCCGGTTCGGACAATACGCATTCCGGCGCATATGACGTGACGATGTTCTCCAATATTCCAGGGGTTACGATGCTGGTGCCGACTTCGGCTCGCGACTATCTGGCTGATCTGGCATGGGCTACCGCGCCGGCCGGTTCGGCGGACGCCCCTGCTGGTCCGGCGGTGATTCGAGTGCCGGGCGAGGCGATTCTGGCGGCGGAACGGGATGCGACGCTGCTGCCGGTGACGGGTGGGCAGATCGCTGACCGCCCCCAGTCAACTTCGCTGCCAGTCTCCGTCAGCTCCGCCAGCGGGGGCATATCTGCCGCAACAGTCCGCGGGACCGTTAGCGTAACGGCTCAGCGTGCCGGTGTGCGTCACATGCTGGATTGGCGGGTCAATCAGACGGGCTCGCACGTCGCGATTATCGGACTGGGCAATGCGTATCCGTTGGCGGAGCAGACGGCCGCCGCATTGTCTGCCGATTATGGCATCACGGCAACGGTTATCGACCCGCGCCAGTGCACGTCGCTGGATTCAGACGTACTGGAGTCGTTGCGTGATGGCCACCAGCAGGTCATCACCCTTGAAGACGGGCAGCTTGAAGGCGGCTGGGGCGAGAAAGTGACCGCATATTATGCGAATCATCATGTCTCGGACGGCAGCCGTAATCCTCATGTGCTGAACTTCGGCGCAGCCAAGGAATTTACCGACCGCGTGCCGCTGGGCGAACTGAACGAACGTTATGGACTAACGGTGGAGCAGGTGACAGAGGCGATCACTCGTTGTTTTTGATGGCGTCTAGGGCCGGGATTTTAACGGCTTTATTGGCCGGGCCGAAGCCGAACAGCAAGCCGATCAGCGTGGAAAACAGTACGACGAACAGGAACAGCCACCACGGAATCACCGAATAACGGGTCACATTCTCGCCACCAACTATCGCCTGCCAGAGTATGGTCCAGATAGATGTTCCGCCACCGGTACCGTCGCCGGAGCCCCCGCCTGCACCGCTGACCATACCGCCAGACATGCCGCCGCTCATGCCGCCCGCATACAACGCGCCGACAACGTTGATGCCCAGCGATATCAGTCCGCTCAGCACGCAGCCGACCAATCCGCCGAAGAATCCGATCGCGCCGGCCTCCGCAAGAAACATGACGCGAATGTCACGAACGTAGCAGCCAAGCGCCTTCATAATGCCGATCTCGCGCGTGCGCTCGGTTACGGACATAACCATTGTGTTGGCGATGCCGATGGCCGCAACCAACAGCGAAACCGCACCGATACCGCCCAGAATCAGCTGAATCGCGCGCGACTGTTCTTCCAACGACTTACGCATGTCTTCATAGGAGGAGGTCTCGTAGCCCAACGCTTTGATCTGTGATTCGACTTCGGGCACGGACTTGAGGTCGGCGGCCTTGACCAGCACCTGATTATAGGCGGTGGCTTTTTTGGCGGCGGCTGGATCGACTTTGGCGGCCAGTTCCTTCAACGCCTGCAAATCCATGACCAGACCGTCGGAGGTGGCATAGCCTTTGTTGTAGTCGCCCGCCACAATGCCGGAAGCCCGCACATCAAAGGTGACGTTTTCCGACTGACCCGCGGTGTTGCCACCCGCACCGCCTGTGCCGCCACCGCCGCCGTACATGTTCATGGTGTACTGGTCGCCCTGATAATTGGTGCCGGTGGTCAGACTGATTTGCGTGGCGAGCGGATCGAAGAACGGATCCTCGTCCTGGTCTTCCTCGCACTGGCCGGTGGTCTGGTCAAACGTGCATGAGGAATACTGACCGCCGCGTGTGCTGGTGCGTTGTTCGCCGTTCTTCAGGGTGTCCATGAAACCATAGGCGAACCATTCGCCGGCAAGCACCTGATCCTTTTTGACCGGCTTCTCGCCACCGACGAGCTTGTAGCCCATCTGGTCGAACTGGGTCATGTCGATGCCCATGATCTGCACGTAATCGTAGAGGTAACGGCCGCCCGCGCCGGCTCTGGCCGTCACGTTATAAGGGAAGTTCATCATCGGCGTCACGCCGGATACGCCGCTCATCGCGCGGAAGGATTCCACGGCCTTGTCGTCGAGCTTGGTATCGCCCATCTCGGACGAACCGCCACCGCCCATCGGACCGGCATAACCGTTGGTGTACACGGTGACGATGGACAGATCGCCCATCGATTTGAGCATCTTCTCGTTCTGCTCGTTAATGCCCTGGCCCAAAGAGACCATGAGCACAATCGAGCAGCAGCCGACGATAACGCCCAGCACGGTCAGAATCGTACGGGATTTACGCCGCCATAGGTTTTGTCTGCAAAGCCGCAGTATGTCGCCGAATCGCATGGTCGGGCCTTTCAGGCCTTGTGGGACGGGCCGGCCGGTGAGGCTGGTGAGGCTGGTGCAATAGGAGCGGTGTCTGCCGCAGCACCATCCGTCACGTCGGTATCGGTCTTATCATCCTTGCCTTCGGACCAATCATCCCAGTCCTCATCAATATCGTTCTTCTTGGCCTTCTGCTTGCGCCGGCGACGCACGAGCAGCACAATCACCACGATAATGACCACGGCGATCACGACGATGACCACATACACCAGCACCGGCAATCCCTGATTGGCGCTCTGGTCCATGTTCGGATCGGCCATGTCGGAATCATCCACCGGCTGCATATCGGTTACGGGTATGGCGAGCGGGAATTCCTTGGTTTTGGTCTGCCCGTCGGAATCCTCGTACGTGACTTTGAGCGTGGTCTTCAGCTCGCCTGACGCGTGCGGCGTAAAGGCGTAACCAATCGTGCCGGTGGCGCCGGAAGCCACATTGCCCACGTACTGGGTTTTCATCGTGGCATCGAAACCTTCGCCCTCCATCGTGGCCTCGACGTTGGCGATATCGCCTTTGCCCTTGTTCACATATTCCATCGTGACCGTGTTTTCCTGACCGGCGATCACCTGGTCGGGCACTACGGGATCACTGATTTCGAACCGGTCAGGCTGACTGATCGGCACGGAAATCTTGACATCGGACTGGCTTGAGGAGCGGGCGCTGGCGTCCACATACTCGTATCGGAAGTTCACGGTCACGGGCTGGGCACCGCTTTTCGCGGAGGCGAGCGCCTGCATCGGCACGCTTTGCGTCATGGCGTAACCGCCCCACAGCGCGTCGACGTAGAACGTGTTCGTGCCTCCCGCGATGGCGAAGCTCTCGCCGCCGTCCACGGTGATGACCATGTTCGTCACCGCCACCTGACCCATGTTCTGGAAGGTGAAGTCGAGGTTGAAATCGGCGCCGGCGGCCACGGAATCGCCGCCATAGGTGAAGTTGGTGACGATGATGTTCGGCACCGGGCCGGCGATTGGCGCGGAATCGCCGTCGCTTCCCTGAGACGTACTGTTCGTGCCGCTTGTGCCGTCTGTGCCGTCGACTGCGTACGCCTGGTGCGGAAGGGAGATGACGGCAAGTGCCAGTGACAGCGTGGAGAGCAACGCGACGATGATGGCGATGGTGCGGTGGGAGAGGTGCTTCATCGGTCAACTCCTTGGGTTCTTTGGGCGGACGGCGTGGACGGAACAGTTGGGCGGGAAAGGTCGGTGTTGAGCCGATCGCTGGTGATGCGGCCATCGAGCAAGGTGACAATGCGGTCGGCGTATGAGGCCATCTGCGGATCGTGTGTGACCAGCACGATGGTCTGGTTGAAGTCATGGGCGAATGCGCAGATCATCGTCATGACCTCGGTTTTGGTTTTGGAGTCAAGGTTGCCGGTCGGCTCATCGGCGAACACCACCTCGGGCTTGGTCACAAACGCCCGGGCGATGCCGACGCGCTGCTGTTGGCCGCCCGACATCTGGCGCGGGTAATGGCTGAGACGATGTCCCAGACCGACCCTTGTGAGCACGCCACGCGCCGCACGTTCGCGCTGTTCCTTGGGCACGCCGCGGAACATCAGCGGCATTGCCACGTTTTCGAGCGCGGTCAGATTGGGCAGCAGGTTGTACGACTGGAATACGAAGCCAAGATGCTTCTGGCGGAAGGCCGCCAGCTCACGCTCGTCGAGTTTGCTGACGGGTACGCCGCCGATTCTCACGCCGCCGCGCGTCGGTTTTTCCATGCCGGCCAACTGGTTGAGCAGCGTGGATTTGCCGGAGCCGGATTCGCCGAAAATGCAGCAGATCTGGCCTTGCGGGATACTGAGATTGACACGGTCAAGCGCCACCACCGTCTCATCCTCGACGGGGTATTCCTTGCGTAGGTTTCTTACCTCGATGATTGCTCGTGGCACGGGCCTTCTTCCCTCGTTCGTCGCCATTGGCGGACGCGCGATAGCTGGTTATTATTCAGCACATCTCAAGTCAGAGTATAGCCGTTATGCAGGAGACGCACCCCTTAAGGGTGTTCCCGGATGGTGGTGATGAGCATGTGACTTCTAATCTCAAGGTCGACAGTTCAGGCTCCAGACGGACCCAGACCGGCATAATATTCAAAAGCCCCTGCCCCTCACAAACGATGAGGGACCAAGGGCTTATTACATCGTGACCCCGGACGGGCTCGAACCGTCGACCTTGAGATTAGAAGTCACATGCTCTATCCAGCTGAGCTACGGGGCCAAACTCGTGTAAGTCTAGCCGTAGGGGTGTAAAACACCTCGGCGTAACGTCGGCTTGCACCGGTACCATCGGCGATATGGGGACAACGGAGAGCAACGTAGATCACGCCGCATCGGGCCAGACCGTCGCAGGCGATAGCGGTGAGCTCACTTTCACATACGCACAGGATCGTTTTGCCAGTGAAGGCAAGGATTGGGAAAGCCCGGTTGTGACCAACATGGCTGCATCCGTCTCTGCCGATGCCGGTAATGTCCCCGCCGGCAGCATCACCAACACCGGCACCAACAACACCTTCACCAGCACCACCGAATCGTCGCTTGCCACCCTGCTGTCCAACCAATGCCCGTTCGTTATCAAGGCCACCATTTTCGAGGGCAATGGCAAAAACGCCATTCGCGAACGTCACACATTCACCGGCTCGGTGCTGCGCCAGCTCGACCAAGCCAGCGCCCTGCTGAACGGCATCAACGAATCCGGCCAATACCCGGCCATAGCCCTGCGCGAAGCATTGGTCAACGCACTGGAACATCGCGATTACACGTACTCCGGCCCCACACTGATCAATATCTTCGATTCCCGCTTGGAAATCGTGTCGCTCGGCGGCCTGACCGATGGTTTGGAAATCAACGATCTACTCAACGGCGTATGCCAGCCACGCACCCCGCGTTTGGCTGAATTGTTCGCCGATTTGGGCCTCTGCGAGAACTGCGGTACCGGCATTCAACGCATTATGGACGCCTACGCGCAGAGCGCGGTCAGTCCGCAACTGCGCGTGGGCCCCACTTCGGTGGCAATGGTACTGCCTATCCCTGTATCGGCCGAGGCCGCGTCCTCGCATCGGACCGATGCCGATGCTTCCGCCGCGCCCAGCACCACTGACGAAGCACAGCATGCCAAAATGTACTCATTCCCCACGATTCAGCGCATGACGGATAACGCCGCAGATGCTTTGGCCGGCGCACGCATCATCGGCTGCGCGCCACTGCAGACGCTGATTCTCGGCAGTGGATTCGGCGAACGCCCGGACGGTGACGATCAGGCCAGTACCCGCCCGCTTGATACGGCAACGCTGGAACCGTCGCCTCAAACGTTGGAACAGTTCACGCTCAATTTCCTCGCGTTCCGCGGTGTGAAGCTCAGCCGTAAAACCATGCAGAAAGCGCTTGGCCTGAACAAGGATCAGATGACGCAGCTCTTGGACCAGCTGGAGTTGAGCGGCAAGATCGAACGTCATACGCACGCCAAGTCCACTACGTATTCGCTGGCACATGCCTCAGGACGGTAGCGACCAGGGCGACAACGACCAAATCGTCAACAACCCAAGCAGCAACGACCAGAGCAATACGGCCCAAGGCGCGATAAAGCAGCAGCTCAGTTCTCGAATACGCGGTCGCGAATCATGCGACCGGATTCGTCGAGCGCGGTGGAGAACCGGCCATAGTCGGACAGAATCACGCCCATGTACAGCATGTCCACGAGCGCGGTATCGGCCACGCGCGAGAAAATCGCATTGCCATAGATCGTGTGCGAATCACGACCCGTCAGCAACGTCACGTCGGCCCAGCTGGCCAGCGGCGCGCCGATGGCATTGGTTATGGCGATGGTTTTCGCGCCATGCGACTTCGCCAATCGCAACGCTTTGACCGTATCCGCCGAACTGCCCGAATGGGAGAAGGCGACGGCCACAGCGCCGTGGGGCAGGTGCCCGGCACCGATCTGCTGCAGGTAAGCGTCGGTATTGAGACGGCATGTCAGTCCCAGGTAGCCGAGCTTGGTGAACAGATCCATCGCCGGTGTCAACGAATTCTCCACGCCGAAAATGTCGATGAACTCCGATTCGGCGAGTAGGGCGACCGCCTTGCGATAGGCCTTGGGGTCCAACGCACTGTGCAGCTCGTCGATCAGCGCCTTCGCGCCATCGGCCGCTTTACCGGGAATCTCATCTTCGCCATCCCACGGATTCAGATCGAATCCGGCCAGCGGATTGAAGGTCACTTTGTGTTCGGCGGCCGGGTTGCGCAACACGTACCGCAGTTCACGGTAACCGCCGAAGCCGAGCTTGCGGGCGAACCGAATCACCGTCGGCTGGCTGACGTGGGCGATGTCGGCCATCTGACCGACGGTCAGGTCGGCCGCCTCCTCGATATGATTCCGAATATACTGGGCTACGGCGCGCTCCGCCGGACGCAGCGACGGATACACGTGGTCGATGCGCTCACGTATTCCCACCGAGGATTGCACAGCCGCGCTCCTAGTCGTCCGTATTTTCCATTCCTGTTTCGAGGTTACCGGCTGTATACCGGCGAACAGTCGACTTGGATTGACCGCAACATGAACGGTGAGCGAACTCTTCCGTTTACCTTTCCGCTCCATTCCCTCTACAATCGAAACCATGGTGCGGATTAGCGTGGGAAGCCCCACCCATCACACAAGCGGGCGACTGTACGGCGTGTTCTTCGAGGACATCAACCATGGTGCGGATGGCGGGCTGAACGCCAACATGGTGAACAACTACAGTTTTGACGGCGTTTATCTCGACCATCACACGTGGCGTATGGCCGGTGCCGAACGGTGGCGTACGCAGGCTGATTCCCTGCGTTTCTGGGATTTCATCAACTGTTCCGCCGCCGGCCTTGGCAGTGAGATACGCGGGATTCACGGCCAGCGGGTGACCACCGACTGCCCCGCCCCGCCAATTCACGCACATAGCCGATACGCTCGCATCACGTCCGATGTTCCTTCCGAAACCGGCCCTGCATATCTGGAAAACCTCGGCTATAACGGAGGCGGCGACAACGGGGGCGAGCCCGCGTTCTCCATCGTCGCCGACCACACCTATTCCGTCAGTCTCGCGGTACGTCCGGTTCATGGGCGGGCCGAGCTGTCCGTCGGCGTGGTCGATAGGTACGGCCTGCCGCTCACCAGTATCACTCGATTGTCGTATATCGTGGACTCCGATCCGCTTGACGATACGGAAGAGACCGGTCTGAGGCAGGACGATGGGGCCGATGCGCAGGATTCCGGCGTTTCGATCAGTCCGGATTCGTCGGATGGTGCCATCGTCATCGGCCGTGACGGCTGGTACCGGTTCAACGCCGACGTAACCGGACTGAACACCGATTACGGCAAGCTGCGTATCACCATTGACGCCGGCGAACGCACCACGTTCGATCTGGATCTGGTGCAGTTCATGGATGCGGACTATTGGGGCGCGGGCGACCCGAAATGGCGTTACGGCAAGCTGCGCCGCGATTTGGTGGAGACCATTCAGGCGTTGCATCCAGCGTTTCTGCGATTCCCCGGCGGCTGCATCGTCGAAGGTGTGACGCCCGGCAATGAGTATCGCTGGAAGGATACCGTCGGCTCTCTGGCCGCGCGACGCCAACAGTATTCGATGTGGTCGTTCAAGATGCCGGATGGTTCCAGCTATTCGCAGAGCTATCAGATCGGTTTCTACGAATATTTCTGCCTGTGCGAGGACCTCAAGGCCAAGCCGCTGCCTACTCTGTTCGCCGGCATCGCATGCCAGTCGCCCGGCCGAGATCCGCGCCACATGGATATCAATTCGGCCACCTTCCGCAACAATGTGATTCAGGACTACCTGGACCTCATCGAATTCGCGAATGGCGATCCGGAGTCCAGCTCGTGGGCCGCGGTCCGGCGTGATATGGGCCATCCTGAGCCGTTCGGCTTGGACATGATCGGCGTGGGCAACGAAAACTTCGGGGCTGACTACGTGGCCAAGTTTGACATGATCAGCGAGGCCATTCATGAACGATACCCGGATATGCTGTGTGTGATGAGCGCCGGACTGTTCCCCTTCCAGCCGGCGATGAAGCGCAGCTGGGACCATGCGCGAGCGTTGGCCGCAACCGATTCCGGGGCACATGATTCCGCCACCGGTGACGCGATTATCATCGACGAACATTCTTACCACTCCCCCGAATGGTTTGCATACCAAGCGTCACGATTCGACGCTTACCCGCGTTGCGGCGCCGGCGTCTATTTCGGCGAATATTCAGCCAACGGCTATTTTGCCGGCCAACCGCAGACCGAACAGGGCGCGAACACGTGGAAGTCGGCACTCGGCGAGGCCGCGTTCCTGACCGGTTGCGAGCGCAATTCCGACGTGGTGCGCATGACCTCCTATGCACCGCTGCTCGCGCATATCCCGGCTAAGGGGTGGGCGCAGAATCTTATCGAACTCAATCCGGCGCATGTGAACCCCACGGTGAATTATGAGGTGGAGCGGCTGTTTTCCACGCATCTGGGCGACACGACATATGCCGTGTCCATCGAGCAGACCGCGTCACGCCCCGCCAAACATCTGTATGTCAGTGCCACCGGGCATGACGGGGATGACGCCTGCCGTTACATCAAAATCGTCAATACCTCCGATTCCCCGGTGGATGTGACGTTGGAAATCGCGCGCGGACTGGCCGGGCTGGGCGCCTCGCCATCGCGACCGGTGCGTTTGGAGGTGACGACGTTAAGCGCCAGTCCGACGGCGAAAACCACTATCGGATACCGCGGCGAGGCTTCGGGGGCGATTGTGCCGGAACGTCGGGCTTACACATTGCCGTCGCCGTCTTCATTGCTGGCGATGAAGATCAAGCCGTACAGCGTCACGCTGGTGGCTTCGCGCTGATCGACATCGGCCATTAGGCCGATTCCTTTGCCGTTAGAATCACCCTCAAGGATGAGGGGGAATCGTGCAGATTCAGGGAATAATAGGGGCTATCCCCCATAGCGAATACAAGCACGGGAGGGCAGGATGGAAACCACGGCGGCCAGAAGACCGCCGGCCAACGATGAAGGAGTATGCGGTATGTTTATCAATCTGTTCCGCAGGCAGCGCCCTGCGCTCGCCCGGCTGGCCCGCAACTCCAACGCCTATCGTCAGCCGATGGTTGCGGCCGTATCATCGTCCGCAGTCGGCGTATCCAGCATCACCTCTGCAGCCAACACAGCCAACACAGACGGCGTATCCGGCGTATCCACGCTGGATGCCACCATCGGCCGCATCCACGACATCCCGCAGTCGGCCATGAGCCGACTGACCGGCTCCCCCACCGTATACGCGCGGTAGACCGGCCCAACCCACAACGGCGGCTCAGAGACTCGGCTCGATGATCCAGCTCAAGGTCAGCAATACGGCCAAAAACAGAACGTTGACGGCGGAGTAGACGGCCAGATACCGGCCTTTCTTGTGCGGGTATTGGCGCACGACGTTCTTGTAAGAAATAAGCGAGGCCATCGAGGCGATGAGCGTACCCATGCCGCCCAAATTGGTGCCAATGATCAGATCGCGCCATTGGTCGCAGAAGCCGGAAAGCAGAATCGTGGTGGGCACATTGCTGATGACCTGGCTGGAGCCGACCGCCACCTCCAGCGGATGGCCGCCGACCAGCGAGCGCGCCAGTTCGTAGAATTCGGGCACGCGCTTCATGTTGCCGATGAAGATGAAGAACATGCAGAAGGTGAGCGGCAGTCCCCAATCCACGTATTTGAATACGCGCCGATCGGTGAACAGGAACACGACGACCACGATCACGCACATCACCCACAGGGGAATCACGTCGGAGACGGCCAGTAGGCAGACGATGAACAGCAGCGAGTAGACGATGGTGCGCCAGCCGCCATAACCGGCGCCGTAGCCGGTGATACGAATCTCGTCGGGCTGGTGTTTGTTGCGCTCGGGAGCCAGCACGCCGGTTTCGAGGTCGCCCAGGTCGCCGACCGGTTTGCCGCCAAACACCACGGAAATCACGATGACCAGCAACACGGCCGCCGTGCCGGAATACGGTGCCATGATGCCGAGGAATTCCATGGTCGGCATGCCGGTCAGGGCTTTGAGATACAGGTTGTGCGCGTTGCCGATCGGGGTGAGCATACTGCCCACGTTCGCGCCAATGGTCATCAGCGTGACCACGAGGATGGTCTTATCCTCTTGCCCAGCCATGATGAGCACGGCCACCGCGAACGGCACAAACGTGACCAGCGCAACGTCATTGGTGATGAACATCGCGGAAAAGAACGTCAAAGCGACAAGCGTAATGACCAGTCCGCGCATGGTGCTGACCTTCTCCAGCAATCGCGAACCGATGATGCGGAACACGCCGATACGCTGGAATCCGCACACCACAATCATCAGGCAGATGAGCTGGCTGATGGTGCTGGCGTGAATGTAGCTTTTGTAATCGGCGTCCGGCGGCACAATGAAACACGAAATCAGGGCGAGTATTGCGGCGACGATGAGAATCGTCTCATTTTTGGCTACATTGATCAGCCAGCGTCGCATCCATTCCTCCGTGAATAACCCAATATCGCAGCCATTCTATTTTACGCGCAGACCAGCATAAGGTACGTAGTCGCGTTGCGCTGGCGGACATGAGTTTTTGGACCGGTGCCGCACATCAGCCGCGCTCGTTTTTTTATTTGGACAAGGAAACATTGAGTTTGCATGTCTTCCATACAATGAACTGCCGCGCAATGCTGTGCCCGTATATACGGCTGCATCATTGTGTGGCAGGCCAGACACGAATACCGTACGTGGCTGGCTCATAGCAATGGAACACAGTTTCATTCGAGGAAGAGGAGCGATGAAGTTGCGTATTACCCCAGTATTCCCGGTCAAACGTTTCGCCGCCGTGTCTGCACAGAACGTGAAGAACGTGCAGTTCGATTACACGAACATGCCCACGTACAACACGATCACCAAGTAGCGCGCACTGCCGCACTGATCGGCGGCACTTGCCGCATACATGAATGGCCGGTGTGCTGCGGATTCCTTACCAAGAATCCGCAGCACACCGGCCATTATGATATATGCCGCAATACAGGGGGCAATCAGCCCTGCACCTTACCTCCTTGCGCGCTACGGTATCCGAAGTTCATCATCTCGCTGTTGTAGGCGACCACGCCACGGCCGACCGCCGGCAGAACGATCATGCCGCCATCGCCATGATGCGCGGCGACTTCGTCCAAAGTGGCCGTCGCGGCATCCTCGACGTTCTCGCCGGAGAAACGCACACGATCCGACACCTGATGGGCGGCGACCACCTTGATGAACGCCTCGCCGATGCCGGTGCAGGACACCGCCACCGTGGACTGGTTGGCGAACGTGCCGCAACCAGGCAGCGGCGAATCACCCACACGACCGTGCATCTGGTTGGTGATGCCGCCAGTGGACGTGCCGGCGGCGATATTGCCCTCGGCATCGCGCGCCACGGCACCGATGGTGCCATGCTTCTCCCACTCATCGCCACCGGACTGAGCCTCGGCCAAGGACTGACGACGCTGTTCGGTGATGAAGTACTCGTTGCTTTCGGTCGCGACGCCCCAATCGGCGATCTCGGCATCGGTCGGGTCCGCGAACAGCACATGCTTGGTCTGCTCTTTGACGGCACGCGCCGCATCGATCGGGTTCTTCACGGTGCTTACGCCGGTGACCGCACCGACCTCGCCATCGCCGGTCATCAGGCAGGCGTCCATCTGGGCGATGCCATCGCTGGTCAGGGCGGCACCACGGCCGGCGTTGAATTCGGGAGCGTCTTCCATGACGTGGATGGCGGCGACCACAGCCTCATGCGCCGGTGCTCCGGATTCCAACAACTGGTATCCGGCATCGAGGGCGCGCTGCAGATCAAGTTCGACCTGGGCGATGCGTTCAGGCGTGCTGTGCTTGCCACGACTGCCCGCTCCGGCGTGAATGATAAACGTGATGCCGGTTTCGCTGCCCGCCAGTTCAGTGGTCACCGGCGAAACGGAGGATGTGGTCATATCGTGTCCCTTTCTGGAGTCAGATGGATGTGCTGACGCCAACGTATCGTTGCTTCCGCATGTATGATAGCCGTTGATGGCCGCGACCGGTTCCGCATTTCGCATCATCGGCTCGCGATGGCGTGACTCGTTACTGCGCCACCTCGCCACTACGCCAGGGGCAATGCGATGCCGGCTCGATCGGCCAGGTCACGCAACGACCACGTGGTCTGCCCCGTTCGCCCGACAACGCTATGCGCATGCCACAGCGAACTGATGATGGCTTCCTCGCTTATTCATTCGTCGAATGCACCCATCGATGTGGGTATGCAGCCATCAAAAAACTCGACAACCGCAATGAGCCAGTCACTTGGCTACATCTGTGCTATCGTCTCGCCAATGATTCGAATGCCGGTATCAATGTCAGCAGCATCCGGGCGCACAAAGTTGAGACGAATATGGGAATCATCCATTTCGTCAACGTCGAACACGCTGCCCGGCATGAACGTGACGCCTTGGGAACGGCAGGATTCCAATACATCCAGAGAGCGCACGCCGTCCGGTAAGGAAACCCAAATATAGTAGCCGCCTGCAGGCACGGTCCAATACACTTCATCCGGCGCATACCGCTCCAATGCTGCGATTGCTGCATCTCGTCGAATGCGGTAAGCCTTGATCAAACCGCGCAAATGTTCGGCGATGCGGCCTTCTTTAAGCAGTTCCAGACAGATGCGCTGCGATGACGTGCTCGTATGCTGGTCGACCATGCGCCGCAGAGCCGCCAGCCGGTTGATCACATGCGGGTCGGCCACAACCCATCCCGTGCGCAGGCCCGAAGTGACGGTTTTCGAGAACGTCGACAAATACATCACGTATCCCGCATTCTCCATGCCTTTGAGCAGTATGGGGCGATGTGCGTCAGACGATTCCCCGCCGTACCACAAATCGCCGTAAGCATCGTCTTCCACGATCAGACACTGATAGCGCCGCGCCACGTCGATGAGTTCGCTGCGTCGTTCGGGCGGCAGCGTGGTACCGGTAGGGTTTTGGAATGTCGGGACGGTGTAAATGAGCTTGGGCCGGAATCGCGCGCAATACCCATCCAACAGGTCTGTACGCATACCGTGCTCGTCCACTGGAACGCCGATGATGCGCGCATCCGCCGAACGGAAGGTCTGCAATGCCGGGAAGAACGTGGATTGTTCGACCAGCACGCAGTCGCCGGGGTTGATGAACGCACGCACGATGAGGTCAATGCCCTGCTCGGAGCCGGAGAGCACCATCACGTTGCGGACGCCGCATTGTACGCCTCGTGCGCGCATATGTTCGGCAAGCAGCGCACGCAACTCTTCGAATCCCTCGATAGGTGATTCCGGTTGGCCGTCGAATTCCCGCGATTCGAATGCTTCGATGCTGACCTTGCGCAGCAGATCGTCCGGGATATCCGCCGGGTTCGGCGAACCGGTGGCGAAGTCAATAATGGTGTCGCCGCGCTGCGCCCGCTCGGCCGAGGCGATGTCATGGTAGGTAAACCGGTTGGAATAATCAGAGAACAACACCGACCATGGCGGACGCACGACGGTTGGTTCCGGGCCCTGAACCGAACGGCTTTCACGAATCGTATGGACCGCCGCAGAGCTGCTGCCCTGGTCTGTCGTCAAGAAATCAGTGGAGGTAGCACGTTCTACGTCGCCGGAAGAGGAGGCTTGCGATGTTCCCATTTCTGCCGACGATCGTGTTGTTCGCGTTATTGCATTCCCGAAGTCACTGTTTGACGTGTGCGATGTTCGGCTTGCGGAGGCAGCCGGCAGCACGAACGTGCCTTTGCCGACTTTGGAGGCGATAAGACCTTCGTCCTTGAGCTGCTGATACGCCTGCAACACCGTGGTGCGATTGACTTCGAGACGTGAGGACAGCTCGCGTTCGGGAGGCAGGCGGTAGCCCTCGGCCATCGCGCCGGAGACGATCTGTTCACGCAGCTCGGCGGCCAGCTGCCGGTACATCGGCACCTTGCTGCGTCGATTCAACTCAAGCTGCATAGCAGATCGTCTCCTTGATTCGTCAATCGGATACCAGTCTAACGGCAGACGAATCGACTACAGCGACAGGAAGAGCTCGTGGATGCGGGTATCGTCCGTGAGTTCCGGGTGGAAGGCGGTGGCCAGGATATTGCCTTGACGCAAGCCCACCACGTGGCCATCGACTTCGGTTTCGACCGTGGCTTCGGGTCCGACCGACACCACGTACGGTCCGCGGATGAATACCAGTGGGAAGTCCGTGATACGCTGCGGATCATCCGCTGCACCAAAATCGGCAGTAGCCTGGAAACTACCGAGCTGACGACCATAGGCGTTGCGGCGTACGACGGCGTCGAGCGCGCCAAAGTAGACGTTGTCGTCATTGTCGAGCTTTTTAGCCAGCAGAATCATGCCGGCGCAAGTGCCAAACACCGGTTTGCCTGCCTTGATGTGGGCGGCGATCGGCTCGAACAGTCCGGTCGAATGCAGGAGCTTGCCCTGTGTAGTGGATTCGCCGCCGGGCAGAATCACGCGGTCGATGGATTCATCGAAATCCTCGGCTGCGCGCAGCAGTTTCCACGGCGCACCGAGCTTGTCCAGCACCGCCGCATGTTCGGCGAATGCGCCTTGTACGGCCAGGATGCCGGTCACGCCGTGCTTGGCGTTTTTGGCGTCCGCGGATTCTTCTTTGGAAATATATTCAACAGCTACAACCATGTTGTCTCCTTGGGCCTTGACTCCCGCTGGCGGGAGCGTCACCCTTTCCTGGCTCCCCTCAAAGAGGGGAGCCAAGGTAATGCACTCACTCGCCGCGAGCGGCCATGATGGTCTGAATCTCGTCCTCATTGATGCCGACCATGGCTTCGCCGAGGTTTTCGGACAGCTTGGCGAGCAGATCGGCGTCCTGCCAGTTGGCGGTAGCCTTGACGATGGCGGCGGCGCGCTTGGCCGGGTCGCCGGACTTGAAGATGCCGGAGCCCACGAACACGCCTTCGGCACCAAGCTCCATCATCAGGGCGGCGTCGGCCGGGGTGGCCACGCCACCGGCGGCGAAGTTCACGACGGGCAGACGGCCGTTGTCGTGCACGTACTTGGCCAGATCGTAGGGCACGGCCAGCTGCTTGGCGGCCTCGTAGACCTCGTCGTCGCGCAGGCCGACGAGTTCGCGAATCTGCTTGTTCATGGTGCGCATGTGGCGCACGGCCTGAATCACGTCGCCGGTGCCGGGCTCGCCCTTGGTACGAATCATGGCAGCACCCTCGGCGATGCGGCGCAGTGCCTCGCCCAGGTTCTTCGCGCCGCACACGAACGGCACGTCGAACTGGTTCTTGTCGATGTGGTACACGTCGTCGGCCGGGGAAAGCACTTCGGATTCGTCGATGTAGTCGATTTCGATGGCCTGCAGAATGCGGGCCTCGGCGATGTGGCCGATACGCACCTTGGCCATGACCGGAATGGAGACAGCTTCCTGAATGCCCTTGATCATGGCCGGATCGCTCATACGGGAGACGCCGCCGGCGGCACGAATGTCAGCGGGGATGCGCTCCAGCGCCATCACCGCGCATGCGCCGGCATCCTGCGCGATTTTCGCCTGTTCGGGCGTGGTGACGTCCATGATCACACCACCCTTGAGCATCTGGGCCAGATTACGGTTGAGTTCCGCACGATTCTGCGTCATGAGTTTCCCTTCGTTTCGACGCTGCTTGGTATCGCGCTTCATTATTGAACGGATTGGATTGGCCCACCCAAACCAGTCCAATTTGGATGGGGCCAATCCGCAACTTCTGCACCCATCCAATCCGGCAACCGGTTGTATGGACTTATGCATCCGGCACGTATTCGAGGATGCGCGCAATCAGTGGGGGGGTATTAGCCGATGGTGTTGCCGTAGATTTGGGCTTGGAGGTCTTTGCGGGCGGTTTCCATGCGGGCGATTTGGCCGAGGAGGGTTATCTTCTCTTCGCCGTCGGGCAGTTGGGCCATGCGGCGTTTGGCCAAACCGATCTGGCGCATGAAGCCCATGTCCAACAATCGGGTGAGAAGCTCAGTGGCGTAGCGCTGCTCCTCCGGCGTGGCAGGACGCAGCTGTACTGCGGCGGCACCGCCATTCACGCCAACACCTCCTCCCGACACGTTGGCCTGCACCGGCTGCGCACCGTTGCCACTGTCGTCGCCAGGCAGAGGCAGAGGCATGACAGCCAGCTCGTTGATCACCTGATTGAGCATCGGCCCGCCGGCCTTGGTAAGGTTGTGCATCCACAGCCCCTGCGGGGTATCGTCGGATGGCAGTCCGCCGGCGGCCGCGATCGCCTGGAACAGGGTGCGGAACACCGAAGTCATGAAATGGTCGATGGTCAGCTGCCCGAACATGGTGCGGTCGATGGCGCGCGGCACCTGAATCAGCACGGCCATGAACTGCTGTTCGGCGATGAATACGGCGTCGTCGATCTTGAAATATGCCTGTTCGGCGGCGTCACGGCGCTCCAAGGCCTTGCGCGTGGCCGGATTGGCGTACGGGTTGGTGCCGGGTTCCACACGCGGCTCGTCACGCTCGAATCGACGTTTGGGCGCGTAGGCGTCCTCATCGCGTACATGCATCTGCCGGCGTGCGTTCATCACCTCGCGGCGCATCACCTCAAGGTCCACACCGATACGGCCCGCGGACTTGCGCACGTAAGCGTCCCACAGGGAGCGGTCGCGAATCTGCGCCACCAGCGGGGCCACGGCTTTCATCGCACCCACTTGGCCGGGCGTGTAGGTCAGATCGAACCGGCTGATGGCGGCGTCAATCACGAAGTCATACAACGGTTTGGCGCGGGCGATCAGCGAGCGCACTGCTTCGTTGCCTCGCTCGATGCGCAGGTCGCACGGGTCGAGATTGTCGTCGGCCACGGCCACGAAGGTTTGGGAGAGGAAGGCCGAATCAAGGCCGAAGGCATGCAGCGCGGCTTTCTGGCCGGCGGCGTCACCATCGAACGTGAACACGATGCGCGAGCTCAACGGCTGGTCCTTGACCTTCAACGGCCCGACCAGCTGGACCGCACCCAGCGAATCGTCGGCGATCAGGCGGCGCACAATCTTGGCGTGCTCGGCGCCGAACGCCGTACCGCACGTGGCGATGGCGGTGTCAATGCCGGCCAAGTGCATGGCCATCACGTCCGTATAGCCTTCGACGATCACCACCTGCCGCTTCTTGACGATGGCGGATTTCGCCAAATCGATGCCGTAAAGCACCTGGGTTTTGCGGTAGAGCTGCGTATCCGGCGTGTTGATGTATTTGGCGGCGATCTGATCGTCTTCGTATAGTTTGCGCGCGCCGAAGCCGAGCGTGCGGCCGGTCGAATCGCGGATAGGCCACGTCACGCGGCCGCGGAAATAGTCATAGATGCCGCGCTGGCCTTGGCGGGCCAAGCCCGCGTCGAGGATTTCCTTCTGCGTAAACCCCTTGGAGGCCAAGTGGCGCACAAGATTATCCCAACCTTGGGGCGCGTAGCCGCAACCGAAACGTTCGCAGTCGGCTTGGGAGAAGTTGCGGCCTCCGAGCAGCTTGCGGGCGGGCAGTGCTTCCTTGGTCAGGATCTGGGAGACGAAGAAGCGTTGGGCTTCCTCGCAGGCTTCCAGCAGTCGGGTGCGCTTGGAGCCGGTGTTCTCGCGGTTCGGGCCGTTGCCGCTGTTCTCGTAGTGCAGCTCGATATGGTACTTGTCGGCGAGCAGTTCCACGGCTTCACGGAAGTCGATGTTTTCGGATTGTTCGACGTATTTGAATACGTCGCCACCCAAGCCGCAGCCGAAGCAGTGCCACACGCCGAGTGAGGGGCGCACGTTGAAGCTGCCGGTTTTCTCGTCGTGGAATGGGCACAGGCCCACGAAGGTGCCGGTGCCGGAGGGCTTAAGCGTTACGGTCGCAGATACAATGTCATACAGGTCCGCGGCGGCGCGCACCTTCTCGACATCTTCTTTCTTAATCATTCCGACCATAAGTCTCTAGAGTACCGCCTCACCTGAGACACGGTAAATTTTTACCGTCGGTTATCATTTCTTCCGCGAAACTCCCTTCAGTCGCCTACAGCGACAGCTCCCCTCACCCGAGGGGAGCTGGCTCGCGCAGCGAGACTGAGGGAAGCACCCGTCCAACACGCCCTCAGCACAAGATGGAGTGCAGGGCCAGAGCGGAGTTGTCGGTCAGGCTTGCGACCTGATCGATGGCGACGCGCAGGCGCTCGTTGTCATTGGTGGATTCATTCCAATCGGCCAGGAACTGGCTTTCCAAAGCGTCGGATGGGAGCGGCGAATCGGCCATAAGCACATCGACCAAATCCGATACGATCTTGAGCTCCTCCTGATGGAATGGCTCGCGCTCGCGAGGCGCCATGACGAAGTACACGGCGATGCCCTTCAGTGCCACGATCTCGTAATTCGTGTTCTCGGGAATCACGATGTTCGAGGAATACCGGGTCAACGGCCCGGGCCCATACGTGTCGCGCGTGGCGGTCTCCACCGACCAGCAGAAGCGGCCGATCAAATCGGACGTAATGTTCTTAAGCTGCGCCAACGATTCGCGCGAACCATTGAAATGTGCAGGGAACAAATGCTCTCGGCGCAATCGCATGAACGCGGCCAGCAGCTTGTCGGCATCCCACTTCGCCCCATACCATGCGCGCGTCTGCTCGATGATGTGGTCCAGCATCTTCGGATCGGCGAGCACAATCGGATCGAACGCGCCGGTGGCGATGGAATCCTCGACGTCATGCACGGAGTAGGCGATATCATCCGAAAGGTCCATGATCTGGCATTCCATGGGTTTGGCGGCCTGGGGCGCGCCGATTTTGAGCCAGCGGAACACCGGTTCGTCATCCGGGTAGACGCAGAATTTCTTCGACCGCTCCCCCTTCGGGTGTCGGTCGGCTTCGGCCAAGGTCCACGGGTATTTGACGGCCGCATCCAAGGCCGCACGGGTCAGGTTCACGCCGGCCGAACGCCCGTCCGGGTGAAAGATCTTGGGTTCGAGCCGGGTCAGGATACGCATGGTCTGTGCGTTGCCCTCGAAGCCGCCGATATTGCCGGCGATGTCGGCGAGCGCACGCTCCCCATTGTGCCCGAACGGCGGGTGACCAAGGTCGTGGGCCAGACAGGCGCAGTCGACCACGTCCGGATCACAGCCGAGCAATGCGCCGATTTGGCGACCGATCTGGGCGACTTCCAGCGTATGCGTCAGTCGAGTGCGAGCGAAATCGTCGGTACCGGCAATCAGAATCTGGCTTTTCGCGCCCAAACGCCGCAAAGCGGACGAATGAATCAGTCGCGCGCGATCGCGCTCGAACGCAGTGCGTGACTTGGATTTGGGCGGCTCGGGTGCCCATCGCTCCTCGTCGAAGGCGCTGTAGCCCTCGTCGCTCAGCACCTGTTCCCCATCCAAAGTCGTTTCCATATGCCAAGCATAGGCACACATATCGGCCGCAGTAATCCCGACTTCCCGAATATGTGCCACTGACGTCAACTCAACGGCACATATTCGGGAGATTGGGGCCGATTTCCCGAATATGTGACGCTCAGCACATATCAGTGGCACATATTCGGGAAGAAGGGATTACGGGGTGCCACCGTATGGCGTTAATGCACCTTATAGCAGCGTCGCGGGGTCGAGTTTGGCGAGGTCGGCGGCGGGCAGTACTTCGGCGGCATGCTCGTAAAGGCGCGGGATGCGGTTGCGCAGGCAGGTGAAGATCTCGTAGCTGATGGTGTCGGCGGCGCGGGCCCAATCGTCGGCGGTAGGCTCAACGTAATCCTCGCCGCGGCCCGGGCCGAACAGTTCGACCGTGTCGCCCTCGTGAACGCCGAGTTCGGCGGCGGATCCGTGCAGGTCCACGATGAACTGGTCCATGCACACGCGGCCGCACACGCGGTAGAGCTTCGGACCTTCAGTGGTCATGATGCGCACCGGGCCGCCCGGCTTCTCCACGTGCTTGGCACCTTCCATATCGAAACCGGAAGCGGAGCGGTGGATGCCATCGGCGTAGCCCAGCGGCACAATAGCGGTCGAGGTGTTGTCCGGGGTCAGGTAGGTGCGGCCATAAGAGATGCCATGGCCGGCCTCCACATCCTTGACCGTGCCGAGCTGCGCCTGCAGGCGCATGGCCGGGGTCAGATGCCAGTCGCGCGGGGTGCCCATCGCGGGATCGGGCTCGTAGCCGTACAGGCCGATGCCGGGGCGGGTAAGTTCGAAGTGAATCTCCGGGCGGTCCAAAGTGGCCGCCGTGTTGGCCAGGTGACGGATCTCCGGCGGAATGCCGGCCTGTTCCATGCGGCGCGTGAAGTCCTTGAATGTTTCGATCTGGCGGTCGGTGGAGGACACGAATTCGGGCACATCGGGCGAATCGGCCACGGCGAGATGGCTCCACTGACCCACAATATGCAACACGCCCCCTTTGGCGAGCGGCACGAGTTTGGCGAGCGCGGCGTCGAATCCGGCCGGCGTGAAACCGTTGCGACCGAAGCCGGAATCGACCTTGACGTGTACGCGGGCGGGCTTGCCGAGCCTGCGTGCGGCGGCGGCCACCGCGTCGATGCCGGGCAGGGAGCCGACCGATACGTCGATGTCGGCGGCGATCAGCTCATCAAATGGCACTTCGGTGCCGTTGTAGACCCAAGTCAGAATGCGGCAACGGTCGGGGCCGATGCCGAGCTTGCGCAGCAGCAACGCTTCGTGCGACTGCGCGGTGCCGAGCCATGTGGCGCCGCCGGCGAGCGCGGCCAGGGCGGCGGGCAGCAGTCCGTGGCCGTAGGCGTCGGCCTTGACCACACCCATCACCGCCGTGCCGGAAGCGGGCCCGCCGACCACGGAGACCAGGTGGGCCATGTTGTCGCGCATGGTTTTGAGGTCCACGATGGCCTGTGCGGGGTATTGGCGGCGGGCGGCCGCATAGTTGGCCTTGCCCTGCTCGGACGAGAATGCGATTTCAGGTGCTGCGTTCATGCTCATAGACACCTATTGTTGCGCGAGAATGTGACGTGTAGTCGCAATCGTCTGTTTTCGCCCGGCAGTCGTACACTAATGACCGATATGCGGTTTCTCGGAAGCCGCCTTTGATTCCCGGCGTTGAGGCGTGCCGGGATCCCGGAAATCCGTCCGGTTCAGCCCCATAATCCTAGATTTCATGAGAGAAGAACATGGATCTGTTTCGTAAGAAAAGCGTGGATCAGCTTGTCGCCGAATCCACTCCCCTGAAGCGCACGATGCGCACCTTCGATCTGACGATGCTCGGCATCGGCGCGATCATCGGCACTGGTATCT